>DATFZF010000088.1:0-113140 GCA_035314705.1 Steroidobacteraceae bacterium | reverse complement strand
GATGCAGCCGAGGCACTCGGCCTGTCGAGGCGCCAAGTGGCCTATTACGCGAGTGGTGAGCGACCCGTTCCACGCACCGTGCTCTTGGCATGCAAGGGTTGGGAAGCGGAGAGAGAGGCTGCGGCAGCCTAGATAGGCCTCCTCTCGCCAGTGTGCCCAGATTGTGTCTAGGTCAGATTGGGTGTGCCCAAATTGTGCCTTGAAGAGCCGGGATAACGGGATGGCAAGCGCTGTAAGTGACTGATTTACAACACCCCCGTTACCCCGGCATTTGCCTCATAACCCGAAGGTCGTAGGTTCAAATCCTACCCCCGCTACTAATAAAATCAAAGAGTTACGATCTGCTACAAGAGCAGAATTTTTCGACCTGTGCCGTAAACGTGCCAAAAAACCCGATGGTCGTCCGGTCGTTCGAATTTTACTCAAAGAGTTTCAGGCTTTAAGGCGCCCAAAGTTAGAGGGAAGGAAGCCGCCGCCGACGGTCGAGTTCTTCATCCGTAAGTCGATGCGCCGCGCTTTGATTTTGTCGTCGACGAGTTAGGTAGTTAGGCATCGGCCTCGTAAATTCCTGTTGATCCTTTTCCGAACACTCATTTCGACCATGTGGAAGCGCTCGCACGAACCGAGATTTTCGATGGGCCGGCTTCGGCCAAAACCCGACGATCGACTTCTAATTTGGCTAGCCAGTTTCCTGCCATTCAAGAGCGCTTGTCCGGCGCAGAAGTCGACTGGAAATCTACCGTCAGCCGCTGGTTATGATATTCCGCGGCGACGAAGAATTAATTGGATATTCTCCGGCCGCTGTCGACCCTTCTGAGACGCTGAACTTGCTCCCTAGCCGTCGGTCAACGCAGCCAGTGCAGCCGTTCAGATGATTGAGCTAAGCTGGCGCCCTAGGGGGGTGATCGGGGATGCCAGGAGTTTCCAACGCTGTATTTTTGAGTTACGCCTCGCAGGATGCCGAGGTGGCTCAGAGGATTTGTGAGGCGCTGCGCGTAGCCGGTATCGAGGTCTGGTTCGATAAGAGCGAGTTACGCGGCGGAGATGCGTGGGATCAGTCGATCCGCAGGCAGATCAAGAACTGCGCACTTTTCATTCCTGTAATCTCGCGCAATACCCACGCGCGGGCGGAGGGGTATTTCCGGCTCGAGTGGAAGCTCGCCGTCGACCGGTCGCACTTGATCATGGCCAGCAAGGCCTTTCTGCTGCCTGTCGTTGTCGACGATACGGGTGATGATGATGAGCATGTCCCGGAAAAATTCCGGGAACTGCAGTGGACCCGTTTGCCTGCCGGAGTGACGCCTCCTGCCTTTGTGCAACGCGTCCAGCGTCTGCTGTCGGACGAGATGGCACCGGCGCAGGACCGCACCCGCTTCAGCGGTCGCGTTGTGACGAGCCCGGTCACGGCGCCCGCCCTAGACCGACGTCGCCGACGGAAGGAACTGTGGTACGGGGGTGTTGCGGCGACGCTCGTGTTGACACTCGGGTATTTCTGGATTGCGCGGTTCAACGGGGCAAAGCCTATCGTTCAAGGCGCGGCGTCCATCGCAGTGCTGCCGCTCGCGAATGAAAGTGGAGAGCCGAGCCAGCAGTATTTCTCGGATGGCATGTCGGAGGACCTGATCACAGCGCTCGGGCAGTTTCCGGGACTGAAGGTCATCGGACGCAGTTCGTCCTTTCAATTCAGGGATTCCAAGGAGGACAGCCGCAGCATCGGGGCGAAGCTTGGAGTGGCGCATCTGCTCGAAGGGAGCGTCCGCAAGGCCGGAGACATGATCCGGGTTAGCGCGGAGCTCATCGACACTGCCGATGGGACTCTGCAGTGGTCGGAACGCTACGATCGTCCCTACGAGGATCTCTTTGCCCTACAAGATCAAATTACGCGTGCGGTAGCCCAGGCGCTTCTCGCGAAACTCCTGCCCGGTGTGCACACGGCGGAGCAAGATGACAGACCGCCAAACGGCAACCTCGATGCCTACAATGCCGTGCTGCAGGGCCGCTTCTTTCATGACCGTGCAACGGAAGCCGATCTGCGCAAGGCCATCGAGTACTTCACCCGCGCGACGGAGATCGACCCGAGCTACGCACTCGCATGGTGTGGGCTGGCTCAGTCCTGGGCTAGCCTCGGTGAAGGTTTTCTCGAGGGCGAAGCGGCGCAGGAGGCATACGGTATGGCACGCACGACTATTGCGCGCGCGCTCAGCCTGGCTCCGAACATGGCGGCCGTGCATGTTGCTCGAGGCTCCCTCCTGCAGGTTTCCGAATACAACTGGCGCGGAGCGCAAGCGGAGTTTCAGCGGGCTATCGAACTCGCACCGAATGACGGCTCCGTGAAGTTCGCGCTCGGGCTTCAACTCGCCGCGTTGGGCGAGGTTGAGCAGGCTATCGGGCTCACCCGGGCGGCGCTCACAACCGAGCCGCTGCGTGCGCTTTGGTACAACTGGCTTGCGATCTATCTCTCGGGACTCAGCCGACTCGATGAGGCCGAACACGCAGTGCGCCGCGCCATTGAGCTGCAGCCGCATGCCGCCAGCTATCAGACGCAGCTCGCGATCATCAAGATCCAACGTGGCCAGGCGCAAGAGGCTCTGGCTGTCGCACAGCAGGTGCCGCCTGGGTGGTTGCAGGACATAACACTCGCCCTAGCGCAGCAGATCGGCAGCGACCAGGGTGCGGCCGACGCGGCACTCAACACGCTGATCGATAAGGATGCCGACGGCGCGGCCTACGAAATCGCGCAAGCTTACGCGTTGCGTAACGATGCGAAGTCGACCTTTGCGTGGCTCGATCGCGCCTGGCGCCAGCGCGAGGGCGGGGTCACAGGCCTGCTCTACGACCCCTTCATTCTGCGCTACAAGGACGATCCGCGAATGGCGGCGTTCTGCAAGAAGGTGGGTCTGCCGACGCCGGCGGAAGTGGGGGCGCAAAACAAGGGCAAGTCGACCTAAAGTTTGAATAACCGGCGCGGACGACTGCGTGCCGGCAACCATCGGCACAGATGCTTGCCTGTAAGAGGACTTTCTGGCGGCTGACCGGCATATCGTGGCGACAATCAATCCGTCCGCTTGTGCCGATGGCAGCCGAATTCAGGTCTACCGCCGGTTCGACGTTGAGGTCTACCGAATGGGTCGACTCCGGACATTGTGATTTCCACTGTAGGAGATGTTAGCGACCTTTCCCTTGCCCAAGCTGTTATGTCCGGCTCGTATTTATTCCGAAAATAGGATATTATCCTAAAACGAGGATATTTGCGCCGTGCGCCGAAAATTAGCTCCCGGTGAGAAACCGCTGTTTTGGATCGGCTCAAGCAAACGCGATTTGCTCGCAATGCCGGATCCCGTGGTTCGCCAGATCGGAGCTGCCTTGAGTGTTGCGCAGTATGGCGGCAAACACCTGGATGCAAAGCCTTGGAAAGGTCTCGGGCCTGGTGTCTTTGAGGTGGTGAGCGATTATAAGACCGACACGTTTCGCGCAGGGTATGTGGTGCGATTTGAGAATGCGATGTACGTCCTGCACTGTTTTCAGAAGAAATCGCCGAGTGGCACGCGCACGGCGAAGACGGATGTTGAAATGATTGAGCACCGCCTAAAGGCGGCACGAGCGGATTACGAGGTGAGGTATGGCCAAGCAAGCCAAAAGCGTCAATAGAGTCGTGGCGAGTTCCGGCAATGTCTTTGCCGATCTCGGCCTTCCAGATGCCGCGGAGCTTGATACGAAAGTACGGCTCGCCGTCGCGGTCAATCGCCTGCTGGAATCACGCCGGCTAACCCAGGCGGCTGCAGCCACAGCGCTATCCATCAATCAGCCCAAAATTTCCGCGCTCAAACACTACAAGCTCGAGGGGTTTTCAGTCGAACGACTGATGACTTTTCTAACAGCCCTCGGCAGCGATATCGAAATCCGCGTTCATTTGCCGAAACGACCTTCCTCACCCGGGAGAATTTTGGTCAATGCCGCCTGAATGATTTCGGGAAAATGCTGGACTGAGTCTCAGCGATGCAGCCGAGGCTCTCGGCCTGTCGAGGCGCCAAGTGGCCTATTACGCGAGTGGTGAGCGACCCGTTCCACGCACCGTACTCTTGGCATGCAAGGGTTGGGAAGCGGAGAGACAGGCCGTGGCAGCCTAGCGAGGGCAGCTTTCGCGCGTAGTACCTTGATCGACTGCGCGTCCACCGGTTATTGCCTCACGGCGACGAGCATGAGTTTCGGCTCGACGCCGGCAATCAAACCAAAATCTCGATCACGATGCAGAAGCGGCATGCTTGCATGGATTGCGTGCGTCGCTATCAGGCAGTCATTCGCGGATCGTGGAGTTACGCCCGCCCACCGACATCGCGCGTACAAATGCGCTGCGCTGCGCGCTGCTTCCCGAGGGTCAGGCGCGATCACTATTGGTAACTCGCCCAGTACCCGATCCCAGCGCGTGAATCGGTCAGGGCTATCAGCGCCTTGGAGAACTTCCTGCAGGATGGGCGGCGCGAGCCAGACCGGCTCTCCCCGTTCCAGGGCTTCGGAAAGGAGCGCAACTTCGACCAGATTGTCACCGCGTAGGTACGCGAACCACACCGAAGAATCGACGAGCATGTTGTTACGTCACCGAGGCGAGCTTACTGCCTTGGGATCGTAGCCTTCTAAAACGCCGCCCGTGCCGCGAAGCGCAAGAATTCCTGAGTAGTCGCGACTACGCACATAGTGCTCGAGCGCGACATGGACTGCATCGCGGGTCGTTTTGACATTGGCGAGCCGCTTGACCCGGTCGACTAGTTTTGAGTCGAGTACAATATTCGTGCGTTCAGCACTTGGTTTGCGCGCTCGTCTCATAAGATCTCCTATACACATTGTATGTGTATAGGAGTCCACGACCGATCACCGGCCAGCGCAACGGAGGCGGGCGAGGGCGAAGAGCTGCGGGGGCACCCTTCATTGGTCCACCCGAAGTGTTCGGCCCCTGTCGGCCCATCACCGGCCGGTCACCAGTGATCTACAGGTTTCCGGATAGCGGCCATCTGTTGTGCATGACCAGCTGGCTTGCCAGACAGCGATGCGCCTTAGTCCGCCCTCACGAGCTCAATCACAAGGGCGCTGGCACGCGGGCCGTCGCCTTGAGGCCGTCCGGGCTCGGTCCCCCGATCGTGTATTGGCCTGTCCAGGCAACGCTCGTTTTCATCGGTACGGCTCGCCGTTGCGGTCAATCGCCTGCTGGACCGCGTTGTCTTATGAAGCCACCCTAATCCGCCGGGATAAGGCGTTTGCGCGAGTACCACGGCTCGATTACTTGTCGATCAAGGTGAACAAGCCCGCTAAAGCCATTTTCCTTTATTTGGTGGCTGCAGCCGATCGCAGCCTCAATTGCGTCCGCGTTGGCAATCAGTTTCGCGTCCAACGTCTGACCGATTTTCTTCCCATTCTGGGCGCGGACCTCGTTCACAAACCCCGCGAGCATGGCGCATGTCGCCTCTGTGTCGGAGGCCGCGTAATAGGCCTGCGCTGCAGTAACCTTATGTGTCAGGCTTCTGCCCGGCCCGATACCGCTGACTTCCGTCAGCAGTGCGGCTAATTGCGGACCGGGTGCCAGCGTCAGACTGGTTACGGTGAACTGGACGATGTCGCTGTCAAACGGACCTACTGCATACCCGCCATTCGCGCTCGCACCCATCGACAACAAATTCACCGCGTAGCCTGGGCTCTTGAACGGCGATGGCGTACTCCCGGTGATGTTCAGGTAAGAATATGTGGGATAAGCAAGAATGGCCTCGTACGCAGAAAGCCCTGTGCCGTACCAGTTTACATATGAGTGACAGTCTCTATCGTCGGGGGGACAGTCAGGGCTCGATTCGTATCTTCCGGAACCGGTTACTACCGAAGAGAAGACCGAGTAATACGCTGTATATGGTTGCCCATCCGCCTGTATTTCCCATGAAGAACTCGAACCAACAGTGCCGGTGATGGTGCTCGAACCGTTGTACATGAAAGTAAAAGTGCCGGTGACGGCGCCTCCTATCGTCGCAGGGCCAGATGTAACCACCCCTGTGAAGTTGTATGTCACCGCGTCCGCCGCGCTTGCGATCCCGGGCCCCGCCAGCAATGCCATGGCCACTAGTAATTTCGCGTATGTGCTCATTTTCTATCCCCGACAGCTCATTTTCGACCTCAAGAGTTTGCAGCCAGCGACTGTAAGAAGCATGGCTGCTATCGCGGCGCGAGTGTATGAAAAACGCGTGGCCCCGTCGGTACGTTGGAGCACGCATGCGCGCAGACTCGCCGACTCGACGTCCCCAAGCAGGGATTGCGCGGCGGATCTGATCGACGTGCTGATAAGAAGTCGCGGCATCGGGAGCGCCGTTTGAAGCACGTTGCCGATCGTTCTACAATCGACGCAGATGCGCTTGGGCTCGAACAATCAGTATTGCCACCTCATCCATCGACGGAGGGTTCCTGAAATGAAGCCGTTTTATTTCCGCCGCGGCGCGCGGCTCGCGCTCCTGATTTTTACGTCAACCACATCCACCACTTCCATGTTGGCCATGGGCGCACCGGCTTCCGGCACCGAGGTCAACGCCCCGCAAATGATCGACGCTTTCGAGGGCACCTTCGGCGTACATCCAGGACAGCGCAGGAACCACATCAAAGGCACGTGCGCTGCCGGCGAGTTTGTTGGGACTGCTGACGCGGCCGCCCTCAGCCGCTCGGTGCTGTTTTCGGGAAAAACGATTCCCGTAATCGCTCGCTTCTCGCTGGGGGGTGGAAGTCCTGAAGTACCCGATGCGGCGCCCGCGCCGCGCGGCATGGCGCTTGAGTTCCATCTTCCCGGCGGCGCCTTGCAGCACATCACCATGATCAACGCGCCGATCTTCGCTGCAGCGTCACCGGCCTCATTCCGCGATGCCATCGTCGCCGCGAAGCCAGATCCCAACACGGGCCAGCCCGACCCTGAGAAGCTAAAGGCCTATGCCGCGACCCACCCCGACGCGATGGCTCTGACGACGCTGGCGAGCCACCATACGCCGACTGCGAACTATTATCAGACGACATACTTCAGCATTCACACGTTCAAGTTCATCGATGCGAAGGGTACCGAGCACCTGGTGAGGTGGCGCTTCATCCCGCGCGACGGCACGAAGGAGATGACCGCTGCGGAAATGAAGGCCGCGCCCCATGACTTTCTCGAGAAGAATCTCATCGAGCGCACCCGCAAAGGGCCGGCGCTGTGGGACATGGTGGTCTACGTCGGCGAGCCCGGCGATCCGCAGGACAATCCGACCTTGGCGTGGCCGGAGGCGCGCAAGCATTTCACCGCCGGCACGCTCAATATCACCCAGGCGACGGTGCAACAGAAGGGCATCGCCTGTGAACCGATAAACTTCGATCCGCTGGTCATGGCGGATGGTATTGCCCCGACCAACGATCCCATTTTGCTATTCCGCTCGCCGGCGTACGCAGTTTCGTTCGCGAAGCGCCTGTCCGGTCAGTGAGGCGCCGAAGGACAGGCAAAACCCCATCGGCGCGCATTCCTTCCGCACTGGTCTATCGCTGCGCCGATGAGGTCAATCAACCGGCTCGACACAGAGCATGCCTTCGGACACGGACGCCGGCGCCGGTTTGAATTGAGCGCGGCAGTCAACAAATTGCTGGAAGTTCTGTATTGACAGCGGTTGACTGACGAAGTTGCCTTGGTAGCAATGGCAACCCGAGCTCGCGAGGAAGGCCCGCTGTGCCGCCGTCTCTATGCCCTCGGCGATGACTCTCAATCCGAGGGTCTGAGCCAAAGCCACGATCGTCTTCGCGATTGCCGCGTCGTCCGGGTCGGTCAGCACATCGCGAACGAAAGAGCGGTCGATTTTCAGCTGATCCAGGGGCAAACGCTTCAGGTAATACAGCGAGGAATATCCTGTGCCGAAATCGTCGAGCGCGAAGTTCACGCCCTCGCGTTTCAGCTCCGACATTTTTTGGACCACATCTTCAACATTATGGACCAGCAGACTCTCGGTCAACTCCAGCGTCAGCCGGTTGGGATTGGCGCCCGTGCTGCGCAGCGTCGATACGACCTGCTCCACGAAGTCGGGGCGCTGGAACTGCCGGGCGCTGACGTTTACGGCGACCCTGAGGTCCGCCGTCGCCGCCCGGTTTGCCCAGACTGCCAGCTGCTTGCATACGGTTTCCAGGACCCATTGGCCCAAGGGCAAAATCAATCCGGTTTCCTCAGCCACCGGAACGAATTCGCCCGGCAACACCCAGCCTCGCCGCGGATGCTCCCAGCGGAGCAGCGCTTCGGCTCCCGTGAGTTCGCCTTCGGGCCCCACCTGAGGTTGGTAGTAGAGGTGAAACTGTCCGTCGATGAGCGCTTGCCGCAGCTCCTTGTCCAAGGCCGCGCGCTGGATCATCGAGGTCTCCATGTGCGGTCTGAAGAACCGGTACACATTGCGGCCTGAATCCTTGGATTTGTACATGGCAAGGTCGGCCTGCTTCAACAAATCATCGGCGGAAACGTCATCCCCTTTGAACAGCGTAATGCCGATGCTTGCCGCGCCGGTGTGGGTCAGGTTGCCGAGCTGGTAGGGTTCGCTGAGCAACTCCAATAATTTATTGCCAACCGCTTCCGCGGCGGCGGCGGCATCGGCTTCCGTACGGCCAATATCGACGACAACCAAGATGAATTCATCTCCGCCGAGGCGCGCCACGGTGTCGCCGTCGCGCAGACTGGTCGTGAGGCGGCGCGCCACTTCGCGCAAAAGCATGTCGCCGAAGTCATGCCCATGGGTGTCGTTCAGCTCCTTGAACTTGTCCATGTCGATCATCATCAGCCCGCCGTAACTGCCGCTGCGCGCACTGACGCCCTTGGCCCGCTTGAGTTGATCCATCAATAGCTTCCGAGTAGGCAGTCCCGTCAGCTGGTCGAGTTTGAGCTCTGCCGCTTCTCTGCTGGTGTCTCGCAATACCATCAGTGCGCGCGCCATGACACCGACCTCATCGGCCCGGTCGACGTCGGGCACTTCATCATCCAATTCGCCCTTGGCGACGCTCGTGACCCGACGGGATAGGCGATTCATGGCCTGCGCCAAGTCTCGGCCAATGATGAAGGTTATGGCGCTTGCCAGGGTGATCAGTCCGATGAATACCCATAACGCCGCCAGGGCGCGGGACCTGAACGCGAACTCGATGTCGTCAATGTAGGCACCGGTGCTTATCGACCAGCCCCAGGGCTCGAAGACACGGGTGTAGGCGACCTTGTCGAGCGGTATTGTTTGGCCTGCCCTGGGAATGCGATAGGAAACGGCACCTTCCTTCTTGTCGCTCTTTGCCACATCGAGCAACTTGCCCACCATGCTGGCGACGACGGGATTCTTCTTCGCGTCCGGCGAGTTCAGAAAAGTCCTGCCTTCGAGCTCAGGTCTGCCTCCATGAGCAATGCCGGTGCCCTTCAGGTCCCAGATGCAGAAATAATTCTTCCCATCGTAGCGCATCGCTCGCAGGGCATTCGCTGCCGCCCGCCGCGCTTCCGCGTCGCTCATAACGCCCTTCGTGGCCTGATCGTGATAGAAGACTACCGCGCTGTACCCGACTTCGAGCAGATGCTTGACTTCGCTTGCCCGGTCCTGCATCAGGGCGTTTTTTTGATCCAACAGCGACACGATGGAGATGCCGGCTTGGAACGTAAATCCGATGGCCAGCACCAGCAGAAATCGAGCCGAAACGCTTAGGCGGGTCAGGAACATGAGGCATCCCTGCGATGAGATTGCACCGTTACCATAGTGATAGACATGATCTACTTCCACCTTCAAGTTCTCGGTTTTGCACTCGAATTTTTGAATCTGCCTCAATCTCGAAGGCGAGAGAAACGTAGGAACCCTTACAAATCAATCACATAGCACCAATGGCCGGAATCCGCAATGGGCCCGGTGCTCACAACCATTGCTACTCGAGGAAACACTATGAACGCACTTAAGATCGCCGCTCTTGCGCTGATCGCGGCCGGCATCCTGGGGTTGGTGTACGGCGGCGTTACATACACCAAGGAGACACATCAGGCGAAGATTGGCCCGTTCGAGATGGCGGTGAAAGAAAAGGAGACGGTCAACATCCCGGTCTGGGCGGGCGTTGGCGCGATAGTGCTTGGCGCCGGGTTGCTGCTCGTGGGCGGCCGGAAAATCTAAGACGGCGGTTTACGCGGCGCGACACAAAAGCACCGCAGCACCGATGAGCGTGAGTCCATGGGTGAGACCGGTTGCGCCCTTGCTGGCCGGCCAAGTGAGCGCTATGCGCCCTAACGTACAGAAAAGCGAGATCGCCAATGTTCAACTATGCCCGTCGGATAGGTACTGGATCTCAACTTGTTAGGAAACGCCATGAAAACGCAAATCGTCTGCCTCGCCATACTACTGCTCGGCACGGCCGGAGCCGCGCGCGCGGACGATCACGGACGCGGCGGCACCGATCACGATAATTGGTTTCATGGTGAGGCACAGTCCGTCCGAGCGCCGGAGATCGATCCGGCTTCGATGATGAGCGGACTGACGCTATTGGCAGGCGCATTGGTTGTGCTGCGCGGCCGCCGCGCAACGAATCCGAAAGGCTGAGCGCGGCAGCGGCGCGAGAATCTCCTTCTCGGAAACGGGAGTCGTCATCGATGCCAGCGCCCGCCGCCGATCGCGGACCGGTTGCCGCATTCCTAGTGTTCCAGCTTCGAGCTGGTTTGGCTGCGGTGCTTCTCTTATTGCTACCGTCCGCTTCGTGGGCGGAGACGCGGCATGACGGCGCGTCCGATCAGCTCAACGAATTGATCATATCCGCACGGGCACTTGCCTCGGCCGATGATACCTACGAGTACGTTTCACGCCCCAACCTACCTTATGTCTCGGCTCACTACGCGCCGGAAAAGTTGGCAGCGGAGCGCATCGACACAGTCCTGATCATCAACTCTCACGGCACGCCGCTGTTTTGGCGCCGTTTGAATCAAGGCCACAATCGTGGATTTCCGGACGCAAGGGCGTTCCTTGCCGAGTTGCCCAGTCTGCCGGCGCCCGGTGCAGCCGGCATCCCCGGCATCGCCAAACCGTTGATTCTCGCCAACGGGCCGGCTCTGGTGGCTGCTCTGCCGATTTATAGGGCAAATGGCAGGGGAAACGCGCGTGGCTGGCTCATCGCCGCACGGACAGTCGACACGATTCAATGGCGCCAATTGAGCGCAATCGCGAAAGTTTCCGATCGGGCGCCCGATTCCGCCGCCGCAAGTCTCGCCGGGCGGGGTGCGGTGGTGCCGCTGACCGCGGCAGGCGCAACGTCTGCCGCACGCTCGGCGCTCTGGTTTACTGCTTCGATCATCATCCTCGGCGTCCTCACCTTCAAATCAAAGGTTTTGACCGCTTGGAGCGAGAAGGCCGCTGGCAGCAGGGTGATCGCGCGTTTGACCGGCGCATCGATGCAGCGTGGCGGCGCTGCGCGCCGCAAGACTCTGCCGACAAGTTCTGCTTCACGCGAACGACCAGCGGTGCCCGTGGGCAGCGATGCGCTGCAAATCCGCCTGGCGGCGGCAAACGCGGTCTTTCGTTATCAACCCCAGATCGATCTGCGAACTGGCCGAGTCGCCGGAGTGGAGGCTCTGCTCTGTGTTCCTGGATCGCCCGATGACCGGCCGGCGATTCAACTCTTGGCGGAAATCGAGGAAGCCGGCCTCAAATGGGAGATCTTCGAGCGCCGCTTGCAAGAAGCCTGCCGCGCGCAGCGTACGTGGCTGCGGAAAGTCGGGCACGACTTCGCGATCGGCGTGCCGGTGGCGCAGAACTTGCTCGCGGACCCCGCCTTGTTGCCCTTGGTAAATCGAATCCTGGCGGAGCATGCGCTCGAGCCATCGCTGCTCGAACTTCAAGTCGAGGAGACGGCCATTGGTGCGTGCTCGGCGACCCTGTGCACGCTGGCCAAGGTTCATGAGGCCGGTATTTCAATTGCGCTCGACGGTTTCAACGCTTCTCACTCCAATCTTCGGCTGCTCACCATTTTGCCGATTTCGAAGCTGAGAATCGATCCATGGCTGCTTCTCAGGATGGGAGACCGGATCCCGGAGGCGCTGCTATTTGACGGCATCCTCGGCGCCGCCCGAAGTCTCGGCATCGCCGTGTGTGCAACCGGCGTCGCCACGCCGGAACTGTTGACCGCGGTTCTGAAGCACGGCAGGCCGCTGGCGCAGGGTGCGGCGGTGGGTTCGCCGCTCGCGGACCTGGACTTTCTCGAGCTATTGCGCGGCGATGATGAGGATACGGAAACATTGCGAACCTTGAGCGACGAGGCTCTCCTCGCCTGATCCGCGCGCGGCTGCAGATCGGCCCAACGATTTGCCCTGCATTTCAGCGTGGTGATTTATAATCACCGCACCGAAAACCAAAGGCTCAGGATGAATCCAACATTTGTCGGCGTGACCGGATTACCGAGGGCGGGTTCCACGCTGCTGTGCCAAATGCTCGCCCAGCACCCGGAGATTCAGTGCGAGGGACTCAGCTCGCCCCTGTGCAACATGGTCTTGGGCATCCGGCGCATGATCAGCAACGACCAGTTCTTTCTGTCGCAACTCGATCACTCATTCGAGAGCAGCTATGGGCATCTGGCATCGGCCATGCAGGGTTTTCTGCGGGGATGGAACCGCGACTGCCGCAAGCAGGTGGTGGTGGACAAGAACCGGGCGTGGCTCCACGCCATCGAGCTGCTGCTGCAAATCGAGCCCGAAGCCAAGCTGATCGTTTGCTTGCGCGAGTTGGGGCAGATATACGGTTCCATCGAGGCGCAGCATCAACGCACCATCCTGGTGGACTTCATCGACCATCTGGCGGACTTCGACCGGGCGGGACGTGCCGATGCGCTGTTCGCCAAGGACAAGGCGATTGGGGCGCCGTTGATATCGTTGCATGCGGTGCCGGATTTGCCCAAGCCGGTTCAGGAGCGCTTGTATTTGCTGCGCTTCGAAGATTTGGTCGAGCATCCTGTGGCTTTGATGTCGCGCATCTACGCCTGGCTGGGTCTGTCGCCATTTCAAATCGATCCCGACAAGCTCGCGATCATGGGGCCGCAAGAAAGCGACAGCCATTACGGCATGAAATTTCCGCACATCCAATCGGACCGCGTGCGAAAGCCCAAGAAGCACGACATACCCCCGCGCATTCAGACCCAGATCGAGACGGGATGCGCGTGGTACTACAAGTATTTCTATCCGAAGAACGAATCGCCGTCGAGCGCACTCGCACAGCCGGGTGCTCCGGGAACCTTTGGCTGACGGAACCGGCATTGTACGCGCCGCACCATATGCAGCCGCACCATGTGCAAATAACTAGGTCAATTCTCTGCGCCATGGTATTTTTTGCCTGGAAGGGTAGTCCGATCTAGAGACCCATTTGAAGGGAAAAACAATGAAAAAGTCTCCCACGAGTGTTCGGCATTGCATCGCAGCCTTGATCGTCACCGCCGGACCGGCTTTCGCCGCGGGCGTTGCCGCTGCGGCCGAGGCGCCGCCGCCGCAGATCCCCACCTGCGACAAGAAGATCGGTACCCTGGCCGTGACCGAACCGCAAAATCAGTGGTGGGTCGCGCTCAATTTAGAATCGCCTGCCGCGCTGATCAAGGTGTTCGTGGCGCAGTCCAAGTGTTTTACCTTGGTGGATCGCGGCAAGGGGTTGCAGGCGGCCCAGGCCGAACGGGCGCTCGCCGCGAGCGGCGAGGAACGCCAGGGATCGAATATCGGCAAGGGGCAGATGAAGGCGGCCGATTATGTGCTCGTGCCTGACATCGTCAACCAAAATCGCAACTCGGGCGGGACCAATATTGGCGGAATGCTCGGCGGCTTGATAGGGCACGGTGTCGGCGCGGTGGTCGGCGGCATCAGTCTGAAGAGCAAGACGGCGGACGTCGTACTGACGCTGACCGACGTGCGCTCGACGGAGCAGGTGGCGTTGGAGCAGGGCCATGCCAAAAAGACCGACTTGGGTTGGATGGGCGGCGGCGGCGGCGGGTTCTTCGGCGGATTTGCCGCCGGCGGCGCCAGCGGCTACGCCAATACGGAAATCGGCCAGGTGGTCACCATGGCCTACCTCGACGCGTATATCAAAATGGTCGGTGACATGAAGACCGCCGCTCCCGACGCCAAGGCTGACAATGTGCAGCAGGCGGTCAGGATGGCCAAGCCCGGCAAAATGTATGCGGAATCAAACCTCAAGGCCGCGGTGGTACGCGACTTGGATCCCGGCATGATGCTCTACCCGACCGGCGACAAGATGGGCGTGTGGTGGAAGGTCACCGACGAGCTCGGCAACGAAGGATGGGTCGTCTCGACCAATTTTCAGTTGGCCCACTAGCACTCCGAAGTCGCCGAGGCGCCCGGATCGGCCTGTCCCGGTGGCCTACGGCCGAACGCGGCGAGATCCGCCCGCAGAGCGTCTAGGCATTTCGTCCAATTACCAGCTGCCGCGCGTTCCATGAGACTACGCGGGTACCGATCCGTTTCGAACATCGGCATAAGGACGCGAGCTATGAAACCGACAACCTCATCGGCGGCGCTTGTGGCGTTCGTCTCCCTCGCGGGCGCGGCGTCCGCGCAAGATCTCATTACCACGGGGAGCACCGACTGGCGCGGCTTTTATATCGGCGGGAACATCGGCGGTTTGTGGAATAACACCTGCAACACCTGGGAACCGGGAAACGTCATCACAGGCAGTCCGCCCCTGGCCAATGCATTCTACAATCGCTATTGCCCCAACAACGGTACGTTCGTCGGCGGCGCGCAGATCGGCTACAACTTCCAAAGCGACCAGTGGGTCTGGGGCTTTGGACTGGATTACGACGCCTACAGTGCGAAGAACCGCAACCGGTCGTATACCTATGCCGGAGCGCCACCGCCTCCTGACGGCACCTATGCGTTCTCCGGCAAAGGCAGCCCGAACGGTTTCGCCATCTTGGGTCCGCGGCTCGGCTACGCGATCGACAATTGGATGCCTTTCGTGCGGGTGGGCGGTGTTTTCACCAGCGGATCACACAATTTTACGGCGAGTTTCACCGACGCCACGGGAACCGCGAGCTTCTCCGGTGGCAAGAACTATAACTCCAGCGGCTTTGGGGCCGGCGTCGGCGTGGAAGCCCAACTTGCACCCGCATGGTCGTTCAAGGCGGAGTACACGTACGTCAATCTCGGCAAAGGCAGCAACACCGTAACGACCTGCACCGGCACCGCTGCCACCTGCACGGAATTCGGCAATCTATCGCTGGACAGCATCCACAACAGCTTCACCGCCAACGTCTTCCGAGTCGGCATCAACTATCGGTTTGGCGCCGGCGAGTCCCCGGCTCCGGCAGCCGCCCCGCCGCCACCGCCGCCGCCACCCCCACCGCCGCCACCGCCACCGCCACCGCCGCCGCCACCGCCGCCGCCGAAGCCGGTGTCGCTGTGTCCGGATACGCCGCCGGGCGTGGCGGTCGATAAGTACGGTTGCCCCTGCGATGTAACGCAGGAGGTGCATTTTGCAACCAATTCGGCAGTCCTGACGGACGAGGACAAGGCGCTGCTCGATAAGATGATTCAGAGGCTGCAGCGCCTGCACTTCGTCAACGGTGAAGTCGACGGCTATACGGACTCGACCGGCAGCGCCCTGTACAACCGGGGTCTGTCCGAGCGGCGCGCACAGGCGGTCGCGGAGTACCTGACGGGCCACGGCATTTCGGAAGGCCGCATGTCGGTCAAGGGGTACGGAGCGGACAATCCGGTGGCGGACAACGCGACGCGCGAAGGCCGCGCGCACAATCGTCGAGTGGTCCTGCACCGCACGGATTGCGCGAAGTAAGAGGATTGAAAGGGTTGCGCTGCGCGGCCGCACGGCTCGCGCGGCGCAGCTCCGTGCGCGGATGATTTGCAAGCCGGCCGGTCCGCCGTGCAAGATCTCGCAAATGCCCGAACTCCCCGATATCAACACGATCGTCCTGGCGTCGGTATCCGACATGACTCTGGAAAATGCCGAGCGGGTCGCTTTTGATCGAGCCGTCATCGAACTGGGCGCTGAAGCGAATGCCGCCATTGCTCGAGGGCGGGTTCGATTCGAGGCGTACGTGGCACAGAAGGGCGGCTACGTCTACGGCTCGACGACGGCGCCGGGTTCTCGCGCCAAAGTCGTGCTCAGCGAGCAGGAGTCACGCCGGCAGGGCGAGACGCTGCGCAGCTTCCTTGCGCTGCAGGCGGGTCCCGGCGGGGACATGCTGTCCGAACGATGCGTCAGGCTGGCCGTCTTCGCCAGGCTGTCGAATGCGATGACGGGATCCGGGAAGTTGCGCCCGAGCACGGCCCAAGCGGTTGCCGACCTGCTTCATGCGGTGCCGCCGGTTCCAATGCAGGCGGTTGCCTGTTCCGGCGAAGTCATGGCCCTGACCTGGCTCATGGCGCCCCTCGCGGATCTACCCTTGGGCGTGGGCGAAGCGATGGCGCTGATCAACGGCTCGCCATTCGCGACGGCGATGGCGTGTGATGTGGCGCTGACCGCCGGGCGCCGCGTGAAGCTGGCGGAGCAGATTTTCGCGTTGAGCGTGGAGGCGGCTCAATGCCCAGAGGGCCACTTCGACCGGCGGTTGGCCGACCGCTGGCTGGATCCTTACTACCGGGAGAGCCTCGAGCGTCTCCACCGATTGCTTGGCGGCTCGAAGCGGAAACAAATGACGCATCAGTCGCCGACGTCCTGGAGGGTGCTGCCCAACGTGCTGGCGGAAGCTCTGCGGGCGCTGGCCGAGGCGTCCCGCGCCGCCCAAATCGGGCTGCAATCCTTGAAGGACAATCCGACGTTCCTGCAGCACGCCGCGGACAGCGAGCAGGACGCCGTTGTCTCGAGCGGCGGGTATCACGATCAGCGTGCCGCGAAGGCCATTGACCAGGTCAACAGCGCATTGACGGACTTGTGCGTACTGGCGTCGCGTCATGTTGCGCACCTGCTGGACGGCGGGGGACTCGGGTTGCCGCCCTTGTTGGCACGCGCAGGCGATGCCGTGGGCGCGGAGTACCTGGCCTGGGGGATGACCGAACCTCTGGCGACCGCGCGCCGCGCAGCAGAGGCCACGACATTGGATGTCGGGCTGCACGATCCGGCCGGCAATCAGTCGGATATTGCCAGCCTGGGTTTCATCGCCTACGGGAAACACCGCGCTGTCGCGCGTTCATTCGATGCCTGTCTGGCATCGCTCGCGATGGCCGCGGCTTTCGCCCTGGAGTTTCGCGGGCTCGCGCCGCCGAGCGCGCTGCTGCCGCTGTGGGGCCGGCTCACGAAGACCGCACACTCGACGGTGCATCGAATCGACGCCGTAGGCGAACCATTGCGTAACTTTCAGGCGCTGTTGCGTGCGAGTTGCGATGACCTGCCGCGCGCGGATTTCGCGGAGTCGCTGCGAACGCCTTGAGTTCGCGCTGCGGCAATACGCCGCTTCGCGGTATGCTGAGCGCGTCCGTACATCGAGGGTCAACGCGATGAGTTCTCCGCTGTCGCGCCGCGAGCCGGCCGGCCTCTATCCTTGGTACGTGCTCGGCGTTCTGTTCCTGGTGTATGTGCTCAATTTCATCGATCGCAGCATTCTTTCCATCCTGGCGCAGGACATCAAGGCTGATCTGCACCTCGGCGATGCTCAGCTGGGTTTTTTATACGGAACCGCGTTCGCGGTGTTCTATGCTCTATTCGGCATCCCGCTCGGCCGTCTCGCCGACAGTTGGTACCGCGGCCGGTTGATTGCCATAGGGCTCGCCATATGGTCGGCCATGACCGCGCTGTCCGGACTCGCCGGTTCCTACGGGCAACTGGCGGTCGCGCGCATCGGCGTCGGGATCGGCGAGGCGAGCGCCTCGCCGGCCGCGTACTCGCTGCTCGCCGATCACTTCCCGGCCCGGCGCCGCGCGCTGGTTCTCGCCATCTACACCGCCGGCTTGTATGTCGGCGGCGGACTCAGCCTGCCGCTTGGCGGGTGGATCGCGCATGCATGGAACCACAGCTACGCGCACGGCGCGGCGCCGTTGGGCCTTGCGGGGTGGCAGGTGGCATTTCTTGCCGTCGGCGTGCCGGGTCTGTTGCTGGCCTTGTGGGTGCTGACGCTGCACGAACCGGCGCGGGGTGCCGCCGAAGGACATCCATCGCCCGTGGTAACACCGGGCGCATGGCGCGCATTTGCGTTCGAGCTGGCGGCGATACTGCCGCCCATTACGCTATGGAGCGTCGCGCGCTTTCCGGGTGCCTTGCGCCGCAACCTGCTGCTGCTCGGCGCGATCGCGGGCGTCGCGCTGTTTCTCGCGCGAGTTACGGGCGATGCCTTGCAGTGGGGCACCATTGGGCTTGGCATTTATGCAGTGACGTCATGGACGCAGATGCTCTACGCCACCGATCGGCCGACTTACTCGCTGCTGTTCGGTACGCGCGCAATTGTATTCGCGCTATGCGGCTTCGGCATGATCGCCTTCGTCTCCTACTCGCTCTTTTTCTGGGGGCCGCCCTATGCAATCCGCACCTTTGGAGTCGGCGCCGACGTCGCCGGCCTGATGCTCGGAGTGCCGGGAGCCTTGGCATCGGCGGCCGGCTGCGTGACCGGCGGCCACCTCTCGGATGTGTGGAAGCGGCGTGATCCGCGTGGGCGCGTGTTCGTTTGCATGCTGGCCGCGACGCTGCCGGCGCCGCTGCTGGTGGCGGCGCTCGCCGTCAAGGATGTGGGGCTTTTCTACCTCATCATGCCGCTCACCCTGTTCGTCGCCTACTTCTGGGTAGGACCGGCGGTTGCCGCGATCCAGGATTGCGTGCTGCCGCGCATGCGCGGCACCGCCGGAGCGGTATTCCTTCTCGCGGTCTCGATTCTCGGGCTGGGGCTGGGTCCCTACGCCACCGGCAAGGCAGCCGCGCTGACCGGCTCGCTGCGCACCGGCATGTTGAGCATGATCGGCGTCATGCCGCTGGCGCTGTTGCTGCTGTGGTTGGCAAGCCGGACCATCGGGTCCGCCGAACAGAGCCGCGCCGCCCGGGCGAGGGATGCCGGCGAGCCCTAGCCCAAGCGATGGTCGCGGCCGCTACGCCGTGACGCCGGCGGCGTCCCTGGGCGCAAATCGCATCAGCACCATTGCGAGTTCCGTTGGCTGCACGGGCTTGCCGATGACTCCGTCCATGCCGGCGGATAGACAGCGATCGCGGTCCTCTTTGAACACGCTCGCCGTCAGCGCAACGATGGGTGTGGCGGCGGAACCCAGCTTGCTTTCGCGTCGTCGAATCTCCATCGTGGCTTCGAATCCGTCCATCTCGGGCATGTGACAATCCATGAAGATGAGGCCGTAGGGCAGCCGGGTCGTCATCTGCACCGCCTCTGCGCCGTTGGCGGCGACGTCGACGCGGCATCCGAGCCGCTCCAGCATGCGCACCGCGACTTTTTGGTTCACCGAGTTGTCTTCGGCGACCAGCACTCGAATCAGGCTTGCCGGCGCCGCTGACCGCCCGCAGATCTCCTGGGGTGCAGCGGAGGAGGGCATCGTGTCGGAGGCCGCGATCGGTATAGAGAACCAGAAAGTCGAGCCCACGCCGGGTGTGCTGTCGACGCCAATTCTGCCGCCCATGAGGTCGATGAGCTGGCGGCAGATGGCCAGGCCAAGACCGGTGCCTCCGTAGCGGCGGGTCGTGGATGTGTCCGCCTGAGTAAATTTCTGAAACAGTGCTGCCTGAGCGGCCGCTTCGATCCCTATGCCGGTGTCGCGCACGCGGACGTGCAGATCGTGATGTCCATCCCTGCCGTCCGCCGTGACTTCGACATAAACATGGCCCGACGTCGTGAATTTGATTGCGTTGCCAATCAAGTTCACGAGAACCTGCTTCAGCCGCCCCGGATCCGCCACGACGCGGAGCGGTACGTTCGGTCCGATCGATAGATCCAACTCCAGGTGCTTCTCTTCGGCTCTGCCCGCCATGAGTCCGGCCACCTCCTCGATTGCCTCCGAGAGATTGAACGGAATGTTCTCGAGCGTCATCGCCCCGGCTTCGATCTTCGAAAAATCGAGGATGTCGTTGATGATGGCGAGCAGATTCTGGCCCGAGCGCTCGATGGTGCGGACGAATTCGCGCTGTTCCTCGTCAAGCGGCGTGTCCCGCAGCAGGTTCGCGAAACCAAGTACGCCGTTCATGGGGGTGCGGATTTCGTGGCTCATGGTGGCGAGGAAATCGCTCTTGGCGTGATTCGCACGCTCGGCGGCCTCCTTCGCGGCCTGCAGCGCATCACGCGCTTGGCGCCGCTCCGTGACATCCTTGCAAATCGCCATGAAGGACCCGAGAGCGCCGTTTGCCGAGCGTATGGGCTGGAAGTCGATATGCGCCCAGTACTCTCGCCCCTCGCGGGTGCGATTCAGCAGTTCGACCTGGCAGCCGCTGCCCGTGTCGATCGCCGCGTGCAGCGCGGCGCGGGCTGCCAGATCGGTTTGATCGGTGCAGAGAACCTCGTCGTGGCGGCGGCCGACGACTTCGCTGATCGAATATCCCGTCAAATGCGCGAAGCCCTGATTGACCCATTCGACTCGTCCTTTCGGGTCGGAAATGATCACGGCGCTGGTCGCGCGCTCGACGATTGCGGCGAGGCGGCTATGGCCCTCGGAGGTTCTGTCGCCTTCGGAGCGCTCGCGCTGCAGCCGGCGGATGAAGGGTTCGACGACGACGGCGACGATGACGACGGTGGCGATGATTTGGGCGATGGCCCACAAGAGCAGCGTGTGCCGCTGCGCAATCGAGTCCGCCGCGAAGCGCGCCGTCAATCCGTCGGCCCACGACTTGGCGGCCGCATTGTACCGGGCCTGCTGTGCCTCGAGCCGGCCGAGCGCCGCGGCGCGAACGGCCGGCGCCGCTTCGGCGACCGCGCGCGCGCTTGCGGCGACGCCGAGCATTTGCCCCTCGAGTGCGTGAAAGGGCACACACGGGGAATCGGCGGCGGCGCATGCCTGCGCCACGAGCAGCGCCGCCTTGGCATGCAGGGCAGCCCATGCCGCGATCGCGCCATCGATCCCGTCGCCGGATGGCGCGTCGGGCGCATAGGCGCGGACGTAGGCCGCGTTCATGACTTCGGTTGACCGTCCCGGAAGCTGACCGGCGATGCCCACCAGAGCGTCGCGCGCCGCATCCAGCATGAAGAATTGATGGACGCCGTGCACGGTCCACATTCTCGCGGCCAGCAGCACGACGAGCACCACGACATACATGACGCGTATGCGGCGCCCGAGCGACCTGGCGGAGGGTGTGTGGGAATGTGACATTGGTCGACCGGGTATCGGCCGAAAACGGGGTTTCTTGACCGGCAGAGGCCGCATCGCGCTTATACTCGCGGCGGTGGTTTGGACCGCAGGTGGAGGTAGTCGATGTATATGCGTGCACGCATCGCCGGGCAGATGGGCGTTCGGATACTGGCCTCCGGCCTGATCGCATTGTCACCCCTGGCGGCACAGGCGGGTCAGCAGTATCAGATCTACGTCTCCAACGAGGTTTCGGGCGACGTAACGATCATCAATGGCGGCGACAATCAAGTGCTGGGCGTGATCCCGGTCGGCAAGCGTCCGCGCGGCATCCACCCGAGTCCGGACGGCAAAACGGTGTACGTCGCCCTGAGCGGCACGCCCATATCGGCGCCCCCTCAGCTCGATGCCAAAGGCAATCCCATTTTCCAAAAGGGCGGCGATGACGATGATGACGCGGTCAAGGCGGATAAATCGGCCGATGCGATCGGCGTGGTGGATGTCGCGCAAAGGAAGCTGACGCGCAAGATCTCGGCTGGGTCGGACCCGGAAGAATTCTCGATCAGCAAGGACGGTGCAAAGCTCTACGCCTCCAATGAAGACGTCAAGACAGCAAGCGTGATCAACATCGCCAGCGGGAAAGTGGAACAAATCATCGTCGTGGCCCAGGAGCCGGAAGGCGTGGCCACCGCGCCCGACGGCAAGCGCTTCTACGTCACCTGCGAAGCCGGCGGCGACATATACGTCATCGATACCGCCGATTTCAAGACGGCCGGCCATTTCAAAGTGAATGCCCGCCCGCGCAGCATGGATTTTTTGCCGGGAGCCGACATCGGATTCATTCCCTCAGAATCGGCCGGTGAGCTGAACGTCATCGATACGCTCAACCTCAAGGTGCTGAAGGTCATTGCCTTGCCTCCGGGTTCGCGCCCGATGAAGGTCAAAGTGGCATCCGATGGCCAAAGGGTCTATGTCAGCAACGGGCGGGCCGGAACCGTAGCCGTGATCGACAGCCGCAGCTACGAGCTGTTGAACACGATCAAGGTGGGCGCTCGTCCATGGGGAATAGCGCTCTCGCCCGATGGAAGATTTCTGTACACGGCCAATGGGCCGTCGAACGATGTGTCCGTGGTGGATCTCGAGGCCAAAAAGGAAATCGCTCGGGTCAAAGCAGGCACGGGTCCTTGGGGAGTTGCCATCGTGCCGGATGCCCAATGAGCGGCGCGGGCAGGCAAATCATTTTCCGACGATGAATACCTCTTGCGTGGCGATGCTGCGGGTGAAGCCGTCCTTGTAGGCTCTTGCCCGGAGCACGGTGGGTTCCGTGAGCTCGATTGGATTGTCGTAACGCATGTCCGACGGTCCGGGTGCGCTCCCATCCACGGTGTAGCGTATTTCGGCGCCGGGTTCGACTGCCGTCAATGTGATCGCGATCGGCCCGTCGAAGGATCCGCCTGCGGGCGTCATGCCGGGCGGGTCCAGGACCGGGCGCCCGGGCAGGCTCGTGATCCAATCCCGCAGCAGCTTGACGCCATTCTGATCGATGGTTTCGCGCGCGATGGGCGGCATCTTGATGTCATCCACCGTGTTTACGCGCATGAATGCGATCGAGCGCCAGATGTCGTGCGGCGCAACCACCCGCGGTCTGTCGATCCCCTGATCGATCAACACCGGCCCCCCGATCAGTTCCTGCTGCTCGAGGGGCGTATCGTATCGAGCGTCAAAATAGGCGACAGTCCCCCCCGGACGGTGACATTGCGCGCAATTGGCGTCCAGATACGATCGGGCCCGGTCCTGCAAGCTTCGCGTCTCATCGTCGGCGGCCGCAAGCGTGGGAAACTTCGCAAGCTCGGCCTCGTCAATCGCGGGCTCGAACAGGCCAAGGTGATTCCACGCTCGCAGTTCATTGTCCGTTCTCCCCGAGGGGTAGGTGACTGCACGGTTCATTTGGCGTGTTTTCACGCCGAGTATGCCGCGGGTTTTGGCGTTGTGGCACGCCAGACAATCCGCCCGGCTCGGGTAGTACCACGTCTGCTGGCGGATTTCTCCCGCCGCAGTCTTGATCGGGATCTGTTCGGTCGCGCCCGCCGTCAGTAAATCCGCGTCGCTGTTATCCGGCCTCCATTTGTAAACGACGCCGTACACGCCGCCGGCGCCGTCGCATACCAAGAGGCGGGTCTCGAGCCGGCGTTTGGTGGCGGGATGCGCCGCATCGGTGGCCAGCTCGAAGGTCTTGATGAACACCGTTCCCCTGGGAAAAGTCCACTCGCCGGCGGCCGAAAATTTGATCTTCCCGTCCGGAATGGCGGCCCAGCGTGACTTGCTGGCACCATCCGACCAAAAAGCCACGACCAGGTCGTAGGGGATCAATCCCTTGCTCGGACGCAGGCTGCGCGTATCGCTGAAGGCGCCTGTCTGAGACAGCAGCGCAGGAATTGCGCCGCCCGGATCCTGCGGCAGCGCCAAGTAGGGCCTGGTGGCCGTCCGAGCAACAAGCCCATACGGGGCAGTGTCGTGCTTGCCTCCCGCAGCAGTGGCCGGCGTGCAGGCGAGCGCCAATACGCCTGCGACAAGAATCGGCAGCATCCGGTATTTTTGCGCCACTGGAGGTGGTGATCCAGCCTGCGTTCGATGCGGTATGGCGATCGGGTACACTCGTCTCCTCACATTGCAGCGGTGCCCGGTTGATGAGCCGAAACGACGAAGATCGAATCTTGCACGGTCTTTACTATTATCGCGAGAGCATCGACGAAGATCTGCCGGTGACCGGCGAGCAGATTCTGTGGCTCGCCATGCACCCGATGAGAGAGGGAGATGGGTGGAACGCGGAAGGGCGGCTGCAGGGCATCGACACCACGGTGTTTCCAGCGGAAATCCGCACCAAGCTGGTCACCGCCAAGCTGGAGTTGCCGCTCCGCTATCTGGAATACCGGCGGCTGATCAAGTACACGAAGCGCAAGGATGGCGCGTTCTTGGTGGCGGTGACGTTTGCGGGCGCGGATCGGGCGATTCGGCTGCACACGCGGCGCGGGCGCCTGGATTTGTGGTATCGGGAGCATAAGGACGGCATCCTCGGCATCGCGGTCACCATGACTGTCGCGTTCCTGACGGCCCTGATCACGGCGTTGGTCATGTTGCGGGTGACGCGATGAGCGCAGCGCCCGCTCCCAGCCTGCGCAGCGTCGGATCCTTGACCAGGTGCAAGATGCGCGAATAAAGCTGCTGGCGGGTGTCGGCGCGGCCGATGTGAATGACGCCGGCATGTTCGAGATCCTTGTCGAAGATTTCGGCGATCCGCTGATGCATCTCCTCATCCAGGGAATCGAGCACCTCGTCCATGAGCAGCCAGGGCGGGGCATGCAGCACCACGCGCGCAAAGGCGAGCGCCTGCTGTTCATCCTCGCCGAGCTCCCGATCCCAGCGCTGCGCCACGTCCAGCAGGGGCGCCAGGCGTTCGAGCTTGAGCCGCCCAAGCGCATTCGCGTACGCGGCTGTCTCGAAGGCGTCCGTCCTGGAGGGGTAGCAAAGAATTTCGCGCAGCGTGCCGGGAGGAAGATAGGGGACGCGCGGCATGTAGAACAGCTCCTCGCCTCGCGGATGAACCACCCGCCCGGCGCCCCACGGCCACAATCCGGCCAAGGCGCGAAACAACAAGGTCTTGCCGGTGCCGGATTCGCCGACGATCAATACCCGCTCGCCCGCCTTGATCTCCACTTTTTTCTCCTGGAGCATGGTGGCGCCGCCGGGCGATGCGATCTCCAAATCCTCGATGGCGATCTTGCCGGGATCCCCGGCGACCAACTCGATGCGGCTTTGGACATCGTGCAGCACATCGGTGTCGATGACCGCGCGGCGAAAGCTCGCGACCCGCAGCAAGGTCGCGCGCCAATCGGCGATGGTGCTGAAATTGTCCACGAACCAACGCAGCGAAGACTGCACTTGATTGAAGGCGCCCGATGCCAGCATGAGGCCGCCGAAGGAGATGTTTCCGGCAAAATACAGCGGCGCCGCCACCAGGATGGGAGCAACCAGCGTGACCCAGCCCGAGCCGCTGGTGATCCACGTCAGATTGGTGAGCCCGGTCACCAAGCGGGCCGTGGCGGCGAGCACCCCCGAGAGGTCCGCTTCCATGCGCCGCGCTTCGTCCGCTTCGCCCCCGCTCAGCGCAATGGCGTCGATGTGCTCGTTGACGCGCACCAGCGAAAAGCGCAAATCGGCTTCGCGCGCATAGCGCTGCGCGTTGCGGTCGACCAAACTGCGGCCCACCCAGTAACTCAGCAGGGACGCCGAACCTGAATAGAATAGGGCCGCCCATACCATGTATCCCGGGACCTTGAAGCTCCCGTTGCCGATGTGGAAAACAAAGTCGTTCGACAGCGACCACAGAACTTTCACGAAGGTGCCCAGCAGAATCGAGGATTGCAGCAGGCCGATGCCGAGATCAGCCGACAGCTCGGTGAGGTGGCGTGCGTCCTCGTGCATGCGCTGATCGGGATTCACGCCCATCGGGCCGGCTAGGCTAAGCCGAAAGGCGCGCCCCGGCCGCATCCAATTTTCAATCAAATCGCGCACCAGGCCCTGGCGCAGCTTGATCTTCAGCGTTTCGCCCAGCCAGCGCTGCGCCACATTGAGAACCAGCAGCGCGCCGGCAATCAAACCAAACACGCCAAGCTGCACCAGGAATTGCGCAAAGTCGCGCCGCGACAGCGCATCATAGAAGGGTTGGTTCCAGTTATTGAGGCGTATTTGCCCGTAGGCGGTCACCGCGACGATGACGAACAGTGCTCCCGACAGCAGCAGCAGCCGGGTGCGCACCGGCGAGGCCCACAGAGCCCGTATCATCATGGTGAGTTGCGGCGCAAGACGGGAGTTGGCAATCTCTTCGGAATTCGATTCGAGGTTCATCGTTAACTCTCGGGAGCTTGAGTGATCAGTCATTATCGGATAATGCGGCGTTGGATGAGCGGAATTAAATGAGCCGGATCGAGACCTTGATCGGCCGCATGACCTTGGCGGAAAAGCTCGGCCAGCTCACCATGACCGCCGCCGGCTATACGGTGACGGGACCGGTCATCGCCGGCGATTCGACCGATGCAATCAAGGCGGGCACGATCGGCAACCTGCTGAACATGGTCGGCGCGGCGCACGTGCGCGAAATGCAGCGGTTGGCCGTGGAGGAGTCCCGGCTCGGCATCCCCCTCCTCATCGGCTTCGACGTGGTGCATGGACATCGGATTTTGTTTCCCATACCTCTGGGAGAAGCGGCCCTGTTCGATCCCGAAACCTGGGCGCTCACCGCGCGTGAGTCCGCCAAGGAGGCCGCGGCCGAGGGTCTGGCGATGACCTTCGCGCCGATGCTGGATGTTGCACGCGACCCGCGCTGGGGGCGCAGCGCCGAGGGTCCGGGGGAGGACCCTTGGGTGTCTGTCCGCATCGCGGAGGCGAAGGTGCGCGGGTTCCAAGGCGAGAGCCTCGCGGCGGCGGATGCGCTGGCCGCGGTCGCCAAGCATTATTGCGCCTACGGCGCCGTCACCGCGGGCCGCGATTATGCTTCGGTCGATATCTCCGAACGCACCTTGCGCGAGGTGCACATGCCGGCGTTTGCGGCGGCGGTGGCATCGGGCGTCGCGGCCGTCATGCCCGCTTTCACCGATCTCGCCGGCATTCCCATGACGGCAAACAAGGCGCTGCTGCGCGGCTGGCTGCGGGGGCGTCTCGGGTTCAAGGGGGTGATCGTGAGCGATTACAACGCCATTGCGGAACTCATGCGCCACGGCATCGCGGCCGATCTGGCCGAGGCGGCGGCGCACGCGCTCAAGGCCGGCGTGGATATCGACATGATGGCCGATGCGTATCGCCGCGGGCTGCCCATTGCGCTCGAGCGCAGGCTCGTGACCCTGCCTGAGATCGAGGAGTCGGTTCGGCGCGTGTTGACGCTCAAGGAGCAGCTGGGACTGTTCGATGATCCGTATCGGCGCGGCGCGACGCCGGAATCCGCCGCCGCTCTCAGCCAACGCCGGGCGCTCGCGCGCGCCGTTGGTGCGCGCGCCATCGTCATGCTGAAAAATGACCGCGAGACGCTGCCGCTGGCGGGCTCACGGCGGCGGCTCGCGGTGGTGGGTCCGCTGGCCGATGCCGCGGGCGAGATGCGCGGCCCGTGGTGGGGAGCCGCGGATGCGGACGGTCACGTCGGCGTCGTGGCGGGTCTGCGCGCCTCACTGCCCGAATCCCAGGTAATGCATGCGCCGGGCGTCGCGATCGAGAGCGATGACGTTTCGGGGATGGCGACGGCTCTTGGCCTGTGCGCGACCGCCGATGCCATCATCCTGTGTGTGGGGGAAGCCGCGGTCATGAGCGGGGAGGCCGCGAGCCGCGCGCACTTGGACCTGCCGGGAAAGCAGCGCCAATTCGCCGAGGCGGTTTTGCAACAAGCGCGTGCGGCAAACAGGCCGGTGATCGTGGTGCTATTCTCGGGCCGCCCGCTCATCGTGCCCTGGCTCGCCGAGAAAGCGGACGCCATGCTTGCCGCGTGGTTCCTCGGCAGCGAGGCGGGGAATGCCATCGCCGATGTCCTGACCGGACGGGCCTCGCCGAGCGGCCGTACGCCGGTGACCTGGGCGCGCGCCGCGGGGCAGATTCCCATCTTTTTCGGCGAGCGCCCGAGCGGCCGGCCCGCCGATCCGAAGGATCATTACACCAGCAAGTATCTCGACGAGCCCAACGAGCCGCTATTTCCCTTCGGCCACGGCCTGAGCTATGGACGCTTTACGCTGTCCAATCTTCGTGTGACGCCGCCGAATGTCGAGGACATCGACACCATGCAGATTCGAGTCGACGTGCGCAACGAGGGCGCGAGGCAGGCGCAGGAAACGGTGTTCCTGTTCACGCATGACAAGGTCGCGAGCGTGGTCCGCCCGCTTCTCGAGCTCAAGGGTTTTGCCAAGATCGAATTGCATCCAGGCGAATCGGGAACAGTGACCCTGTCGTTGCGTGCCGCGGATTTGCGCTTCCTCGGCGTGGATCTCGAGCCGGTGTTCGAGCCCGGTGACATCGAAATCTTGGTGGGCCCGTGCGCCGACCGATCGCGGCTGCTGGCCACGACCATCCAATTGTCATGGTCGCGCCCCTGCTGAGCCCAAGTCGCAGGCCCAGTGAAATATCAATTCACTTTGCGTTCCGGGAACGATGGAATCCCACGCCGCTTGCTTCGGATCGGCATCTTCGGTTTGCTGGCCGCCGGCGAGATTGTTGGCGGAGTAATAGACGGCCAGCAACACGCGAGCCCGTTCCTTGCCGCAGTCGTACTGAACTTTCTCGACGTCGCTCAGGTAGGCATCGCGGGCGGGACTTCGTTGCGGCTCCGGGTACTCTTGCCTCAGCCATGCCGTCACGAGGCGGCCTGACCGCTTCATTTGATGCTCGGTGCTGAAGGCCGCCCAGGATCCGTCCGCGGCAACGACGCGAAATACCCAGCCTCCGCTCGCCATGGGGTCCAGCGTGCGCACCCAGGCCATGGGATCGGCCCTGCGGGCTTCGCGCTGCTGGGCCAGCCGTTCCGCCGCCGCCTTCTGCTCCGCCTGTTTTTGCGCCCGTTGCGCCTCCCACATCTTTTCCTGCTCGGGCGTTTGAGCGAGGGCGGCAGCGCCGGGCACAGCGCATGCCCCGGCAAGCACCGCTGCGAACCCGAGGACCGCTGCCAGCCACTGAACTGTCTTCCCACTCATCGTATTTCCCGTTTTCGAGGCGCCTTAGATCATGAGCGCGGGATGCTGCGGTAATTGTAGGCGAACCGATGGTAGTAGTGACACACCACGCGGCCGTCCCGCATCAAGACTTCGTCCACGATGGGGCCCAAGCGCTCGGCGCGGGACTCGACGATTTTGCCGGTGAGGTCCATCGGGTCCCACGCGACCAGCAACAGGGTTCGGCCGTCCTGCAACCGGGCCGGCATCCACCGCTCGTACATCAAACCCATGCCTTCGAACAAATTCACGCTCGATGTCGGCACCTCGGATCGCGCGCGCTGAAGCCCGTAAAATGCCACCTCGCTGGCGATGGCATAGCGATCCATGCCGACAATCAGCGGCTCGCCGCCGGTTTCCGCGCGGAGTGCCGCTGCGGTCTCACCGACCCGACGGCTGAGATCGCGCCAGCCGACGGGAACCAATTCGATGTGTTTGCTGTAGCCAACACCGGGCAGCCCCAACACGAGGTAATGCAGGCCGGCGCCATAGAGCAGCAGCAGGGTCAGCAGCGTCGGTGTCCAAGCGCCGCGAAGCCATGCGCGCAGGCCGCTCGGGCGGCTGTCGGCCGTGCCTGCGGCCGCGATCATCCCCATGGCCGCCATCATGCCCGTGGCCATCACGGGAAGAGCCGCGGTCCAGGGCGCGCCGGTCCAGTCGAGCTTTACTTCATGGCGCAGGCTGTAGACGGTGAACACCGCCAGCGGAATGAGCACGGCCAGGCTGAGAAACCGCCAGCGGCGCGAGGATTCGGCGTCGACCGCGCCCGCGGGTGGATTGGCGCCAGCGGGTTGGTTAGCGCCCGCAGACTTCGCGCCCATCAGCGCCGCGGCAACCGCGAGCACCCCCGT
The DNA here is from genome assembly GCA_035314705.1 of Steroidobacteraceae bacterium. Lineage (GTDB taxonomy): Bacteria > Pseudomonadota > Gammaproteobacteria > Steroidobacterales > Steroidobacteraceae > Bog-1198. The sequence goes on along the minus strand of DATFZF010000088.1, from coordinate 83,309 downwards.
CGGCGTGATGAGCACCAGGGCGGAGGCGATCAGCCGATGCAGCGCGAACTTGGGAGCCTCTCCCAGGCGCCGCACCGTTTGGAATGTGAAGGAGGCCCACTCGTGCTGTGCGTTCCAAAGGATGACCGGAGAGAAGATCGCAAGCGCGAGCAGCGCTGCCGCGTACGGCTCCCAACGCAGCCACCATCGCCGCGCTTGTCGATCCCACAGCATGAAGGCCAGCGTCACCGGGATGAGCAAGCCGATGGAGTATTTCGAGAGCATGCCCAGCCCCAAGCACAGTCCCGCACCCCACCAGGCGCCGGAACGGCCGGCAACCAGCGCGCGTTCGAGAAAATAGAGCGAGGCGGCCCATGCGGCGGTCAGAGGCGCATCGGGCGTCATGAGCAGCCCGGAGAGAAAAAAGAAGGGCAGGATTTGCGCCAATACCAGGGCGGCCAGCGCGCTCGCCTCGCCAAACAGGTTACGCGTCAGGCGATAGGCAAAAAAGGAGGCGATGACTCCGCAGACGAAAGCGCCGCTGCGCACGCCGAACTCGGACTGACCGAATGCCGCCGTGCCGAGTCTGATCAGCCACGCGACCATCGGCGGGTGGTCGAGATAGCCGATGTCGAGATGCCGCGAGTAATTCCAGTAGTACGTCTCCTCGGGAAGCAGCTCCACGGATCCGAGATACACCAGGCGCAGCACGCAGGCATAGACGACGAGGCCGATGGCCAGCGTGCGCGCCCGCGCCGCGGGCTCAGCCGCCGATGCGGCATAGGAGTACCCCAGCGTCGTCACGGCCATTCCGGCAATCACGGCGAAAACGATGGACAGCTGCGCCGGCCAGCCCCAGCTCGCCGACAACAAGCAGAGGACGCCGGCGCGCAGGAACAGCGCCATGACGGCCGCGACAGCCATGACGGCCAGGCGCCGGCCCACTTGCCAGTCGCCGGAACGTGCTTTCAGCAGGTAACTCAACGCCATGGCGACCGTGAAGCTCGCCGCGTTGGCGGCTCGCAACGTCGCGCCATTGGATATCAGCACACAGAACAGCGCCACGTCGGCGAGCGGTACCATGGACTGGAGGAACGGTACCCTCGCCGCGGCGAGGTAGCGTTTCAAGATACGCTCGGTGAATCGATTGCGACCTCGCGAGGACGCTGACTCGAGGCCGCTCGTGCGGGTGAGGCGGGAGCCGCGAGCAATTCCGCGGCCGCCGAATCGAGAGGTATGGCGAAGGCGACGCGCAGTCCCGGGTGTCGATCCGACAGCTCGAGAGTACTGCCGTGCAGCTTGGCCACCGCCTGCACCAGACTCAGGCCCAGACCCACGCCGGGAGTGCCGCGGCTGGCGTCGCCGCGATAGAAGCGCTCCACCACTTTGGCCTTCTCCGAGTCGGGTATCCCCGGGCCATTGTCCGACACCGAAATCTCGGCCGTACCATCGCCGCGCTTGAGAACGGCGACCTCGATCGCGCCATTGACCGGCGCATACTTGAGTGCGTTGTCGATCAAGTTGCTCATCGCCTGGGCGAGAAGCACCGCATCGCCGGATACCGTCACCGGTCCGTCGGAGCGGGTTGCGAGACCGATGTTCTTCAACTCGGCGGCAGGAGCGTAGAACTCCACGGCGTTCGCCGCCAGCTCGGCCGCATCGAGCGCGACGAAGCCGGACCTGCGCATGCCGGCATCGATTTCCGCAAGCCGCAGCAAGGCGTCGAAGATGCGGATCACGCGGTCGACGTCCGCAACGGCGCCATCGATTTCGGCGTATGTCTGCTCAGGGGACGGCCGAATGAGGGACAATTCTTCGAGCCGGGAGCGCAACTCGGCCAGCGGGGTGCGTAGGTCGTGAGCGATGGAATTGGACACATTGCGCACGCCATGCACCAATAGTTCGATCTGCTCGAGCATCCCGTTGATGGTGCGGGACAGGGTATTGAGTTCGTCATCGTTGCGCCGCGTCGGCAGGCGGTGCTTCAGATCGCCGTGCATGATGGCCGATATGGTTTGTCGGATGCTGTCGACGCGCGACATCAGCGCGCGGCGGGTAATGAGGCCCACCAAGAGTCCGGCGATGGTCAGGACGGCGACGGCGGCGGTCAGTCCGTACCAGAAATTCGTCTGCAGCGGGGCAAAGAGCGTGTTGTCCCGGCCTATCAGCAGGTTATAGCCGTCGAGCTGCGCCACGTGAAAGAACGCCCCCTGATCGCCGTGGTTGCGCACGCTGACATGGGTGGTGTAGTTGCCCGGGACGGCGGGTACGCTGGGGGGCCACGCCGTCAGATTGCCCGCGAGCGGATGCATGGATGCGTCGGTCAGCAGCAGGATTCGGTCGCCTGCGATCTGCATCCCGACGCGCGCATCGATGAAGTTCTTGAGGCCCACGGCACCGTCGCGGCGAAATACGTACGTGAGACGCTGCGCGTCGGCCTGTAGGATTTCCGCGCGCCCTTCCTGGATCGTGACCTGCCAGGCGTACCACAGCGGCGCCGCGAACAACACCAATGCGGCGATTCCGAGCGCGACATAGCCGAGCGCCAGCGACACCGCGGAGGAGCGCATCATGCTAGTCATTCTCGGTCACCGAATAGCCCGCATTGCGGACGGTGCGCAGCAGCGGCCGCTCGAACTCCGCATCGATTTTTTGCCGCAGTTTGCTGATGTGCACATCGACGACGTTGGTCTGTGGATCGAAGTGATAATCCCACACATTCTCCAGCAGCATGGTGCGAGTGACCACCTGACCCGCGTGACGCATGAGGTACTCGAGCAGCTTGAACTCGCGCGGCTGCAGGGTAATCGGCCGATCGCCGCGAGTGACTTTGCGCGTCAATGGATCCAGGTGCAAGTCGCCGACGACGAGCGGTATTTCGGTGTTGACGCCCTGGGCGCGTCGATGCAATGCGTCCAGGCGCGCGAGCAATTCGCCGAAGGCGAAGGGCTTGGTCAAGTAATCATCGCCGCCGCTGCGCAGCCCGCGTATTCGGTCATCGACCTCCGAGAGCGCGCTCAAGATCAGAATCGGCGTGCGTTTGCCGGCCTTGCGCAGTACTTCGATGATGGCGAGTCCGTCGATATCGCCCGGCAGCATCCGATCCATGATGATCACATCGTACGGCTCGCTCGCCGCGAGGAACATGCCGTCGCGCCCGTTGCCGGCGTGGTCCGTGGTGTGGCCGGCTTCCTGCAGGCCCTTGACGACGAACTGCGTGACCCTTTCGTTGTCTTCGACCAGGAGGATCTTCACGTCGTCCCCTCGACCGGCGGCACCGCATATTCGCGCGGCTGCGGCGGCGGCGAATCCGCCTGCGGATGCCTGCGGCCGCGCCGAGTCTTGAACCACAGGCTGAGCTCGTCCAAATACAAATAAACGACCGGCGTGGTGAACAACGTCAGCGCCTGGCTGAGGATCAAGCCGCCGACCATGGTATAGCCCAGCGGCCGGCGCAGCTCCGAACCGGTGCCATGCCCCAAGGCCAGGGGCAGGGCTCCGAGCAGCGCGGCCATCGTGGTCATCATGATGGGCCGAAAGCGCAGCAGGCAGGCCTGGCGAATCGAGTCGTGCGGCGAGAGACCCTGTTCGCGCTCGGCCTGCAGCGCAAAGTCGACCATCATGATGCCGTTCTTCTTGACGATGCCGATGAGCAGGATGATGCCGATCAACGCCATCACCGACAGATCAATGTGAAATATCAAGAGCACGAGCAGGGCTCCGACCCCCGCCGATGGCAGAGTGGAGAGAATGGTCAGGGGATGAACGTAGCTTTCATACAGCATACCGAGAATGATGTACACGGCGACCAGCGCCGCGAGTATCAAGTACGGCTGGCTCTTCAGGGAGCTTTGAAAGGCTTGCGCGGTGCCCTGGAAGTTGCCGTTGATGGTCGCGGGCAGGCGCATCTGCGCGGAAACCCGATTGATCGCATCGACGGCTTGCCCAAGCGCGGCGCCGGGCGCCAGATTGAACGACAGCGTCACCGCCGGGAACTGTCCCTGGTGATTGATCGACAGGTAGGTGACGCGCTGCGTGTCGTACTTGGTCATCGCCGACAGCGGCACCATCTGGCCGGTCAATGCCGATTTCAAGTACAGCTTGTTGAGCGTGGCGGGATCCTTCTGCAGCGCAGGAGTAATCTCCAAGATGACGTGGTAGCTGTTCGCCTGGGTGAAGAACTGCGCCGCCTGGCGTTGGCCGAAAGCGTCATACAGCGCCTGGTCGATCGCGGCCGGCTGAATGCCGAATCGCGCCGCCTGATCGCGGTCGATGGTCAGCGACAGCATGCCGCTGCTGGTCTGCTGATCCGAGGCCACGTCGCGCAGCATCGGCAGCTTCTGCAGCGCCGCGAGCAGTTTCGGCGCCCAGCTGTTGAGCTCGTTGATATCCGAATCCTGCAGCGTGTACTGGTACTGCGTGCGCGAGGTGCGGCCGCCGACGTTCAGATCCTGCGCCGCCTGCATGAACAAGGTCGCACCCGGCACCTTCGCCAGCTGGGGACGCAGCCGGGTGATGATTTGATCGGCGCTGGCGCTGCGCTGGTCGCGCGGTTTCAGGCCGATGACCACAAAGCCGTTGTTGATCGGCCGGCCGCCGCCGATGCCGGTCCCGTAGCTCGCGATATCCGGGTCCTTGGCGACGACGTCGAGGAGCAAGTGCTGTCGCCGCACCATCTCGTCGAAGGAGATGTCCTGCGGCGCATCGGACAAGCCGGAGATGATGCCGGTGTCCTGCTGCGGAAAGAAGCCCTTGGGAATCGCGATGTAGAGCGCAACCGTGGCCGCGACGGTGATCAAGAATACCGCCAGCGTGAGTCGCTTATGATCCAGGCAAAAATCGAGGCCGCGCGTATAGCCGGCGAGCAGCCGGTCGAAGGCTCTCTCGACCGCCATATAGGCCCGGCCGTGCTTGGCGTGCTTCTCGTCGCGCAGGAACAACGCGCACATGGTGGGCGAGAGCGTCAGAGCCACGAACGCCGAAATCACGATGGTCATGCTCATGGTGATGGCGAACTCGCGAAACAGCCGGCCGATGATTCCGCCCATCAGCAACAGGGGAATGAACACGGCGATCAGCGAGATGCTGATGGACAGGATGGTGAAGCCGACCTCGCCGGCGCCCTTGAGAGTCGCGTCCAGCGGCGACATCCCGGCCTCGATGTGCCGGTAGATGTTCTCCAGCATCACGATGGCGTCATCGACCACGAAACCCACCGCAATGGTCAGCGCCATCAGCGACAAATTGTCCAGGCTGTAGTTGAGCACGTACATCATCGCCGCCGTGCCGAGCAGCGCCAACGGCACGGTGACGCCGGGAATGATGGTCGCCCAGGCGCTGCGCAGGAACAGGAAAATCACCATCACGACCAGCGCGATCGTCAGCGCGAGCGTGAACTCCACGTCGCGCACCGAGGCGCTGATGGTGGTGGTGCGATTCGCGACCGTATCGACTTTGATGGACGGCGGCACGGACGCCAGCGCGTGCGGCAGCAGCGTCTCGACGCGCTTTTCGGCGTCGATGACGTTGGCGCCGGGCTGTTTGTAAATCAGCAGCAAAATGCCTTTGCGGCCGTTCTGCCAGGCGGTCAGCAGGGTATTTTCCGGGCCATCGACCGCGACACCGATGTCGCGAATGCGCACCGCCGCGCCGTTCTTGTAGGCGACCACCACGTCGTTCCACGGCGCGGCACTCAGCAACTGGTCGTTGTCGTAAATCGTCAAGCTGCGCTTCGGTCCGTTGATCGAGCCCTTGGGCGCGTCGACCGTGGCGGCAGTGATGACGCCGGCCACATCCTCCATTTGCAATCCCAACGCCGCCAGCTTCGTCGGATCGATCTGCACGCGCACCGCGGGCTTTTGCTGGCCGCCGATCGACACTTGCGCGATGCCGGGAATCTGCGAAATCTGCTGTGCGAGGATGTTCTCGGCGTAGTCATCGACGGTGGTGACCGGCAGGACATCCGAATGAACGGCCAGGATCAGAATCGGCGAATCGGCGGGGTTGACCTTTTTGTAAGTCGGCGGCGCCGGCAGGTTCTTCGGCAGCTGGCCGCCGGCGGCGTCGATTCCCGTTTGCACGTCCTGCGCGGCCGCATCGATGTTGCGGTTCAGGTCGAACTGCAGCGTGATCTGCGTGGTGCCCAGCGCGTTCGTCGAGGTCATCTGCGACAGGCCGGAGATTTGCGCGAATTGATACTCGAGCGGCGTCGCGACCGAGGAGGCCATGGTTTCCGGGCTGCCGCCCGGCAGCGACGCCGAGACCTGAATGGTCGGGAAGTCGACCTGCGGCAGGGGCGCCACCGGCAACATGGGGTAGACCACGAGGCCGACCAGAAAAATGCCGCCCATCAACAGGGACGTGGCAATCGGCCGTCTGACGAAGGGCTCTGAAATGCTCATGAGGACTTGGAGCGCGCCTTGGGCGCGTCCGCGGATGCGTCGGTGGTGTTGATGCGCACGCGCGAGCCCGGCTGCAAGCGGTATTGATTGCTGGTCACCACGCGCTCGTTCAAGGCGAGTCCGGCATTGACGACGGTCAGGCCGCCGCTCTCCTCGCCGATCTTCAGCGGCCGCACCTCCACGGTCGAATCGGCCTTCACCACATAGGTGAAAGGACCGTTGGGTCCGAGTTGCACCGCCGTGGTCGGCAGCGTCAGCACCTGGCGCGCGGTGCGCACCAGCACGCGAGCGTTGACGTACTGGCCGGGCCAGAGCGCATTGTGGAGGTTGGCGAATGTGGCCTTGAGCTTCGCCGTGCCGGTGCTCTGATCGATCTCGTTGTCGACCAGGGTGAGCGTGCCTTGATCGAGCTCGGTAGCCCCGTCGCGGGACAGAGTCGTGACCGTCACCGGGCCCTCGGCAAGCGCCGCGTTGACCTTGCCCAAGTCCTCCTCGGGCAGAGTGAAGATCACCGAAATGGGCTGCACCTGGGTGACCACGACGATTCCCGTCGTGGCTGCCGCGTGGACGATGTTGCCCGGATCCACCAGGCGTATGCCGGTGCGGCCGTTGATCGGCGAGGTGATGCGGGTGTATTCGAGTTGGGTTTGCGCATTGTCGATCAGGGCCTGATCGACCTGCAGCTGGGCGGTGAGTTGATCGACCAGCGCATGCTGGGTGTCGACCGTTTGTTTGCTCGCCAGATCCTGCGGCTGCAATATGATGTAGCGCTCGAGATCCCGTTTGGCGTTCGCCAGCGTGGCCGCATCCTTGGCCTTCGTGGCAATCGCCTGGGTGTACGCGGCTTGATTCGGTCGCGGGTCGATTTGTGCGAGCAGGTCGCCCTTGTGCACGGTTTGACCCTCGGTGAACGCGACCTTCTGCAGTTCGCCGTCGACGCGCGCCGTGACCGTGACGGTATAGAAAGCCTGAACGGTGCCCAGCCCGGAAAGATAAATCGGCACGTCCGCGTGCGTCACGGCCGCCGAATCGACGGCGATCGCGGGCGGCGCATTGCTGACGGCCGCATCGGCCTGCCTTTGCGCCACCGTGCGCCAGACCAACAGCGCCAGCGCCGCGAAGGCCAGCGCCCCGATCAAACCGCCTTTTTTCGAGAGTTCCCGCATATTGATCTACCCTTGACGCCAGCCGCCGCCGAGCGCGGTGAACAAGTCCACCAAGGCCTGCAGGCGCAGATAATTCACTTGTACCAGCTGATCTTGTGCCGTGAACAGGGCATTTTCGGTATTGAGCACGGTCAGTATGTTGACGATGCCGGCTGACATCTGGGTCTGTGCGAATTCGAAGGCGCGCCGCGCCGTGGTCACCGCCTCCCGCTGCCGCGCTTGCTGCTCGGCGGTTTGTTGAGCAGCCACCAAAGCGTCTTCGACATTGCCGAACGCCGTGAGCACCGTCTTGTGGTAAGTCGTCAACAGTTCGGTGTAGCGCGCCTTGCTATAGGCAACCTGGCCGCGGAGCGCGCCGCCGTGAAAAATCGGCTGCGTGAGCCCCGCGGTCAGTGCATACACGCGGTTGGGAGGACTCACCAGCGAAGTCAGCGCCGAACTCTCGTAACCGCCCGTCGCGGTGAGCTGAATGTTGGGAAACAGCGCCGCCCGCGCGACGGTGATATCCGCGTTGGCGGCGATCAATTGCTGCTCCGCCTCGGCGACATCCGGGCGCCGCGACAGGAGCTGCGAGGGCAGACCCTCGACGACCGCCGGGCTGGACAGCTCCGCGAGCGTACCCATGTCAACGTCGAACGACTCGGGGGTCCGTCCGACGAGCACGGCCAGGGCATACACGGTCTGGCGAAATTGCTGCAGCAGCGGCGGTAGGGCGGCGTTCAACACGGCCACCGTGGTCTCCTGCTGCGCGACATCGAGCCCCGTGGCGGTGCCCGCGGACTGCTCCAGCCTGAACCCTTTGAGGATCTTTTGGCCGTTCTCCAGATTTTGCTGCGCTACGCGGATTCGGTCGCGCAGCTCGAGCGCCTGAAAGTAGGTGGTCGCGACGCTGCTGATCACCGTCAGAGCGACGGTTTGCTGATCGTACCGGCTGGCCGCGGCGGCGGCGCGCGCAGCATCGCGCTGGGCGCGATTCTTGCCCCAGAAATCGAGTTCATAGCTCGCGCTCAACTCCGGATTGAACGCATTGGACAGGCGCGGACCCGAGCCTGTGACCGGCACGCGTGCGCGAGTGGCCGTGGCATTCAAATCGAGCGAGGGCAGAAGCGCGGCGCCGGCGATCCGCGCCTGCGCGTCCGCCTCCTGAACGCGGGCGATGGCACCGGCGATGTCATCGTTGTTGTGCTCCGCCTCAAATATCAATTCGTCGAGCTTTGCCGATCCAAAGCCGTGCCACCAATCGGCGGCGGGCCAGACCGACGCTGCGCCGTGCTCGGCGGGCACGCCGGGGCCCGCCGACTCGTGCCATTGCGTGGGCAACGCCACCTCAGGTCTCTTGTAGGTGGGTCCGACGCTGCAGGCGGTCAAGGCGGCGCCGGCTGCCACGGCGGCGCCGGCCGCCACGGCGGCGCAGGCGGCGAGCACGGCGCGGACGCGGCCGGATGCCATTGGGCCAGAGGAATGCCATTTCATGCCCGCCACCCTGGGCCGACCGCGATTAAACGCCCGTGGTCGGATTGTTAAGATCCGTTAATCAGGCACCTGTAGGACCTGCCCTGCACCTCTTTAGGCGCTCCGCTGATGGCTGGCGCCGAATGCAAATTCCACACTGTGTTTGCGCCGAGAGTAATTATTGCGCTGCTATCGCGCTGAGCAACTGGAGCAGATGTATGAATGCATTCGAACGAATCGCCAGATACGCGGCCCTCGCCGGATTTCTATTCGTTTCGTCGGGATGCGTCATCGCTCCCGCTCCCGACCATGAACACGATCGCGACCGTGTTTCGCGAGACCATGACGATCGCCATTGCGGCGACCACGACGAGCATTGCAATGAGCGGTTTCGGTAGGGCTGGATTTCCGTAGGGACGGCTATTTCCCCGCCGCGGCCGAGCGCGCGGCGTCGAGAAGGGCGTCGGGAGAAATTCTCGTGGTGTAATCCGGGTTGGCGTGCACGAAGCGAATGACGCCGGAGCGATCGATGATGAAAACCGCGGGCACGGGCAACTCGTGATGTGTTTGCCCCGAGGCGGCTTCGATATCCACGCCGTAACGGCGATACTCGGCCAGCGCATCGGCGTCGAGCCGAAACGCGACCCGATAGGCGCGGGCGGCGTTCATCGAGGCGTCCGACAGCAGAGTGTAGTGAATATTGGGCTCTTTGAGACTGGAGTACAGAAGCTCCGGCCGATCCGCGCTCAGGAACAACACATCGTATCCGAGCTTGATCAGATCCGGCTCGACCTGCTTGAGCGCACCCAAATGGCGGTTGCAATACGGGCACCAGCCGCCGCGATAAAAAATCAGGATGGTCGGTCGTGCCAGAGGACCAGGCCCCAGATGCCGTTCCGTGCCGTCCGCATTGCGTACCACGGTCGCGGGCATCTTGGAGCCGACCGGCAGGGGCACGACTTTCGCCGCGTCGGACGGCACGCCGTCCACGCCAGCGGCCGCCGCGTCAGCGACCACCGCGGTTGCGGCAGTGGCGGCAGTTTGGGCAGTGGCAGCGATGAAGCCGCACAGTAGTACTGATGCCAGGGGCAGCCACGTGCGCATAAACCTTCCTCCGATGATGTAACGCTAAGTTGACCGGGCGGCTGACACAATTATTTCATCCGGACTTGCCGAGCAGATGTGCGTCGATGAGCGTTCGTACGGCCGGCAGCGCGGCGGCGATCGGTCCGCTGCCGAGCGCGAAAGTCAGGCGCGTGAAATTTCCGCCGTCGAGCAGCAGCATGAGAGCATCGCCGAGGCTGTCGGCGTCGCGCGCACCCATGGCGTGCGCAATGGCGCGCAACCGCCTGCGCACTTGTTCCTTGTACGCGCGCACGAGCGTGCTCAGTTCGTCCTCGTGGTCGGAGATTTCCACCGCGGCGTTGCCGAGCGCGCAGCCGCGGCAGCCGCTGGATTTGGCATGGTCCAATTGCGCCTCGAACAGAGCCTCCACTTGACGGCGCGGATCATCGGGATAGCGAGCCACGGCGGCATCCCACCACGCCCAATACTCGCGTTCCTGTTCTTGCAGATATTCGGCGACCAGCGCGTCCTTCGACGCGAAGCTGCGGTAAAAGCTCATCTTGTTGGAGCCGGCTTCCGCTGCTATGGCATCGACGCCCACGCCGCGTATGCCGTGACGGTTAAACAGGTCGCAGGCAGTCTCGAAGATGCGGTCGCGCACCCGCGACTTGCCGGCGGCTGGGGCGCATGGGGTCTGTGCTTCCGGGGGGCGCATGCCTGGTTTGTCGCTGCTCATGGCTCAAGGCCAACGGCCGAATGACGATCGCTGCCCCCTCATCATGTTACCTGTCGGTAACGTATGCCCCCAGCATCGTCGTCCCGAGGATTGATGTCAAGGGCGCTGGCAAGGCCGGTCGACAATGCCGGGGCGCGTACCTGATCAAGCGGGAGGGCGCTTCCATTGCATGAGAAAGTCGGTCACCGCGGAGGACTGCATGCCGCGCATGGCCTCGAATTCACCGGTCCTTTGGCTGTAGAGCAGTTCGCCGTGTTCGCCCAGGACGGCGAGGGCGGGCACCCCCTTGCGCAAGGGGATCTGATAGCGCTCGGCGATGTCGAGATTCTCATTCATTCGCCCGACGTTGACGTGAACGAGAATGTAGTTGGCTTCAAGAATGGGGCCGTTGACGGAGTCATGAAAGTACCGATCGAGAACGTGGCAATCGGGGCACCAATTGCCGCCGAAGTCCAGAATGACGCGCTTGTGCGAGGCGGCCGAAGCGGCCATGGCGGCGGCCAGATCGACTTTGGCCTGCTCAGGGGCGGGATAGATTTCACCTTCGGCGGACCGCGCGGGCCCGGTTGCGAAGGCCGCGAGCGCCACCGCCATCGCAGCGGCCATGATTACCGACGTCCATCGTGTGCGCATGTCAACCACCCGAAACTTTGGCTTGGTTGGAAACCATACCTTCCTGTGGACGGGGTTTCAACCCGTCCCGATGCATTTCAGCAAGTCGCGCCAACTGATGATCCCGACCGGCTTGAATTCATCATCGACGATCGGAATGCACGAAATACGATGCGCGAGAAAAACGCTGACGGCCTCGGCGATCTCGGATTGCGGGCGCAACGTGATGGGATGACGGCTCATGATCTGATGCACCCGCTTGTTCAGGGTGGCCAGATCCCGGGTGGTTTCCGACAAGCTCCCGACATAGGGGCTCAAGGCCCGGAGGAGGTCCCGATCGGAGATGATGCCGGAGAGCTTCTTGCGATCGTCCACCACGAGCAGGTGGTGGAATTTCATGCGGTCAAAGATCTCTTTGACCACCTCCAGCCGATCGTCCATTTCGACGGTGATGATCCGCGTCGTCATGATGCTGCTCAACGCCATCGGTACGCCCTCCTGCCCGAGCAGAACGCTCATCGATAGTAGCCTATCCTCGATGCGCCCGTTACTCGGTTATCCTGCACGACGAATGACTCAAACCGCCTGTGCGCTTCTATTTGCCGTTACGGCGTTCGGTCCCCTCGCGCACGCGGCGGACCCGCAGCCGTACCGGGTCGAGATCGCCTCCGTCGGGAACGGCGAGATGGACGCGGCCATCAAGGCGACCTCGGATCTGCAGTCGCTGCGCGGAGCGGCTCCGGTCAGCCCTTTTGGCCTGATCGCGCGTGCGCGCGGCGACGTGGACCGGCTGACCACGGCGCTCGAGAGCTTCGGCTACTACCAATGCAGCGTGGCGATCAAAATCAACGGCATGATGGTCGGCAATCCCGGTCTCGCCGACGTGTTGACCGCGTTGCCGAAGGGCAAAGATGCGCAAGTCGCGATCAGTTTCACGCTGGGGGCGCTCTATCATTTGCGCACCATCGACATCGAAGGCGACTTGCCCGAATCGGTGCGCAGCACCCTGGGACTTTCGAGCGGTGAGCCCGCCGTCGCTCAGAAGGTGCTTGCGGGAGGTTCGCGCTTGCAGGCTGCTCTGCAGGAGCAAGGACACGCTTTTGCCCAGGTGGATCCGCCGGTGGCCTATGAGGCTGCGGATGCCCCGGTCCTCGACCTGCATTTTCACGTCGTGGCCGGGCCGAAAGTGAACATCGGTCAGATCCACTTCGAGGGCTTGAAGCGGGTGCATGAGCCCCTGTTGCGTGCCAGAATCGTTCTGCATTCCGGCGATCCGTTCCGGCCCTCGAGCATTGAGCGGGCGCGCCGCGATCTGTTGGCGCTGGGCGTATTCAGCCAGGTCAGCTTAGGTATAGGTACCGAGGCCGATGATTCCGGGGGCGTGCCGATCACGTTCAAGGTCCGCGAGCGCCTGCGCCACTCGATTGCCGTCAACGCCGCCTATTCCAGCGACCTCGGCGGCAGCGGCGGGGTCACCTGGACCGACCGCAACGTCTTCGGCAACGCACAGCAATTGACCATCGCTGCCTCCGTGATCAATCTCGGCGGCAGCGATACCACCGGAGCCGGCTATGATACGAGCGCAAAGTACATCATGCCGGATGTGGGCCGCCGCGACCAGTCGCTGCAGTTCACCGTCGGCGCCATCAAGCAGTCGTTGCAGGCCTATGATCAGACGGCGCGCACGTCCAGCGTGACGCTGACCCGCAAGATCTCCTCGGTGTGGAGCGTCAGTGTCGGCGGCGCGACGGTCGATGAACAGATCATTCAACAAAGTGTCATGCGCAATTACACCCTGCTGTCCGTGCCGCTCAACGTGACCTTCGACACCACCCATCTCAGTTCACCGCTCGAGGATCCGCGCCGCGGTATCCGCGCCTCGTTCAGCGTGACGCCCACCCTGGCTCTCGGCAATCCCAACGCCGAGTTCATCATCAGCCAGGTCAAAATTGCCGGCTTCCTCGATTTGAATAGTCTGGTGGCCATCGATCCCGGCCGCACGGTGCTCGCCGCGCGCGCGCTGGCGGGACTCGCGCAAGGCGCAGGAGAATACAGCCTGCCGCCGGATCAGCGCTTCTACGGCGGCGGCAGCGGCACCATTCGCGGCTATCGGTACCAGTCGGTGGGTCCGCAATTCCCGAATACCAACACGCCGATTGGCGGTACCGCGATCACGGCGGGCAGCGTGGAATTGCGTCAGCGCATCGGCACCAATTTCGGTGCGGCCGTGTTCGCGGATGCGGGTCAGGTCAGCGCCAGTCTGCATGCGGTGCCGGACCAGTTCCGCATCGGCGTCGGCGCGGGCATCCGCTACTACACGCCGATCGGACCGATCCGGCTGGATGTCGCCGTGCCGACCCAGCAGCGCCCCGGCGACGATGCGTTCGAGATCTACATCGGTCTGGGACAGGCCTTCTGATGCGCCGGGCGCTGAGAATCTGCGCATGGTTTGCCGGCGGGCTGACGCTGCTGGTCTTGCTGCTCGTCAGTCTCCTGTTCGTGGCGGGCAATACCGACGCGGGCCGCGCGATGATCGAAAGTGCCACCCGCCGCCTGACATCCGGGCAGGTTTCGCTGTCGGGGTTGGCGGGCTCGTTTCCGCGGCACCTGGTGATCGAACATTTGCAGCTCAGCGACGATCACGGCGTGTGGCTCACCGCCGATCGCGTGACCCTCGACTGGTCGCCGCTGGCATTGCTGGCACGGCGCCTGCAGATCGACGCGCTGCATGCGGCAGCGGTGGACGTGGAGCGCATTCCCGAATCATCCAATCCGCAGAGCGGCGAGCCCGCGTCCATACCGCGGGTGGATGTCGCCGCCATGGCGGTTGATTCGTTGCGCCTCGGCGAGCGGCTCGCGGGCACGCCCGCGACGCTCACGGTGCGCGGCAGCGCGCATTTACGGTCGCTCAAGGACATGGCTATCGCCGCGACCGCGCATCGCATCGACGGCGACGGCGCCTATGAACTGCAGCTCCTGTTCGATCCGGAGCGGATGGATGCGGCGTTGGTTCTGCACGAGCCGGCCGGCGGACCCTTGGAGAACCTGCTCGAGCTGCCCGGACTCGGCGCATTGGCCGCAACGGTGAATTTGCACGGACCTCGTTCGGCGGAGCGTGTCGAACTGTCCATCGACGCCGGGGCCTTTCAAGGCCGGGCGCATGGCAGCATCAACCTCGCCGACCTGTCGGCGGATCTCGAGTATGCGCTCGATTCGCCCGCCTTGACTCCGCGCGCCGACCTCGCGTGGGCGCGCGCCAGCATGCGTGGGCGCTGGCAGGGCAGCCTGAAGGCGCCGACGGCGAGTACCCACCTCGAGATCGATCAATTGCGCATCCCGGGCGATATTCAAATGGCCGCCGTGCGCGCCGACCTCACCGCCGATTCCGGGGGAGCCGCGCTGCACGCGCTCATCGGCGGGTTGCGGCTGCCGGGACTGCAGCGGCAGCCGTTGCAGGACTCGCCCGTCACGGTCGATGCATCGATGCGGCTGGATCAGGCCGCGCGGCCTGTGAAGCTGTCGGCGTCGCACCGATTGTTCAACTTGAGCGGGTCCACCGAGTCGACCGCAGACTGGCGCAGCGCGGCGCTGGAATTGCGCCTGCCGGATTTGACGCCGCTGGCGGCGCTCATCGGCCAGACCGTCCAGGGCAGCGCGCTCGTCAAGGCGCAGCTGCAGCACGACAGCCAGGCGGCGCACATCGCTCTCGATGCGAGTTCCGCGCTCAAGGTCGGTACGGAGATCTGGTCGGACGCCGTCGGAGATCACGCCACGTTGCATTTGACGGGAGCGCTGACCGACCGCGCACTCATCCTCGAGGATGCGAAATTCACCGGCCGCGCGCTGTCATTGACCGCAAGCGGCGAACTTTCAAGGCCGGCGCCCGGTTCGCGCAGCGGTGCTTCGAACCTGAGCAGCAATGCTGCGATCCTGCATGCGCGCTGGGACCTCGCGGTCTCGGATCTGAAATTCCTGTCCGCGGCGCTCGCCGGCAGCTTGAAGGCGAGCGGGACGCTGAGCGGTGCCACCAATGCGCTCGCCGCCGAGGCTCAGGTGAGTTCGACCGTCTCGCTGCGAGGGTCGCCGAGCGGCACGCTGTCCGGCGCCGTGAAAATGCGCGGCTTGCCGTCCGCACCCAACGGAACATTGGCGGCCTCAGGAACGTTCGACGGAGCGCCGCTGCATCTCGATGTCGCCGTGGAGCGAAGCAAAGGCGGCTTCACGCGAGCCCTGATTCAACGCGCGGACTGGAAGAGCGCGCGGGCGGACGGTGATGTCAGCGTCCCGCCGGACAGCGCGCCGCCCCACGGGCAATTGCACCTGCAGATCGATCAACTCGCCGACCTGCAGCCGGTGCTCGGCACGAAGGTCGGAGGCAGCCTCACGGGGACTGTCGAATTGCATCCCGACCACGGGCGCACGCACGCCGCGCTGCACCTTGACGCCCGCAATCTCGAGGCGGGAGGATTGATTGGAAATGCGCAGCTGTCCGCGGAGGGACTCGCCGACCTGTTGGGATTCAAGCTCGACGTGCAGGTGCCGAACTTGCGCGGCTCCGCGGCGACGCTGGCGGCGAGCGGATCCTTCACGCCTGCGCCGCGCGCGCTGACCGTGGCGAACGCCGTGTTGAATTATCGCGGCCAGGACGTGCGCCTGCTGGCCCCCGCACACATCGCCTTGGGCGTCGGCTTGGCCGTCGATACGCTCAAGGTGGGAGCGCAAAGGGCGGTGCTGCAATTCGGCGGAGAGATCTGGCCGGTGCTCGACGTGCGCGCGACGCTGCGCCAAGTTGAGCCGTCCCTGGTGAATGTGTTTGCGCCGGGATTGCTGGCAGCGGGTACGATGGAGGCGAGCGCGCAATTGCAGGGCACCCTCGCGTCGCCCACGGGCCGGGCGCGGCTCACCGCGACGGGCGTGGCGCTCGCGGACGATGCCGCCCTGGGCCTGCCGTCCATCGACCTGCAGGCCAGCGCGCAATTGAGGGGAGATACCGCGGATGTCGATGCGCGTCTCATCGCGGGCTCGGCGTCCCGCTTGAACGTCGTCGGATGGGCGCCCCTGTCCGCCACAGGCTCTTGGGCATTGAAGATAACCGGCGGCGTCGACGTCGGCATGATCAATCCGCTGTTGGAAGCGCGCGGCCTGCATGCCGCGGGCGCGTTGGCGTTCGATGCGACCGTTGCCGGCAGCGTCGCGGCGCCGCAGATCGACGGCACGGTGAATCTGACCAAGGGCAGCGTGCGCGATTATGTGCGCGGCGTGAGTCTGACGGACATCACCGCGGTGATCGTCGGCAGCGAAGGCACTTTGCGCATCCAGAGCCTGACCGCGGCGGCCGCGCCCGGCACGGTCTCGATGAGCGGTTCGGTGGGCGTGCTGCAATCCGGCGTGCCGGTGGACCTCAAGATCAAGGCTGAAAACGCCCAACCCCTCGTCAGTAAGTTGGTGACGGCGAGACTCAACGCGGATCTGCGCGTGAGCGGCACCGCGCGCGAACGGCTCGACATTGCCGGGAACGTGCATTTGAACCGCACGCTCATCGGGATTCCGAACAGCCTGCCCCCGGATGTGGCGGTGCTCGACGTGCGCAGGCGCGGCAAGGCGGCGCCGCCGGTCCGGGTCAAACGATTGGTGATCGGACTGGACGTCACCGTGCAGGCGCCGCAGGAGGTTCTGGTGGAGGGGCGCGGGCTCAATGCCGAGATGGGCGGGGAACTGCACGTCGGCGGCACCACGGACTCGCCCGTGGTGAGCGGCGGCTTCGATCTGCAACGCGGAAGTTTTTCACTGGCCGGCAACAAGCTCAGCTTCCTGCCCACCAGCAACGTCAGCTTCGACGGCGCGGGCCTGAAGAACAAGATCGACCCCACCCTGGATTTCAAGGCGCAGACGGTGATGGCGGACGGGACGACGGCGTCGGTGCGCATTTTCGGTCTCGCGGACGCGCCGCAATTCGAACTCACGAGCAATCCGCCGTATCCGCAGGACGAAATCCTGGCGCGGCTGCTCTACGGCGTGCCCGGGGCGCAGCTGACGGGGCTGCAATTGGCGCAAATCGGCACGACGCTGGCGGCAATGAGCGGCGTCGGCGGCGACAGCGGCTTGAATCCGCTGGTGAAGCTGCAAAGGAGCCTGGGGTTGGACCGGCTGACGGTCGGCTCGGGCACGAGCAACACCGCCACGGGAACCGAAAATTCAGGTGCCAGCATCGAAGCCGGGCGCTACATCTCCAAGCGCATCTACGTCGAGGCGAAACAGAGTTCGCAGGGAACCAGCCAGATCGGCGCGGTGGTGGATTTGACCAAGCACTTGAAGCTGCAGACCCGGCTGGGAAACGGTACCGCGTCCGTGCAGGGGACCACGCCTGAAAACGACCCCGGCAGCAGCGTGGGCCTGTCGTATCAAATCGATTTCTAGCGGCCATCATCCGCGAACGCATACAATGGCGGTTTTTCCGTACGGAGAACCAATAATGGCCTTAAGCGTTCGACTCTTGCTCGCCTCATCCTTGCTGAGTTCTGCACTCGCCGCGTCGGCGTCGCCCGGCAGCGAGCGTTTGTCTCTGAGCGAGACGGCGGACGTGAAGATTTCGGCGGTTACGGAGTCCAGCGAGTCGCCCCGATTTCTGCACGATGAGTCCAAGACCGCGCAAGGGTCGGTGAACATCGGCGGACGCGCGCTCGGCTACCAATCCGAAGCCGGAATCCTGGTCGTGCACGTGAAGGATCCCATGGATGACGATCCGCCGCCGCCGCGCGAGGACAAGAGCGCGCCGCCGCCGCCGGTGCCGCCGCAAGCCGGCATGTCCTATGTGGCCTATTTCCGCGGCGACAAGGAAGATCCGCACCGGCCGATCACATTTTTGTACAACGGCGGACCCGGGTCGTCCACGGTGTGGCTGCACATGGGAGCGTTCGGCCCGAAGCGGGTGGTGACGGCGGACGACACGCACAGCCCGGCGGCTCCGTATCGGCTCATCGACAACGAGTACACACTGCTCGACGTGAGCGACCTGGTGTTCATCGATGCGCCCGGCACGGGTTTCGGACATCTGCGGGGAACCGACAAGGAAAAGGCCTTTTATGGCGTCGACCAGGACGCGCACGCCTTCGCCAACTTCATCGTCGAGTTCCTGTCGCGGCACAACCGCTGGAATTCGCCGAAGTATCTGTTCGGCGAAAGTTACGGCACGACGCGTTCCGCGGCGCTCGCCAATATTCTGCAGAGCGAGAAGTCTCTGGACCTGAACGGCATCATTCTGTTGTCGCAGGTATTGAACTTCGACGACGGCGTCGACCAGCCGCAGTTCAATCCCGGCATCGATCTGCCCTACGCGCTGGCGCTGCCCACCTACACGGCCACGGCGTGGTATCACCACAAGCTTCCCAATCAGCCCGGGGCACTCGAGCCGCTGCTCAGGGAAGTGGAAAACTTCGCGTTGACCGAGTACCTGCAGGCGCTGGCGGCGGGCTCGACGTTGAGCGCGGAGCGCAAATCGGAGATCGCGTCCAAGCTGCACAACTACACGGGGCTGGCGGCCGATTACATCGAGCGCGCCAATTTGCGGGTCAACGGCGGAGAATTCGAAAAGACGCTGATGGGAAGCGACGTCACGACCGGCCGGCTCGACACCCGATTTGCGGGACCCACCATCGATCCCATGAGCAAGGAAGCCGATTACGATCCGCAGTCGGCGGCGATCTCGTCGGCCTACGTGTCGGCGTTCAACGATTACGTGCGGACCGCGCTCAAATTCGGCGACAGAAAGACGTACAAGCCGGAACTGGATCTCGACAAGGTTTGGGACATGCTGCACCAGCCGCCGGGCTCGCCCACCAAGGTACCGGGCCCGATCAACGTCATGCCGGATCTCGCTGTGGCCATGAAGCAAAACCCGAACCTCAAGGTGCAGCTCAACGGCGGTTATTTCGATTTGGCGACGCCGTATTTCGCCGCCGTGTTCGAGCTGCACCAGCTGCCCATACAAAGCGCGCTGCAAGGGAATATCGAAATGCACTTCTACACGTCGGGCCACATGGTTTACGCCCATGAACCGGACTTGAAGGCGCTGCATGCGAATGTCGCGGCGTTCATCGAGAAGACCAAGAACGGATCCGCTAGGTAAATGCCGCGGCCGAGTAAGTAGGAATATCAAACGCCCCGAACGTCGCTGATTTCATTTGAGGTCAGCCGCGCTGGTACGCAATTTGCTTGGGGACCCCGCGCGATTCCAAACCGCCGGGGTCCACGTATAATTGTGACAAAACAGTGACGTTCTCCCGGGGGTTCCATGCAGCGTCAAGCACACACGGATTCCACGATGCGTTCGGCGTCCGGCGCACAGACGATGCCGAATGCACAGCCGCAACAACTGGCGTCGTCAAAGACCTTTCGCGGCGGCGAACTGGCGGCCGAGCTCCTGACGCGGCTGTTCCGGCGTTTGCCCATGAGCTTCAACGCACGCTTGTGGAACGGCACCGCGCTCAAGGTGGGTGCGGCCGATTCGGGCGCAGGGGAGTCCCCGTTCACGCTCGTGTTCCGCAACCCGGAGGTGGTGTGCTCGGCGGTGCTCGGAAGGGATCCGCTGCGGCTTGCCGAAAGCTATTTTCGCGGCGATATGGATATCGAAGGCGATTTCTTCGCCGCGCTCGGATTGAGGGATCATCTGCAGGCGCTGCAAATGAGCGTCGGCGAACAGATTGGGGTTGCCGCCTCGGCAATGCGCTTGCGCGCCCTGAACGCCGATTGGCGGCAGCCGCACATCCCCTGGACGCCCGCGCACGGGCGCACCGTCAAGGCGCACTCGAAGGCGGAGAATCGCGACGCCATCCATTTTCATTACGACGTGTCGAACGAGTTCTATGCACTCTGGCTGGACAGCGCCATGGTGTATTCCTGCGCGTACTTCGAGAAGACGGACCTCGACTTGGACGCCGCCCAGCAAGCCAAGCTCGACCACATCTGCCGCAAACTCATGCTGCAGCCGGGTGAGAAATTTCTCGATATCGGGTGCGGCTGGGGCGCGCTCCTGATCCATGCGGCGCAACGCTACGGGGTGCGCGCACACGGCGTGACCTTGAGCCCGCAGCAATTGAAGGTGGCGCAGGAGCGGATAGCACAAGCCGGCCTTCAGGATCGAGTCAGCGTCGAACTGCTGGACTACCGCGACCTCCCGGGCGAGTCGGTTTACGACAAGGTCGCCAGTATCGGGATGTTCGAGCATGTGGGCCTGAAGAACCTGCCGGTGTACTTCGCGACGGTTCATCGCCAGCTCAAACCGCACGGCCTGTTCCTCAACCATGGAATCACGCACGACTCCGAGGGCTGGCAGAGTTCCCTCGGCACCGAATTCATCAACCGCTACGTGTTTCCGGACGGGGAACTCGACAACGTCAGCAATATCCAGCACGCCATGGAGAGTGCAAGATTCGAGATCGCGGATGTCGAGGCGCTGCGGCCGCATTACGCGCTCACACTGCGCCACTGGGTGGCGAGACTCGAGCGCGAACATGCGAAGGCATTGCAGTTTGTCAACGAAGCGACTTACCGCGTGTGGCGGCTGTACATGGCGGCCTGTGCGCTCGACTTCGAGGGAGGCAGCATCGGCATCTATCAGGTGCTGGCGGGCAAACGCGCCGCCGGAACTCTGCCCCTGCCGCTCACACGGCGGCATTTATACGAGTGATCGGCGCGCGTAGCGGTCGGCAAGCGATTGGTACAGCGGCGGCGTGATCAGCTTTGATACGGCGGTTGCCAGCGCCGCCGTGACCATCAGCGGCAGCACCATGGCGTGCTGCGCCGTCATTTCCATGACGATGACCAATGAGGTGAGCGGCGCTTGCGTGACGCCGGCGAGGTAGCCGCACATGCCGAGAATGGCAAAGGGAACGGCGGATGTCTGTCCGAGCGCATCCGCGATGAACTGGCCGAATCCCGCGCCCACGGACAGGGACGGGGCCAGCAATCCCGCCGGGATCCCGCTCAAGTATGACAGCAAGGTCGCCAGTGCGCGGGCGGGCGCATAGTACCAGGCCAGATGCACGTGAGTTTCCAAGACGGAGCGTGCTTCAGTATAGCCGGTGCCGAAGGTAAGGCCTCCGCTGAGCGCACCGATCGCCGCGACGCCCAATCCGCACAGGCCGGCGAACAGCGCGGGCCGCTGATTGCGTAAGCGCCCCAAAATACCCGGCAGGCCTTCGGCGCTCGCCAGCGTCAGGCGGCTGAAGAGGCCACCCGCCACGCCGCACGCCAGCGCAAGCACGACGATAGCCGGCGTGATGGCCCGCACCTGCGTGGTTACCGTGGGCTGTCCGAAGTAGGTGTAGTCGCCGACCAGCGCAATCGAGACGACGCCCGCGAGGATAACTGCGGTAAGCGTGGTGCCGCTGGCGCGCTCCTCGAACGATCTCGACAATTCCTCGATCGCAAACACGATGCCGGCCAGAGGGGTGTTGAAGGCGGCCGCCACGCCGGCCGCGCCGCCGGCCAGCACCAGTGCGCGCCGCTGGGCCTCGATCCGTCCGTGCGGCATCCAACGAGAAACGCTGTGCACGATGACGGCACCGACGTGCACGGTCGGACCCTCGCGTCCGATCGAGCCTCCGCACAACAGTCCGGCGGCGGCCAAAACTATGCGCCCGATCACGACCATGGGCTTCAAGAACGCTTCTCCACGGGCACTGGCGTCCGCGCGCAGGGCAAATATGGTCTGCGGAATGCCGCTGCCCTCGGCGCCGCGAAAATAGCGCCGCGTGATCCAGGCGATGGCGAAGAAGCCCGCGGGTGCGAGCAGCCACGGCCAAAGGGTCGATACGCCCACCAGCCGCCGCAAGGCGGTTTGCGCAATATCGGCGAGCCCGGCAAAGGCGACCGCGGCGCCACCCACCGCGGCGGCGGCGCCCCACAGGAGCAGGCGGGACTTCCAATGCGGGACGGAGAGAAGACTTTTGAAGCGCATCGGGCGCAATATACCAGCGCGCACGCCTGACGATCGATGAGGTACGAGTATGCCGTGGAGACTTTCAACTCTGGCCGCCGCCGCCGGATTACTCGGCGCTCCCGCATGGGTTCTCGCGGCCTACAAGGACTGGCCCAGCTACAACAACACTCTCACCTCTGAGCGATTCACCTTGCTCGATACCGTCGACACGAAGAATGTGGCGGGACTCAAAATACACTGCAGCTACGATACGGGCGAGCAGATGGCGTTCGAGACCGGGCTCATCGAAGTGGAAGGCGCCCTGTTTGCAGCCACCGAACACGATACGTTTTCAATCGACGCCAATACCTGCAAGCTGAATTGGCGCACCCATGCGGAGTTTGCCTCCGGCGCTCTGAAGGTCAACCGCGGCGTGGCGCTGCTCGATGGCCGCCTGTTTCGAGGCACCGTCGACGGCCGCGTGATTGCCTACGTCGCAAAGAGCGGTAAACCTCTTTGGTCGACGGTCATCGCCGACCCGGCAAAAGGCGAATCGGTGCCGGCGGCGCCCATCGCCTGGAACGGCCTGGTGTTCATCGGCAATGCCGGCGGGGACAACAAGGGCGTGAAGGGGAGGATGTACGCCCTCGATGCGAAGACCGGCGGCATCGTATGGGAGTTCTATATGGTGCCGAAGGAGGCGGGCGACACGGCGCGCGGACCGCAAGCGCCGGTTGCCGCGTCGAGCACCGCAACCTCGTGGAAAAATGGGAAGGGCATACCCATCACCGGCGGCGCAACGTGGACCTCGTATTCGCTGGATCCGGTCACGGGTCTGCTGTATGTGCCGGGCGGCAACCCGGCCCCCGATTTCGCCAAGGCGCCCCGCCCGGGCGGGAATTTGTTCGCGAGTTCCATCGTGGTGCTCGATGCCAAGACCGGCGCCTATCGGCGGCATTTTCAACTGGTGGCGCACGATTTTCACGATTGGGACGTCTCCAGCGCGCCGGTGCTGTTCCTGAACAGGAAGGCGCATCGGATGCTCGCCGAAGCGCCCAAGGACGGGCACTTGTACGTGATCGATCTCACCGACGGCAGGACGGTATTCAGAAAGCCGGTGACGACGGTGTCGAACGTCGAGGCGCCCATGACGGCGGAGGGAACGCGATTTTGTCCGGGCTCGCAAGGGGGCGCGGAGTGGAACGGCGCGGCGCTCGATCCCGGGATCAATCTCATATTCACCGGCGAAGTGGACTGGTGCACCACGGTGCATGCCGCGCCGGCGGCCTCGCTTGCGAGCACGCCGCCGGGCAAACCTTGGAGCGGCGCCACCGAGGGCTTCGGTCAGCAGGACGATCCCAAGCGCTGGAGCGGCTGGATGACGGCAACCGACGCCGCCACCGGCGAGCGCAAGTGGCAATTCCACGCGCCGTTTCCCATCATGGGAGGCGTGACGCCCACCGGCGGCGGCCTGGTCTTGTTCGGCGACATGGGCGGTAATTTCTACGCCCTCGATGCGGTGAGCGGCAAGAAATTGTGGTCCACCGATCTCGGCGGAGCTGTCGGTGGCGGGGTGATTTCCTACGACACCGGCCAGGGACAGAAAATCGCCGTCGCGGCGGGCATGACTTCACCGATCTGGCCGACCCCAAAAGTCAACGGCAAGGTGGTCGTATTCGGGCTATGAAGGAGCCGGGCTATGAAGGAGCCGCGGCGCACAGCTCGCGCAGCGAACTCATCTGCTCTCCCCACCACAGACCCGTCATTCTGGCGAATTCGGCGCCCTGAAGTCCGTGCCGCGCCGGATGATCGTTGCGCAAGGCGGACAGCCCGCGATGTGTCACCGTCACGAGCGTACCGGCGGCCGCGGGGGCGAATTCGACGTCGACTTCGGTGTGCTCGTGAGCCGCGAAGTTGGCGCTGCGCCAGGTAAAGGCGAGGCGCCGCGGCGGCTCCCAGACGCGCACGCGGCCCACCTCCAACACATGCGGCCCGGCATCGCCGTCGATGGATTCGAACAGGCGGCCGCCCACCTCGGGCTCTATGCGCAGGAAGCCGCCGCGTCCCCGGCTTTGGCGAAATTTGACGCCGCGCCGCCACCAGCGATCAATCTCTTCGGTGAAAATTTCGAATGCCCGCGGCGGCGCTACGGCAACCGTGACGCTGACGCGTGTGCTGTCGCCGATCATATCTTGGGCTTGCGTCCGCGCTGCGGGTTCTCGGCATACGATTTAAACGCATGCAGCTCGGCACGCCATAGTTCTTCGATCTGCGCCAGCCATTGCTGCACCGGCTGAAAGGCGGCCGGGTGCACGCTGTAGACACGCACGCGCGCGTCGTCCTCGATGCCTTCCTCGGATACCAAGCCGGCCCTGCGCAACACCCGCAGGTGACGGCTGAGCGCCTGCGGACTCATCGCGATGCTCTGTGCCAGTTCGCCGGCGCGCCTTGGCTCGCGCAGCAGCATGCGGATCACTTCGCGGCGCGACGAATCCGCCAGAGCGGCGAACGCCGCGTCGAGGTCGGGCCGGACGCGGCGTCGATCCGCGATGCTCACTCGGCGATCATCGCGCGGCCGGGCTGCGCAGGCGCTGGGTTATCCACCACAGGTGGCCTTCCGGATCGCGGGCGCCGTAGCTCATATCCGCCCAATAATCCTCGCCGTAGTCGTGGGTCGCCGGTTCCTCGACGATGTGCGCGCCGCGCGCGCGCGCGTGGTCACAATGCGTCAGGGCGTCGTCGACGAAGAACATGATGCTCTGAGTGCCGTTGCCGTCGAGGGACTTTGGGCTGCGCATGTGTCTCTTCCACAGCCGCTCCGAATCCGGCGCCTCCTGGCCGACCATGATCAGGCCTTCGCCATAGCTCAGTTCGCTGTGCTCGATTCGGCCGTTCTCGCCTTCCACCTTGAGCCGGACTTCGAAGCCGAAGGCGTCGCACAGCCAATCGATGGCGGCCGCCGCGTCCTGGTAGAAGACACTGCTGGACAGCCGCGGCCAACCGCTGGGAGTGGGTTTCATGTCGCCTTCCTATGGGTTAAAGATTAACGAGCTACGATAATGTTAACTACATCGTTAACTAATAGCAAGATGCCGTGGGAAGGCGCAGCGGGAAGTGAATTCCGGGTGCGCCGCGCCCTAAGGAGCGAATCGAAGCGTCACTGTGACCGGGTGATCTTGCTTATCGATGAGCGAACCCGCAGGCTTTGCCGGGCACCTTGGGATCGAGCGGAAGCTGAGGGCAGGAGAGAACAGGATGTTTCCGGCAATTCGCATTGTCTTTGCGGTGGTGGGGGCGGTTCTCGGTGCCAAAACTGGGTCCGGCGGCGGATGGTTTTTTGCGACCCTTGTCGGAGCATTCATCGGCCTGGCGATCGTGGAATTTGCATCGGTGCGTGGGCGCATGCTGACCCTCGAAGAGGACATCGCCAAGTTGCGGGCGAGTCTCAGGCGGCGCGAGGCGGAAGCGCCGGCGCCGGCGCCGTCACCGGCAGCGCCACCGGCAGCGCCACCGGCAACATCGGCGCCAGCAGCAGCGGCGCTTGCCGCGGCACCGCGGACCGTGGCGTCGGCGTCCCAGTCGCCGATGGCGGCACTCGACGAACTGCGGCGCGAGGGGCGGGCCGCGGCGTACACGCCGGGCCCCGCGATGCGTGCACGCCTGGGGGCGCGTCCGCAGACGGAAAAGGCGGGCGGCGAGACCGATATACCGATATTTTCCGCCGTTCGCGCATTCTTTACCGGCAGCAATGCGCTGGTCCGGGCCGGCGTCATCGTGTTGTTCTTCGGTGTGGCATTTCTGTTGCGCTATGTGGCCGAACACACCCGCGTTCCGATCGAGGTTCGTCTGGCCGGCGTGGCAATGGGCGCGATCGTCTTGCTGGCCCTCGGGTGGTCGCTGCGCAAATCGCGTCCCGGGTATGCTCTGGCGCTGCAGGGCGGCGCAGTGGGTATTTTATACCTGATCATCTTTGCCGCCTTGCACCTGTATGCGTTATTGCCGGCATCGGCGGCGTTCCTGCTGCTGGCCGTTGTCGCCGGCCTGGGCGCAACTCTGGCGATTCTGCAGAACTCCATGGCCTTCGCTCTGCTCGCGGTCACGGGTGGGTTTCTCGCACCGATACTGGCCTCCAACGGAGAGGGCAATCATGTCGTGCTGTTCAGCTACTACGCGGTACTGAATGCGGCAATCGTGGCAATCGCATGGTTCAAAGCGTGGCGTCCGTTGAACCTCGCGGGATTCGTGTTCACCTTTGTCATCGGCACCCTATGGGGGGTTCTGCGATATCGCGCCGAGGATTTTTCGAGCACGGAGCCGTTTTTGGTGCTGTTCTTTCTGTTTTACGTCGCCGTCGCGGTGCTGTTCACACTGCGTCAACCGGCGAATCTGGCTGGCTATGTGGACGGCACTCTGGTCTTCGGGCTGCCCATCGTCGCCTTCGGCTTGCAGGCCGCGATGCTGCACGACAGCCGGTTCGTCCTGGCGTACAGCGCGGCGGCGGTCAGCGCGATGTACCTTGCCATCGCCTGGTTTCTGTACCGTGCACGCAGCGAGACGCAGCGAGTATTGATTGAGGCCTTCGTCGCGCTGGGTGTGGTGTTCCTGACACTGGCGGTTCCGCTGGCGCTCGACAGCCGCTGGAATGCGGCGACCTGGGCGCTCGAGGGCAGCGCCTTGATCTGGGTCGGGTGCCGGCAGCAGCGCCGTTTGCCGCGAGCGTTCGGCGCGATTTTGACCATCGCGGCGGGCTGCGTGATTGCGCAAGACTTGGATTTTTCCAATGGCCGGGTGGTGCTGAAGCTTGGCAGCTATCTCGGCGTGCTCAGCGTGAGCGCGGCGTCGGTGTTTTCGGCTCGAACGCTGCATGTGCATCGACAGCGCCTCGAAGAGTACGAGCATGCATTCGCCGCGGTGCTGTTTCTATGGGGTCTGTGCTGGTGGTGTGTGGGCGGCTTGGGCGAACTCACGCAATACACTGCGCCAGCGTACTTGGCCGCAGCCCTGCTGATTTTTGCGGCATTGACGGCGCTGGTGTCGAGCGAGTTGTATCGGCGCACAGATCTCGACGTAGCCAAGGCGGCGGCGTTGTTTTTGCTTCCGGTGATGACGCTGTTCGCCGGCCATGCGGTGGAAACGGCCCCGCATCCTTTTGCGCAGGGTGGTTGGATATCCTGGCCGGTCGCCTTTCTGATTTTCTACCTGCTGGCGCATCGGCACGAGGGGGCTCCCGGCGGCGGTGTGGCGAAGGCCTTGCACGTGGGTTCGGCGTGGCTGCTCGTCGCCATCGCAAGCTGGGAGGCGGCATGGGCCGTCAATTATGGTGTGCACGGCAGCGAGTCGTGGCGCGCCGCCGCGTGGGCCGCGATGGCGGTTCTCGCGGTATTCTTTTTGCCGCGTTTGGCGACGCGCGTCCATTGGCCGTTTCGCGTGCATCGCGAGGCGTATCTGTTCACCGCCGGTGTCGGTTATGCGGTCTATCTCGGGTTGTGGAGTCTCGCAACGAATCTCGCGCTGCCGGGCGACGCCGATCCGCTGCCATATCTGCCCGTGCTGAACCCGCTGGATATCGCCCAGGTGTTCGCGCTCCTGGTGATCGTCCGCTATTGGAGGTTTCTGCGCGCGGTGCACCTGAAGGCTTTCGCAGAGCTGGATCCGCGGCTGCTGCCCGCCATACTGGCGGGGCTGGCTTTCATCTGGGCGAACGGCGTGTTGCTCAGAACCCTGCATCAATGGGGCGGCGTGCCGTTTTCCCTCGGGTCCTTCGTGCAGTCGACGCTGACGCAAACCGCGCTGTCGATTTTCTGGGCGGTCCTGTCGCTCACTCTGATGCTGGTCGCAGCGCGAATGTCGGCTCGCACCCTATGGCTGGGCGGCGCCGCGCTCTTGGCGGTGGTGGTGGCCAAGTTGTTCCTGGTGGATCTGTCGCGCGTGGGCTCGATTGAACGCATCGTGTCGTTCGTCGGGGTGGGACTGCTCATGCTCATCGTGGGGTATGTATCGCCGCTGCCGCCGGCGGTGGAGCAGCGGCGATGATCCGCCGGGCAATCGGTGCGGCTGTGCTGCTGTTCGTCACGAAGCCCGCGCCGGCAGCGGAGCTGTCGCCCGCCGACTTCGCATTCGGCATGCCGGTCATTGCCGCCGCGGGCGCCGCTGCCTACCGAGCGACCCTTCCCTTGGGCGTGTATCAAGGCGTGGTGCGCGAAGATCTTGCGGACCTCCGTGTGTTCAACGCGCGCGGCGAGGTTGTGCCGTATGCGCTGAGCCGTCCATCTGCCCAAGCGGAACCGCGCGGTCCTGGAACCGCGCTGCCTCTGTTCGCGCTGCGCAACGACTCTGCGGCGGCGACCGACGCCGTGCGCGTGACCATCGATTCGCCGAACACCGCGGTCAGGGTGCAAACCGGGGGCAGCATCGCCGGGACCGGTCCAATCAAGCAATACATCCTCGACGGACGGCCGCTCAGCGCTCCGGTGAAAGCCCTGCAATTGACCTGGCCGGTCGACGCGGCCGACTTTACCGGCCGCTTGCGCGTCGATGCCAGCGATGATTTCGCTGCTTGGCGCACGCTTGCGGAGGCCTCGCCGATCGCCAATTTGCACGCCAATGGCCAGCAGCTCGTCAACAACCGCGTCGAGTTGGCGGCCACGCAGGCGAAGTATTGGCGGTTGTCGTGGATCGGCAAGAGCGCGCCCTTTGAGGTGACGAAGGTGGTAGCGGAGCCTGCCGACAGCCGCATCGAGAGCGAACGGACGACGCTCGAGGTTGCCGGCAGCGCGCCGGCCGGGACTCGCGGCGAGTATCAGTTCGATTTGGGGGCGAGGCTGCCGATCGACCGCATCAATCTGGCGCTGCCGGAGCTCAACAGCGTGGTTAGCGTGGAATTCTCGTCGCGCGCGCATCCACAGGACGCTTGGCGCCGCGTTGCCGGAGGACAGTTCTACCGCGTCACTACGGCTGATGGCGAACTGCGCAACGGGCCGATGGACATCGGCACCGATTCGGACCGCTACTGGCTGGCGCGTGCGGCGAACTTCAGCGGTGCTTCGAGCGCGAATCCACCGCATCTGCAAGTCTCTTGGACGCCGAGCGAAGTTGTGTTCCTTGCCCGCGGGGAGGGTCCGTTCATGCTGGCCTACGGCAGCGCTATGGCGCCGAGCGCGCAGACGGACCTGAGTCCCATGCCATCTGCAGTTATGGTTGCGCACGCTGCGCTCGGCGCGCCCCTGCAGCTCGGCGGACAGGCGCGGCTCGCCGCACCTCCCGCAGCAATTTCCTGGAAGCGGCCGCTGCTGTGGGCGGTGCTGGGCCTGTGCGTGTGCCTGCTCGCGTGGATGGCCTACCGCCTGTCCCAGGAGATGGGCGAGAATGCGCCGCGCTAGGGGCGGCCTGATGTTAGTATTTTCCGCGGGATCCACGGCAAAAGCGCAGCGATGGCAAAAAGATTCGGCGAGCTGATGATCGAAAAGCGATCGATCGACTACGTGCCGGTCGCCGAACGGCACGGCAAAGTGTGGCATTTGTGGCCCGTTTGGTTCTCCGGCGACGCGCACCTGGCAACGGTCGCGACCGGGGTGGTGGGCATCGCCCTTGGCGGACATTTGCTGTGGATGTCGATCGCGGTGCTTTGCGGGTGCGCCTTCGGCACGTTCTTCATGGCATTCCACTCGACGCAGGGCCCGCAACTCGGGCTGCCGCAGATGATCCAGTCGCGGCCGCAGTTCGGCTATGTCGGCGCCCTGCTGGTGTGGGGCGTGGCGCTCATCGCCTACATCGGATTCAATGCCTTCAATCAGATCCTCGCCGCGCAGACCGTGCTGTCCCTGTACGGCGGCGACTCGACGTTGACGATACTGGTGTTCACGATCTTGTCGCTTTCTCTGGCGGTGATCGGCTATGACCTGATTCACCTCGCGCAGCGCTGGGTCGCGTACGTGCTGATCGGCGCGCTGCTGGTGTTCACCGTGGCCGTGCTGCTGAAGGGACACCTGCCGGCGCAGGAAATCACTCTGCGCGGCTTCAGCGCGGTGCCGTTTCTGGCGCAATTCTTCGCGGCCGCCTCTTATCAGATCGCCTGGTCGATATACGTGTCGGACTATTCACGCTACCTGCCGCGCGACGTGGGAGTAGGCGCCTCCTTCTGGTGGACCTACTTGGGCGCCTTCGTCGGAGGGACGTGGATGATGCTGGTCGGAACTCTGGCCGCGGCGCTGTATCCCACGATGGAAGTGGCGACGGCGCTGCGCACGGTGGCGGACACCGTGTTGCCGGGATTCGGCAAGCCGCTGCTGCTGTGCTCGCTATTTGGTCTCGTGACCATCACATCGCTGAATTATTACGGCGCATCCTTGACGCTGTTGAGCGTCATGGATTCCATCAAGCCGAGCCGCCCGACGGTTGCCAAGCGCATTTTGACCCTGCTGGTATCGGCCGTGATCGCGACCAGCCTTGCCCTCGCGTCGTCGGAGAATTTCGTCGCGAAATTCGGCGAGTTCCTCGCCGTTCTGTTGTACCTCTTCACGCCCTGGACCGCGATCAACCTGGTGGATTTCTACCTCATTCGCAAGGGGCACTATTCGGTGCGCGAGATATTCAATTCGAACGGCATGTACGGACGCTGGTGCTGGCGCGGCCTTTGGGCCTACGGCATCGGGTTCGTCGCCATGATCCCGTTCTTCAGCACCGAGTCGTGGAAGGGGCCGGTGGCGAAGGCGCTGGGCGGCGCCGACATTGCGATGCTGGTCGGGCTGCCGGTCTCGGCGCTGGTGTACATCCTGGCTTGCCGCTCGCTCGATGTCACAGCGGACCGCCATCAAGCGCATGCCGCGGACCTAGGTTTGGATCCCGATCGGGCCTAAATCGGGGTGCTCAGGAAGGCGTTGATGACGTCGGCTACGCCGCGCGGATCTTCCCAAAAGGGGTTGTGACCCAAGCCATCGAACACTTTCACGCGGGCGTTCGGCAGTCCCTCGCGCAGGGTCTGCCGTACGGGTTCTTCCATGAGGGGATCCTTGCTCCCCCAAATCAGCAGAACCGGGGCCTTGAGACGGGGCAGGGTGCGTTGCAGGTCGGCGTAGGCGGTAGAGGCGGGTAGGCCCTGATCGAGCACCGCCAACCAAACGCGCAGAGGTATTCCGGCGGCATCCTTGCGCTGCCGGCGGATGAAATCCGGGTCCACCGGCGTCGGCGAGTCCCACCAGGCGATCATGAACGGCGAGTCAGGGTCGATGGGTTCCTTGAGCTTGCGAATTTCAGCGGCGAAATCGATCTGCGGCGGCTTTTTCGCGGTGTCGGGTGGCGACCCGCCGGTCGAAGATATCAGTACGACGTGCGCCGTGCGCTCCGGCCAGTATTCGGCAAAGGTTTGGGCAATGATGCTGCCCAGGGAATGGCCGACGATGTCCGCCTTGCGCACCCCGAGCGCATCCAGCAACAGTTTGATGTCATACGCAAAGTCGAGACGGGTGTAGCAGCACTCCGGCTTGCTGGATTGTCCGTGTCCCCGGATGTCGACCAAGATCAGCCGGTAGCGGTCCGGCACATACGGCAGCATGGGCACCCAATCTCGTGCGCTGTCGGTGTAGCCGTGGATCAATACCACCACGGGACCGGATTTCTCACCCCTCTCAATGTAGGCCAGCGACTCGCCGTTCGGCAGCGCGATGAACTTCTTGCTGGCGTCGAAGGCGTCAAGATCGATTTTCAGGGGCGCCGCTGCCGGCGCGGCCGCGCCGGGCGTGCTCGCGCCGGCCGAAACGGTGACGAGGGCGGCCGAGGCGGTGACGAGGGCGGCGCGGGAGGTGGTGCTCTTCATGGGCCGAAGTTTACTCGAAGCGGGCGAAGTTTCGTTTGCAGGCACCCCCCATAGTTTGTTTTTTTCGTGGTCGACGTTTTGGCGTTGTGGCGGACGTCAAAGCGACAAGACATAGATTCGGGGCGGGGCGCACGGAGCATCTTTTGCGGTTAACATATTGGTGGCTGAGTTGGGGCCGGGCTCGCCGCCGGCGCTCCCGGCAAAAATCAAATCGAAATCACTCAAAGGGGACTGTATGACAATCAATAAATATGTCGTTGGGTTTGCGGCTTGCGTCGGCCTGGCGCTGACCGGCGTTTCGGCGCTCGCGGATGACCATCCTTTCACCGAAGGGCAGGTGGTCAACGTCTCCGCGATTCGGACCGAATATGGGAAATTCGACGACTACATGAAGTTTCTCTCGACAACCTGGAAGGCAACACAGGAAGCGGCGAAGAAGGCCGGCTACATCACCGGTTACAAGGTGATCAACGTGGAACCACGCGGCGAAAATGACCCGGACATTTACTTGGTGGTCTATTACAAGAACTGGGCGGCATTGGACGGTGCGACCGCCAAGGCCGATGCGATAACCAAGCAGGTGGAGGGTTCCTTGGCTGCCGGCAATCAAGGTGCGGTCGACCGCGGCAAGATCAGGCGGGTGCTGGGTTCGTGGACGGGACAGCAGCTTGATTTGAAGTAATACGGGAATTGCCAAACAGACGAGAAAGCCGGGCCTCTGGTCCGGCTTTTTCGTTTCAGGCCGGCGACGGGCGTCGCCGGTGCCGCCGCTAGTTCTTCAGGCGAAACCCCGTTTTGAACACCCAAGCGACCACGGCCAGGCACACGATCAGGAATCCCAGCGTCATGCTCATGCTGATGCCGACGCTGACATCGGCGGTGCCGTAGAAGCTCCAGCGAAAGCCGCTGATCAGGTACACGATCGGATTGAAGAGGCTGAAAGTCCGCCATGCCGGCGGCAGCATGTCGATGGAATAGAAGGCGCCCCCGAGGAAGGTCAGCGGGGTGATGATCAGCATGGGAATGAACTGCAGTTGTTCGAAGCCCTTCGCCCAGATGCCGATGATGAATCCGAACAGACTGAACGTGAACGCGGTCGTCAGCAAGAATGCGATCATCCATACCGGGTGGAGGATTCTGATGGGTACGAAAAGCGACGCCGTGATGAGAATGGTTATGCCCAGAACCACGGATTTCGACGCGGCCGCGCCGACATACGCGATGACGATCTCGACGTAGGACACGGGGGCGGACAGCAGTTCGTAGATCGTGCCGGTGAATTTAGGAAAATAAATTCCGAACGAGGCGTTGGACAGACTCTCGGTGAACAACGCCAGCATGATCAATCCCGGAACGATGAAGGCGCCGTAGCTGACGCCTCCCGGGGAGGACAAGCGCGATCCGATCGCCGCGCCGAAGACCACGAAGTACAATGAGGTGGTGAGCACCGGCGTCACCAGACTCTGCACCAAGGTGCGCAGCGAACGCGCGATCTCGAACTTGTAGATGGCCCAGACGCCGTGGCGATTGAATGCCATGCGGAACAGCGGAGTCTTCACGAGTTTTCGCTCACCAGCTCGACGAAGATATCCTCGAGCGAGCTTTGATGCGTTTGCAAGTCCTTGACCACGATCGACAGCTCGCTGATCCGTTTGAGCAGGGCCGAAATATCGATGCTGTTCGCACCCTCGACGGTGTACACCAAATCATGGCCGTCGGCTTTCAGCTCGAGGCCCCATGAATCGAGTTCGTGCGGGATGGCGTGAATCGGCTCCCGCAGGTGCAGCGTCAGCTGCTTCTTGCCGAGCTTTCTCATCAGCGCGGTCTTTTCTTCCACCAGTATCAAGGCACCTTTGTTGATCACGCCGATTCTGTCGGCCATCTCCTCGGCTTCCTCGATGTAGTGCGTGGTCAAGATGATGGTGACTCCCCGGTCGCGCAGACCTCGGACCAAGTCCCACATGTCGCGGCGCAATTCCACATCCACCCCGGCGGTCGGCTCATCGAGAAACAAGATCTCGGGCTCGTGCGACAAGGCCTTCGCAATCATCACCCGCCGCTTCATGCCGCCGGAGAGGGTCATGATCTTGGCAAAGCGCTTGTCCGATAGCGACAAATCGCGCAACAGGCCCTCAATGAAGGCCGGATTCGGCGCGCGGCCAAAAAGGCCGCGGCTGAAGGTCACCGTCGCCCATACCGTCTCGAACGCATCCGTGCTCAATTCCTGCGGCACCAGACCGATCTTGCTCCGGGCGGCGCGGTAGTCGCGCACGATGTCGTGGCCGTCGGCGATCACCGTGCCGCCGCTGGCGGTGACGATGCCGCATATGATGTTGATCAGCGTGGTCTTGCCCGCACCGTTGGGGCCCAGCAGAGCGAAGATCTCCCCTTTGTCGATTTCGAGGTTGATGAGCTTAAGGGCTTGAAAACCCGACGCGTATGTCTTCATGACGTTGCGGATCGAGATGACCGGCGCCGGGGCGGCCTGAAGCGCGCGAGATGCGATGTCAGGCATTGGTGATGCGCTTGACCAGCGTGCGGGTGAATTCGGCCGTGCTGCTGCCGCCTCCCAAATCGCCGGTTCTGACCTTGTCCAGATTGAGGGTTTGATCGATGGCCGTGCGCAAGCGCGCGGCCATGTGCGGCAAGTGACAGTGCTCGAGCATCATGGCTGCCGCGAGCAGCAGCGCAATGGGATTCGCCACACCCTTGCCGGCAATGTCCGGCGCGGAACCGTGCACCGCCTCAAATATCGCCGCGTTGGCTCCGATGTTCGCACCCGGGGTCATTCCCAAGCCGCCGACCAGGCCCGCGACCAGGTCGGACAGAATGTCGCCGAACAAGTTGGTGGTCACCAATACGTCGAATTGCCAGGGATTCAGCACCAGTTTCATGGCGCAGGCGTCAATAATGACGGTGTCCAGGGTGAAGCGCCCCTTGTACTTGCGCTCGTACAGCTCCTGTCCCGTTTCCAAGAAGATTCCCGTCAGCGCCTTCATGATGTTGGCCTTGTGCACGATGGTCACTTTCTTGCGGCCGGTCGCGATGGCGTGCTCGAACGCGAATTCCAACAAACGGCGGCTGCCCTGGCGCGTGTTGACTCCCGTCGCCATCGCGACCGCATGCGGGTCGTCGTCGATCTGGATGTAGTGCTCGTGGCCGATGTAGAGGCCTTCCAGATTTTCGCGCACCACCACCAGATCGATGTTGTCGAAGCGTCCACCGGGGATCAAGGTGCGCGCCGGGCGCAGGTTCGCATACAGCTTGAACTCCTCCCTGAGGCGCACGTTCGAAGACCGGTATCCGCCCCCTGACGGCGTTTCGAGCGGACCCTTCAGCGCCAGGTGGGTGCGCCGGATGCTTTCGATGGTCTTGGCCGGGAGTGGGTCGCCCGCGGTCTTGACGCCCTCGAGGCCTGCAACCTGAGCATCCCACTCGAAGGGCGCGCCGAGCGCTTCGAGAGCGGCGAGCACGGCTTCGACGATTTCGGGACCGATTCCGTCCCCGGGAATCAGTGTGGCGGGAATTGAGTGTGGCATCGGCGTTGGCTCTTTGGTGAACAAAGCGATGATTAGGATACTCGAAGTGGGTGCGATTAGACTGCGCGTGATTGGTGTGCGCGCTGCGGCATAGGATGGTCATTATCAACGACGAAATCATCGCGGCGACGAGCCGATGGCTGGAGAAGTCCGTCATCGGCCTCGATTTGTGCCCATTCGCGGAGAGCGTGTACCGCGGCGGCCGAGTGCGCTTTCGCGTCAGCGAGCAACGCTCGGCATCGGCGCTGTTGGAGGATCTTCGCTCGGAGCTGACCTACTTGAACGAGGCGGATCCCCGACGCTGCGAGACGACTCTGTTGATACACCCGTGGGTTCTGGCGGATTTCATCGAGTACAACGACTTCCTCGAGGTTTGCGAGGCAACGGTCGCCGAAATGGGTCTGGAAGGAGAACTGCAGGTGGCGAGCTTTCATCCCCAGTACAGGTTCGCGGGGACCCAGTCCGAGGATATCGAAAATTACACCAACCGTTCTCCGTACCCCATGCTGCACCTGCTGCGCGAGGCGAGCATCGAACGCGCCGTCGCCGCGCTGCCGGACACCGACGAGATATACCTGAGGAACATTCGCACGCTGCGCGGTTTGGGGCATGAGGGCTGGCGACGGCTATGGCGCGATTAGCACCTTTCGCATGGGAACGAATTCGATGCTCTCGCCCGCGCCTATATCGAAGTGCACCATGGCCGACCCCACGTAGCCGCGGGCGGCATAGAGTTTGACGCCGGGCAAGGTGGCCATGAGCTCCACTTGAGAGAACCCATGGTCGCGCGCCTCCTTTTCGCAGCGCTCGAGCAGGAGCGTGCCGATACCGCGCCGGGCGTTCGGCGGATCGACGAAAAAGGCACGGATCTTCGCAGCTTGCGTGCGCGGATCGAGCATCGAAGAATCGCGCCCCGATCGCGCATCGCTGCCGAACAGGGTCGACCTGAAGCTCCAGCCGCCGCAGCCGACGAACCGCCCGTGTTCTTCGGCCACAAAGTAGGTCTCGTCCGCCAGCAACTGGGTATCGACGCCGAATGCGCCGCGAAGGGCACCCTCGATTTGCGAGGGCCGGTAGGCGTCCGTGCTCAAGCCTCGCGCAGAGCGGGCGATCAAGGATTCGATTTGCGCGATATCGTCGCGGGTAGCTTTACGCAAGGCGATCGCCACGAACTCAAGTCTCCGCTAGCGGCTCCATGTTAATCTCTGCCGAGCCAACGGCAAACATCGGGCTCAGGGAGGACTCAAGTGTACACAAAACCAAGCGCACCGCGCAGCATCGGCGGGGTTGTCGACGATGGCCTCAAGCTTTATGGAAGCGCGTTTGCGAAATCCTGGCCGCTGGCCTTGCTGGCACAAGTGCTGGTCGCCGTACCTGCCCTGATCATCCAGGCTCAATTCGGCGGCCAGCGATTTACGGCCGGCAATCCGCAGGCCGCCCTCGCGATCTTAAAATCTCCGAGCGTGTGGCTGTCCTACCTGGTCATGATGATGGTATTCCTCGGTTTCTACAACGCGCTGATCGCGCTGCTCGACGGAGTCGCGATCGGCAAAACCGAGTCGCTGGGCCGATCCTTCGGCGCCGGCTTTCGATTGTTGCCAAGGACGATTCTGCTGTTTGTCGTGATGAGCCTGGCGCTGGGTGCGGTTGGAATCGCCGGCGTCCTGTTCGTCACGATGATGACGCGCGGTATTGGAGCCGCTTCTCCGATCGTCATGGGAATCATCTCGGTGGTGTTCGCTGCGCTGCTGGTCTATGTCTGGGGAAGGCTGTTTCTTTCCAATGTTGCGCTGGTCGTCGAGGATGCCGGGGTTTTCAAGTCGTTGGGCATCAGCTGGGGCCTGATCAAGAATCATTGGTGGCGCACCGCGACCGTTTACACGATCGCTTTGATCATCGCGATGGTGTTCTATATGGTCATCGCCTTCGTCAATACCGCGCTGGTGGGCGTGTCCCTGCAGAAGTCCTTCGGAATCGCCACGATTATTGCTCAGTTGGTATCGGTTGTGGGCGGCACGGTATTGATGTCGTTGATACCCGCGGTGTTGCTCGCGATGTACCACGACTTGAAGCTGCGCAGCGAAGGCGCGGACCTCGCCGGGCGAGTGAACAGCTTAGCGTCGCGGTGACCATGTTCACCGGTCGGCGGCCGTCGCGGCTGCATCTCGCGGCGGCGCTCGGCGGGATACTGGCCTGCTCGCAGGCCGTCGCAGGGCCGATCGACGTGGTGCGCGATTGCGCGGCGAGTGCCTCGGGCTCGATCTCCGGAATCCAGGATCTGCAAGCGGCATGTCCGCGGCTGCAGGAAGCACTTCAAGCCTTGGGTCTGGAGCCCGTCATTTTCGACGGCTGGCGCCTCAATCGCGATTCCCTGCTAAGCCTCGCGAATTTGGCCGAGGACTACGACGGATCCAATTACCGGAGTTCGCCGGACGTCGCCGCGCTGCCCGGCATTCTCAAGGCCATGGAGCGCGAACAGACCCCCCTGCCGCAGTCGTGGTGGGATGCCTTCAGAGCATGGCTGAAAGCCTGGCTGGCGCATCACTCCGACACATTGTCCTGGCTGGATCGCTGGCTGGAGCGCCTGGGTCAGTCGATGACTCCGGTCAAAGCGATCACCTATGCATTGATTGCCGCGGTGCTGGCGGCGGCGGTGGCCGTCATCGTGAACGAATTGAAGGCCGGCGGTTCGCTGCGGCGGGAGCCGCGCCGCGGGGCGTCCGCGGTGCGCGATTCGAGTGCCTCCCGGGTTCCCCCAAGGCCGGAAGGGTTGGAACCGGCCGCCGCCGCCGATCGGCTGAAGGAACTCCTGCGGATGCTCGTGATCCGCCTGCTGCAGACTCGCAGGCTCACGACCGAGCGCAGCCTGACCCATCGCGAGCTCGTGGCGCGCAGCGTCTTTGACGACGACGCGCAGCGCGCCGTGTTCGCCAGGGTGGCGGGCGCTGCCGAATCGATTGTGTATGGCCCGCAGGACGCGCCGCCGGTCCATCTCGACGCCGTGCTCGAGGAGGGTCGGACCCTGTTGGCAGGGTTGCCGGACGCATCGAGCGCGCATTGAAGGAGAGACTGGTCACACTGGGTTTGGCGCTCGGTGCGCTGGCGCTATTCTATGTGTTGTTCCTTCCCAAGCCGGCTCCTGCGGACAATTCGCCGGCGATGCCGCTGAGCACCGACTTGGGTCCGAGCGGCTATCAGGGGGCGTGGCGCTGGCTCAAGGGCGCGCAGATACCGGTGCTTGCCCTGCACGAACGCTATGACCGCCTGAACGCAGGCAGCGCACCCTTCAGTTCCACGGGGAATTTATTGCTGAGCACCTTGCCGCATAAATTGCCGGTGCGGCCCAAAGAAGCCACCCAGCTCGACGCGTGGGTCGAACGCGGCAATACCTTGGTGATCATGGCCGCGCTCGACGACACGCCGCTATGGACCCTCGGCACCTCGAAACTGGTGGAAGCGGCCGGCCGGCTGAGCCGCTTGAAATTCAGCGTCATCGGCACCGAGCCGCGGGCAAAATCCGCGCCCGCGGTGAAGCGCCGCCCGTTGAAGTCCCTGCTGAACGAATTTCTGCAGCCGCAGAGCAGCGCCATCGAGCCGCACGGCGCGCATCCGCTCATGGAAGGCGTTCATTCGGTCAAGGTGCTGTCGGAGCTGCCCGCATCGCGGTGGCGCGCCAGCCCCATGGACACCTCCCCGGTGCTGCAGATCGGCCAGATCGCGGGCAGCGGCGATCCGGCCATTTGGCTGCGCCGGCAGGGCAAGGGCCAGGTCATCACATTTGCCGTTGCCAGCATCTTCGGCAATCAGCTCATCGGCGAGCAGGACAATGCGCGCCTGCTGTCGAACCTGGTCGCGTGGTCAGTGAGGAACGGCGGCGCCGTCGTGTTCGACGACGTTCATCAGGGTGCCGTGAGCTATTACGACGCTAAGGCATTCTTCGCCGATCCGCGTCTGCATCTCACTCTCGTCTGGCTCGTGTTCCTGTGGTTCGTGTTCGTGCTCGCAGTGCAGCCCTTGCGCACTCGAGTGCGCGCCTGGAACCCCATCGATGTCACCGCTTTCATCGCCATGAGCGGGGAATTCTTCGCCTCCACACTGACGCCGGCGGCGGCGGGCGCGCGCTTGTTCGAAAATTTCTTCAATTCCATTCGCCGCCGCCTCAACCTGGCGCAGGACGGCAGCCCGGTGTGGGAGTGGCTGTCGGCGCAAGCGGAAGTACGCTTGAGCGACCTGGCGGAGCTGCGGCGGCTGCACGATCGGACACGAGCGGGCCGGAGCGTCGATTTGCTTCGGCTGCAAAACCTACTTTCTCAATTGCAAGGAAATCTCGCATGACCACGGCGTTGGAAACTTTGGAACAGCGCATCCAGGCGGCGCTCGGTGAAACCGTCATTGGTTTGCAGCCGGTCATACGCGCGTTGACGATTGCGGTGGTCGCGCGCGGTCATGTCCTGCTGCAGGGTCCGCCCGGCCTGGGCAAGACTTTGTTGAGCAAGGCGCTCGCGACGGCGCTGGGCGGAACATTCAGGCGGGTTCAAGGCACCGCCGACCTCATGCCCTCGGACATCATCGGCGTGCACGTATTCGATCCTGCGAAACGCGACTTCGAGTTTCGCCCCGGCCCGCTGTTCGCCGATATCTTGCTGGTCGATGAAGTCAACCGCGCGAGCCCCAAGACCCAGTCGGCATTGCTCGAAGCGATGGAGGAGCGGCAGGTGTCGGTGGAACGGACAACCTATGCGCTGCCGCCCCAGTTCTTGGTGATCGCGACCCAGAACCCCGGAGATTTCGAGGGCACGTATCCGCTGCCCGAATCTCAATTGGACCGCTTCATGCTGCGCATCGACATGACCTACCCACCGCGCGGCGACGAGCAGGCGATTCTGACCCGGTATGCGGCGCTCAACGCACCGCCGCCGGAGCCGCCGGCGCCGGTGGTGTCGGAACCGGTTCTCGAGGCCGCAAGATCCTGCGTCGATGCGGTGCATGCGGCGCCGGAATTGCTCGGCTATGTCCTCGATCTCGCACAAGCCTCGCGGCAGCATGCCCACTTGAGCTTGGGACTCTCGACGCGCGGAGTGCTGGCGGTGCTGCGGGCCGCCCGCATTGCCGCGGCGCTGCGCGGCGGGACATTCGTCGCCCCAGATGATGTGAAAGAGGTGCTGCCGATGGCGATCTCGCACCGCTTGGTTCTGGCGCCCGAGGCGATGCTGGAAGGCGTGACGGCGACGGCCATCGTACAACGCCTTCTCGAGCAGGTGCCGGTGCCTCGGTGAGCGGCATGAGCCTCAAGCGCAACGCGTTGCTGTTGGTGTTGGTGACGGCGCTCCTCGCCGTGTCGGGCTATTGGAGCCGCGACGGTGCCCTGGCGGGATTGTGGCTGCTGCCGGCGGCGCTGCTGCTGCTCGGCCTTGCCTATGAGTCCTGGGTGGCGTCGAGGAACGGTTTGTCCTGCCAGTTCGAGCCGCCGGAGAGAATGTTCCTGGGCCGCAGCGGCGCCGTGCGGTTCACCTGCCGGCACAGCCTGCGGGGCAGTCTGAGGGTCGAGCTGGCGCCGTCGGCCCCGGACTGCTTCGAGATTGAGAGCCGCGTCATGGCCATTTGCATCCCCCCAGGCGCTCCTGCCGGGGTTGACTGCAGCGTGTGTCCGGACCGGCTCGGCGTCTATGCCTGGCCGGCGTTGCGGGCGCGAGCCGCGGGACCTCTGGGGTTGGCCTGGTGGCCCAAGGAGCTTGCATGTCAGGGCCAGGTTCGGGTGTTGCCCGACGTGTTTCGCAGCGGCGCCGCAGCGAAGGGTTCGGCCGCTTGCGGCGCCCGGACGGGAACCGAGACCGGGGCGGGCGCCGAAGTGACGCGCCTGCGCGAATACCGCGCCGGCGATCCGCCGCGGGTCATCGATTGGAAGGCCACCGCGCGCGCGGGGCGGCTGATCAGCCGCGATTTCGCGCAGGATCCGCGGCTGCAAATCGT
This sequence comes from Steroidobacteraceae bacterium, assembly GCA_035314705.1. Taxonomy (GTDB): domain Bacteria; phylum Pseudomonadota; class Gammaproteobacteria; order Steroidobacterales; family Steroidobacteraceae; genus Bog-1198. The sequence goes on along the minus strand of DATFZF010000088.1, from coordinate 41,660 downwards.
CATTCTCGTGGACGCCGGCCGTGCGAGCGGGCTGCGCGCCGGTGCGCTCGATCGCTTCGGCCATTACGTCAACGTTGCGGCACGATTGGCGCAGCACGCAGCGGTGCAGGAAGATCTGGTCGGGCTGGTGGTTTACGCGGATCGCCCGTTGGCCGCATTGACGCCGGCCCGGGGCACGCCGGCGGTTGCGCGGCTACGCGCCATGCTGGCCGCCGCTCGCGTCGAGCGCACCGAATCGAATCCGCTGTATGCAGCCGCCCGTGTGCGATCTTTGGTCCATCATCGCAGCCTGGTCGTCATGCTGACGGACGTCGACGACGCGACGGCCGCAAGTCAGCTGGCGCAAGCCGTTCGGCTGCTGCTGCCCAAACATCTGCCTTTCGTCGCCGGATTGTCGAGCGCCGCGGCCGAAGCGATGGCGCATGCTCCGGCCGGCCAATGGCTCGATCCTTACCGAACGCTTGCGGCGCAGGAATACTGCATCGGCCTGGAGCGCAAGGTTCGCGCGTTGAATGCCTTGGGCGCCCCGGCCTTGGTGGCGAGACCGGAGCGGCTCGAACATGCCGTCTTCGCGGCCTACGAGAATTTCCGGCGCCAACGCCGCGCCTAGGATGCGGGTCTTGCGAACAGGCGTCCGCTCATCAGCGCCCACATCACCACCCAGTAGCCGAGCCCGATCGTGATGCGGCTGCCTAAGGGAAAGAGGGGATCCGGAGACACGAAGCCCTCGATGAGGCCGCAGCCGACCAGCAGCATGGCGCACAACAAGAGCAAGGGCGCGATGCGGTGGGCGCACGCCTGAAAGGAATCACGGCGCGTGCCCGATGCCGGGCGCACGATGGATTCGCCGAGCGCGACGCCGGCGGCGCCCGCCACGCAAATCACGGACAGCTCCACCGGTCCATGGGCAATGATGAACGTGAACAGCGCGACGGCCAGTCCGTGCTGATGCACGAAGGCGAAGATGGCGCCCAGCATCAGACCATTGAGCATGATCAGATAGAAGGTACCGAGCCCGAGAAAAATTCCGGCGCAGAATGCGAACACGCTTACCACGATGTTGTTCGCCAGAATGTGCACCGACAGGATCGAGGAGGGCGTGATGTTGATGATGCCCTCGGTCCACAAGTGGCCCTGCTCGACTTGCTCGATCATCTCTTCGCTCGCGACCAGGCTGATCAGCATGGGATAGGTCGCGATGATCCACCAGCCCGCAGCGGCGCTGAGCGCCATCAGGCAGGCGATCCCGGCAATGCGGGAGCGCAGCTCGAGAGCGGCGCGCGGGATGTCGACACGCAGCAACGCGAGCAGCGCCGCGGTGCCGGTGCGCGGCCTGCGGCTGATCAATGCGTGCAGCTGGGCGTACAGGGACTCGAGCCCCGTCGTGGTGCGGCTGGCCGGCGCCAGACGGCGCGCCGTCGCCAGGTCGCGCGCGAGCCCGCGGTAGGCTTCCACGGCGCTCAATGCTTCCTCGACGGTTGCGCTGCGCCGCCCCCGCAGTTCCGCAATCTGCTGAACCAGGCCTCGCCAGGCGCCGGCACGCGCGATGATCCACGCGCGCATATCCGCCTGCTCAGCCACTAATCACCGTGCCGCCGGCCGCCGGTTCGCCGGCCGCCGGTTCGCCGCCCGGCAGCAGCGCCCGCAACCGCGCGTGGAGCTGCGCCTCGCTCAAGCTCGACAAATGCGCGGGGTCGCTTCCGGCCTCCACCCGCGCCAGCAACGAGCGCGCAATTTGCATGCGATTGCGCGATTCCAGCGACGTCCAACGCTCGAGAACCTGATCCACCAACTCCAGGGCATCGAGCGGCAGCCGTGAGCCTGCCGCGAGAGTTTCCAGACGGGCCAGGGACTTGACGGCGGCGGCATCGTCGAGCACGAGCAATGTGCCGGCGGCCATGTCGCCGATACGCACGCGGTTCGCCGTGGCGAAACAGCTGACGAGGCCGACCATGTAGCAGATCGGCAGTCCGTCGATCAAGCGAAAGATATTGCGGATCAGCAACGCCGCCGTTCCGGGTGCGCCGCCGTTGCGGTTGACGATGCGCACCCCTGCCATGCGCTTGCCCGGCGTGCGGCCGCGCATTGCCACCTCCAAAATGGGGTGGTAGAGAAAATAAATGATCGCGGCCGGCAACAGACTCACGAGCGCGTCCTCAGATTTTGGGCTCAGGCTCAGTTTAAGGACGAAATTCGCAAGCAGCAGCCACGCACACCCGAGCAGCAAACGTATATGCCAGTCGATCACGAATGCGTAGCTGCGGTTCCCGGGGCCGGCAATGCTCAGCGTCAAGTCGACGCCGGTGGCGCTTTGCACGGATAATTGTTCATCGGCCATCTTCGGATCAGCTCTGGGCCCGCGCGGCGGAACGCAGCATCGCGAAGGCAGTGTAGGTAATGACCACGATGATCAGCCAGCGCAGCCAGATCAGCGGCAGGGACTTGACGATGTAGGCCGCGATGAGCACGCCGATGACGCCGCCGAACGCCAGCCCCAACGCGGGACCCCACGCGAATCTGCCGGTCTGAAAGAAGCGCAGACTCGCCACCGGCTGCAGCAGGGCGCAAGATCCCATCATGATGGGGAAGGCGGCGAGCGGGTTCATCCCGAGGAGCGCCAGCGTGATCATGCACGGCGCATAGAGTCCAATGCCGGCGCTCATGAGCGCGCCGAGGATGAAGTTGATTCCCACGGCCAGCGCGAACTTCCAGCCGGCCAGGCTCATCGCCGTCCCGCCCTCCGGGAATGCGCCCAAATTTCTGGCGGCGAAGGCCGCACCGGCAATGAGCAGGGCAATCCCCATGATGACTTGAATCGCGCGGCGCGGCAGGCGCGCCACCACCCCGGCGCCGAGCCAGGCGCCGGCCGCCGCGCTGCCGATGGTGGCGGCCAGCAGGAGGGGGTCAATCACGATCGCGGTCACGAATATCAATGATTCGGCGACAGCGGAGGGCGTATGGCCGACGTTCAGCGTTCCGGGAATCAACTCGTCGGGAACGAGGCGTTTCAGCTTATATATTGCCGTCGTCGGAGCGAATGAACCGATCCCCAGCGTGTCGAAAAAATCGGTGACGAATCCGATGACGAGTTCAATGGGCGTCGGCCAGCGCACCGTGGCGCTGCGCCGCGCCGCACGGACCCCACCAATGATGAAGGCCACGCCGGCGAGGCTGATGGCCACATAGAAGGCAAGTTGCGCTGCGTTCATCCGGACAATATACCTGGCGATGGAGCCGAAATGCCCGGCAACCCGTGGCAGTCCAGCGGGATGGGCGTCAGGCGGCGGGCTTTGCTGCCGGCACGGGCTTGGGTTTGCGCGCGTCGCGCCCGTAGTAGTCGGGGTAGTCGGCGCTCAAGCCCTTGAAGCGCCGGTGCACCCAAAGATACTGTTCGGGTATTCGGCGAATCTGCTCTTCCAGCAAGCGATGGTAGCGTTCCACGTCGTGTACGGGGTCGGCGCTCGGAAAATCCTCGAATGCGGGCCCGATCATGACGCGGTATCCGGCGCTGCCCGGCAGGCGCTCCGCGAAGTAGGTCAATACGGGGGCGCCGGAGATGCGCGCCAGCCGCGACGTGGCGGTGTTGGTGGCCGCCGGGATCCCGAAAAAGTTGACCATTGCCGCGCCCTTGTTGCGGTAACTCTGATCCGGCGCATACCACACCGCCTCGTTCCTCTTGAGGGCGCGAATCATCGAGCGAATGTCGTCGTATGCGATGGGTTTCCCGTTGCGCAGGAAACTGGTGACCATGGTGTGCGACAGGAGGGCGTTCTTCGTGGGGCGATACACCACGTTGAGCGGCATGACTGTGCCCAAGATGCGGGTGGCGATTTCGATGGTGGTGAAGTGGCCGCCGATCAGAATGGCGCCGTGCCCCTTGGCGAGCGCTGCCGTCAAATGCTCGAGACCCAGCACTTCGGCCAGGCTTCGAACCCGCCGGTTGCTGCTCCACCAGGTATTGGCCGTCTCGCACAACCCTATCCCTAAGCTTTCGCAGTGGCGGTCGACCAAGTCGGCCTGCTCGGCAGGCGACAGCGCCGGCATGCATAGCTGGATATTGCGCCTCGCGATTCGCACATAGGCGAGCGGCAGGCGCCGGATGAGTTTCCCCAGGCCGGCGCCCAAGCGCAGCTGCGTGGAGAATGGCAGCACCTCGACGATGCGCAGCACGCTCAAACCCAACCAGGTTGCCCAATACTTGGGCTGAAGGAAATCTAGCCGCATTGCCGATGCTCGGGCGCTCGGGACGCGCGCCGGCCGAGAGAATAGCTGCGTTGCTCGGCTGTTGCCAGGTGTGGCCGTGGGCGACAGAACCCTCTAGAAACGAATGTGGCATTGCAGCAAATCCGCGATGAATCACCCGGCCCGGCGGCGCCCAAGACCCTTTGAGCAGTAGCGCAGAACATTGACGGGGCTCCCGGGCCGCGGCGCGGTGATGAGTGAAATATTCGTATTTATCAGTAAATTGCTGTAGTATCCCGCGCGGTTCGTGAATTTCTACTTGGTCCGTTTCTGGTCACCGCGCCGCTCCGGCGTCACCTTGACCACAACCCACAAAGCAGGTTTCTTCGATCCAGGTGGCAGGCACGCGGCTCTTGCATCGCAACGCATCGTGACCGGCCGATAGCTTCTTTTGTAGTAGGTATTCTTCACATGACGAAAATGTATGTTGGCAATCTCCCGTTCTCAATGGACGAGTCCGCGGTGCGCGCGCTGTTCGAAAAGCATGGCGCCGTTCAGTCGGTTGCGTTGATCAATGATCGCGACACCGGTCGGCCCCGCGGCTTCGGCTTCGTTGAAATGGCAAGCGCAGACGCTGCGCGCGCCATGCAGGCCTTGAATGGCCACGATGTCGACGGGCGAGCGCTGAAGGTGAATGAGGCTCAGGAGCGCACCGGCGGCGGCGGTGGTGGCGGTGGTGGTGGTGGATCGCGCGGTCCGAAGCGCTGGTAAGCGTTTAGTATCGAGCGAAAACTGGGGCCGCAACGATGCGGCCCCAGTCATTTTAAAGTTTGGAATTGCGCGATCAGGGTTTACGCCCAAGTCGGCTTTGCCTATAATCGCGCCCCTCGGCGGGGGACCGTAATCCGAAGTCGGATCCGCGCCTGAAGGCATGGCCCCGGGGACTCAAGCTCCCCAGGGGGCATTTGATGAGAGGGGGCCGATGGTCCCCTTTTTTGTTTGGGGCGGGGTTTACAAGAATGCGTGACGCCTTGATGCGCTTGCTAGAGCCGCTGGTCGAGGCGTTGGATTATGAATTGGTCGATATCGAGTTTGCGCGTGGCGGCCAGGGTGGCGTTTTGCGGGTCTTCATCGACCGCCGCGCCGAGAATTCGGGCCCGGGCGTCACGGTGGACGATTGCGCGCGCGTGAGCCACGCGGTGAGCCAGGTGCTCGAGGCCGAGGATCCGATCAAGGGCCATTACACGCTGGAAGTCTCTTCGCCGGGATTCGATCGGATCTTGCGAACCCGCGCGCACTTCGAGCGGTTTGTCGGAGAACGCATCTTCGCCGAAATGAAGGTGGCCGTAGAGGGCAGGCGGCGCTATGTCGGGGTCTTGAAGTCGATTGCGGGCGACTCGATTGTTGTGGAAGTCGACGGCAAGGCGCACAGCCTGCCGCTCGAGCGAATTCAGAGGGCGAGATTGCGTCCGGAGTGACGAGGAGTCTAAAAGGACTATGAACAAAGAAATATTGATGGCGGTTGATGCGGTCTCCAACGAGAAGGGCGTCGACAAGGAAATAATTTTCGATGCGCTCGAAGCCGCGCTCGCGTCCGCGACTCGCAAGAAACACGGCGAAGAACTCGATGTGCGGGTTTCCATCAACCGCAAGACCGGCGGCTACGACACCTTCCGCCGCTGGAAGGTGTTCGCCGACGAGTCCAACGAACTCGAAGTGCCCGAGCGCGAACTGCGCCTGGACGATGCGCGCGACATCGACAAGGACGTGGAACCGGGCGGCTACGTGGAAGAGCCGATGGAATCGGTGCCGTTCGGCCGTATCCTCGCGCAGACCGCCAAGCAGGTCATCGTACAGAAGGTGCGCGAAGCCGAGCGTGCGCAGGTCGTCGACGCCTACAAGGATCGCGCGGGCACCCTGGTCAGCGGCATCGTCAAGCGCGTCGATCGCAACGGCGTGTATGTCGATCTGGGTGCGAACGCCGAGGGCTTCATCGCGCGCGAAGAGATGATTCCGCGCGAACCGGTGCGCTCGCAGGACCGGATCAAGGCGTACCTGAAGGAGGTGCGCACGGAGCCGCGCGGCCCGCAACTGTTTTTGTCGCGCACCGCCCCCGAATTCTTGATCGAATTGTTCAAGCTCGAAGTGCCGGAAGTGGGCCAGGGCCTCATCAACATCCTGGCGGCGGCCCGCGACGCGGGCGTGCGCGCCAAGATCGCCGTGCGCAGCAACGATCCGCGCGTCGATCCGGTGGGCGCGTGCGTCGGCATGCGCGGCTCGCGGGTGCAGGCGGTTTCCAACGAAATCGCCGGCGAACGGGTCGACATCATTCCCTTCGACGACAACAACGCGCAGTTCGTCATCAACGCGATGGCGCCGGCGGAAGTCACTTCGATCGTGGTGGACGAGGATTCGCACTCGATGGACATCGCGGTGTCGGAAGACAAGCTCTCGCAGGCCATCGGCAGAGGCGGCCAGAACATCCGCCTGGCCAGCGAACTGACCGGCTGGGAATTGAACGTGATGAGCGAATCGCAGGCCGAGGCGAAGAGCGAGACCGAGGCCCAGGCGCTGCGCGAGACCTTCATGAAGCAGCTCGATGTCGACGCCGACGTCGCCAGCATCCTGGTGCAGGAAGGCTTCTCCACCATCGAAGAGATCGCCTATGTGCCCGCCAGCGAGTTGAACGGCATCGAAGAGTTCGACGAGGAGATCGTCAAGGAATTGCGCACGCGGGCGCGCGATGTGCTGTTGACGCAAGCGATCGCCACCGAGGAGTCGGTGGACGGCGCGGAGCCGGCGGCCGATCTGGTCGAAATCGCGGGCGAAACCCTGGCCAAGACGCTGGCGCGCAAAGGCGTGCGTACGCGCGATGACTTGGCGGACCTGGCGGTCGACGAACTGGTCGAAATGGGCAGCATCGACGAGAAGAAGGCGGCGGAAATGATCATGGACGCGCGCAAGCACTGGTTCGCGGAAGAAGCTAAGGTTTAGGAGCAGCTATGGCAGATGTTACCGTCGCGCAATTCGCCGAGGTCCTGAAGGTCCCGGTCGATCGGCTGCTGCAGCAGCTCGATCAGGCAGGAATCAAAGTCGACAGCGCCGAGGACATGATCAGCGAGGACGCGAAACACGAGCTGCTCACGCATCTGCGCCGCAGCCACGGTCATGGCGACGTACAGGCCGATGCCGCTCCACGCAAGATCACCCTGCGGCGTAAGTCGCAATCGGAGCTGAAACTCGCGAGTCCCCAGGGCCGCGCGCGCACCGTCAACGTCGAAGTGCGCAGCAAACGCACCTACGTCAAGCGCGAGGTGCTCGAGGACCAGGCCCGACATCAGCAGGAAGAGATCGACCGGCTGCGCGAGACCGAGGAGCAGGCCAAAGCCGCGCTCGAACGCGCGGAACGCGACCGGCTCGAGAAGGAGCGCCTGGATCGCGAGCGTCTCGAGGAAGAGAGCCGCCGCCGCAGCGACGAGGAAAACCGCAAGCGAACGGCCGAGGAAGAAGCCCGCCGGCAGGCCGAAGCTCTGGCGCGCGAAACGGCCGAGCGCGAACGCAAGGCGGCCGCCGCAAAGCCCGGCAAGGCGGCGCGCGAAGTGGTGGATGACAAGGCGACCCGCTACGGACGCCAGGAACTGCACATCGTCGGCGACGTGAGCTCGCGCCACAAGAAGAAGAAGTCGCGCGACGGGCGGCGCCGCTCGGTCGGCGGAGAGTCCGACACCAAGCATGGATTCGAAATGCCGACGGCGCGCGTGGTGCGCGAAGTGGCGATCGGCGAGGCCATGACGGTCGGGGAGCTCGCGCAGAAAATGGCGGTCAAGGCGACCGAAGTCATCAAGGTCATGATGAACATGGGCGTGATGGCGACGATCAATCAGATGATCGAGCAGGATACCGCGGTGCTGGTGGTCGAGGAAATGGGCCACACGGCGGTCCTGCGCAAGGAAAACATCATCGAGGATGATCTGCAGGGAGAAGCCGACTCCTCGCTCGAGGTGCTGCCGCGGCCGCCGGTGGTGACGGTGATGGGACATGTCGACCACGGCAAGACGTCGCTGCTCGATTACATCCGCCGCACCAAGGTGGCGGCGGGCGAGGCGGGCGGCATCACGCAGCACATCGGCGCGTACCACGTGGAGACGGCCAAAGGCATGGTGACGTTTCTCGACACGCCGGGTCACGCAGCCTTTACCTCCATGCGCGCACGCGGCGCGCAGGTCACCGATATCGTGATCTTGGTGGTGGGCGCCGACGACGGCGTCATGCCCCAGACCATCGAAGCGATCCAGCACGCGCAAGCCGCCAAGGTGCCCATCGTCGTGGCGCTCAACAAAATCGACAAGCCGGAAGCGGATCCGGAAAAGGTCAAACAGGATCTGACCAAGTACGGCGTGATACCCGAGGAGTGGGGCGGGGAGAATATCTTCGTGCCCGTATCGGCGAAAACCGGACAGGGCGTGGACCAGTTGATCGACAGCATCCTGCTGCAGGCCGAAGTGCTCGAGCTGAAGGCGCCGACCACGGGGCTCGCGGCGGGATACGTGATCGAGTCCAGCCTCGAAAAGGGCCGCGGCGCGGTGGCGACGGTGCTGGTGCTGCGGGGCACCTTGAAGTTGGGCGACCCGTTGCTCATCGGCCAGGAGTTCGGCCGGGTGCGGGCCTTGTTCGACGAGGCGGGACACGCCGTCGATGCGGCGGGGCCTTCGATTCCGGTGGTGGTATTGGGTCTGTCGGGCGCCCCGAATGCGGGCGACGAGTTGCTGGTGGTCGAGAGCGAACGCAAGGCGCGGGAAGTCGCCATGCATCGCCAGTCCAAGTCCCGCGACGTCAAGCTCGCACAGAAGAGCGCGAACATGCAGGACGTGTTCTCCACCATGGGCGAGAACAAGGCGGATTTGGTACAGCTGTTGGTCAAGGCGGACGTGCAGGGCAGCGCCGAGGCGCTGCGCGACGCGCTGAATGCGCTCTCCACGGGCGAAGTCGCGGTGAACATCGTGGCTTCCGGGGTCGGCGGTTTGACCGAGTCCGACGTCACGCTGGCCGCCGCCTCCAAGGCGCGCATCATTGCGTTCAATGTGCGCGGCGACGCCGCGGCGCGCGCCGCCATCAAGGAACATGGCGTCGACGTCCGCTACTACAGCATCATTTACGAAGCCATCGACGACATCAAGGCAGTGCTCACCGGCATGCTGGCGCCCGAGGTCAAGGAGCAGATCGTGGGACTCGCGGCGGTGCGCAGCGTATTCCGCTCGAGCAAATTCGGCACGGTCGCGGGCTGCATGGTCATCGACGGCTACGTGCGCCGCAATTTTCCGATTCGCGTGCTGCGCAACAACGTGGTCATCTTCGAGGGTGCTTTGGAATCCTTGAAGCGCTTCAAGGACGATGTCAACGAAGTGCGCGCCGGAACCGAGTGCGGCATCGGCGTGAAGAACTACAACGACGTGCAGGAAGGCGACCAGATCGAGTGCTATTCAAGGGTCGAAGTTGCGCGGACTCTTTAAAGGCGCTACGCGCCGGGTTCAACGGGGTCGGGGCGACCCCGTTCGATAGCGCTCGCTGCGCGAGCGGAAGGACTTATGGCTAAGGAAAATCCGCGGGCGCGGCGGCTGGGCGAGCAGATCCAGCGCGAGTTGGGCGAGTTGCTGCGGCGCAACGTCAAGGACGAGCGCATCGGCAACGTGACGATCACGGCGGTCAACGTCACGGGCGATTTGCGCACGGCGCGGGTGTTCTACCTGGTGTTCGGCAAGGACGGCCCTGACCCGAAGGTGCAGCGAGGGTTGGAAAGCGCCGCCGGATTCCTGCGCAACGCGTTGTCGCGCTCGTTGATGATCCGCTATACGCCCACCTTGAGCTTCGAGCTCGACACCTCGATCGAACACGGCGTTCGCCTGACCCAGTTGATCGACTCGGTCAACAGGCCGGCCGCGCATGCGGCGGTCGACTCCGGCCCGGCGGACGATCCGGAAGGCGGCCACGTCATAGATGAAGGCGACCCCTCGCCGGAAGGGCGTTGATGCCGGCCGACATCCACGGCATCTTGCTGTTCGACAAGCCCTTGGGGTTGAGTTCTGCCGGAGCGGTCGCGCGTGTAAAACACCTGTTCAATGCCCGCAAGGCGGGACATACCGGAGCTCTCGATCCGCTGGCGACCGGGATGCTGCCCATCTGTTTCGGCGAGGCGACCAAGTTCGGTGCACAGCTGCTGGACGCGGACAAAACATACCGCGTGACGGTGCGCCTCGGGGAGCGCACGCCGAGCGCCGATCGCGAGTCCGAAGTGATCGAACGGCGGGAGCTGCCGGCATATTCCCTGCCGCAGCTTACCCAGGCGCTCGAGTCGTTTCCGCGCGAATATGACCAGGTGCCGCCCATGCATTCGGCGATCAAGCAGGACGGCAAGCCCCTGTACGAATACGCGAGGGCCGGCATCACGCGGGAGCGGGCGGCGCGCGCCATCGTCATCCACGACCTGCGCCTGCTCGATTGGCAGCCGCCGGATTTGACATTCGATGTGCGCTGCACGAAGGGCACCTACATCCGCGTCCTCGCCGAGGAATTGGCGGCGCACCTCAAGACCATTGCCCATTTGGCGGCGCTGCGCAGGCTCGACGTGGCGCCATTTGGTGCAGAACCGCAATGGTCGCTCGAGGCCTTGGATTCCCTGACCCCCGGGCAGCGGCTGGATGTGCTGCTGCCGGTGGATGCCGCGCTGACGGCCTGGCGGCGGTACGATCTGTCCGAGGGCGGGGTCAGTGCGTTTCGGCAGGGGCAGAGCGTTTCGGTTGCCGTGGAGCCGCCCGGAACCGTGCGTATCTATGCGGCCGGCCTGGGATTTCTCGGTTTGGGGCAGATTGAGGCCACGGGCCGCCTGGTTCCGCTGCGACTTATTTCGGCGGCAACGAATCGCGCTTGAGGGCAGGTGCTGCGACGCGTACAATGCGCGCCTTCTTAAAAGGTCTAAGTTATTGATTGAGGTTTGATTTCAATGCCACTTACTCGTGAAGAAAAGACGGGCGTCGTCGGTAAATTCCAGCGCAGCGCGCAGGACACCGGTTCCCCCGAAGTTCAAATTGCCTTGTTGTCCGAGCGCATTAACGGCTTGAGCCAGCATTTCACCACGCACAAAGCCGATCATGCGTCGCGTCGCGGGCTGCTCAAGATGGTCAATCAGCGCCGCAAGCTGCTCGACTATTTGAAGAGCAAGACGCCGGACAAGTACACGCAATTGGTCGAACGCTTGGGGTTACGCCGCTAAGGGCGCCGCTGCAGATCGCGTGCTCGTTGCGCGGGTCTGCGTCTATACATTTCCGAATACGCAAAGGGGCTCCAGGTGAGCGCTATCAAAAAAAGTTTTAAGTATGGTGATCACACCGTAACCATAGAGACGGGCGAACTCGCGCGTCAAGCCGACGGCGCGGTGCTCGTCACCATGAGCGACACGGTGGTGCTCGTGACGGCCGTGGGCCTGAAAAAATCGACGCCCGGCCGGGACTTCTTTCCGCTGACGGTGAACTATCAAGAGAAGACCTACGCCGCGGGCCGAATTCCCGGCGGCTTCTTCAAGCGCGAAGGCCGTCCGACGGAAAAGGAAACGCTCACCTCGCGGCTCATCGATCGGCCGATACGGCCGCTGTTCCCGGAGGGCTTCATCAATGACGTGCAGGTGGTCGCCTCCGTCCTCTCGGTCAATTCCGAAGTGGATCCGGACATCGCATCGCTGCTGGGCGCGTCGGCGGCACTGGCCATTTCCGGCATGCCGTTCATGGGCCCCATCGGCGCGGCGCGCGTCGGTTACATCGACGGCAAGTATGTATTGAATCCGACGGCGACGCAGCTTGCGACCTCCAAGCTCGATCTCGTCGTGGCCGGCACGCAAGAAGGCGTGTTGATGGTCGAATCGGAGGCCGACGGCCTCAACGAAGAAGTCATGCTCGGCGCCGTGACGTTCGGTCACGAACAAATGCAGACTGCGATCAGGGCGATCAACGAACTCGCCGCGCAAGCCGGCAAGCCGAAGTGGGCGTGGGTCGCCCCGGAAGCGAACAAGGAATTGCTGACTGCCGTCAGTTCCTTTGCGGAAGCGGCCGTGAGCGCCGCCTACGCCATCACCGAGAAACAGCAGCGCTACTCCAAGATCAAGGAAATCAAAGCCGCGGCGGTCGAGGCTCTGACAAAGGGCGATGCGCCGAAATTCACGGCAGACCAGGTCGGCGCGGAATTCTCGAATCTGGAATACAAGCTGGTGCGCGCGAAGATCCTCGCGGGCGAGCCGCGCATCGACGGCCGCGACACCAAGACGGTGCGCGGCATCAATATCCGCACCGGCGTGCTGGCGCGAACTCACGGCTCGGCGCTGTTCACCCGCGGAGAAACCCAGGCGCTGGTGGTCACCACCTTGGGCACCGGACGCGATGCGCAGATCATCGACGGCCTCACGGGCGAGCGCAAAGAGCCGTTCATGCTGCACTACAATTTCCCTCCCTTCAGCGTCGGTGAAACCGGCATGATGGGCTCGCCGAAGCGGCGCGAAATCGGCCACGGCAATCTGGCCAAGCGCGGCGTGAAAGCGGTGATGCCGGGCGTGGATAGATTCCCGTACGTGATCCGCGTCGTGTCGGAGATTCTCGAATCGAACGGCTCGAGCTCGATGGCCTCGGTGTGCGGCACCAGCCTCGCGCTGATGGATGCGGGAGTGCCGATCACGGCGCCGGTGGCCGGCGTGGCCATGGGCCTCGTCAAGGAAGGCGCACGCTTTCAAGTGCTGACGGACATCCTGGGCGACGAAGATCATCTGGGCGACATGGATTTCAAGGTGGCCGGCACGAAGGACGGCATCACAGCGCTGCAGATGGACATCAAGATCACGAGCATCACGCGCGAGATCATGAAGGTGGCGCTGGATCAGGCCCGCGACGGCCGCCTGCACATCCTGGCCGAGATGAACAAAGTGCTTTCCAAGCCGCGCGAGAACATGTCGGAGTGGGCGCCCACCATCATCACCTTGAAGATCGATCCGGAAAAGATCCGCGATGTCATCGGCAAGGGCGGCGCAGTGATCCGGCAGATTACCGAGGAAACCGGCACGTCGATCGACATTGAGAACGATGGCACGGTGAAAATCGCTTCCGTGCAGGGAGCCGCGGGCCGTGAAGCGCAACGGCGCATCGAGCTGATCACCGCCGACGTCGAGGTGGGCAGAGTGTACGAGGGCAAGGTCGCGCGGTTGATGGACTTCGGCGCGTTCGTGACCATTCTTCCGGGCCGCGACGGCCTGGTGCACATCTCGCAGATCTCCGAAGAGCGGGTCGAGCGGGTGGGCGACAAATTGAAGGAAGGCGATGTGGTTCGCGTCAAAGTGCTCGAGGTGGATCGTCAGGGGCGGGTGCGCCTGTCGATGCGCAATGTCGACGCCGCCTAGGCGCCGCACAATCGGGTGATTCGAGGGCCGCAGCTCCGAGCTGCGGCCACGCACATTTGCGCGGTCGCCGCGCTCTCAAGTCATCCGGTTCGTCGACTCACTTCGTATCGACGTGCTCGTCGCGATCCTTATCGCCATCACGGGTTCGAATCGTGGACAGCGCCTTGAAGGACTCATCCGGCGCGCGGATGCGCGGCGGCCGAACCTGCGGCTGCTGACTCATGATCTGCTTCAGGTTCTGCTCCAAGTGACTGCTCACCATGCCCTGCACGCTGGTGCCATAGGCCCGGATCACGTTGACCATGAAGTCCTGACTCAGAATGGGCTCGACAAGATGTTCCTGCTCGGCAATCACCTGCAATAAAATACTGCGCGTGATGTCGGCATTGTTCTTCTTGTCGACTACGATGAACTCGATTCTCTCGACCACCAAACGCCGGACATCTGCCAGGGTGATGTAGCGGCTCTCGACCGTGTCGTATAGGCGACGATTCGGATATTTCTTTATCACTCGCGGTTCGCTCATAGGGCTCCTCGCTCGTGTTGGCCGACGCGACGCCGGAAGATGCCGGTTCGTGCCTGGCCACGCGTGCCCACTCGATCAAGGATGGGCCAATCAAGGATAGCGCAATGCAGCGCCAAGGCAAATCGGCATTTGTTTCTTTATTTTTCAGCCAGTTACGCGCACATTCAAGCGTTTTGGGACCCGTTTGATGTCCCAGTGCCCGGTGGCCCATTCCCAGGCATCGGCCAGCGTGGCCGCCGCGAGCGAGGCGGGCGGCGCCAACCCCAGCAGGGAGAAGACCCCCAATAGCTGCGGCAAAGCGTCAACCGCATCCAAGCTCACGCTGCGCCGCGATTTGGCGAGCTTGGTGTCGTCGGGCTCGGTAAGCACCGGGACGTGCGCATAGGCGGGCGTAGGCAACCCCAAGAGCTGCTGCAAGTGAATCTGGCGCGGCGTGTTATCCAATAGATCGGCGCCGCGCACCACATGAGTCACGCCCTGCGCGGCGTCGTCGACCACCACCGCCAGCAGGTAGGCAAACACCTGATCGCGCCGTTTGAGAATGATGTCGCCCACGGCGGCGGCCACGTCCTGGCGGTAGGTTCCCTGGATGCGATCGCAGAACTTGATGTGTCCCGGTTCGATGCGCAGCCGAGTCGCCGTCGGCACACCGGAGACCGCCGGGCGCAGCCGGCAGGTGCCGGGATAGCGGCTCTCGTCCTCCAATTGCAGGCGGCTGCAGGAGCACTCGAAAGTCAGAGCGCGGTTCTGCAGATTCCTCAATGCATCGGCATAAATGTCAATGCGATCCCGCTGGCGAACGACCACGCCATCCCAATCGAAGCCGAATGCCTGCAGGGTGGCGAGGATGCGCTGCGCCGAACCCAACACCTCACGGGGCCGGTCGAGATCCTCGATTCGCAGCAGCCAGCGTCCGCCTCGCGCCCGCGCATCGAGGTAGCTCGCCGCCGCCGCATACAGAGAACCCAAATGCAAATCGCCCGAGGGCGTCGGGGCGAATCGGCCCACATAGGGGCGTGTATCAGCGGTAGCGGTCGTCGCGGTCGCCGTACTGCTTTTCGCGGCGCTCGCGCCGCTCCTGCGCTTCCACCGACAAGGTGGCGACCGGGCGGGCTTCCAGCCGCTTGATGCCGATCTCCTCGCCAGTCTCGAGGCAATAGCCGTACGAGCCGTCCTCGATCCGCTTCAGCGCCTCGTCAATCTTGCGAATCAACTTGCGCTCGCGATCCCGCGTGCGCAACTCGAGGCTGAATTCTTCTTCCTGAGTGGCCCGGTCATTCGGGTCGGGGAAGTTGGCCGCCTCGTCCTTCATGTGCAGCACGGTACGATCGACTTCAACCATCAGGTCGCGTTTCCAGTTCTGCAAAATCCGGGCGAAATGCTCCAACTGCTCCTTGTTCATGTACTGCTCGCCGCGGCGGGCGATGTACGGTTTCACATTGCGCGGACCCGCCAACAAACTGGCGGAGGTTGCCGACTCGCCGTCGCCTTCCTCGTCGCTTTGCGGCACCCGGGTCATCACGAGCGGGCGAGTATCGAATTTGATCGGCGCAACCTTTTCGTGGTTCGCCTTGACGGGTTCCGGTTTTTCGCGCGGCACTTTGGCCGGCGCGGCTTTGACCGGCACGGGTTTGACCGACGCGGGTTTAACCGCCATGGGCGGGGGCGTTACGGGTTTAGGGGCTGGCTTATTGGGTTTCACTGTTACCTTCGATGTGGCATGCAATGGCTTGGCTTTCGCGGGCGGCCGTACCGCCTTCTTGGGAGCGGCTGCCTTGTGAGCCGCTTTCTTGGGTGTAGCCTTACCTGGCCGTTTAGCCGCTTTATTGGGTTTTTTCGAGGGCATTTGCAGTCTCCGCCTCCTAACGAAAGAGCGCGCGATTATACCGACGCAATCAGTCGTGTACAGCGCGCCGGAGCAACATATTTTCTTGGCTTAAGCCTATGATTGAAAAGCAAAACGGCGGGCCGTCGGCCGCGCAGGGCGCGGCTGCGCGCCAGGGAGGGTCCTAGGGGAGGGTAATGGGCGTGGCAGAGGCCCAGCCAGGCTGCCGGTGTTCGGCCGTGACGGTTGTATAAATGCCGCCGCGCACGTTGAATTCCGCCAAAAGACGCATGAATCGCGGCTCCGTCGCCGCCACCAGCGCGGCCAGCATTTCGTTGGTCACCGCCTCGTGAAATGCGCCCCGGTCGCGGAACGACCAAATGTAGAGTTTCAGGGATTTGAGTTCGACACAGAGCCGATGCGGCACGTATTCGAGCTTGAGCGTGGCGAAATCCGGCTGTCCCGTTTTCGGGCAGAGGCAGCTAAACTCCGGCATGGTCATTCGGATGGTGTAGTCCCGTTCGGGCGCCGGGTTGATAAATGTTTCCAAGCAATTAGTGGGCACAGTCATGGACTTGAGCCAGGCGGCAACGTCGGGGGTTTACGAAAGTGACGTTTACTTTACACTACGCGCCTCATCGACGGCCACGCGTCTAGGTTCACCACAATAATGCGCTTAACGAAACTCAAGATCGCCGGCTTCAAGTCCTTCGTCGACCCCACGACCGTCACCTTTCCGAGCAGCCTGACGGGCGTCGTGGGCCCGAATGGCTGCGGCAAGTCCAACATCATCGACGCGGTGCGCTGGGTGATGGGCGAAATCTCCGCCAAGCATCTGCGCGGCGAATCGATGGCGGACGTCATCTTCAACGGCTCCGCCGCCCGCAAGCCCTTGGGGGCCGCATCGGTCGAACTCGTGTTCGACAATTCCGACGGCAAGATCGGCGGCGAGTATGCGAGCTACAACGAGGTCGCCCTGCGGCGTTCGGTGAGCCGGGACGGAACTTCCGACTACTTCATCAATGGCATCAAGGTGCGGCGCAAGGACATCACTCAGCTGTTCCTCGGAACCGGTTTGGGCACGCGCAGTTACGCCATCATCGAGCAAGGCATGATCTCGCGCGTCATCGAAGCGCGCCCCGACGATCTGCGCGCCTTCCTGGAGGAAGCCGCGGGCATTTCGCGCTACAAGGAGCGGCGCCGGGAGACGGAAAGCCGCATCGGCCACACGCGCGAGAATTTGGATCGGCTGAACGACCTGCGCGAAGAGGTGGAAAAGCAGATCCGCCACTTGCAGCGCCAGGCCGCCACCGCGCGGCGCTATCAGGCGCTGAAGGAAGAGGAGCGCAAACTGCAGGCGGAATTGCTGGCCTTGCGCATGCAGAGCCTGGACGCGGAGGCAGGCGCACGCGACGCCGAGACATCGAGCTGCGATACCGCAATGCATGCCGTGATCGCGGACCTGCGGCTGATCGAGGCGCAGATCGAGCGGATTCGCGCCGATCAGACCGCGAAGTCCGAGACCTTGAGCGCCATCCAGACCCGATTCTACGAGGCCGGCGGCGAAGTCACGCGCATCGAACAGAACATTCAATTCGCGCGCGAGCTGCGGCAGCGCCAGCGCGCGGACTTGCAGCAAGCCGAGGCGCAGGTTACCGAACTCACGGAGACTTTGCACCGCGATCGCGGCCAGATCGAAGGGCTGTCGCAGGAACTTGCGATCATGGTGCCCGCTCTCGACCGGGCGCACGGCCTGGAACTCGCCACCTCGCAGGCGTTGCAAGGCTGCGAAGCGGCGCTGGCGCAGTGGCAGCTCGCGTGGAACGAGCACGCCCACGCCGTGGGCGTGAGCGAACGCGAGACGGGAGTCGAGCGCGCCCGCATCGAGCAGCTGGAGAGTCAACAGCGGCGCCTGCTGCAGCAGCAAGAGCGCCAAGAGAGCGAGCGCTCCTCGCTCGTCCAATTGCTGCCGGCGGAGGCCTTGGAGTCTCTCGAGAAGCGCGCAAACGACGCCCGCGAAGCCGGCCAGAAAGCGGCGGCCGAGCTTGCGGAGCTGCTCGCGGAGATCTCGGTGAGCCGCGATCGCGAGCGCGAGCAAACCCAGGCGCTCAACACCTTGCGCACGCGCTGGCAGCAGGCGCTGGGCTCGCAGGTATCGACCGAAGCGCTGCAGCAGGCGGCGCTCGGCAAAGTGTCCGGCAAAGTCACCGAGTGGTTGAAGTCCAAGTCGCTCGACCGCCAGCCGCGCGTCGCGCAGCAACTGCGCGTCGACCGCGGCTGGGAGCGCGCCGTCGAAACGGTGCTGGGATCGTATCTGGAGGCGGTCTGCGTGGACGGCCTGGACAGCGTCACGGATTTGCTCGCGAGTTTCGATGGCGGACATCTGGCGGTGGTGAGCACGAGCGATGCCGGCGCGGTGCCGCGCGAATCCGCTTCGCTGCAGGCAAAAGTGCAGGGCGCGACCTTGCTGAGTTCTGTGCTGTCGTCGGTGTACACCGCCGAGACGCTGAACGAGGCGCTGGCGCGCAGGCGCCGCCTCGCAGCCGGCGAATCGGTGGTGACGCGCGACGGCGTCTGGTTGGGGTCGGACTGGCTGCGAGTGTCGCGCGACGCCGATCCGCATACCGGCGTGATCGAGCGCGAGGAAAGCCTGCGCGAGATCCGCACGCAGGTGACCGGACTCGCCGATGAGGTCAAGGAACTCGAGCGCCGCCTGGAACTCACGCGCGAACGGGTGCGCGAGCACGAGGATCGGCGCGACCACTTTCAGGCGGACGTCAATCGTCTGCATCGCGAGCACGTCGATCGGCGCGCCGAGCTGGATTCGGCGCAGGCGCGCAACCTCGACGCGGCGCGGCGCATGACGCAGCTGGAGACGGGACTCGCCGATGTGCGCGCCGAACTCGAGCGCACGGAGGCGGATTTGCGCGCGGCGCGCGGCCGGATGGAAGGGGCCATCGACCGATTGGCCGACCTGGAACCGCAGCGCGTCGCCCTCGAACAGGAGCGCGACCGCATGCGTGCGGAGATCGGCACGGCACGCGGGGCGGCCGCCGAGGCACAGCAGGCCGCGCGGGAATTGGCGCTGCAAGTCGAATCGCGGCGCTCCTCGCTCGCCTCCCTGACCACCACGCTGACGCGAGTCGAGACTCAGCTGGAAGCATTGGAGACCCGGCGCAACAGCCTCGCGAGCCAACTGGCGGAGGGCGAAGCCCCGCTCGCCGCGGCGCAGACCCAGCTGGAAGATGCGCTGCGCGCGAGCGCGGAAATCGACGCGGAGCTGCAGGCCGCCCGGGTGGCCAGCGACGAATTGGACGCCCACCTGAGGCAGCGGGATGCCGAGCGTCTCGCCGTCGAACAGCGGGTGGAAACGGCGCGAAACAGCCTCGACGAGGCGCGCCTGGCCGCGCAGCAGGTGCGCGTGCGCCGCGAAAGCATCGCCGAGCAGCTCGCCGCCACGAATTTCGAGCTTGCCTCCCTGACCGCGCAACTCGCCGAGGGAGCCAGCGTCGAGGGATGGGAGTCGCAGCTGGAGGAGACCAAGGGCAAGATCGAGCGCTTGGGACAGGTCAACCTTGCCGCCATCGGCGAATTCAAGGAGCAATCCGAGCGCAAGGAATATCTGGATCGGCAGTGCAAGGATCTGACCGATGCGCTGGAAACCCTCGAGTCGGCGATGCGCAAAATCGACCGCGAGACCCGCACGCGATTCCAGGATACTTTCGACCGCGTAAACACCGGCCTCAAGGAAAAATTCCCGCGGCTGTTCGGCGGCGGCCATGCCTACCTGGAACTCACGGGCGAAGACGGTTCGGCAGCCGGAGTGTCCGTCATGGCGCGTCCGCCGGGGAAGCGCAACAGCACCATCAGCCAGCTGTCGGGCGGCGAAAAGGCATTGACCGCCGTCGCCTTGGTATTCGCGATTTTCGACTTGAACCCGGCGCCCTTCTGTCTGCTGGACGAGGTGGACGCGCCGCTCGACGAGAACAATGTCGGCCGCTTCTGCGATATCGTGCGCGACATGTCGCGCAACGTGCAGTTCATATTCATCACGCACAACAAGAGCACCATGGAGCTGGCGTCGCAATTGATCGGCGTCACCATGAACGAGCCGGGCGTGTCGCGCTTGGTAGCCGTGGATGTCGACGAGGCTGTGCGTATGGCGGCGATGTAGGCCTTGGCCGCCGAGCTTCGCTGGATATTGCTGGGACTGAGCGTGCCGCTGCTCGCCGGCATCTGGTGGTGGACGGCGCGCCGAAC
Organism: Steroidobacteraceae bacterium; assembly: GCA_035314705.1. GTDB lineage: Bacteria > Pseudomonadota > Gammaproteobacteria > Steroidobacterales > Steroidobacteraceae > Bog-1198. The sequence goes on along the minus strand of DATFZF010000088.1, from coordinate 21,437 downwards.
CCGGCAGGCACCGGGCAATTCCGAACTGCGCGAGCCGGCCGGCAAGCCGGCGGAGGCCGTACCCACACTCGATCCCCGGTACGACGACGACGACATGAGCCCGCCATCCGAATCGCGCGATTGGGGCGTGCCGCCCTTCGAGCCGCTCAGCATCCGTACCGGCAACTTCGACGGGGTGCCGGTTTTGGATGGCCCGATGATGGTCGGCGTGGATACCGGGTCGACTGCCGCGGTTGCGGTTGCCGCCGCGCCCGCAACGCCGCCCGCGGCCGCGCCCCGGCCCGTTGCGGCGATCCCGGCAGCGCCGCCGCCGCCCTCGGCGAAGACCTCCCCCGCGGGATCGGCTGCGGATAACAGCGGCCGGTTCGCAGCGATGGCGCCGGCCGCCGCGATGGCGCCGGCCGCCGCCGCGGCCGCCGAACTGCAAAGGATCGTCACCATCCGTGTGTGCGCGGTGGGCGAGACGCGCTGGTCCGGGGCGCAACTGATGGCGGCGCTCGAATTGCACGGGCTCGCGTTTGGCCGCTACCAGGTGTTTCACCGCAAACACATCGACGGCCGCAGTCTGTTTTGTGTGGCAAGTCTCATCGAACCGGGGACCTTCGATGTTGCCCGCATGTCCAGCCAGGAGTTCCGCGGCGTGACCCTGTTCGCCGTGCTGCCGGGCCCGCTTGCGCCCCTCGAAACGATGGATGAACTGTTCGGCACGGCGCGCGGATTGGCCGAGGAATTGTCCGGCATGGTGCAGGATGCGAAAGGGATGCCCTTGTCGCCGCAGCGGGCTGCCGCCTTGCGCGAGGACGTTGCGCGCTTCCAGGTTCAGCTGTCCGGGAACTAGTGCGGATGGGCGCGCAGAAGGTCAGCGCAGAGAGGAAGGCCGCAGCGCTCGTGGTGGAGCTCAGGGAAACGTTGGAGCGCTACAACTATCGCTACCACGCTCTCGATGATCCGGAGGTTCCAGACGCCGAATACGACCGGCTGATGCTCGAACTGCGTGCCCTCGAGACCCAGTATCCACAACTACTGACGCCGGATTCCCCGACGCAGCGCGTGGGAGCCGCCCCGGTCGCGGCTTTCGGCGCCGTGCAGCACCGCCTCGCCATGCTGTCCCTGGACAATGCGTTCAGCGACGACGACGTGCGCGACTTCGATCGCCGGATCCGCGAACGGCTCGATATGCCGGGTCCCATCCGCTATTCGGCCGAGCCGAAGCTGGACGGCCTGGCCATCAGCGCGCGTTATGAGAACGGCGTCTACGTGCAGGGAGCAACGCGCGGCGACGGCGAGACCGGCGAGGACATCACGCAGAATCTCAAGACCATCGCGGCGCTGCCATTGAAGCTGCGCGCCGAGCGGCTGCCGCGGGTGTTGGAGGTCCGCGGCGAAGTGTTCATGCCGCTGGCCGGCTTCGAGCGCTTCAACCGGGAGGCGGCCGCGCGCGGTGAAAAGAGCTTCGTGAACCCGCGCAATGCGGCGGCGGGAAGTCTGCGCCAACTCGATCCCCGCATGACCGCGGCGCGTCCGCTCGACCTGTCGATCTACGGTCTCGGCATCGTGGAGGGCGGCGAATTGCCCAAGACTCACAGCGAGACCTTGCAGTTATTACGCCGTTGGGGATTCAAGATCAATCCGCAGTCGCGCGTCGTCGAGGGCGCCGACGGCTGTCTGCAGTACTACCGCGAGATGGGGGCACTGCGCCCCACGCTGCAGTATCAAATTGACGGTGTGGTTTACAAAGTCGACGAGCTCACGCTGCAGCAAACGCTGGGATTCATTTCGCGCGCGCCGCGTTGGGCGATTGCGCACAAGTTTCCCGCCGAAGAAGCGTTGACGACGGTGCGCGGCATCGAATTCCAAGTGGGGCGTACCGGGGCGCTGACCCCCGTGGCGCGGCTCGAACCCGCCTTCGTGGGCGGCGTCACGGTCAGCAATGCCACCTTGCACAACATGGATGAACTGACCCGCAAGGACGTGCGAGTGGGCGATACCGTGGTCATCCGCCGCGCCGGCGATGTGATACCCGAGGTCGCCAGAGTGCTGTTGGAGCGCAGAGTCGCGGGCGCCATGCCGGTGACCCTGCCGAGCGTGTGTCCGGTGTGCGGATCGCCGGTGGTGCGCGAGGCCGGCCAAGCGGTCGCGCGCTGTACCGGCGGCCGCATATGCGCGGCGCAGCGCAAGGAGGAAATAAAGCACTTTGCCTCGCGCCGCGCTCTGGACATTCAGGGGCTGGGCGACAAGCTGGTGGAACAGCTGGTGGACCGCGATTGGGTGCGCTCGCCGGCGGATCTATTTGCGCTCCAGGCGGATCAACTCGCGACTCTCGAGCGCATGGGCGAGAAGTCCGCGCAGAAACTGCGAGCGGCCATCGATGCGGCGAAGCACACGAGCTTGCCGCGCTTTCTGTACGCGCTCGGCATACGCGATGTGGGAGAGGCGACTGCGCTGGCGCTGGCGCGGCGTTTCGCCGATATCGGGGCGCTGCGCCGCGCCTCGGAGGACGAGATTCAGCGCGTGCCGGACGTGGGGCCGGTGGTGGCAAAGCACGTCGCGGCCTATTTTCGGGATGCCGAGAATGCGGTCATCGTGGATCGGCTGCTTGGGCTGGGCATCGCCTGGCCCGCCCCGGCGCCGACCGACGCCCAAACCGAGCCGACGGCGCTGACGGGAAAGACGTTCGTGCTTACCGGTACGCTGCAAACACTGACGCGCGAGGCAGCGGCACAAGCCATCGTGAATCTCGGCGGCAAGGTGAGCGGCAGCGTGTCGAAAAAGACCCACTACGTGGTGGCCGGCGCGGAGGCTGGCTCCAAATTACAGAAGGCTCAACAACTCGGCGTCGAGGTGCTCGACGAAGCGGCGTTTCTCAATTTGCTGAAGGCGTAGCAAACGCGGGCCCAGGATGGGCCCGCGTCAACGCGAAGGCAGGATGCCGAAAGTCTTACAGCTTCTTTTCGATCTTGGCGTTCTTCTTCAGGCCATCGATATAGGCTGCGAATTTCTTTTGCATGATGCCGTTGGTCAGCTGACCCTTGAACTGGTCGAACGGCGCATCGCGCGTGTCCTCGAGCTTGATGATGTGCCAGCCGTACTGAGTCTGCACGGGCTCGGTGGTGATTTCGCCCTTCTTCAGCCCCTTCACCGCATCGCCGAACGGTTTGACCATGCGGGCCAGCGTGAACCAACCAAGGTCGCCGCCATTCGCCTTCGAATTATCGGTCGATTCGGCCTTCGCGACGTCTTCAAACTTCGCTCCGCCCTTGATCTTCTTGATGAGCTGCTCAGCCTTTTCCTTCGTCGGCACCAGAATGTGCGAGGCGTGATACTCGCTCTTGTCCGTGGCGGCGTCATACGCGGTGTGCAGCTCCTGATCGGTGGGCTCGTTGTTCTTGACGTATTTCTGCGCCGCGGCGTCCGCCAGGATCTGCGTACGCAGCAAGGCGAGACGGGTGGCGACCTCCGGGTCCTTCTCCAGTCCGTCCTTTTCGGCCTGAGTCGCGATGAGCTGCATGTTGATCATCTGATCCAGGACTTGATTCTTTTCCTCGGCGGTCACGTCGGTGACCGGCTTGCCGCGCAGCAGACCCTTCAGGTAGTCGTCGTAGGCGTCGCGCGAAATCGGCGTGCCGTCGACGACGGCGACCGGCGGTGTGGCCGTCTTGTCGGCAGCCGGGGGGGTCGCCGCCTGCTGTCCTTTGCCGCAGGCTGCCAGCAGTAGGGTGATTGCTGCCACGGCGGACACGGAGGTCCACTGCGCTCTGAAAAATTGGGTCATTTGGTTCCTCTACGCACGAAAAAGGGCGGTTATGGCCGACATGGCCGACGCGCCCGGGGGCGGCAGTTTAGCGTGTACCAGGCGATCTCTCCAATAATCGATGCAATTCGGCCTTACCAGCCCTCATGCGGGCGGGGGCGAGGCCTCGATTGCCAGGGCGTGAATGTCGGTCTGCATCAGGTCGCCGACGGCGGCGTATACCAGGCGATGGCGCGCGACCGGGGATACGCCGCGGAACGCCTCGGCCACGATGGTGACGCGGAAATGGCTGTGGCCTCCCGCCGCACCCGCGTGGCCGGCATGCAAGTGGCTCTCATCCTCGATGGTCAGAAGGGCCGGTGCAAAACGGCTCTCGAGCCGCTCACGCAGGCGCTGCACGCGGCTGGTACTCGTCCCGCTCATGTGTCCGCCCGGTCCGCCTGAGGCGCCTCGGGTGTCGCGGGTGTCGCGGGTGCCGCGGTCTTGCCGCTCAGCCATATCACCTGCGGCAGCATGAAAACAAAGAGAGCCATCGTGATGCCGTACACCTTGAAGTGGACCCAGGCGCTTTCCGTAAAGTTCCAGGCCACGTAAATGTTTGCCGCTGCCAGAAGGGCGAGCCAGCCCGCCCACAAGAAATTGATCAGCAGCCAGGTGCGCGCCCGCACCTGTAACGGCTCGTTGAACGCCGATTCGAGCAAGCGTCGCGCGAGCGGCTGCTTGCCAAAGACCATGCTGCCGAGAAACGCGGCCGCTCCAAGTCCAAGCAGCACCGTCGGTTTCCATTGAATGAAACGATGGTCGTGCAGCAGCAGAGTGGCCGAGCCGAGCGGCAATACCACGGCAACCGTAATGACGTGCATGGTCTTGAATTGGCCGCTGCTCAGCCGGTGCACGGCGAGCACCAGCACGCAGGCGACCATCAGCGCCGCGGTCGCCCAGTAGATGCCGAAAAATTCGAAACCGGCCAAAAAAACCATGAGCGGCGAGAACTCGAGGAGTTGCTTCATCCGCGTATCATAGCCGACGAAATGAGCATCTATCTGCAACTGCATCCTGTTTCGCCGCAGCGCCGCTTCGTGAACCAAGCGGTCGAGGTTCTGCGCAGCGGAGGGGTAATCGTCTACCCGACCGATTCCTGCTACGCGCTCGGCTGTCATATCGGCGACAAGGCGGCGTTGGAGCGCATCCGCGACATTCGGCAGACGGATCGGAACCATCATTTCACCCTGGTGTGCCGCGACCTCGCCGACGTGGGAAAGTACGCGATGGTCGACAATTGGCAATACCGGCTGCTGCGTGCGCATACGCCGGGTCCGTACACCTTTCTGCTCAAGGCGTCGCGCGAGACGCCGCGGCGCTTGAAGCATGAACGGCGTGGCACCATCGGATTGCGCGTTCCGGATCACCCGGTGACCGCGATGCTGCTGCGGGAACTCGGCGAGCCCGTCATGAGTTCGACGCTGCTCCTGCCCGGGGAGGAATTGCCGCGCACCGACGCCAAGGAGATCTACGAAAAGCTCGAACACAGCGTCGATCTGGTGTTGGACGGCGGCAATTGTGGGCTGATCCCGACGTCGGTGATCGATTTGTCGACCGACCGCGCCGTCGTGGTGCGGGTGGGCCGCGGAGAGGTAAGCCCCTTTGCGACTTGAGCCACCGTATAATGCCGGCGCACCGCGGGCTGCCTAGCTCGTGTTCTTTCTAAAAAATGAGTGTAAGAATTGGATTTAGCTGCATTTCTTGCCAAGATCTCCGAGTATGCGATCCCGGTATTGTTTGCAATCACCCTGCACGAGGTTGCACACGGCTGGACGGCCAGATATTTCGGCGACCGTACGGCCGAGTTGCTGGGACGCCTGAGTTTGAATCCACTGCGCCACATCGATCCCATCGGTACGGTGCTCGTTCCCGGTCTGATGCTGGCCATCGGCGGACCGTTGTTCGGCTGGGCCAAGCCGGTGCCCGTGGCGACGAGCGCGCTGCGCAATCCGCGCCGGGCGATGATCGTGGTGGCCCTTGCCGGACCGGCGGCGAATCTCCTGATGGCGGCGTTGTGGTGCGTGGCGCTCGGCGCAATCCTTCGGGTGCACGGCAATCAGACGCTGGTCGGCTGGATCGCGTACATGGCGCAGGCGGGTATCATGATCAACGTAATTCTTGCGGTGTTCAATTTATTGCCCATTCCGCCGCTCGACGGCGGGCGCGTCCTGTCGGGATTGCTGCCGCCTCGCTTGAGCACCCGCCTCGACAAACTGGAGCCGGTCGGCTTGGTTCTCGTGCTCGGCCTGGCAGTCTTCGGTCTGTTCGGCTGGCTGCTCGATCCCGCCTTGCGGGTCGTCGGACGAATCATCAATAGCTTGTTCGGGTCCCCGGCATGAGCGGCCCGATTCAAAATCGGCGCGTGCTCTCCGGCATGCGTCCCACCGGCCAACTGCATCTGGGCAACTACCACGGCGCCCTCAAGAATTGGATCGAGCTGCAGTACCAGTACGAATGCTATTTCTTCATCGCCGACTGGCACGCGCTCACGACCGGCTACGAGGACACCTCGAAGCTTGAAGAGTACGTCTGGAGCATGGCGATCGACTGGCTGGCGGCGGGGCTCAACCCGGGCGTCGCCACCCTGTTCATTCAATCGAAGGTGCCGGAACACGCCGAACTGCACTTGCTGTTGTCCATGATCACGCCCTTGGGCTGGCTGGAGCGCGTTCCATCCTACAAGGATCAGCAATCTCAACTGACCGACCGGGACTTGAGCACCTACGGTTTTCTGGGCTACCCCTTGCTGCAATCCGCGGATATCTTGCTGTACCGCTCGCAGTTCGTGCCCGTGGGCGAAGACCAGGTCGCGCACGTGGAAATCACCCGTGAAGTGGCGAGACGCTTCAACCACATCTACGGCCGCGAACCGGAATTCGAACAAAAGGTCGAGAAAGCCATCAAGAGCTTGGGCTCGCGCAATTCGGCCATGTACCGCACCTTGCGCAAGGAGTTCCAGGAAAAGGGCTCGGCGGATGCTCTGGGCAAGGCGCGCGCGCTGGTCGAATCGAACGCCCGTTTGACCGTGGCGGACCGCGACCGGCTCTTTGGATTTCTCGAGGGCACGGGCATTTCGATCCTGCCCGAACCCGAAGCGCTGCTCACGGCGACGCCCAAAGTGCCCGGGCTGGACGGGCGCAAAATGTCGAAGTCCTACGGCAACACCATCGGCTTGCGCGAAGACCCCGATTCGATCGCGAAGAAAGTCAAAGCCATGCAGACCGATCCGGCGCGCGTGCGCCGCACCGATCCGGGCGATCCGGACAAGTGCCCGGTCTGGGATCTGCACAAACTGTATTCAAACGCCGACACTCAAGCCTGGGTGCAGGCGGGCTGCCGCAGCGCGGGCATCGGCTGCCTCGAATGCAAGGCGCCGCTGATCGAACGGATCGTCGAGGAAGTGTCCGCGATCTCCAAACGGGCGCAAGAGTTTGAAGAGAATCCGGAACTGGTACGGGGTATCATCGCCGAGGGGTGCGAGCGGGCGCGGGGAGCGGCACGCGAGACGCTCGACGCCGTCCGTCAAGCCATGGCCATGGACTACAGATGAAACCTGAATTGACGCTTGTGCAAAACGCTGCCCCGACGCCGCCGGCGGCCGACCTATTGCAGCCGGCACAAGGTGAAATGCCGTTTGCGATGGTGGAGGGTCAGCCCGTTACCGAGATGCCGCGCGATCTGTACATCCCGCCCCAAGCGCTCGAGGTTTTCCTCGAGGCCTTCGAAGGCCCGCTCGACATGCTGCTGTACCTCATTCGGCGGCAGAATTTGGACGTTCTCGACATTCCGATCGCCGAGATCACGCGCCAGTACATGCGCTACATCGAATTGATGCAGGTGCTGCAATTGGAACTGGCGGGCGAATACCTGCTGATGGCGGCGACGCTCGCCGAGATCAAGTCGCGCATGCTGCTGCCGCGCATCGGCGCCGATGCGTCGGCGGAAGAAGCGGATCCGCGCGCCGAGCTGGTGCGCCGACTGCAGGAGTACGAACGCTTCAAGCGCGCCGCCGAAGGCATCGATCGCATGCCGCGGCTGGAGCGCGATACCTGGGTGGCGTCGGCGGAATTGGTGGACCGCAAGCTGGTGCGCATCCCGCCGCAGGTGACCCTGCAGGAGATGCTGCTGGCGTTTCAGGACGTACTGTCGCGCAGCGACATGTTCGCGCATCACCATGTGCAGCGCGAGCCGCTGTCGGTGCGGCAGCGGATGGCCGACGTGCTGTCGTCGTTGACGGCGAGCGCATTCGTGGATTTCGTGCGATTGTTTCGCGCCGATGAGGGCCGCCGCGGCGTGACCGTCACCTTCGTCGCCATCCTGGAACTTCTGCGCGAGGGGCTGATAGAAATCGTGCAGACGGAAGCCTATGGACCGCTGCACGTACGCCTCGGCAATCCGGCGCGACACCTGCAGCTGGTGGCCGAGGACGCCGCCAATGACTCACCCGCGAGAACCCAATGAACGATCAATATGTGAAGAACGTGATTGAAGCCGCGCTGCTCGCGGCCGGCCGTCCGCTTGCGATGGATGAGCTGGTCAGCGTATTCGACGAGCGCGACGGATCGAACGCCGACGAAGTTCGCGCCGCGCTTGCCGCATTGACGGCGGAATATGAGACGCGCGGGCTGGAATTGCTCGAAGTGTCGAGCGGGTATCGGATTCAAATCAGGGCCGGCGTGGCGCAGCCGGTGTCGCGGCTGTGGCAGGAGCGGCCCGCCAAGTATTCCCGGGCATTGCTCGAAACCTTGGCGCTGGTCGCCTATCGCCAGCCGATCACGCGCGGCGAAATCGAACAAATCCGCGGCGTCGCCGTCAATCCGAACATCATCAAGACGCTGCTGGAACGCAGCTGGATCCGCGTGGTCGGTCACCGCGACGTCCCGGGCAGGCCGGAATTGCTGGGCACGACGCGGGAGTTTCTCGACTATTTCAGCCTGAAGAAGCTGGATGACCTGCCGACGCTGGCCCAGCTCAAGGAACTCGAGGACCTGCGGGTCCAGTTGTCGCTCCCGGGAGAAGATCCGCAGGTGCCGGCCGCGGCTGCGGCCGGTGCCGGCGAGGCGGACGAATCCGATTCGCTCGAGGCCGCAGCGGACGAAGACGAAGAACAGGACTCGGCGGGCGCGCAGGATGCGGATAGCGCAGAGCCACGGCCGCAGGGTTTGGTCGCGGGCAGTGCGCAAGACGAATCTGGAATTTGATGCGACCCAGACCGCCAGGCAAGCAATCCCCGCCACGCCAGCAATCGTCGTCACCCAAGCAATCCCCGTCGCGCCAGCAGTCGCCGTCACGCAGACGATCAGCGCCGCCAAAAGACCAGCCACCGACGGAGCGCGTGCAAAAATTGCTGTCGGCGGCCGGCATCGGCTCGCGCCGGGAAGTGGAGCGCTGGATTCGCGAGGGACGTCTCGAGGTCAACGGCGAAGTGCCGGCCCTGGGCGCCAAGCTCGCGCCGCGCGACCGCATCACGTTGGACGGGCGTCCGGTGCGATTGCATACCCCGGCGGTCAAGGAATTGCACGTGCTGCTGTTTCATCGCTCGCCGGGCGATACCCTCGACCTCAAGGCCGCCACCTCGCGCGCGGCGGAACATTTGAACCTGCCTCGCTCCTCCGGACGATGGCTCGCGATCCAACCCATGCCGCCGGTCGACGGCGGTTTGGAAATACTCACCGATGACGGATCCTGGGCACATCGGGTGTCGCGCGGGGTGCACGCGTTGACGATGGACTATATCTTGCGGATGCGCGGGCCCCTCAAGGAGAACCTGGTCGAGGAGTTCCGGGCCGCCACGGACTGCGAGGGCGAGGCCATGAGCATTCTGCAGGCGGATGCCCAGTACGGCGCAGGATTCAACCACTGGCTCAATGTCACGGTGCGCGCGACGCGCTCCGCCCAAGTGCGGCATTGGTGGGCGGCGCGCGGCATCATCGTGAGCCGCCTGATGCGCGTGCGCTTCGGTCCGGTGCACCTGTCGCGGGAGCTGCCGCGCGGGCACTCGCGCGCCATGTTGACGAGCGAACGCAACGCCCTGATCAACGAGATCGACGCAGCCAAACCGGCGGTCGCAGCCGCGCCCGGCGCCGCGAGCTAAAGCCTAGCCGCCGCCCGGGGGCTGCGAGGCCGCCAGCAATTGCGCCAGGTATTGCTGCCACAGCGCCGCCCAGGTGTGCGTGCCATGCCCGTGGGTCTGATCGGAGGCCGGCAGCAGCACGAAGCGCCCATTCTTGACCCGCTTGATTTCCCGTTCGGCTATACCCAACTCCGGCGGATTGATGAAGTCATCCGCCGAGTTGACGTGCGTCAGGGGGGCCTTGATTTTCTCCAACCCCGGCGCGGGATCGTAATCGCGCGAGGCGCTCACTTGGTAGAGCAGGTCGTTGGCGTCCAGGTTGTCGAGTTCGCGCGCCATGTATTTTTCCAGGAATTGATCGGCGGCATCGCGGGTCGGCAGGGCGAGCTGCATTTGAATCGGGGCGCTTCCGGCAATCATCAGCAGACCGGCCGCCGTGCGCAGCGCACCCATGGGTTCAGTCTTGTAATCGCCCTGCAGCCACTGCGGATCCTCGCGAATCGCCTGGATGAGCAGATTGCGCCACAGGCGATTGCGCCCCGCAATCTGCACCGGAAGACAGGCGAGCGGCATCAGCGCATCGGAGAAGTCCGGGTATGCTTCCCCCCACATGAAGGTATGCATGCACCCCATCGAAGTTCCCATCACCAGCCGCAAATGTTCCACCTCCAGGCCTTCGAGCACCAAGGCGTGCAGTGCGGCCACCATGTCCGCATAGGCGTATTGGGGAAAGCGCCCGTGCAAGCCGTCGCTCGGCTTGCTCGATTTTCCGTGTCCTATTCCGTCCGGCAAGATGATGAAATAGCGGTTGGTGTCCAGCAACTGGCCGCGTCCGAACAGCACGCCGGCAAAATGGTCGCTGAGCAGGCTTCGGCCGCTGCCGCCGGTGCCGTGCAGGATCAGCACGGCATTGACGATCTTGCCCAGAGCGTCGCGCCGCGGCTTACCGAGCGTGATGTAGTGCATCCGCAATTCCGGCAGTGTTTCGCCGGACGCGAAATGAAAATCATGGATGACGAAATCGCCTTCGATCGGGAACGCGCCGCTCGCCGGCGCGTCGGCCCGGGCCGCGCGAAGCGACAGACACAGCGCCGCCGCCAGCGCACAAGCCGAAACAAACTGACGTGATCGCATCAATGCTCCCCTAGGAGGTTTGCGCCTCGATGTATTGCCCATCAATACCGCGACTTCGCCCGCTCAGCAAGTAGAGAAACGGTCCGCTCACGGACGCAGGCGTCGGCACGCTGTTCGGATCCTCGGCCGGATAGGCGGCCGCACGCATGGCCGTGCGCATGCGGCCCGGATTCACGCTGTTCACCCGGATATTGGGTTCGCCCTCGAGTTCTTGGGAAAACATGCTGCGCACCGACTCCAGACCGGTCTTGGCCACAGCGTAGGCCCCCCAAAAGGGGCGCGGATTCTTCACCACGCCGCTGCTGACGAAAATGACGGAGGCGTCGACGGACTTGCGCAGGTTGGGCAACAGAATCTGCGTCAATATGAAGGGCGCGGTCAGGTTCACGTGCAGCACTCGGCACCAGGTCGGCACGTCGTACTGTTCCAGGGGCGTCCGGTCGCCCAGCAGCCCCGCCGTATGCACCAGGCCGTCGAGTTTGCCGAATTCCTCGCCGATGGTCGCCGCCAGATTGTCGTAATCCACGGCCGTCGCGGCGGCGAGGTCGAGCGTGGCCATCGCCGGCTGCGGAGCGCCCATGGCCTCGATTTCATCGTAGACGCGCTCCAGCTTGGCCAGGTTGCGGCCGGACAAAATCACGCTGGCGCCCCAGCGCGCGCTTTCGATGGCGAGCGCCTTGCCCAAACCGCTGCCGGCGCCGGTGATCAGGATGACGCGTCCGGCCAGCAGACCGGCGTCGGGCGTGAAATCTTTGGGAATCATGAAAGTCTCCTAGCTCCGAATTCATCCATGGGCGCGCCGCGCCGTGGTCCAGGCGATGAGCAGATCCTTCAGCCGCAGGCTCTCGGGCGGCGGTGTTTGCCTGACCAGATGGCTGCGCCCGAGCGCCGCGAGCACCAGCAAGTGCCGCTGCCGGCCGCGCTGCCCGGGCGCCAGCGCCAGCGCCGCGGCCTCGAAGTATCCTGCGGCCGTGCTGCGCAACCGGTCGAGATAGCTTTGAAGATGCGGCGGCGCTGCGTCGGCGGTCAGATCGCTGTTCTCGACTCCCGCCGCCAGCAGTTCGTCGACGGGGAAGGGAATGCGCCCGGCGCGCGCTTCGCGCCGATAACCGCGGATGGCCTTCGACAGGTAGTCGGCGGCCGCCAGCGACCGCGTGCAGCCGCGCAAGCCGGCCTCGTCTTGGGTCTCGGCGGCGAGCCGCGAGGCCAGCGTCAGCGGTCCGCCGCAGAGAGCGTCCGCATGCGGCAAAAGATCGGCGCCGCGCTCCAGAGGCGCGCCGCCCACCTGCACGGCGGCGGCTTCGACGGCGGCCAGCAGCGGGGTGAAATCCACCGCGGCGGCGCGAGGCAATGCGGCAAGATAGCTGCCGATGGGATGGACGGGGGACCCCGACTTGAGCCTCTGCATCTCTTCCTGCCACCAGGCGAGCTTCAAGTGCGCGACGGCGGTCTCGGTCGCGGGATCCATCAGCGCCTGCCACTCGGCGCCGAGGGCATAGATGCCGAGCAGCGGTGCGCGCGACTCCGCCGCCGCGAAAAGCCAGCTCCAATACCGAACCGAACCCGGCGGCAGGGCGCGTGCATGGTAGGTCGCATCAAGTGGTTTCAGAGTCGGCCTCGCCCGAGGGATCCTGCGGGGCTTCCGTGCCGCGCGGAATGCGCGTCAGCGTCGCCACCGGCTCGAGCGGCTCGATCTCGCGATTGACCCGAAGCCCGAGTCCCTCAAAGCGGCGCGCGGCGGGCAATACCTGTTGTTCGAGCGACCCCACCGCCTTGTTGAAGGAATCGACGCTGTTGCCGAGGGATTTTCCCAGCCTGCCGAGATGCTCGCCGAATACCGCCAGGCGTTTGTACAGTTCTTCGCCCAGGCCGCGAATTTCCGCGGCATTCTCGGCCAGGATCGTTTGCTTCCAGCCGTGGGAGACGACTTTCAGAAGGGCGATCAAACTGGTTGGCGTGGCGAGCATGACGTTTTGCCGCATCGAATCGTCGACCAATCCCGGATTCTCCTGCAGCGCCGCCCACAGAAACTGATCGCCGGGCAGGAACAACACGACGAAATCCGGGCTGCGCTCGAACTGCGCCCAGTACTGTTTGGAGGACAGCTCGCGAACTCTTGCACCGACGATTTGCGCGTGGCGGCGCAGCTGCGTATCGCGCTCTTCGTCATCCTGGGCCTCGACCGCCGCGAGGTAGGCGTCGAGCGGGGTCTTCACGTCGACGACGATTTCGCGCCGCTCGGGCATGTGCACCACCATGTCGGGCCGAACGGCGCCCGAGTCGGTGCTGCGATGCAGCTGCTCGGTAAAATCGACATGCGAGGTCATGCCGGACAACTCGACCAGCCGCCGCAGAGTGATCTCGCCCCATTGGCCTCGCACGTTCGGCCGGCGCAGCGCGGTGACGAGGTTGCGCGTTTCGCGCGACAGCGAGGTTTGCCCCGTGGCGAGCGCCTCCATCTGCGTCTTCAGGGTCGCGAATGAATCGATGCGGTCGCGCTCGATGGCTTGAATCTGCACCTCGGTCTTGGCCAGCGCCTCGCGAATGGGCCGCACCAGGGAATCGATCGCCGTTTCGCGCTCCTTCAGCGCCTGCGAGGCGTCCAGTTGCTGGCGGGCAAGACGCTCGCGCGCCAACTGCAGAAACACTTCGCTATTGCTTTGCAGACTATCGCGGGCGAGTTCACCGAACACGCCCTGCAATTGTTCGCGCGCCCTGGACAGGGCCTGCTCGCGCTCGGCGCTCACGGTTTCCTCGGTCTTGAGCCGAGCGCGCAACAGCTCGGTTTCGATTTTCAGGGCCTGCTCGCGCCGCGCGCGCCACAGCAGCGCCGCGAGTGCACCGAGCGCGGCGCCCACCGCCAACGCGAGCCAGACAGCGGCGGCGCTCAGCGCCATGTCACGCTTCGGCCTTGGTGAAGCGGGCCAGGTAATTGACGTCCGTGTTCGGCGACAGCCGAAACGAACGCGTCAGCGGATTGTAGGTGATGCCGGTCAGATCGCGCAGCTCCAGGCCCGCCTTGCGCCCCCAGCGGGCGAGCTCCGAGGGACGAATGAATTTCAAATATTCATGCGTACCCCGCGGCAGCGCGCGGACAATATATTCGGCCGCGACGATGGCCACCGCGAATGCCAGCGGATTGCGATTCAGAGTGGAGACGATGACCACGCCGCCGGGCTTCACCAACGCCGCCAGAGCCTCGACGCTGGCGGCCGGGTCGGGCACGTGCTCGAGCATTTCCATGCAAGTCACCAGATCGAACGCGGCCGGTTGTTCTCGGGCAAGATCCTCGGCGGCGACCGCTCTATATTCGGCGGGGACCTTGGCCTCGAGGGCATGCAGTTCCGCCACGTCGAGCACCGCCTGGGACAGGTCAATGCCGAGCACCCGTGCGCCGGCGCGCGCCATCGCCTCGGAGAGGATGCCGCCGCCGCAGCCGACGTCGAGAACCCGCGCACCCGCGAGCGGCACCGCGCGCTCGACGTACTGCAGACGCAGCGGATTGAGGTCGTGCAGGGGCTTGGACGGACCCTTCGGATCCCACCAGCTTTGCGCGAGCGCCGCGAATTTCGCGAGTTCCGCGGGGTCAGCATTGCGACTCGATGTATGCACGTCTCCCCCCGCTTGAATAGGGCATCCGCAAGTATATCGGCTAATCCACTTCGCGGGCTTAAGACCGACGCGGATGTGTGCTAGAATTCCGTCATGTTGAGACCATGTCTCGCCTCCCTTAAACCCGCTAAATAAAGCCGCGAAGGCTTCACCGGACTCTCGCAAATGGCCGAGATCGCTCGCGAAATATTGCCCGTAAATCTCGAAGACGAGATGCGCAAATCCTATCTGGATTACGCCATGAGCGTCATCGTCGGCCGGGCCTTGCCCGACGTCCGAGACGGCTTGAAGCCGGTGCACCGGCGCGTCCTGCACGCGATGCGCGAATTGAGCAACGACTGGAACAAGCCGTACAAGAAATCCGCGCGCGTGGTGGGCGATGTCATCGGCAAATACCATCCCCACGGCGATGTATCCGTGTACGACGCCATCGTGCGCATGGCGCAAGAGTTCTCGATGCGCTACCTGCTGGTCGACGGCCAGGGGAACTTCGGGTCGGTGGACGGCGATCCGCCGGCGGCCATGCGCTACACGGAAGTGCGCATGTCGAAACTGGCCGGGGAACTGCTGGCCGATATCGACAAGGAAACGGTTGATTTCAATCCGAATTACGACGAGTCCGAAACCGAGCCGGCGGTCCTGCCCGCCCGAATTCCGAACCTGCTGATCAATGGATCCTCAGGGATAGCGGTGGGCATGGCGACCAATATCCCGCCGCATAATTTGACCGAAATCATCAGCGCCTGCATTGCGCTGATCGAAAACCCCGACATCAACCTCGCGCAGCTGATGCAGATCGTCCCCGGTCCGGATTTCCCGACCGCGGGATTGATCAACGGCGCCCAGGAAATCGTCGCGGCCTACAAGACCGGACGCGGCCGCCTGCACGTGCGCGCGCGCACTCATGTCGAGGACGTGGGCAAGGGCGACCGGCAGGCCATCATCATCACCGAATTGCCTTATCAGGTGAACAAGGCGCGGTTGATCGAGCGCATTGCCGATTTGGTCCGCGACAAGCTCATCGACGGCATCGCCTCGGACGGCCTGCGCGACGAGTCCGACAAGGACGGCATGCGCGTCGTCATCGAGCTGAAGCGCGGCGAAGTCCCCGAGATCCTGCTCAACAATCTGTACGCGCAGACCACCATGGAGCAGGTGTTCGGCATCAACATGGTGGCGCTCGTCGATGGGCAGCCGCGGCTGCTCAGCCTGAAGGAGATGCTCGACGCCTTCCTGCGGCACCGCCGCGAGGTCGTCACCCGCCGCACGGTGTTCGAACTGCGCAAGGCCCGCGAGCGCGGCCACATCCTGGAAGGATTGGCGATTGCGCTCGCCAACATCGACGAAATCATTGCCGCCATCAAGGCATCGCCGTCGCCCGCCGAAGCGAAGGTCGCGCTGATGGGGCGGCCCTGGAGCTCCGGCGCGGTGCCCGAGATGCTGGCCCGGGCCGGCGCCATTACGACCCGGCCGGAGGGCGAAACCGGAGCGTTCGGCATCGTCGAAGGCGGCTACCGCCTGACCGAAATCCAGGCGCAGGCGATTCTCGAGATGCGGCTGAACCGGCTGACCGGGCTCGAGCAGGACAAGATCATCGCCGAATTCCAGGAGCTGCTCGTGCAGATTCGCGACCTGAGCGACATCCTCGCCCGTCCGGAGCGCCTGCTCGAAGTGATCCGCACGGAACTCGAATACATCCGCGACACCTTCGGCGATGCGCGCCGCACGGAAATCCTGGTCAATCATGAAGACCTCACCACGGAGGATCTGATCTCACCCGAGGACGTGGTGGTGACTCTGTCCCATGGGGGCTATGCCAAGGCGCAGCCGGTATCGGACTATCAGGCGCAGCGCCGCGGCGGCCGCGGCAAGGCGGCCACCAGCGTCAAGGACGAGGACTTCGTCGACAAGCTGTTCGTCGCGAACACGCACGACACGCTGCTGTGCTTTTCCGATTACGGCAAACTGTATTGGCTGAAGGTGTATCAGCTGCCGCAGGCGAGCCGCGGGTCGCGCGGCAAGCCCATCGTGAACCTGCTGCCGCTGCAGGAGGGCGAGCGCATCAGCGCGATGCTATCGATCAAGGAATTCGAGGAGGGAAAATTCGTCTTCATGGCGACCAGCTTCGGCACCGTGAAGAAGACCTCGCTGGCGCTGTTTTCGCGGCCGCGCGCGAGCGGAATCATCGCGGTCGCGCTCGATCCGGGCGACAAGCTGGTCGGCGTCGCGATCACCGACGGCACCAAGGACATCCTGCTGTTCACCACGGGCGGCAAGGCGATTCGCTTCGTGGAGGATGAGGTTCGCCCCATGGGCCGCGAGGCCGCGGGGGTTCGCGGCGTCAAACTCAACGATGATCAGCGCGTCAACGCGCTGATCGTGGCGGAGGATGGGTTCATTCTCACGGCATCGCAAAACGGATTCGGCAAACTGACGCCGCTCGAGGAATTTCCGAAGCACGGCCGCGGCGGTCAGGGCGTGATCGCCCTGCAGATCACCGATCGCAACGGGCACATGGTCGGGGCGCTGCAAGTGAGCCTGGACGATGAGATCATGCTCATGAGCCAGAACGGGGTGCTGGTGCGCACACCGGTGAAAGACATTTCGGTGGTGGGGCGCAATACCCAGGGTGTGCGCCTGATCCGGCTGGAGGAGGGCGATCAGCTCTCCGGGCTCGAGCGCATCGACGGCCTGGCGGGGGACGCCGCGGGCGGCGATACCGACCCCGTCGAGGGGGACGGGACGGATGAAGGTTCCGCCGGCCCTGACGACGCGCCGGCAGCTACTTAAGCCGGCCGCCGGGCAGTCAAAGAATTCCCCGCGATGCGCGCTTTCAATTTCTCTCCGGGACCCGCCGTGCTGCCGCTCGAGGTCTTGGAGCAGGCGCAAGCCGAGCTGCTCGACTGGCATCACGGCGGCATGTCGGTGATGGAGATCAGTCATCGCAGCAAGGCCTTCATGCAGGTGGCGGAGGAGGCCGAGGCGGATTTGCGCGATCTTTTGTCGATACCGGCCGACTACAGGGTGCTGTTCCTGCAAGGCGGCGCGTCGGCTCAGTTCTCGTTCGTGCCCATGAACCTCGCTGCCGCGCACTCCACGGCCGACTACATCAACACCGGCCACTGGTCCCAAAAGGCCATCGAGGAGGCGGGGCGCTATTGCACGGTGCATGTCGCCGGCGATGCCGGCGGCAATTACATGCGCGTCCCGCCGCAAAGCGAGCTCAAGTTCAGCGCCGATGCCGCCTTTGCGCATTACACGCCGAACGAGACCATCACCGGCGTGGAGTTCGGATATGTCCCGGATGCGGGGCGCGTCCCGCTGGTGGCGGACATGTCCTCGAGCATTTTGTCGCGCCCGATCGATGTCCGTAAATTCGGGCTGATCTACGCGGGGGCGCAGAAGAACATCGGACCGTCGGGTTTGACGGTGGTGATCGTGCGCGATGACCTCATCGGCCGGGCGCGGCCCGCCACGCCGCGGGTGTTCGATTACAAGGCGGCAGCCGACCATCAATCCATGCTGAACACGCCGCCGACGTTCCCCTGGTACATGGCGGGTCTGGTGTTCAAGTGGCTGAAGGGCGCCGGGGGATTGGCGGCGGTCGGTGAGCGCAACCGGATCAAGGCGCGGACCCTGTATGCCGCCATCGACTCATCGCGGCTCTATGAGAACCCCGTCGCGAAGGATTCGAGGTCCTGGATGAACGTGATGTTCACGCTGAAGAAGCCCGAATTGGATGCCGCATTCCTTTCCGACGCGGCCGATGCCGGTCTGCACGGCCTGAAGGGACACCGAGTATTGGGCGG
This sequence comes from Steroidobacteraceae bacterium, assembly GCA_035314705.1. Classification (GTDB taxonomy): domain Bacteria; phylum Pseudomonadota; class Gammaproteobacteria; order Steroidobacterales; family Steroidobacteraceae; genus Bog-1198. The sequence continues at coordinate 3,016 of DATFZF010000088.1, read as the reverse complement.
CATGCGCGCAAGCCTCTACAATGCCATGCCGCTCGCCGGCGTCGAGGCGTTGATCGCCTTCATGCGGGAATTCGAGCGTCGACACGCATGAGGCGCGAGTATGGCAAGCCGTAAGACATCAGGCACACCCAAGCCGGGTAAACTCAAGGCGGGTAAACCCCAGCCGGGTAAACTCAAGCGGGAAAAGGGGCAGCCGCGTACCGCGCGGCGAGCCGATCCGGAGGCGCAGGACAAAACCCAGCCGGGGATCATGCCGGCCGGCGGCGGTCTCGGCGACATCCGCAACAGCATCGACGCCATCGACGCGCGAATTCACGCTCTGCTCAACGAACGTGCGCGCTGCGCTCAGCTGGTCGGCATTTCCAAGACGGCGTCCGGCAAGGCGGTGGACTACTATCGCCCGGAGCGCGAAGCGGAGGTGCTGCGATTGGCGCTCGAGCGCAATCAGGGTCCGCTGCGCGACGAGGAGATTGCACGGCTGTTCCGCGAAATCATGTCCGCCTGCCTGGCGCAGCAGGAGCCTCTCAAGGTCGCGTTCCTGGGCCCCGAAGGCACCTTCACCCAGGCAGCCGTGCTCAAGCACTTCGGCTCTTCGGTGCGGGCACTGCCGTTGCCGGCAATCGACGAAGTGTTTCACGAGGTCGAAGGCGGCATCGCCGATTTCGGCGTGGTGCCGATCGAGAATTCGAGCGAGGGCACGGTCAATCACACTCTGGACATGTTTCTGTCGTCGGCGCTCAAGATCTGCGGCGAGGTGGAGCTGCGGATCAATCACTCCTTGATGGGCAAGATGACCGGCACCGATGCGGTGAAACGCGTGTGCGCCCATGCGCAGGCTCTGGCCCAATGCCGCGGCTGGCTGGACGAGCAACTCCCCGACGTGGAGCGGGTCGCCGTGTCGAGCAATGCCGAAGGCGCGAGGCGGGCGCGGGACGAACGCGGCACCGCGGCCATCGCCAGCCGCGCGGCGGCCGAGATTTACGGCCTCACGCTGCTCGCCAACGACATCGAGGACCGGTCCGACAACACCACCCGTTTCTTGGTGATCGGCAGAAAGCTATTCAGCGCCAGCGGCGTCGATCGCACCACGCTGCTGGTGTCCGGCACCGACACCGACGATGCGGGCGCACTGTTCCGATTGCTCGAGCCTCTCGCCCTGCATCGCGTGAACATGACGCGCATCGAATCGCGTCCTTCGCGCAAGCGCAAATGGGACTACGTGTTCTTCATCGACGTCGAAGGGCACGTCAGCGATCCGCCGGTGGCCAAGGCGCTTGCCGCCCTGGAGGAACGCGCCTCGCTGTTCAAAGTGCTGGGCTCGTACCCTCGGGCCGTGCTTTGATGCGCAGCTTCGAGGCGCAGCCGGCACGCAGCGTGGCGGGCGCGGTGGCGGTTCCGGGCGACAAGTCCATTTCGCATCGCTCGCTGATGCTGTCCGGCATCGCGGAGGGCATCAGCGAAGTGACCGGCTTTCTGGCGAGCGAGGATTGCCTGGCCACCCTGGCCGCGATGCGCGCCCTGGGGGTGAGCATCGAACAGCCGGGTCCGGCGCATGTCGTGATTCATGGAGTGGGCCTGCGCGGCTTGCGGGATGCCGGCCGTGCCCTCGACATGGGCAACGCCGGCACGGCCATACGCCTGTTCACGGGCCTTTTGTCGGCGCAGGCCTTCGATTCACAATTGATCGGCGACGCGTCGCTCATGAAGCGCCCGATGGAGCGGGTCGCGAAGCCGCTGCGCGAGATGGGGGCCGATGTGCGCACCCGCAATGGCACGCCGCCGGTCGACATCGGCGGCGGACGCAGCCTGCACGGTATCGAATACCGCATGCCGGTGGCGAGCGCGCAGGTGAAGTCGGCGGTTCTATTGGCCGCGCTGTATGCCGACTCCGCCACCACGGTGATCGCCCCGGCCGTCAATCGCGACCACAGTGAGCGCATGCTCGCAAGTTGCGGAGTACGCCTCGAGTCCCAAGGCCTGCGCACCACGCTGCATCCGCCGCGAGCGCTGGCGAACCAGCGGCTCGAGGTGCCGGGCGATTTCTCCTCCGCCGCCTTCTTCATCGTTGCGGGATTGTTGGGCGCCTCGGCGGGGGGCCTGTTGATTCGCAACGTGGGATTGAATCCCACCCGCACCGGCTTGCTCGATGTTCTGCGCAGCATGGGCGGGGACATCGAGATACAAAACCCGCGCGAGAGCGCAGCGGAGCCGGTGGCGGATCTCGTGGTGCGTGCGTCCGCCCTGCACGGCGTCGAGATGCCGGCCGCGCTGGTGCCGCTCGCCATCGATGAACTGCCGGTATTGTTCGTCGCCGCCGCCTGCGCCACCGGCCAGACCGTGGTGACGGGGGCCGAGGAACTGCGGGTCAAAGAGAGCGACCGAATCGCGGCGATGAGCGCCGGTTTCGAGGCCCTCGGTGTCGCGCACAGCGTACTGCCGGACGGCATGCGCATCGAGGGGCGCGGCGCCGGCCCGGCGTTCAGCGGCGGCGAAGTCGACAGCTTCGGCGATCACCGGATCGCCATGTCCTTTGCCATCGCCAGTTTGCGCGCCGCAAAAGCCATTTTGATTCGCGATGTGGCGAATGTGGCCACGTCCTTCCCGGGCTTCGTCGGGCTGGCGCGGTCGGTGGGCCTCCAGTTAAGCGAATCCGGCGCGTAGGCGATGAACCAGGTGCCGGTCATGACCATCGATGGTCCCTCAGGGTCCGGCAAGGGCACCGTCAGCCGTGCCGCCGCGCAGGCGCTCGGCTGGGCATTGCTCGATAGTGGTGCACTGTACCGCTTGGTCGCCTTGGCGGGCCGACAGGCGGGGGTTGGCCTGGACGACGGCCCGCGGCTGGCGCAATTGGCGGGCACATTTAACATACGGTTCGGATCGGGTGATTCGGGCGAAGAGGCGGTCTGGCTGGACGGTCGGGAGGTCACAGGCGCCATTCGGACCGAGGAGGCTGGAAATGACGCCTCCAAGGTGGCCGCGCTACCGGTCGTGCGCGCCGCGCTCCTGGAGCGCCAGC
>DATFZF010000087.1:0-50111 GCA_035314705.1 Steroidobacteraceae bacterium | reverse complement strand
ACGCGCCGAGTGACCGCCTCGACAACGAACGCAAGATCCGCGCGCCGCGCGGCCCGGAGCGGAGCTGCCGGTCGTGGCAGACCGAGGCGGCGCTGCGCATGCTCATGAACAACCTCGACGCCGAGGTGGCCGAGCGGCCGCAGGAACTGGTGGTGTATGGCGGCATCGGCCGCGCCGCCCGCGACTGGGCGTCGTTCGACCGCATCGCCGCAAGTCTGCGCACGCTCGGGGACGAGGAGACGCTGCTGGTGCAGTCCGGCAAGCCGGTGGGCGTGTTCCCCACTCATGCGGATGCGCCGCGCGTGCTGATCGCCAATTCGAATCTGGTGCCCCACTGGGCGACCTGGGAGCATTTCAACGAACTCGATCGCAAGGGCCTCGCCATGTACGGCCAGATGACGGCGGGCTCGTGGATCTACATCGGCAGCCAAGGCATCGTGCAGGGCACCTACGAAACGTTTGCCGAGATGGGCCGGCGCCATTTCGACGACAAGGTCCAGGGCAAGTGGATACTCACGGCGGGTCTCGGCGGCATGGGCGGCGCACAGCCGCTGGCAGCCACCATGGCCGGCTTCAGCATGCTGGCCGTCGAATGCCGCCAAAGCCGCATCGCCAAACGCTTGGAGACCGGCTATGTGGACGCGCAGGCGCACTCGTTGGACGAGGCGCTCGCCCTGTTCGAGACGGCGAAACGAAAAGGCAAGCCGATTTCGGTCGCGCTCCTCGGCAACATCGTCGACGTGCTGCACACCCTGCTCGAGCGCGGTATCCGTCCGGATGCGGTAACCGATCAAACGTCTGCTCACGACCCGGTCAACGGCTACCTGCCGCAGGGATGGTCCGTGGAGCAATGGGACGAGCGGCGGGCCAGCGACCCTGCCGGCACGTCCGCGGCCGCCACGCTGTCGATGGCCAAGCACGTCGAGTACATGCTGCGCTTCAAGCGCATGGGGCTGCCGGTGTTCGACTATGGGAACAATATTCGCCAGGTGGCCCTCGATGCGGGTGTCACGAATGCCTTCGATTTCCCGGGCTTCGTGCCGGCTTATATCCGGCCCTTGTTCTGCCGCGGCGTCGGTCCGTTCCGCTGGGTCGCGCTCTCGGGAGACCCGGAAGACATCTACAAAACCGATGCGAAGGTGAAGGAACTCATCCCGGATGATCCGCATCTGCACCACTGGCTCGATATGGCGCGCTCGCAAATTCACTTCCAGGGATTGCCGGCGCGCATCTGCTGGGTCGGCTTGGGACAGCGCCATCGCTTAGGATTGGCGTTCAACGACATGGTGAAGAGCGGCGAACTCTCCGCACCCATCGTGATCGGCCGCGACCATTTGGACGCAGGGTCGGTCGCCAGTCCCAATCGCGAGACCGAGGCGATGAAAGACGGCTCCGACGCGGTCTCGGACTGGCCCTTGCTCAACGCGCTGCTGAACACCGCCAGCGGCGCCACCTGGGTATCGATTCATCATGGCGGCGGCGTGGGTATGGGCTATTCCCAGCACGCCGGCGTCGTCATCGTCTGCGACGGCAGCGAGGCCGCGGCCAAGCGTATTCGCCGGGTTCTCTGGAATGATCCCGGCACGGGAGTCATGCGCCACGCCGACGCCGGCTATGACACCGCCATTGCCTGTGCCCGCGAGCAGGGTTTGAATCTGCCGATGATCGAGCACCCGTAGTGGCGAAGGCATTGCAGATTCGCGCCGGCGGGCTTGATCTTGCGACGCTGCGGCGGATCCACGAGCAGCCCGTCGCCCTCGAGCTCTCGGCGCACGACCGCGGCCGTATTGCCGCCGCCGGCAGGTTGGTGGACGAGATCATCGCGGCCGGCGACGCTGCGTACGGCATCAACACGGGCTTCGGCCTCCTGGCCCAGACCCGCATACCCGCCGAACAGCTCGAGCTGCTGCAGCGCAACCTTCTGCTCTCGCACGCCGCCGGCGTGGGCGAGGCGCTGCCCGATGGTGTCGTCCGGCTGATCCTTGCGCTCAAGATAAACGCGTTGGCTCGCGGCCACTCCGGCATCACGATGGCGGTGATCGACGCCCTGCTCGCGCTGCTGGAGCATGAGGTCTATCCGGTGATTCCCGCGCAGGGTTCGGTGGGCGCGTCGGGCGATCTGGCGCCCCTGGCACACATGAGCACGGTGCTGCTCGGCATCGGCCAGGTGCGGGTGCGCGGCACCGTGCTCCCGGCGGCCGACGGATTGCGCCTGGCGGGATTGAAGGCCCTCAAGCTGCGCGCCAAGGAAGGCCTGGCATTGATCAACGGCACCCAGGTTTCCACGGCACTGGCACTGGCGGGATTATTCGGCGCCGAAGATGTGCTCGCCGCCGCCGTGGTGGCCGGCGCCATGTCGGTGGACGCGCTGAAGGGCAGCGATTCCCCGTTCGATGAGCGCATCCACGAGGTTCGAGGGCAACCCGGGCAAATCGCCGTGGCGCGCGAGTACCGCGATCTGATCGCCGGCAGCGCGATCCGCGCCTCGCACGTCGACTGCACTCGCGTGCAGGACCCGTATTCCTTTCGTTGTCAGCCGCAGGTGATGGGTGCCTGCTTGGACCTGATCCGCAATTGCAGCCGCACCTTGGGGCTGGAGGCCAATGCGGTCACCGACAATCCGCTGCTGTTCGTCGAGGCGGGCGACGTGCTGTCCGGCGGAAATTTTCATGCCGAGCCCGTGGCGTTCGCGGCCGATACGCTGGCGCTCGCCATTGCCGAGATCGGCAGCCTGGCGGAGCGGCGGGTGGCCGTGTTGGTGGATCCCAAAATGAGCGGCCTACCCGCCTTCCTGGTGGAAAACAGCGGCGTGAATTCCGGCTTCATGATCGCGCAAGTCACCGCCGCGGCCTTGGTATCCGAAAACAAAACCATCGCCGTGCCATGCAGCGTGGATTCGATTCCGACCTCCGCCAACCAAGAAGACCATGTCAGCATGGCGACCCACGGTGCGCGCCGCTTGAGTCCGATGGTCGACAACGCCGCGGCCGTGGTCGGCATTGAATTGCTGGCCGCCGCGCAAGGCATCGACTTTCATCGGCCCTCACGCTCGAGCGCGAGCCTCGAACACGTTCACGCCGCCATTCGCGCCGATGTGCCGTTTTATGCGGCCGACCGGTACTTCGCGCCGGACATTCAGGCAGCCCAGTGTTGGGTCAAATCGGGACGGTTTTCGCCGCTGCTGGCAAGGATTCTGCCCTCGCGCGCCTAGGCGCTCAACGAGTGTCCATAGTGAAAATCATCGCCGCGATCGCCTGTTTAATTTGTCTTTTTCCCTGCGCGAGCCGCGCAGCCCAACTGAATCTCGCGACGCTGACCTGCGCCAAATACGAGAACGAAATTCTACCCGCCGCGGTGTCGAATCCGACCGCCGACACCATCAATACCGTGATGTGGCTGTTCGGCTATTCCGTCGCGAAGTCCGGAGGCCACGTCATGTATCCGGACGCACTGACGCCCTTCGGCTTCGCGCTGGACGGGGAGTGCAAGAGCAATCCCGCCGAGAGCATGTTGGATGCGCTGGCCATCGTCAAACCCGAAACCCAAAACCCGAGGAATCTCGCCACCCTCGAGTGCGCCGTGTTCGCTGCGCGGCATGTGGAGCTGGCGCGCACCGACCCGGAGAGCGCAACCACCATCATGATGTGGCTGTTCGGCTTTTCCGTGGCAAGATCCGGCAGCCATATTTTCGATGCGGATTTGCTCAGCCGCTTTCAAGGCGCCTTGCTGGCCCATTGCACGAAACATCCCGACTCCAGCTTGTTCGACGCGCTGGGCGCGGTCAGGATATCCGCCGCGGCAGGCTCGTTGAAATCGCCGGCTCGTCAATAAGAACCTATTCCGGCGCCAGCCCGTCGATCCAGGTCTTCTGCACTCGCAATGCGTCGTTCATCAGCACCAGATTCGCCCGGTAGCCCGGCGCGATGCGGCCAAGCTCGTGGCCGAGCCCGAGAAACTCGGCTGGATATTCGCTGGCCATGCGCGCGGCTTCGACCACGTCGAGGCCCAGCAGCGAGACGGCGTTGCGCACCGCCGCCGCCATGTCGAGCGCCGTTCCCGCGAGCGTTCCGTTCGCGTCGCGGCATATGCCGTCCACGACCCGGATGACTCGGCCCTGCAGTATGAAAGTAGGCTCGCTGGATCCCACCGCCGGCATCCCATCGGTGACCAGCATGAATCGATCGTGGCGCTTGCACTTGAGCGCGAGCTTCAGGACCACCGGATCGACGTGATGACCATCGACGATGATTCCGCACCAGGTGTTTTCGTCCGACAGCGCGGCGCCGATGATCCCCGGTTCGCGCGGCTCGAGCCGCCCCATCGCATTGAACAAATGGGTGAATCCGCGCAGCCCGTGTGCGATGGCTGCGGTGGTCTCGGCGAAACTCGCATCGCTATGCCCGGCGGACACCAGAATGCCGCCGGCGGCAAGCTTCGCCACCATCTCCGGCGTGGTCATCTCGGGCGCCAGGGTCACCACCGTCCGCCCGGCGCGCAGCCCGCGCAGCAGCGACAGCTGGCTGGTGTCGAGCAGCCGCAGATGTTTGGAATCGTGCACGCCGCGGCGCGCCCAGTTGAGAAACGGCCCCTCGATGTGAATTCCGAGAACGCCGGGCATGCCGGCATCGAGCGCCGACTGCACGGCGGCGATCGCGCGCCCGATGGTGTCGACATCGTCGCTGATCAGCGTGGGCAGAAATCCGGTGGTGCCGAAGCGGCGATGCGCCGCGCCGATGGCGCGGATCGACTCAGGATTCGGGTCGTCGTTGAACAGCACGCCCCCGCCGCCGTTCACCTGCACGTCGATGAATCCCGGCAGCAGCAGTTGCCCGCCGAGATCCACCTCGAGCGCGTCCCGGCAGCGCGAATCCGCGGGGTCGGCGACCGCTTCGATGCGCGCCCCGGAGAGCAGCAAGGTTCGTCCGCTCACCAGCCCCGAATCGGTCAGAATCCGGCCGTTCACCAGTGCGGTGCGCATCACATCGTCTCCGTGACCTTGCGCAGGTGTGCCGGGTGATCGGGATCGAATCCGCGCCGAACCGAGAGCGTGACGAGCAATCGGTAGGCGCTTTGCACCAGCAGTATGGGCGCAATCGCGGGCTCAGCGTCGACGGTGGGCAGCATGACGGCGCCGGCCTCGGCCGCGGCGTCCGCCGCGGGGCTCAGGACCCGCGCGCCGGCGATGATCAGCGGCACGCCGCGGCGCGCGAGCTCCAGACCCAAGGCCTCGATGCCGGCCCGCGTGGCATCGCGCTGCGCGAATAACAGCGCCGGAAATCCGGGCCCCAGCAATGCGTAGGGGCCATGGCGCACCTCCGCGCTGCTGAATGCCTCGGCGTGCAAACCGCATGTTTCCTTGAACTTGAGCGCGGTCTCCTGTGCGGCCGCCAGCCCCAGTCCGCGCCCCACCACATAGAGATGCGCGGCCGATTCGAGCGCCGGCAGCGCCGCCGACCAATCGAGCGACCAGCTCTGCTCCATCAACGCCGGCAGGGTGTCGATGGCCGATGCAAGCGCTGCATCCTGCTTCCACGCCGCGACCATGCGCACCAACCCGGCAAGAGTGGCGAGATAGGATTTGGTGGCGGCCACGCTGGTCTCGACACCGGCGCGCAACCCGATCACCAGGTCCGCGGCGGCGACCAGCGGCGCGTCGGGGCTATTGCACAGCGCGAGAATCGTCGCGCCCGCCGCTTTCGCGGCCGCCACCGACGCGAGCAGGTCGGGACTGCGCCCCGATTGGGACAGCGCAATGAACAAGCAGCCGTGCATGTCTTGGGACACGCCGTAAACCGAGCTGACGGAAGGCGCGGCGGATGCCGTCAGCACTCCGGCGCGGGTCTCGATCAGGTACTTGGCGAAGGTGGCGGCATGATCCGAACTGCCGCGCGCACAGGTGATCACCGCGCGCGGCGCAAGCCGGCGCAGCTCGGCGCCGATGGTTGCGATGGCGGCGGCGTCGCATTCGAGCTGCGCGCGCACCGCATCCGCGGCGCTGGCGGCCTCGCGGAACATGTGCGTGTTCTCGAAAGAATCAGAACGAAGTGCACTCATGTAGAGGCGCTCAATTCGGCGACGAAGTCATAGGTGTCGCCGCGGTAGAAGGACTGCGAAAACTCGATCGCTCTGCCGTCGGGCAGTGAACCCAGGCGCTCGACCAGCAGTCCGGCATCCCCGGGCTTGGCCTTGAGCAATTCGGCCTGATCGCCGGTCAACAGCACCGCCCTCAGGCGCTGCAGCGCGCGCACCGGACGTTGGCCGGCGCGCTCCAGCGCCTCATAAAGCGAGGTGTCCACCGCCTCGAGCGAGGGCAACGCAGTCGCCACGATGGTCGCGTATTCCAGCGCCATCGGCGCATCGTCCGCATAACGAATTCGGTTGAAGCGAAACACCGGCGTGCCGGGACTCAATCGCAGGGCAAGCGCCTCTTCGGGGGTCACCGTGCCCGCGGCACGCTTCAGCCAGACGCTGCGCGGCGTGCGGCCGCGCGCTCGCATGTCCTCGGAAAATGAGGTCAGCATCGCGAAGTTCTTGTCGACGCGCGCCGAAACAAAATTACCGGCGCCCTGCCGCCGCACCAGCAAGCCGTCGGCAACCAGGCCGTCGAGCGCCTTGCGCACGGTAATGCGCGAAACCTCGAAATCCGCGGCGAGATCGCGTTCCGACGGCAGCGCATCGTCGGGGCCGAGGACGCGGCTGTCGATGGCCCTGCGCAGCGCCCGCTGCAGCTCTTGATACAGCGGCAGGTTACCGCGGCCGTCGAGGGGCCCCACCAACTTTGCGAGTGATGACATGGGATTGAATCGAGCTTCCGGTATGTTTTCAGTCATCTGAACAATACCAAAGAAATACCACTTTTAGAACAACAACCAGTGGTATTATCGTGTAACTCATTTATTTTTCTACAGATTTAGGAAAACATTGTGTGTTTATTACACGGCACTAGCGATTTCTGAGAATTGGTACTATATTGGGTCTTAACTGGTGTGGGCAGGTCGGCGCCTCGACGGGATGAGTCGAACGACGCAACAACGACCGCCGCGCATCGGCAGCAGCGAATTTCAAACCGAATTGGTGACAGGACAGGGGGCATTGTATGAATCGGACAGGGGATCTCTATATGAATCGGATCGCACTCGCGGTCAAGTCGGCACTCGGACTCGCGATGCTCGCGCCTCCGGCACTTTCCTTCGCGGCGCCGGCACCCGACAACGGTCTCGACGAAATCGTCGTCACCGGCATCCGTAAATCCGTCGAGCTGTCGCTCCAAACGAAGCGCGACGCGACCGAGCTGACCGAAGTCATCACCTCGGAAGACATCGGCAAGATGCCGGACAAAAACGTCGCCGACTCCCTGGCCCGCTTGCCGGGCGTCACCACCAGCGCCGCCGGCGCCAATGAAGGCGGCTTCGATGAGAACGACCGCGTCAGCATGCGCGGCACGAACCCCAGCTTGACTCAAACCCTGATCAACGGGCACGGCGTCGCCGCCGGCGACTGGTTCGTGTTGGACCAGGTCCAGACGGTGGGCCGCAGCGTCAGCTACACCTTGCTGCCCTCGGAGATCGTCAGCAAAGTCGTGGTGGAGAAGAGTTCCAGCGCATCGTTGGTCGAAGGCGGCGTGGCGGGCTCGGTGAACATCGTCACGCGCAAGCCGCTGGATTTTACCAAGGAGTTCACGCTCGAGGCCTCGGCCGGGGCCGTGTATGCGGATCTGCCGTCGAAGACCGACGGGCAGTACAGCGCTCTCGGCAACTTCAAGAACGATGCCGGTAATTTCGGCGTCATGTTGCAGCTGTTCTCCGAGACCCGGCATTTGCGTCGGGACGGAGTCGAAATCCTGGGTTACGACACCATTGCGCCGGGCAGCCCCATAGCGACCGCGCACCCGGATCTCTCCGGCGTGCAGTACCCGACCGAAATCGGCGCCGCGTATTTCACCCAGGAGCGCCAGCGCAACGGCGGCGTCGCCGACATCGAATTCAAGGCGAACGACGATTTGACCCTGGACCTGTCGGCTTTCTCCTCGAAGCTGACCGCCACCAATTACAACCGCAATTACCTGATGTGGTCGACTCACTTCGTGAACTTCGGCCAAGGTCAGGCGCCCGACCCCGGCTACGTGGTCCAAGAGAACACCCTGACCAAGGCGAACTTCACGGGCGTGCCGGGCACCTTCTATGGCGTCTACGACCAGATCTCGCGGCCGGACGAAACCGCCACCGCCAACTTCGTCAACCTGGACACGACTTGGAATGCCAGCAGCGCACTCTCCTTCCTCGGCCAGGTCGGCTATACCTGGGGCGATGGCAAGACGCCCCACCAAGACGTATCGGAGACGCTGCCCGGCCTTGGCAGCGGCGCGGGCTACCAGTTGAACGGCCTCGGCTCCGCTCCGAACTTCAACCTGGGCAACACCAACAATACGACCCCCACTCCCGGCGGCGTGCCGGTCGCCTTCGGCTGGATATTCGGTGCTGCCGATATCGACGTCAAAGACACGGAAAAATGGGCGAAAATCGACAGCGACTACAAAATCGACAACGGCGCGTGGAAGGACCTCCAGTTCGGCGTGCGTTACCAGGCGCATGATCGCACCTCCCCGACCGGCGTCGCCCAGGGCCCGCTGAACACGAGCACATCGGCGTATCCGACGACGTTCTCGAACTATCCGTCGAACTTCAACACCTTCGGCGGCAATATCCCGACCGGCATCTGGTACTGGACGGAGGCGCAGCTGGCGGCCTACAACAGTGCCGCCAACGTCAACCGCAATCCAATCACGCGCGAGTACTACCAGTACTTGTTCGCCGTGCACGAGAAAGATTCGGCGGCCTTTGTGCAAGCCGATTTCAAGGGCGACAACTGGGCTGCGAACGCCGGATTGCGCTACGTGCACACGCAGGAAGATGCCATCAGCTACACCCAGGTGGATCCGGCCACCCCGGGCGCGATCCTGACGTCGGCGTTTGGGCCGTTTGCGGGCATCGAGAGAGAGCATAATTACAACGACGTCCTGCCGAGCGCGAATTTGAAGCTCGATGTGGCCCCCGATTTAGTGGCACGCTTCGCCGCTTCGGAGACCATGACGCGCGCCGACTACTCGGCGCTCGCCGGCTTCACCAACCTCACGCCGCCGGGAGCCCCCTGTCCGCCGGGAGTCACCCCCTCACTCGCCAACGGCTGCGGAGTCGGCAGCGGCTCGGGCGGCAATCCTGACTTGAAGCCGATTCGCTCGACCAACCTGGATGCCGGGCTCGAGTGGTATTTCGCCAAGCGCTCGCTGTTGTCGGCAACCGCCTTCTACATGGACCTGCGCAACTACATCGGTTATGGCTCGGAAATCAAGAGCTATACCACCTATAGCTCGCAATTCCCGACCGGCACCGTGGTGCCTTACAACTTGTCGGTCCCCGTCAACGCCAAGGGCCGGGTCGACGGGATGGAACTCGCCTACCAGCAGGCATTCACCGACAACTTCGGCTTTGCCGGCAACTACACCTACGCGGATGGCAAGCAGACCTCGAACGTGCAGCCCTCTCCAACCGGGGGGCCCGGCGATGATCGTCTGGTGGGCACATCCAAGAACACCTACAACGTGCTGGGCTACTTCGAGAACAAGATGTTCAATGCGCGCGTGGCGTACACCTATCGGTCGTCGTTCTACAGCGGCCTGGACCGCAGCACGGCGTTTACGCAGGATGCCATCGGCACCTTGTCGGCATCGCTGGGCTACACCATGAACGATCATTTCTCGATCACGTTCGACGGCATGAACTTGAACAATCCGACGCTCAAGTACTATGCCCTGAACCAGGATCAGCCGCGGGCCTTCTACAAGAATGGCTCGCAGTACTATCTGAATTTCCGCTTCAAGCTGTAGGCGAACATCGACCGCCGCACGAGGCGATCAAGTAGAGTGTGAATCGTGCGGAATGGTTCGAGAAGCGTGCGAGGACGAAGGGTGGCGGCGCGGGCCGCCACCCTTTTTTTAAGCCTGGCGCTGCCCTGGGCCGCGCGAAGCGGTGTCATTCCGGCTCCCGCCGAGGTCATACCAGGGGTTGGTTCCTTCAATGTGGGACCCGGCACCGTGATTCAGGTGCCGCGGGGCGACCGCGATGCAAGCGCCGCCGCCCACTACCTCGTCGAGTTGTGGACCCGCACCAACGCACTCGAGTTGCCGATTTCTACGGCGGTCGCGAACAGCGGCACCGCAAACGCCGATTCGATTGCATTCCGCCGTCGACGCGGATTGGGTCCGGAAGCGTACGAACTCGACGTCGCGCCGCAGCGGATCACGGTGTCCGCGAGTTCCGCGGCAGGCCTGTTCTACGGCGCCGTCACTCTCTGGCAGCTGCTGCCGCCGGGGTCCGCCACGGGCAGGATCGCCGCGCAGAGCATCCACGATGCGCCGGTGTATGCATGGCGCGGTCTGATGCTCGACTCGGCGCGTCACATGCAATCGCCCGCCTTCATTCGTTCCATGATCGACTGGATGGCCTGGCACAAGCTCAACGTGCTGCACTGGCACCTGACCGACGATCAGGGGTGGCGGCTCGAGATCCGCAAGTATCCGCGCCTGACCTCCGTCGGCGCCTGGCGAGTCGAGCCCAACGGCGAACGCTACGGCGGCTTCTATTCCCAAGATGAGGTGCGCGACATCGTGCGCTTCGCGGCAACCCGCCATGTGCAAATCGTCCCGGAAATCGACATGCCGGGCCATGCGACGGCAGCGATTGCCGCCTACCCTACCTTAAGTTCAGGGACCGCAACTCCGCGCGTCTCGGCCAATTGGGGCGTGCTGAATCACTTGTTCAACGTGGAGCCGGAAACATTCCGCTTTCTCGATGACGTGCTGGCGGAAGTCGTCGATCTCTTTCCCAGCCCCATCATTCACATCGGCGGCGATGAAGCGGTGAAAGACGAGTGGCAGGCCTCACCTCAAGTCAGGGCGCGAGAGCGTGAGCTCGGGTTTCAAAATCCCGACGCACTGCAGGCCTACTTCACGCAAAGGATCGGCACATACCTCGCGACGCGGGGCCGCCGTATCATCGGCTGGGATGAGATTCTACAGCCGGGGCTTCGCAAGGACGCCGTGATCATGTCCTGGCACGGGGTGTCCGGTGCGCAGCTCGCGGCCGCGGCGGGCCACGACGCAGTTCTGGCGCCGGATCCGGGACTCTACTTCGACCATCGGCAGAGCACGCTGCCGAACGAACCGCCGGGCCGCCTGAGAGTGCTCTCGCTCGAGGACGTATACCGCTTCGCGCCGCAGGACCCGGCGCAGAGCGACCGGGAACGTGCTCATGTGCTCGGACTGCAGGCCAATCTGTGGACCGAGCACATGCAAACCGAAGAGCGCGTCCAATGGATGGCGCTGCCGCGAGCCGCGGCGCTCGCCGAGGTCGGCTGGTCGCCCGCGGCGCGGCGCCGTTGGCCGGATTTCCTGGAGCGTCTCGTGCCCCAATTCGCGCGCTATCGCGCCTTCGGCTTGAACTACGCCGACAGCGCGTTCGCGCCGGCGGCGCAGATCTCTTCCACCTCCGACGGAATTTCCCTGACCCTGTCGGCGCAAGTCGATGCGGTTTCCTTCGGCGACATTCGTTACACCCTCGACGGCACACAACCCTCGGCAGAGTCGTCGCGCTATTCGGCGCCGTTGACCCTACCGCAGGGCACCCTGATTCGCGCCGCCACTTTCTTGGGGTCCGAACAGGCTTCGCGCCCCTGGGAGAAACGGCTGGATGCACGTGCGGTACTGCGCCGCGACAGTCACGATCTCGAACCATGCAGCGACGGGATCGGCCTGTTGCTGCTGGCGGGCGGCAACCAATCGCGGCCGCTCGCCGTCGACATCATGAACCCTTGCTGGATGGATCGCGGGATCGACCTGTCGAAGGGACCGCGCATCATTGCCGCGGTCGCGCCGTTGCCGTTTAATTACGAGATCGGTGCGGATGCAGCCAAGATACGGGTGGGCGACGCTCGCACACCCCAGGGCGAGCTCGAGATTCATGTGGACGGGTGCGGCACGCCGGCACTTGCCTTCCTGCCACTGGCGGCGGCGGCCGACGCTCCCGGCGTGACCACGCTGCCGCCGCAGCGCTTGCCCGCCCTCTCGGGAAGGCATGATTTGTGCTTGCGCTTCGCGCGTCCGCGGCTCAATCCGATGTGGGCGCTCGACTGGGTTGAGATCGGGGAGTAAACGGCGAATGTCCACTGTTCGGATCCTGGCGCCTTTCGATGGCTGGTGCGACGCGCTCGACGCCGTGCCCGATCCCGTATTTGCGGGACGCATGCTGGGCGACGGTCTCGCCATCGACCCGACCGGCGCCCGTGTCCTTGCGCCCTGCGCGGGAGAAATCGTCACTCTACCCGCGAGCTCCCATGCCGTGTCGATCCGCGCCGCGGACGGCGTCGATGTATTGATCCACATCGGCATCGACACCGTAACTTTGGGCGGTCGCGGGTTCGAGGCAAGGGTGCGGCCGGGCGCGATCGTCCGCGCCGGCGACGAACTCATCCGCTTCGACCTCGATGTCGTCGCCCACGGCGCCAAGAGCTTGATGACGCCCATCCTGGTGACACCGATGGACGGCTTGAATCTGCTGCGGCGGCGCCCGCCAGGCCCCGTGTCCGCGGGCGATCTTTTGTTCGAGATCGACGGCATCCCTAAAATCACCGCTGCGCGCTCGTCCGCGGCGGCCGCTCCGCCCATGGGTGTCCCGGTCGCGCAAACGCTCATCGTGACGCTGCGTCAGGGACTGCATGCGCGCCCCGCCGCCTTACTCGCCCAGCGCGCCAAGGTGTTCGGCGCGGCAGCCTCGCTGCGCGCTCATGGCCGCAGCGCCAATGCGCGCAGCGTGGTCGCCATCATGGCGCTCGGTGTGCGCCAGGGCGACGAATTGACCATTGAAGCCGACGGCGCCGATGCCGCGCAGGCCGTTGCAGGTCTCATCGCCGGCATCCAAGACGCGCTGCGCATGGAATCGGCCGCCGGTCACGACGTCGCGCGCCGCGCCAACGCGGCCGGCGCCGCAGCCGGTAGCGAGCCCGAGGCAACGCGTGGGCTTGCCGCGATCCAGAGCCCTGCGCCGCCCACGGGTGTTCTCTTGGGCGTGGCGGCGGTCGCCGGCTTCGCCGTGGGCCGCGCCACTCGAATCGAGCGCCGCGAAATCGAAGTCACCGAGGCAGGCGCTGGCTCCGCAAGAGAGAGCGCCGATCTCGATCAGGCGCGCGCGCATGTGCGTGCGCGGCTCGAGCGCGTGGCCGCCACGGGCGGCGCCACCCGCGGCGAAATCATTGCGGCGCATCTGGAGTTTCTCGACGACCCGCAGTTGAACGAGACGGCGCACGAACTGATCGACGCCGGCAAGAGCGCCGGTTTCGCGTGGCGCATGGCGATCCGCCGCTCCATTGCCGCGCTTCAGTCGCTGGATGATTCTCGGTTGCGCGAGCGCGCCGACGACCTGCTCGATGTGGAGTTGCATGTGCTGCTGGCGCTCGCCGGCGAAGCGCGGCCGATGAATCTCCCGTTGCCTGAGCAGGCTGTGCTCATCGCCGATGACTTGCTGCCGTCGGAGTTGACCGCTCTCGACCGGCAGCGCTTGATCGCGATCTGCTTGAGTGCCGGCGGCGCCACATCGCATGTCGCCATCCTGGCGGCGGCCATGGAGGTTCCCATGCTCGTGGGGTTGGGTACGGGGATTCGCGACATTCCCGACGGGGCCACCGTGATCGTGGATGCCGATGGCGGCGCGCTACAGTGGGCGCCGACGGCATCGGCCATCGAAAGTGCGCGAGCAGCGGTTGAGTCGCGCGCCGTACGCCGCGCCAAGGCCCGGGCCGAGGCGCAAACCGAATGCCGGGCGCTCGACGGCACCCGCATCGAAGTGTTTGCGAATCTGGGCAATGTGCTCGATGCGGCGGCCGCCGTTGCCAACGGCGCCGAGGGTTGCGGACTGCTGCGTACCGAGTTTCTGTTCATCGATCGGGAAACGGCGCCCGGAGAGAGCGAGCAACTGGCGGCCTACCAAGGCATTGCCACGGCGCTCGAAAACAGACCGCTGATTCTGCGGTTGATGGACGTGGGCGGCGACAAGCCGCTTCGCTACCTGCCGCTGCCCGCGGAGGAGAACCCGGCTTTGGGCTTACGCGGCGTGCGTACCGCCCTGGCGCGCCCCGATCTCATGCGCACTCAGCTGCGCGCGGCGCTCAAGGTTCAGCCGGCGGGCCGAGTGCGGCTGCTCATCCCCATGGTCACCGACGTCGCTGAAATACTCGCCGTGCGCGCCGTGATCGACGAGCTTTTGGCGGAACTCGAATTCAGGGGCCCTATCGAATTGGGTGCCATGATCGAGACTCCCGCCGCGGCGCTCATGGCGTCCGCCCTGATCCGCGAGGTCGATTTTCTGTCCATCGGCAGCAACGACCTCACGCAGTACACTCTGGCCATGGATCGCGGTCATCCGGAACTGGCCGGCCGCACCGATGCCT
This sequence comes from Steroidobacteraceae bacterium, assembly GCA_035314705.1. Lineage (GTDB taxonomy): Bacteria > Pseudomonadota > Gammaproteobacteria > Steroidobacterales > Steroidobacteraceae > Bog-1198. Next base: position 35,615 of record DATFZF010000087.1, on the reverse strand, counting down.
TGCATCCGGCGGTGCTCAAACTCGTCGCCGCGGCCGCGGGCGCCGGTGTCGCCGCCGGCAAACTGGTCGCCGTGTGCGGCGGCGTGGCGGCGGACCGGTTGGCCGTGCCGATTTTGCTGGGTCTCGGCGTGCGCGAGCTCTCGGTGGTACCCGCGGCCATACCTGCGATCAAGCGCCAGGTCCGCGCGCTGCGGATCAGCGACTGCCGCGAGTTGGCGCTGAGCTGCCTCGATCTTGCGTCCCCCGCCGCGGTGCGCGCAGCGGTGGCGAAGGCGATGGGATCTTTGGGAGTTACGACATGAACATGCGCTTTGCCAGCCTGCAGCAATTGGGAAGGGCCATGATGCTGCCCATCGCCGTGCTGCCCATCGCCGGGCTGCTGCTGCGCGTGGGACAGCCCGACCTCTTGGACTGGCCTGCGATGTTTGCGGCAGGCGATGCGATATTCTCGAACCTCGGCCTCTTGTTTGCCGTCGGCGTGGGCGTCGGTCTCGCCCGCGAGAACCATGGCGCAGGCGGCCTCGCCGCACTCGTGGGATATCTGGTGACGACGCACGCGCTCGAAGCTCTGGCGGGAGCGCCTCCCGGCGCCCTGGCCAAACTCAGCATTCCGATCGGACTCTTGTCCGGCATCATTGCCGGCTACGGCTACAACCACTTCGGCGACATTACCCTGCCGAACTATCTGAGTTTTTTCGGCGGCAGGCGTTTCGTGCCCATCGTGAGCGGTCTCGCCGGCCTCGCGCTGGCGGCCGTCTTGGGCTACGCCTGGCCGCCCATCGAACGCGGCATGGACACCATGAGCCACGCCATCTTGGGCGCAGGCCCCTTCGGCATGTTTGCCTACGGGCTGCTCAATCGGTTGTTGATCATCACCGGGCTGCACCACATCCTCAACAATGTGGCCTGGTTCATCGTCGGCGACTACCACGGCGCGACCGGCGATTTGCGGCGGTTCTTCGCCGGCGACCCCACGGCCGGCGCATTCATGTCGGGCTTCTTCCCCGTCATGATGTTCGGGCTGCCGGGCGCCTGCCTCGCCATGTATCACACGGCGCGCAAGGAGAGTCGCGCCCGAGTGGGCGGCCTGCTGCTGTCGCTCGCCCTGACCTCTTTCCTGACGGGCGTGACGGAGCCGATAGAATTCACCTTCATGTTCTTGGCGCCCGTGCTCTATGCGCTGCATGCGGTTGCGACCGGTCTCGCCATGGTCATCATGAACTTCTTCGGGGTGCGTCTCGGATTCAGCTTCTCGGCAGGGCTGTTCGACTATGTGCTGAACTTCGGCCATGCGCAGCGGCCGCTGTTGCTGCTGCCCATCGGCGCCGCGTACTTCTGTCTCTACTACGTCGTATTTCGCGCCACCATCGTGTATCTGAATCTCGCGACGCCGGGACGCGAAGTCGACGACAAGGCTGCCGCACAGTCGCTGCCTGCCGGCCCGCGCGCGCAGGGCTTCGTAACCGCCCTCGGCGGCGCCCAAAACCTCGCTGAAGTGGAGGCGTGCACCACCCGGCTGCGGCTGGTGATGGTCGACAACAGGGCGGTGGACGAGGCGATGCTAAAGCGCCTGGGCGCGCAAGGCGTCATTCGTTCCTCCGCGAATGGATTGCAGGTGGTTTTGGGGCCCATCGCCGATCAAGTCGCCGGCGAGATTCGTGCGACGCTGCGAGCGGCGCCGGCCGCAGCGCGCGCCGCGGCAACCGATGCGCCGGCCGTGGATGCGCCCGGACTCTTGGCCGCCCTCGGCGGCCGCGACAATGTGGTCGAATTTGCGACGTCCTCGGGACGATTGTTGATCCGCACGGCACGGCCTGAAAACATCGACGAACCCGCCTTGAGCAGGCTCGGCGTTCGCGGCATCGCGCGCCCGGCCGCCGACAAGATCCAGGTGCTGGTGGCCGGCCCGGTCGAGAACTGGAGCGAGCCGCTGCGCCGCCTGCTATGAGCGTCACCGCCACCCTGTATAACGACTGCGGGGCCGAAGCGACGTGCGCGCCCAACCGCCGCTGCGCGCTGCCGCCGGCGCTGCGCCGCATCGTCGTGGTGGGCGGCGGCTCGGCCGGATGGATGACGGCCATGACGCTGTCGCGCTCGCTGACCGAACGAGGCGTCGAGATCACGGTGGTCGAGTCCCCGGCGGTGGGCATCATCGGCGTGGGCGAGGGTTCGACTCCCTGGCTGCGCGGCTTCTTCGACGGCTTGGGGATAGAAGAGTCGGAGTGGATGCCCGAGTGCCACGCCACCTACAAGTGCGGCATCTCCTTCGAGCATTGGTCGACCAAGCCGGGCTTCGAGCGCTACTTTCATCCCTTTGCGTCCATGCTCGACAATCTCACCATGACGCAGTTCGTGCACAACACGGACGCGCGAGTCAACGGCGCGGACGTGCATGCGCATCCGGACCGCTTTTTCATTGCGGCGCGGCTCGCCGAGAAACATCTCGCGCCGAAACCGGCCGAACATTTCCCCTTCGATATCTGGCACGGCTACCACTTCGATTCCGTGCTGCTGGGCGAGTTCTTGAAGAAGAAAGCAATCGCACGCGGGGTCCGCTATGTCGCCGCCCATGTGACCCAGGCCAACCTCGATGAGCGCGGCGCCATCGCATCGCTCAGCATCCGCGAAGGCGAGCCCATCGGCGGCGATCTGTTCGTCGACTGCACGGGCTTCGCCGGCCTCTTGATCACGCAGGCATTGAAGACCCCGTTCGTGAGCTACGCCGAGAACCTGTTCAACGACGCGGCCATCGCCATGCCGACCCCCATCGGCAACACCGTGCCGTCGCAGACCATCTCCACCGCCCTGAAACATGGCTGGGCCTGGAAGATTCCGCTCACCCGCCGCTTCGGCAATGGATACGTCTACAGCACCCAGTTCTGCACGCCGGATGAAGCGGAGCGGGAGTTGCGGGAACACCTGGGATTGCTGGAATCGGACACGCCAGCGCGGCACTTGAAAATGAAAATCGGACGGGTCACGAAGCACTGGAACAAGAACTGTCTCGCGGTGGGCCTCTCGCAGGGATTCATAGAGCCCCTGGAAGCGACCGCCCTCTTGTTCATTCAGCAAACCGCGGCGATCTTCGTCGAGTTCCTGGAACAGGGCGATCTCGGCGACGCGGCGCACGACAATTTCAACGCGCGGATCAACGCGCATTTCGAGGGCATCCGCGACTACATCGTCACCCACTACAAGACCAACAGCCGCACCGATACGGAGTACTGGCGTGCGAATGCGGCAAACCTCCGTTTGTCCGAGCCCTTGAAACAATTGCTGAGCCTGTGGATGTCCGGCAAGGGAATCGCGCCGCCCGTTCGGCAGCAGGTGCTCGGCAAGGGGTACCCCGTTTTTTCCTGGTACGCCATTATGTGCGGCATGGGTATCTTTCCGGATCCCGACACCTTGCACGCCCCGAAGGGCGACGAATGCAAGTATCGTTTGAGCGACATCGACAACTTGCTCGAGCGCAGCGAGCTCAATTACCGCGACCATCGGGAAGTGCTCGAGAACATTCCACCGCGGCGCAAGAGCGACAGCCTGCAGGTCTATTTTTGGTGACCAGCGCTCCAATCTCGCACCCGATCCGCGAGGTGACCGGCCTCGACGCCGCGGCCATTCGGCGCGAGGTCCTCTCCGACAAGCGGCCCGCGATCTTTCGCGGACTCGTGAGCGATTGGCCCGCCGTGAAGCAAGGCCTCGACTCGCCGGCGGCCCTGGTGCGCTACCTGCATCGCTTCGACAGCGGCAAAGCGGTGGACGCGCTGCTGACCGCCTCGGAAATCGACGGCCAAGTGTTCTACAACGAGACCATGACGGGGTTCAACTTTCTGCGCAATCGTCTGCCGCTGGCGGCGGTCGCCGAGCAAGTCCTGCGCTATGCGAAGTTCCCCAAGTCGCCGGCCGTGGCGGCGCAAAGCGCGTTGATCAAGGATTGCCTGCCGGGTTTTTCCGAAGAGAACCGCTTGAGCATCGTCGATGCGGAGGTGCCGCCGCGTATCTGGCTGGGCAATCAAATCACCACTCCCACCCACGTCGATGAGTGGAACAACATCGGCTGCGTCGTCGCGGGGCGCCGCCGCTTCACACTGTTTCCTCCCGAGCAGGTTGCGAATCTTTACATCGGCCCGCTGGACTTCGCCCCGACGGGGGCGGCGATGAGCCTCGTGTCTCTGCGCCATCCCGACTTTGAGCGGTATCCTAAGTTTCGCGAGGCGCTGGCGGCGGCGCAGGTGGCCGAGGTCGGACCGGGAGATGCGGTCTTCATCCCACCGCTCTGGTGGCACCACGTCGAATCGCTCGAGCGGTTCAACGTGCTCGTGAACTATTGGTGGCATGATCAGGTCGGCGACGGCGCACTCGCGGATTCCGCGTTCGATGCGCTGCTGCACGGCATTCTCGGCATCCGCGGCCTGCCGCCCGCCACTCGGCGCGCCTGGGCCGCCTTGTTCGAGCATTATATCTTCGGCGACCCGGCCGACGTCACCGCTCACATTCCCGAGCAGCGGCGCGGTATCCTGGGGACTTTGTCGGCGCAGCAACTCGCCGGACTGCGCGCGCACCTGGCGAAGAAGACGGCGCGCTGAAGGCCCGCCGAGAAGTGCGCGCGTCCAGGCTTGGCGGAGGGCTGACTCATGCGCTTGACCGTTGTCCTCCTCACCGCGTTGCTGGCTGCGCCGCTCGGCGGTAATGCCCAGTGGGCCCCGGGCACGCGGGCCGCCGCAGCGCCACGCGTGCCGCGGGTTTCCTTCGACGGCCCAGCCCTCACCTACGATTTTCCGGCGGTCCAGATCGGGGCGGCAGAGTACGAGGAGGGCCCGACGGGCGCGACCGTGCTGCTGTTCCGCAAGCCTGTGATGGCGGCGGTCGATGTACGCGGCGGCGCGCCCGGCACGATTTTTACGGATTTGCTGCGGCTCGGTTCCGACAAGTTCTTCGTCAGCGCCATCACGCTCGCGGGCGGCTCGGCGTATGGCCTGTCGGTCGCGACCGGAGTCGCAAACGCGCTCAAGGAGCGTGCCGCCAATCCCGGAAACTGGAAAAACATCGCCGTGGTTCCCGGCGCCATCATCTTCGACCTCGGCTTGCGGCGATACAATTCGGTGACGCCGGATGAGACGCTGGGTCGAGCCGCACTGGATGGCGCACGCAGCGGCTGGGCGCCGTTGGGCGCGCGCGGGGCCGGACGCTTCGCGATGCAAGGCTACTACTTTGGCCGCGACGAATGGCAGCACTCCGGTCAAGGCGCCGCCTTCCGCCGGTCGGGCGAGACCAAGGTGCTGGTCATCACCGTCGTGAACGCGGCAGGGTCCGTCGTCGACCGCAAAGGCCGATTAATGCGCTGCTCGCATCCGGTGGCCGGCGACTGCGGTGCAATTTCGGAGCGCCTTGCTCAGCATCTGGCCGCGCTCGGCGCCGCGAAGCGCGCCGATTCAAACGCACCCAAGCCGTCGGAACCGGCCGCAACCAGCACACCGACAACCAATACGACGATCACGGTCGTCGTCACCAACCAGGCGCTGCCGTTTTGGGCGCTGCAGCGCCTGGCGGTCCAGGTTCACAATTCGATGGCCCGGGCGATCCAGCCATTCGGAACCGAGGTTGATGGCGATACGCTCTTTGCGGTGAGCACGGGTGAAGTCAGTAACGCCGGACTCAACAACGTCGATCTCGGCACGCTGGCATCCGAAACGGCCTGGGACGCCGTTCTCGCGAGCGCGCCGGCGCGCGCCGACGCGGCGCCGCGCACCGGCGCGGCGCTGACGTCCGCGCTGGCGGACGCGTGCATCGGACGCTATGAACTCGCGCCCGGGTCCGTTGCCGAACTGCGGCGCAATGGGGCCGGGCTCGAAGTCGAGGTGACCGGACAGGATAGTGTCTACCTCCCCGCCGGAAAGTGGCTGCCGCTTACACTGGTGGCTTCGGACGAATTCGAGTTGGCGACGCCTCGAGCGGATCGACTGCACATCGACCGCGATGCGCGCGGCCTGATCGCCGGATTCACGATCAACCCTGGCTTGTGGCCGGTCACCGCATTACGCCTGCCGCGCACGGTCGAACCAGAGAGCGAGTAGGTATTTCGCCCAATGCCCCTGTTCGTGCGCAGGGTGCGAGAATGAACGGGCCAACATGGAGCAAGGCGGCAATGTGCGTTCGACTCGCGGGCATTTTCCTGGCGCTCGGTCTCCTGGCGAGCCCGGTGCGGGCGGAGCGGACCGACGTCGTCGTGTTGGACAACGGCGATCACCTCACCGGCGAGGTGCTGCAACTGGAATCAGGCCAACTGCAGTTCAAGACCGACCATGCGGGCACGCTGTACATCGATTGGACGCATATCGTATCGCTCACCACCTCCCAGAAGCTGAACATTGAACTTGCCGATGGACGGCGAATTTACGGTCCGGCGCCGGAGGCCGCGTCGAACGTGGGCGCAATCCGGCTGGTGAGCGGCAGATCGGGGGAAACGCCTGTTCCCGTGGAAGTGCCGATATCCGAGATCATCGAATTGAGACGGGTCAAGGGCGGCGAGGTTTGGTACGACCGTCTCGAGGGCGATGTCAGTTTGGGCTACAGCTATACGTCGGCAAGCGGCGTCCAGACCGCCGATTTTTCCGGCAACATCGGCGCGCGCAATCGCCGGCGGGAGTGGAAGCTATCGCTCGATACGCAAACGACCCACCAGGATACGGGCCAATCCACGCAGCGGGATTCGTTGGTCATATCATTCGATGCCTTTCTTCCGGATCGCTGGTATCGCGAGACCGCGCTGCAGTTCGATCGAAACGAGGAGCTCGGTCTCGACTTGCGGAGCCTGATCGCGCAGACATTTGGCCGATATTTCGTGCAGCGCCAAGGTCTGGAGTGGCGTGCCGGCGCCGGGCTCGCGGTGTCCACCGAAACCGGTGTTAACGGCGACAAACGGCAGGCCATCTGGCTGCCGCTCACCACCGACCTGTATATCTTTCGATGGGATCATCCCAAGACGAATGTTGCCGCGAACCTGGCGGTCCTGCCGAGCCTCAACGAAGGAGGCCGGGTGCGCAGCGAAGCCTCTCTCAAGCTGAAACATGAGCTGATAAAGGATTTTTTCCTGCAAATTTCGTTCAACGACAGCTACGACAACAGACCGGCCGAGACGGCGCGCTCCAACGACTGGAATGTGGTCACCTCGCTCGGCTACTCGTTTTGAGTCCTATCGCGACCGATGATTGATGAACTCGGTTCGCCGAAATCGGAGCGCCGACCAATCCTCATCGATTGCCACCTGCCGAACGCAATCGAAGCCCGCCGCTCGCAAGACGTCCCAGCCTTTGTCGCGATTGAAATCACAGGAATACCGCTTTGAGGTGCCCTTCGGATAAGCGAACCAGAGAAGTGCGTCGCCGGTCGCCTTGGCAGCGATTGCCGCGGACAGCCTGTCGAGATCCGTTTGCTTCACGACAAAGGCCAGCGCAAAAGCCGGCTCCTTGAGCGCCTCGACACGCCGCTGCACGCGGACCCCCCGAAGGGTCTTGAGCGCCGCTTCAAAGGACTTCGGCGCGTTGAGCACGAATATCTCCCGGTGGTCCCTGAGGTTCAACTTCTCCCATAAGCCGCTCATGGAGACTTGAGCTGCCGGTAGGTTGCCGATACGTCATCACAGGCAAAGGAGCCATTGAAGAACGTCCCGATCCGATTTTCATGCCCCTCCGGGGTAAAGAGCACGACTCGTGTCGCCGGCGCCAGATCCTGGTCCGTGGTCGGAATGCCGACGAACTTGAGTTGGGTGATCATTGCAAGCCCTCCAATGGTTACAGACGGCCGCATGCTAGCGCGGCGCGGTTGCCGTAAGTACCGGTAATCAATATAGTATTTACCACTATGGAGCGCCTATCCATCGATGCCTATGTGGTCGACGGTTTCCGTGAGTCTACAAACCATTGCGACAAAGACCGGACTTTCGAAATCGACGGTGCAGATCGCGTTGCGGCACCTGCGGCGCAGGAGGCTGCTGGATCCAACGATCGCTGCAAGTGTGAGCGCCCCGGTACGGCGGGTTATGCGGCCCTGGGTGCGGGGATCCTCGCATGCGCCTTGACGCCGAACACCTCGAAAAGCGCTTCGGAACAACGGCCGCCGTAGCGGACGTGTCTTTCTCTGCGGCGCCGGCTGCTGTGCTCGGGCTGCTCGGACCCAATGGGGCCGGCAAGTCGACGACCATCGGCATGCTGGCGGGTCTATTGCGGCCGGACCGCGGCACCGTGCGGATCGGCGGCGTTCCCCTCGGCACCGGTGCCCACCCAACGAAACACCATATTGGGCTCGTACCCCAGGAACTTGCGCTCCTGGATGAGCTGCCGGCACGCATCAACCTCGAATTCTTCGGGGCGCTCTACGGCCTTGCGGGCCGCGTGCTGACTGCTCGTGTTGCCGCCGCGCTCGAGCTCACCAGTCTCGCTGACCGCTCAGGCGACCCGCCAAAGGAATTCAGCGGCGGAATGCGGCGGCGGCTCAACATCGCCTGTGCGCTGCTGCATGAGCCACAGATCCTTCTGCTCGATGAGCCCACTGTCGGCGTCGACCCCCAGAGCCGCAACGCGATTTTCGACACCCTCGAGACGCTGGCGGCCGCCGGGCGCACATTGATCTACACCACGCACTACATGGAGGAAGTCGAGCGGCTGTGCGACCGGGTCGTGATCATCGACCATGGCCGCGTGCTCGCGGACGACACGCTCGAAAGGGTCTTGGCGAGCGCGCCCGCCGCCAACATGCTGACCCTGGATTACGAGCTGCCGCCCGATGCCGCGGCACTCTCGGAGCTCTCCAGCCTGCCGGGCATTATTCGCGTGGAGCTGGCGGGGTCCCGGCTCTCGGTCGCGGCGGCCGATCTTGGAATCGCGGCGCCGCGGGTCCTGGAGCGTCTCGCGGCACGCGGCTTCAGTTGCCGGGAACTCACGAGCCGGCGGGCAAATCTCGAAGACGCCTTCCTTGCCTTGACCGGCCGGTCGCTGCGCGACCCATGAGCACGAATCTCACGGCATTTCGGGCTCTGGTCCGCAAGGATCTCCTGACGTTTTTGCGCGATCGCCGGGCACTTGTGGTCAGCGTGCTCACGCCGATCATCATTGCAGCCTTCTTCGGATTTTTGTTCGGCGGCGACGGCGGCGACGCTGCGCTGTCGCGAATAGAGGTTGGCACGGTCGATCAGGATGGGAGCGAACTGTCGAAAGCCATCGTCGCGGATCTCGCGAACGATGCCGCTCTCACCGCCGAACCGATGAGCGAAGCGCAGGCGCGGCAACGCGTCCAAACCGGCAAGCTGCGGGCGGCCATCGTGTTCCCACCGGGCTTCGGTGCCGAGGCGCCCCGCGCTCTCTTTCGCGGCGCCGCAAAGCCGGCGCTGCAAATATTTTATGATCCTTCGCAATCACTCGTGCGTCCGATCATCGAGGGGTTGCTCACACAGCACGTCATGCAACATATGACGCGCACGCTTTTTTCCGCGAGCGGCGGCTTGTCCGTGCCATTCACGCTGACCAATGTCGCGGTCAGCACGGGCCCACACTACAATTCTTATGCTCATTCGTTCGCCGGCATGAGCGTGCAGTTCATCTTGTTCATGGGCATCGACGCCGGGGCCGGTCTCCTGTTGATGCGGCAGCAGGGCGTGTGGCGGCGGCTGCGCGCCGCGCCGCTGTCACGCGCCGTGCTGCTCGGAAGCCGGGTGGTCGGCACGACTCTGATCGCCCTGCTGATCCTGGCCGTGGTCTACCTCGCGGCGGCAATCTTCTTCAAGGTCCGCATTGCCGGCAGCGTCGTCGGCTTCGTCGGCGTGGCAGTCGCGTTTGCGCTCCTCGCGGCCACGACAGGCCTCATGATCGCCGCCATCGGCCGTTCGGTGGCCGCCGCGCGCGGCTTGTCCATGTTTGCGGTACTGATCCTCGTGATGCTCGGAGGTGCGTGGGTGCCGGCATTCGTGTTCCCCGAGTGGCTGCGGCGCGTCAGTCTCCTCGTGCCGACGCGCTGGGCTGTCGACGGATTCGATGCCATGACCTGGCGCGGGTTACCGGTGGAGGCTGCGCTCGGGCCGGTCGCAGTGATGCTCGGCTGGGCCGCGCTCTTTGGGCTGATTGCCGTTTGGCGCTTCGATTGGGAAGCCGACTGACCGGCCGCTCAATGGCGACGTCATTTATATTCTATGATCGACGCGGCAACGCCGTGAGCCCCGATGCACAGTCGATCATCACGCCCCGCCGCGGCGTGTTTGCCCTGGTGGTCGCCGTCGATGACGATGCAGTCTTGCTTACGGCCGAGGCCTGCGCGCCCGAGGTGCCGGAACTTCCCGGAGGCGGCATCGAAGTGGGCGAAACACTCGATGACGCAACGAAGCGCGAATGGGCCGAGGAAGTCGGCATTGCTTTTGACGTCAAGGGCCCCTTGCGGCAGTTCCAGCATGTGCGCGGCTTCTACGCGGATCATCGCAACGAGTTCTGGATCTACGACCAGACTTTCCGGCTGTATCAATTCCAGGGCCGCGTGAAAATTGGGCAGAAATGGCTCAATCCGGAGGGCGGAACCGCCGGCTGGGAGGCGGTTGCATCATTGCCGAAGTTGTCCATCAATCGCGCGCATTGGTGCGCCATCCCCACCTTGTTGTCTTAGCCTCGCCCAACATTAAATGGCCGCCCCCGCAGCGGCATCGCGTCTTCGGTCACAACTAATTGATATCAGGGACATTATTAGGCCTCAGACATATCCTACGCGCGATCAGCGGGCCGGCCGAATGCGCGGGATTTCGCGCCGTGGTCAACTGCCCACATGGGCAAGATTGGAAATCCAATTTGGGTGCGGGTCGCAATGTTCGGACTATGCGCGGCCGGCTTGATCACCCCGGGCCTCGCCGCCCCGCCGCCCGTACAGAAAGCGGCGTTTCATTTGGATCTGCACCCGCCGGCCATGGCGATGTATGCCGCCGAAAAACCCTCCGCGGCTTTCCCGTCTTCCTTGCACCGGCAATCTCTGGGCGCCCCGGAACATCTTCAGCTTCCGGGCATGGTTTCCGAAGGCGGACCAACTCGGATCAAGGGCCCCGCCGAAGAGTTCGTGCAGCGAGTGCACCGCGAGGGATTGCCCGTCGCCCGGCTCTGGGAGAACAAATCGGCGCTGGTGCACCTGGGACTCAATCAAAGGGGCAAGCCGGGACTGTGGCTCGTTCAGAAAATCCACTGATCGATCACCGGCGGCTCCGCGGTTGCAGCGACAACAGCAGCAACGCGCCCGCGAGCACGAAGTAGGCAGCGCAGAACTGGACCGCAACGTCGCGAGCCGTTCCCTCAAGCTGCCACAGGGCGTAGGCACTGCCGTCGGCGCGCACCGAGTGAATAATCCCGAAGAAGCACAATACGCCCCCCACGGCCAGATAAGCGGCGGCCGCCCGCAGCCGCTGCTCGGTCATTTCGACCACGAAGGCCGCCCATAGGGTCGCGGTGATGATGAATCCATTGCCGAGCGCGACGATCACCGCCAATGCCGGCAAGCCGTGCTCGGATGCGCCCATCAGCTGCGTGAACCGCTCCGGCGCGACGAATTTAGGATCGCTCAGCTCGATGGTGACCAGGCGCGCGATCGACGGAAAAAAGCTGATCGCCACCGCGGGAGCGTGCCGCAAAGGCACGGCGCTGAACGCCTGCACCGTGATGTTCAACGACAGAAATATCAGCACGGGCGCGAGCACCGCCAGGGGAATCAATTCGATCAAATTGGACAAATACCCCAGCATTCCGCCCACGCCGACGAAGACGCCCGTGAGCCATGTATACCCCGCGCGGGCGCCCATTTGCTTGTACGCCGGGTGTCCGATGTAGGGAGTCGTCTGTGCGACGCCGCCCGCCATTCCCGCGATCAGCGTTGCCGCGCCTTCAGCCAGTAAAATACTGCGCACGTCGTAGTCATCGCCGGCGACGCTCGCGCTCTCGGTGTTGTTCACGCCGCCGATCACGGTCAACAGGGCAAAGGGAACGATCAGCGGCAGATAGTCCGCGACGCCCGCGAAGCCGCGCAGGATGCCGGGGTCGGGATGCGGCAGAGCGAGACGCAGAGTCGGCATGGCCGGTGCCGCGTTCTGCATGCCGGCCAGGCCCCAATGGGCCAATCCGTAATACACCAAGGTGCCGGCGAGCACTGCGAACAGCACCCCGGGTAAGCCTCCCGGAACGGCGCCCTTCGCGACCAGTGCATACAGCACCAGGCCCAAGGTAAGAAACCCCACGATCGGCATCTGCAGCAACTCGACCATGGGAAAGAAGCCGATCAACATCAATGCGATGCCCGCCAGGGACCCGAGCAATCCGGCCTGCGGAACCAACCGCCGTATTCCGCGTCCGGCGAAGGCCATCAGTAATTTCAGCACCCCCATGGTGGCGGTGGCCGCCATTCCGAGATACCAGGTCTCGAGACCGGCGGCGAAGGCGTCGAGGCCCGCCGCACGGAATTTCAAATAGGCTGGACCCAGCACCAGCAGCACCATGCCGATGGTCGAGGGCGTATCCAAACCAAAGGGCATGGCCGTGACATTGTTGCGGCCGGTGCGGCGCGCGAGGCGCACCGCCAGCCAGGTATAAATCAGGTCGCCGACCAGCACGCCCAATGCGGTCCCCGGAAACATGCGTCCGAATACGATGGGCGCCGGTATCCCGTAGCCCCCGATCAGAACCGCCGCCAGCAAGGCCAGCACCGATAGATTGTCGACGACCAGTCCCAGGAAGCCGTTGACGTCCCCGGGAACGAGCGACAGATAAGATGCCTTGGTCATCGCAAGACCATCATCGGTCACCGGAACACCCTCATCGCGCCGGTCAACACCGGGTTGTAGAGCGCGGCGGCGAGAATTCCCACCGCACCCGCGTTGACGCCGGCGAGCGCGGCGCGTACTCGCGGAAACCTCGCGGCCAGATCCCACAGCGATCGGCCCGCAACCGCCAGCAGCAGACCCGGCAAGAATATGCAGAGCACCGCGATGCTCGCCCCAAGCAGCGCCATGCCGCCCGGCGCGCTCTTGGCTCCCAGATAGGCGGCCACCGAGAACAGCGGGCCGGGCAGCGCCTGAGCGGCGCCGTAGCCGCTCAAGAAATCGCTGTCGGAAATCCAACCCGCGGGCACCAGCGCATCATGCAATAGCGGCAGAACCACATGGCCGCCGCCGAACACCAGGGCGCCCGCCCGATAGAAGACGTCGCCCAGAGCGAACAGGCTGTGCGGCATTTGCAGCGCCAGAATTCGCAGGGCGATCAGCACGGCCAACCCCAAGCCGAGGGTGGCCCACACCGCCCGAACGTCGACCTGTGATACGCCGCGCGAATTCTCGAACCGAATGTTTCTGCACAAGAAGTACCCCGCGCCCGCGCTCGCCGCCAACACGGCCGTTTGCGGCAGCGCTCCGTGCGCGAAGCTCAGCACCGCCGCCGCCGCCGCCGCTATCGCGGCACGCGGCGCATCGGGAGACAATGCCTTCGCCATGCTCCACACCGCTCGAGCCACCACCACGACGGCGACCCACTTCAGCGCGTCCAACACCATATTCATCGCGGGCCCCGCCGCCCCGGGCGCGAACACGTAGAAGGCATACATCAGGATCACCGAGGGCAGGGTAAATCCCAGCCAGGCGGCCAGAGCTCCGCGCCACCCTGCGCGATGCAGGCCGATCAGCAATCCAACCTGGCTGCTCGTGGGCCCCGGCAGCGCCTGGCACAGGGCCACGATGCTCGCGTACTCCTCCGCGGTGATCCACCGGCGGCGCTGCACATAGCTGCGTTCGAAATAACCCAGATGCGCGATGGGGCCCCCGAAAGAGCGGCACCCCAATTGCAGTGAGGCCAGTAATACCGGCCAAGCCGACCCTCTGGCCGGCTCAGCCGCCAAGGTTCAGCAGCGCCGCGTTGCCGCCGGTCGCAGTGGTGTTGACGGTTAGCGTGCGTTCGCTCGCGAACCGCGACAGATAATGCGGTCCGCCGGCCTTGGGTCCGGTGCCCGACAGTCCGGTGCCGCCGAAGGGCTGCACGCCCACCACCGCGCCGATCATGTTGCGGTTGACGTAGGTATTGCCGATGGCGGTCTGTTCGAATACCTCGCGCCAGAAGGACTCCAGCCGCGTCTGCACCCCCAAGGTCAAGCCGTATTGACTGGCGCGGATCGCCCGCAGGACCTCGGCTATGTCGGCGGATCGGTACCGCACAACGTGCAGAATGGGCCCGAATTCTTCGCGCGTGAGCTGCGCCGCGCTCTTGAGTTCGATGAGATGCGGCGCAAAGAAACTGCCGTGCATCTGCGCCTCGCTCAAGACACAGGCCTTGACGATGCGCGCCTCCTTGCGCATTCGCGCGACGTGCTGCGCCAGACCGTCGGCCGCCGCCGCCGTGATGACGGGGCCCAGATCGGTGTTGAAGTCGGCCGGGTCGCCGATGATGAGTTCATCCATCGCGCCCGCGATCATGTCCAGCACTTGATCGGCGATGTCGTCCTGCAGGAACAACAAGCGCAGCGCCGAGCAGCGTTGCCCCGCGCTCATGAACGCGGAGCTCAGCACATCATCCACGACTTGCTCGGGCAGCGCCGTCGAATCCACGATCATGGCATTCAATCCGCCGGTCTCCGCGATCAACGGCACGATCGCTCCGCTGCGCGCCGCCAGGCTGCGGTTGATGGTGAACGCGGTCGCCGTCGAACCCGTCATCGCCACTCCGGCCAACGCCTCATGAGCGAACGCGACCTCGCCGAATATGCGTCCCGGCGCAGGCACCAGATGCAGGGCCTGCGGCGGCACTCCTGCCTCGTGCAGCAGCCGCACGAAACGCGCGGCGATCAGCGGCGTAGGCTCCGCCGGCTTCGCCACCACGGCATTGCCGGCCGCGAGAGCGGCCGTGACCTGCCCCGCGAAAATCGCCAATGGGAAATTCCAGGGGCTGATGCAGGCGAACACGCCGCGCCCATGCAGGGACAGTTCGTTCAATTCGCCGGTGGGACCCTCCAGCCGCTCCGGGTGCGCGAACTGTTCCCGCGCCCGTACTGCGTAATAGCGGCAGAAATCCACCGCCTCGCGCACCTCCGCAATCGCGTCCGCAATCGTCTTGCCCGCTTCGCGCACCAAGAGCTCGTGGAAATCCGCCCGGCTTGCCTCGAGAAGGTCGGACGCTTTGTCGAGCATGGCGGCGCGCGCATGACCGCCGCTCGAGTTCCAGGCCGGCTGCGCCGCCGCGCCGGCCTCGAACGCCATGACGATTTCAGCCGGTGTCGCATCGCGAGAGCTGCCCACCGAGTCGCGCCGGTCGGCCGGGTTGGTGACCGGATGCGTGTTTCCCGGCAGCAGGACCCCGTCGATGATGGGGCCGGCTACCGGCTTCGTCCGTCGGCGCGTCGATAGCTCCTTGGCGAGCGCCTCGACTTCAGGCGGATTCCCCAGGTCCACTCCGCGCGAGTTGCGTCGGTCGGGGTAGAGCGCGACGGGGACGGGCAGCCGCGGATGAGCATAGGACTCCAGACGCTCGATTTCCGATATGGGATCGCGAACGATGTCGGCGACGGGCACCTGTTCGTCCATGAAGCGGTTCACGAACGAGGTATTGGCGCCATTTTCCAGCAGGCGCCGCACCAGATACGCCAGCAGGTCCTTGTGCTCGCCGACGGGCGCGTAAACGCGGACCCGTGGAAATTCAGCGATCTGGCGCACCGCTTCGGCATACAACAGGCGTCCCATGCCGTGCAGGCGCTGAAATTCATAATCCGCGCCGGCCGGCGCCAGCTGCAATACCGACGCGATGCTGTGAGCATTGTGCGTGGCGAACTGCGGATAGATCACATCCGAGTGGCCGAACAGCCGGCCGGCGCACGCCAAATACGACACGTCCGTGGTGAGTTTGCGCGTGAACACAGGATAGCCGGGCAGGCCGCGCTCCTGCGCGCGTTTGATTTCCGAATCCCAGTACGCACCCTTCACCAGGCGCACGCTCATGCGCCTGCCGTACGTCCGCGCGGTGGCCGCCACCCAGTCGATGACGTCCAGCGCGCGTTTGCCGTAAGCCTGAACGGCTAAACCCAAGCCCGGCCATTGGCGCGTGGCGGGATCCTTGGCCAGCGCCTCGATCACGTCCAATGACAGATCCAGCCGGTCCGCTTCCTCGGCATCGATGGTGAGCTGAATTCCGAGGCCGGCTGCCCGGCGTGCCAGCGCCGCGGCCGTCGGAACCAGGCGCTGCATCACGCGCTCGTGCTGCAGCAGCGAGTAGCGCGACTCGAGCGCCGACAGCTTGATGGAAATGCTCGACGCCTCATGCGCCGGCCGGCCGGCGGCGGCGGCCCCGATGACGTCGATCGCATGCTCGTAGGAGCGCAAATACCGCTGCGCATCCAGCTGCGTTCTCGCGCCCTCACCCAGCATATCGAAGGAGCACAGGGCAACGTCGGCTTCGCGCGCGCTGCGGCCCAGGGCCTCTTCGATGTTGCGCCCGACCACGAATTCACCGCCGATAATGCGCATGGCACGGCGCACGGCGAGGCGCACCAAGGGCTCGCCTGCCTTGCGCGTGAACTTTCGCATCCATCCGGCCGTATCCGTCTTGATGCTCGGATCCAGTTCGAGAATGCCGCCCGTGAGCATCAGTCCCCAGGTCGAGGCATTGACGAACAGCGATTCGGACTTGCCGGAGTGGGAGGACCAGTCGCCCGTGGCCAGCTTTTCGGCGATCAGCCGGTCGGCGGTCGCATCATCGGGGATGCGCAGCAGCGCTTCGGCAATGCACATGAGTGCAATGCCTTCTTGATTCGACAGTCCGAATTCTTGCAGGAAGGCGTCGAGAAACGGCCGCTCATCCCGGCGGGCACGCGCGCCATCGACGAGCGCCATGGCTATCGCCACGGCGCGGTGGCGCGCGCCGCCGGTGAGTTCCAGCGAATGCAGCAGACGCGTCACGGCCCGGTTTTCCGGCCATTCGCCGTGTTCTCTCACCGCCTGGCGCAGCGAGTCCAGGGTGGGAGCTTGCGAGAGTGCGTTCATTACCGTCAAGTATCGATAAGAGCGCTCGGGAATGCCAGGGGTTTGCGCATCAGAGTACTCTTGCCGAACAGCGATTCGACCAGGTCGACGGCGAGCATGGCCGTCTTGTTGCGCACGTCCAGGGCGGGATTCAATTCCATGATGTCCAGCGAGCCGACGCGTCCCGTATCCGCGATCATTTCCATGCACAGTTGCGCTTCGCGATAGGACAGACCGCCGGGGACCGTGGTGCCCACGCCGGGCGCGATTTCCGGATCGAGGCAGTCGACGTCGAAGCTCACGTGCAAGTGGGTGTCCGGGCGCATGTCCTGCAGCGCAATTTCCATGACTCTCCGGACGCCCATCTCGTCGATGCAGCGCATGTCGAATACCTCGAGATCTTGTTCGTGGACGAAGCGCCTCTCGCCGGTGTCGACGCTGCGAATCCCGACCTGACGCACCCATTTCGGGCTGATCGCCGGCGACGTCCCGCCGATCTGCAGCAACTCCCGCGGACCGAAGCCGCAAAGGCATGCGACCGGCATGCCGTGCAGGCTGCCGCTGGGCGACAGCTCGCGGGTGTTGAAATCGGCATGCGCATCCAGCCACAGCACGCGCAGGGGCGTGTGCGTGTCGCGGCAATGGCGCGCGACCGCCGATATCGAGCCGATGCTCAAGGAATGATCGCCGCCGAGCAGAATCGGCAATCGCCGTTCGTTGAGCTCCCGATACACCGCGTCGTGCACCTCATGGTTCCACGCCGTCACCTGCGCCAGATTGCGGTAGCCGTTCAGCTTGGTCAGCCCGGGGTTGGGCGGCCCACTGACGTTGCCGCAATCCACCACGTCGAGGCCGCGATGAGCCAGCGCCGACCCTAAGCCGGCGACGCGCAGTGCTTCGGGACCCATGGACGCGCCGCGGTCGCTCGCGCCGATGTCGGTCGGTGCGCCTATGAGGCTGGCGTTGCGCGCCGCGGGCGTCATCACGCGAATCTCCGGCGACGCGCCGCGGAGCGCTCGGGCCCGAGCCCCGCATAAAGATCCTTTGGATCCTCCAGATCCGGAATGAGATCGATCCGCACGCCTCCGGGCTGCGCGGCATTCAAACGCTGCAGGTAGCGCAGCGATGAGAAGTCGTTGAGCGCGAACCCGACGGAGTCAAAAAGGGTGACTTCGCGGTCGTTGCCGCGGCCCGGCAGCCGGCCGCGCAACACATCCGCGAGCTCGATGACCGTGACGCGCGCGCCGTCCCGACCCTCGCCCTCGAGCTGTTGAATCTCCCCTTCCACTCGCGCTTGCGGCTCGTACTCGACGACGATGCGCGTGTCCTTCGCGCGCAGGATATCCGGGTGCAATTCGGTCTTGCCGGGGCAGTCCCCGCCCACGGCGTTCAAGTGCATTCCCGGCTCCATCATGTCCGGTGTCAGGATGGTGGCGTTGCGCTTGTCCGCAGTCACCGTGGTCACGATATCGGCGCCGCGCACCGCTTCGGCCGTGGTGGCGCAGCGGGTGACATCGAGGTCGGAGAGGCGCAGCGTCTCCAAGTTGCGCATCAGCTTCAGGGTGGCCTGCGGATCCGTATCATGCAGCTTGAGGTGCCGCACCCCGGCCATGCGGTGGAAGGCGATGGCCTGGAATTCGCTCTGTGCGCCATTGCCGATCAAGGCCATGACGCGGCTGCCCGGACGCGCCATCCGGCGCGCGGCAAGCGCGGAGATCGCCGCGGTCCGCAGCGCAGTGACGAAGGTCATTTCCGAGAGCAGCAATGGGTAGCCGGTCGCCACGTCCGCCAGTACACCGAACGCTGTCACCGTGAGCAGACTGCGCGCGGTGTTGCTCGGATGACCATTGACGTACTTGAATGAATACAGCCGGCCGTCGCTGGTCGGCATGAGTTCGATGACGCCGCCGGAAGAGTGGCTGGCATGCCGCGGCGATTTATCAAAATCGTCCCAGCGCCGGTAGTCGGCGTCGATCTCAGCCGCCAGTTCTTCGATGAAGCGCCCGGCGCCTACCCGCGTCACCAAGTCACGCAGGCGCGCGGTTCCAATGTAATCCACCATGATCTGCCCCCCGATTCTCACCGATTGCTAGTTTCAGGGGCAGTGAGGCCAAATAATAGCCAGAAAACTGATCAATAAGCGTGTAGTATTGATCATATCGCCAGAGCTAATTGGCGTATTGCAGGTTTCAGGAATTGCGCACAGGAGGTTCCATGGACTCGACCGATCGCGAGCTACTGTCGCTGCTGCGCGATGACGCGCGATTGCCGGTGGCTGCGCTCGCCAAGACGCTGCGGGTCGCGCGCGGCACGGTGCAGAACCGGCTCGCTCGAATGGAGAAGGACGGCACCATCGTCGGGTACACCGTCAAGCTCAAGCCGCAGGCCGAGGATCAGCGGATTCGCGCCCTGATGACCGTCGCAGTGGAAGGCAACCGCACCGACGAGGTGCTGAAGGCTCTGCGCGGAGACCCGGCCGTGTGCGCACTGCACACGACGAACGGCCGCTGGGACATCGTCGCTGAACTACGCACCGACAGCCTCGAAGCCGTCGATCGGGTGCTGGGACGCATTCGCCTGATCGACGGCATCTCGAACACCGAAACGAGCCTGCTGCTCTCCACCCACAAATTCTAATCCGCCAGGGTTGCCAGGAACACCGAGGTGGACACGGAGGAAGAATTCGCCGACTCGAGCCGGCTAAGGCGGCCACTGCATTGCGATAGCACCGCCAGATCCCACGGTTCGAGCGTCACGGTCTTCCCGGCGTTGACCGTGAGCGCGACCTTGCGGTCGATGGCGAGGGCCAGCAATGTTTCACCGCGCGATGCACGCAGCGCAAGCGTCTCGATGAAGTGTTCGACCCGTACTGCAGCCGGGTGCGGTTTGGCGACCATGAGATTCAAATCCACGCAGGGCCCATCCAGCAACTCGCAGTACGTGGGCAGCGCGCCGTCGAACTCGACCAGATCGCCGGGCTTGCGCAAAGTTCGGTGTTCGCCGCCGGCAAAACGCAATTCGATCCCGGCGCCCCGCAGCAGCACCATTTTTCGGTCGTACGCGGCAAAGTCGGAGAACGGTCCCGATGCGTCGATGTGCGCCACGCTGACGCGCCAGCGGAATGGGTCGGCATTTTCAGGCACTCTTATCGCTTCGTGCGTGATGCCGCCGCCATTCTTCCATGGCGTGGCCGTGAACGATGACTTGCGGATGACCCGCAGCTTGGGCGATTGCACTCCGCCATTCTATATGGAGCCGCGGCGATATCCCGGACGATCGGTCGATCGGGGAATTCAGTCGGTCGCGCGCCGGCCGCGGCTGCTGCGCCGATTGGGTTTTTCCGCCGCCGCGGCGGCCTTTTCCTCCTGACGGCGCAGGTCGGCGCGTCGATCGGCGTAATGGCGATACTTGCAGCGGCATTGCGCGGAGTCGCAGTCCCCGAGGGGCAGCCATGGGGCCTCGGTGGAAAGAAAGCGCTTGCCCTTGCAGGCCAGCGCGGCGGCGCAGGCGTGCGCGCGCGGGACAACCTCCACCGCGTGCCAGCAGTTGGGGTTTAGGCGGCGAAGTTTGGCCGTAGCAACGAGCTCCTCGTCGACGTTGGGCTCGATTAACACGCGGACTCCTTTGCAGTTCCAACAAATTGCCGCCACGCTAGCGCAGCGTCGACGGCCCATGCGGCTGAATTCACATAACTTTGGCCGTGCGTTTCAATAGTGCTGCTCTCGTCACAGTCCTTATCGCTGCGGCAAAAGCGTGATCTAATTCACGTCGCCCGGACCGGCCGTGGCGGCCGCAAACTCAATACGCAGTGGGTGATCGAATGAGAAACTTGCTGGATCTGGACCGCTATCCGATCGACGTTGCGGATTCGCCGGAGGCGATCCGATTGGCCGAGCGATGCCAGGCAGACCTGGCCGCGCAGGGCATGTTCAATCTCGAAGGGTTCGTCAAAGCCGAAGCCATCGAGCGCGCGGTCGCTGAGGTCGAGCCTCTGATGGACAGCGCGAGTTACCGGCACGCGCGCCGCCACAATGTCTATTTCAAGAAGGACATTCCGGGTCTCGCCGCCGACCATCCGGCATTGAAGCAGTTCGAAACGGTCAATTACACGCTGTGCGGCGATCAATTGGCCGGAACGGTGGTCGAGCGGATTTACGCGTGGCCGCCCCTTGCGGAGTTCCTGGCCCGCGCGATGGGAAAGCCCCGCCTGTTTCCGATGAGCGATCCGCTTGCGCGAGTCAACGTCCTCGCCTACCGGCCCGGCGAGGCTTTGAACTGGCACTTCGACCGCTCGCAATACACCACCACGCTGCTGATTCGGGAGGCGGAATCCGGCGGCATCTTCGAATATCGAAGCGGCCTGCGCTCGGATGCCGATCCCAACTACGACGGCGTCGCGCGAATGCTCCGCGGCGAAGACCCAAAAGTGTCGGTGAACAGTTTGGCGGCCGGGACGCTGAACGTTTTCGCGGGGAGAAACACGGCCCATCGCGTCACGCCGGTTCGCGGCGGGAAGAGCCGCCTCGTCGCGGTGCTGTCCTACTACGACAGCCCGGGAGTCACCTTCAGCCGCGAGGAACGCATCGGATTTTATGGCAGACCGGAGTAGTGTCTCATGGGAAAGAGAATTGATCTAAATGCCGCTGCGGCGGTCACCGGGTCGAGGTATCCATCGCCTTTTGGTGTGCCGTGCGCGGCGCGGGTTCGGCAGCGCTTGGGCGACGCAGCGCAGTTGACGGACTTCGGCGTGAACCTGACGCATCTGCCGCCCGGCGCCTGGTCCAGTCAGCGGCACTGGCATTCGGCCGAGGACGAATTCGTATTTGTCCTCGAAGGCGAGGTCGCGCTCGTGACGGACGCCGGGGAGGAGATTCTCAAGGCCGGCGACTGTGCCGGGTTCAAGGCGGGGGACCCCGACGGCCACCACCTGCAGAATCGCTCCCAACGAATGGCCGTCGTTCTTGAAGTGGGATCCCGCAAGGCGGCGGATGACGAGGTCGACTATCCCGATATCGACTTGCGCTTCCTCAAGGGACGCCAGGGGTTTGCCCACAAGAATCGCACGCCGTACCCCAAGCACCCAGCGAAGACCTGAGCTACGGCTTGCGCATCTAGCGTATGACGCCGTCCCTGCGCAAGCGGTCCGCTATCTGCGCGGTGATCGTTTCTATGCCGGAGGAACTCGACTGGATATCCCCGGACTTGGCGTCCGTGTCCGCCGTATAAACGAGGGTCGCGCCGTGTGTCTCGAATACCTTCGTCACGACGTGAATGTCGCCGGTGAGCAGCGTGATCGACGGCGTCGTTTCAAGCTGCACGAAAGCCACGGGCACGCCGTACGCGCCCAGCTCGCCCGTCACGTATCCGGTTCCCGTGACTTGGTAGTAGGGGGTCGCACGCGTGTCCCTGGTGTTGCCCTGCTGCCCGCCCAGCTTCATGGAGACGACCGCGGTCGTGAGCACGGCGTCGACTTGGTCCGACGTGGCGACACGCTCGATGCCCGCCCGGGTAAGCGGGTCTTTCGACGTCATCGAGTCGCAGCTGACGGCTGCTTGAGTTGAGCCCCCGTTGATCTGCGATGCCAAGGACCACTCGAACGCGCAGCGCTGGGTGAAGTTTGCGCTGACGCCGACGATCAGCACCTTGGTGAACGCCTGACGCGGCGCCGACCCGGCCCAAGCGCCCTTGGCCGACGTGCTCGTGGCACACCCGGAAAGCCAGGCCAAGCCCAGGGCCAGAAGCGCGCAGCGCAGGGTTATATTCATGCCGCCATCAATCTCACGGGCATGCAGCGGCGGCAATTGGCACAAGGTCCAGTGCGGGCCGCGGCAAGGCGCTACTTACCGACCCTCGCCGCCAACAGAAGCTGGTCGGTTTTGCGAAGTCGATCGGCCATGACCTTCATCACGTGCAAGGCGAAGTTGGGCGTCTGCTGGATGAGGAATTGAAAGCGCTTTGCATCAATTGGGATGAAATTACACTCGGTCGCCGCGGTAACCGTCGCGCTGCGCGGGACCTGTTCTATGAGCGCCAGTTCGCCCAGGATCGCGCCCGGCTCGGCGTGTTCCACGATGAGATCGCCCACCGTGACGACCGCGGTGCCCTTCATCAGCACGTACATGATGTTGCCGGCTTCGCCCGCGCGAAACAGCGGCTGTCCCGCGGCAACCGTGAGCCCGCCGGTCTCGAAACGGAACAGGTCGGCAAGATTCATCCGCAGCTCCAGTGGACGTCCGGTGTCGTGCCTCCGGTTTCCATACTACGGCGACTCGACGCCCGGTGCACAAAAAAAGGCCCCGGGTTCCTTCGAATCCGGGGCCATATCTTTCAGATACTTCTTATTTTTTATTCGGCAGCTTCTGTGTCCCCCGCCGGTACTGCATCGTCAGCGTCGCCGATGCCGCCGCTCACGTCCATGAAGCTGCGGCGGCGGCTGTCGTCAAACGCCCGTCGGCGCCGCGCATGATACGCGAACCCGGTGCCCGCGGGAATCAGGCGGCCCACAATGACGTTCTCCTTCAAGCCGCGCAGGTCGTCCTTGAGACCCCGAACCGCCGCCTCGGTGAGGACGCGGGTGGTCTCCTGGAACGAGGCCGCCGAGATGAAGGACTCCGTTGCCAAGGATGCCTTGGTGATCCCCAACAGCATGGGCTCCCAGGTCGACTGGTTCTTGCCCTCGGCCCGCTGCTTGGCGATGACGTCGAGCAGGCGCCCGCGATCCATCTGTTCGCCCCGCAGCAGCGCCGAATCGCCGGCATCCAGCACTTCGATCTTGCGCAGCATCTGCCGCACGATGACTTCGATGTGCTTGTCGTTGATCTTCACGCCCTGCAGCCGATACACGTCCTGGATTTCGCGGACCAGGTAGTTCGCCAGCGCCTCGACGCCCTGCAGCCGCAATATGTCATGCGGGTTCGGCTCGCCGTCGGCGATGACTTCGCCCTTTTCGACTTGCTCGCCTTCGAATACGTTGAGATGCCGCCACTTCGGGATCAGCTCTTCGTACTTGTCGGTGCCTTCGTTGGTGATGATCAGACGGCGCTTACCCTTGGTCTCCTTGCCGAAGCTGACGGTGCCGCTGCGCTCCGCCAGAATGGCGGAATCCTTCGGCTTGCGCGCCTCGAACAGGTCGGCCACTCGCGGCAGACCGCCCGTGATGTCGCGGGTCTTGGAGGATTCCTGCGGGATACGCGCTATGACATCGCCCACGGACACCTTGGAACCGTCCTCCAGGCTGACGATGGCGCCGGCAGGCAGCGCATAGACGGCCGGAATATCGGTGTTGGCGAACGTGACTTCCTTGCCCTTGGCATTGGTCAGCCGCACGACGGGGCGCAAATCCTTGCCGCCCGAGCCGCGCTGCTTCGGATCCAGCACCACGGTGCTGGTAAGGCCGGTGACGTCGTCCACCTGGCTCGTGACGGTGATGCCGTCGACGAAGTCGGAGAACTTGATCATGCCCGCCACTTCCGTCACCACGGGGTGAGTATGCGGATCCCAGTTCGCGACCGCCTGACCCGCCGTCACGATGTCGGCATCGTTCACCGTAATGGTGGCGCCGTACGGAATCTTGTATCGCTCGCGCTCGCGGCCGAACTCGTCCACCACGCCCAATTCACCGGAGCGCGACACCGCGACCAGATGCCCCTTCTCGTGGCGCACGGTCTTGATGTTGTGCAGGCGAATCGTGCCCTTGCTCTTGACTTCGACGCCGTTGGCAGCCGCCGCTCGCGAGGCCGCGCCGCCGACGTGGAAGGTGCGCATGGTGAGCTGCGTGCCCGGCTCGCCGATGGACTGCGCCGCGATGACGCCCACCGCCTCGCCGATGTTGATGCGATGACCTCTGCCCAAGTCCCGGCCGTAGCACTGGGCGCAGACGCCGTAGCGCGTCTCGCAGGTGATGGGTGAACGCACCATGACCTGGTCGATGCCCATCTTTTCCAGGAGCTTGACCAGCTTCTCGTCGATCAAGACGCCGGCCTTGACCAGAACCTCGCCGCTGGAAGCGACCACGACGTCCTCGGACACAACCCGTCCCAGCACCCGCTCGCCCAACCCCTCGACCACGTCGCCGCCTTCGACGATGGGGGTGATCGACAGACCGTTGACGGTGCCGCAATCAATCTCGGTGACCACCAGGTCCTGCGCCACATCGACCAAGCGGCGGGTCAAATACCCGGAGTTGGCCGTCTTGAGCGCGGTATCGGCCAGGCCCTTGCGCGCGCCGTGGGTCGAGATGAAGTACTGCAGTACGTTCAGACCTTCGCGGAAATTCGCCGTGATCGGCGTTTCGATGATGGAGCCGTCGGGCTTCGCCATCAGGCCGCGCATGCCGGCGAGCTGGCGAATCTGCGCGGCGGAACCGCGCGCGCCGGAGTCGGCCATCATGAAGATGGAGTTGAACGACTTCTGGCGGACCTTGTTGCCCTTGGCGTCGGCGACCTCGTCGGTGCCCAACTTCTCCATCATGGCCTTGGCCACTTGGTCGTTGGTGCGCGACCAGATGTCGACCACCTTGTTGTAGCGTTCGCCGTTGGTGACCAACCCCGAGGAGTATTGCTCCTGGATCTCCTTCACCTCTTTCTCCGCGGTCGCCAGAATCTTGGTCTTCTGGGTCGGCACCACCATGTCGTCGACGCCGATCGACACGCCCGCGCGGGTCGCGTAGTGGAAACCGGTGTACATCAGCTGGTCCGCGAACACGACGGTTTCCTTGAGACCGACGGTGCGGTAGCACGCGTTGATCGTTCCGGAAATCATCTTCTTGGTCATGTCCTGATTGATGGCATCGAATGAGAGCCCATGCGGCAGGATTTCGGACAACAGCGCCCGGCCGGCCGTGGTGTCGACCACACGCGTGTGCTTTACCAGGTCAGCGCCCTTCTCGGGACGGGTCCACTCGGACAGGCGTACCTTGACCTTGGCCTGCAAATCGATATTGCGGCTCTCATAGGCGCGATGCACCTCGGCCACATCGCTGAACGCCATGCCCTCGCCCTTCGCGCCCACGCGCTCGCGCGTCATGTAGTAGAGCCCGAGCACCACGTCCTGCGACGGAACGATGATCGGATCGCCGTTGGCGGGCGAGAGAATGTTGTTCGACGACATCATCAGCGCGCGCGCTTCGAGCTGCGCCTCGATGGACAGCGGCACGTGAACGGCCATTTGGTCGCCGTCGAAGTCGGCGTTGAACGCGGTGCAAACCAAGGGGTGCAGCTGAATCGCCTTGCCCTCGATCAATACCGGCTCGAACGCCTGGATGCCGAGACGATGCAGGGTCGGGGCGCGGTTCAGCAGCACCGGATGTTCGCGGATCACCTCTTCGAGGATGTCCCACACCTCCGGTCCCTCGCGCTCCACCAGACGCTTTGCCGCCTTGATGGTGGACGCCTCGCCGCGCAGCTGCAGCTTCGAGAAAATGAACGGCTTGAACAATTCCAGCGCCATTTTCTTCGGCAATCCGCACTGGTGCAGACGCAGGGTGGGACCCACGACGATGACCGACCGGCCCGAGTAATCGACGCGCTTGCCGAGCAGGTTCTGACGGAACCGGCCCTGCTTGCCCTTGATCATGTCGGCCAGGGACTTCAAAGGACGCTTATTGGTGCCCGTGATCGCACGGCCGCGGCGGCCGTTGTCGAGCAGTGCGTCGACCGCTTCCTGCAGCATGCGCTTCTCGTTGCGCACGATGATGTCCGGGGCGTTCAATTCCAGCAGGCGGCGCAGGCGGTTGTTGCGGTTGATGACGCGGCGATACAGATCGTTCAAGTCGGAGGTCGCAAAGCGGCCGCCGTCGAGCGGCACCAGGGGACGCAGGTCGGGCGGCAGCACCGGCAGGACGGTGAGCACCATCCACTCCGGCTTGTTGCCGGACTCCATGAACGCCTCGATGAGCTTCAAGCGCTTTGACAGCCGCTTGATCTTGGTCTCGGAGTTCGTGTTCGCCATGTCCTCGCGGACCTTCACGACCTCGGACGGCAGATCCATGGACTTCAGCAGCTCATGCACCGCTTCGGCGCCCATGCGCGCGTCGAACTCGTCGCCGTGCTCCTCGATCGACTCGAGATACATCTCGTCGGTGAGCAGCTGGCCGCGCTGCAGCGAGGTCATGCCCGGATCGACCACCACGAAGGCCTCGAAGTACAGAACCCGCTCGATCTCGCGCAGGGTCATGTCGAGCATGAGGCCGATGCGGGACGGCAGGGACTTCAAGAACCAAATGTGCGCGGTCGGGCTCGCCAGCTCGATGTGGCCCATGCGCTCGCGGCGCACCTTGGATTGGGTCACTTCGACGCCGCACTTCTCGCACACCACGCCGCGATGCTTCAGGCGCTTGTACTTGCCGCACAGACATTCGTAGTCCTTCACGGGCCCGAAGATCTTGGCGCAGAACAAACCGTCGCGCTCCGGCTTGAATGTCCGGTAGTTGATGGTCTCCGGCTTCTTTACCTCGCCGTACGACCAGGAGCGGATCATGTCCGGAGATGCCAGGCCGATCTTGATCGAATCGAAATTCTCGACCGGTACTTGCTGCTTGAACAACTTGAGTAAGTCTTTCATTGGATTAGGCCTCGCTCTCTAGTTCGATGTTGATGGCCAAGGAGCGGATCTCCTTCACCAAGACATTGAACGACTCCGGCATGCCGGCTTTCATTTCGTGGTTGCCGTCGACAATCGCCTTGTACATCTGCGTGCGCCCGTTGACGTCGTCGGACTTGACCGTGAGCATTTCCTGCAGGGTGTACGCGGCGCCATACGCCTCGAGCGCCCACACTTCCATTTCGCCGAATCGCTGGCCGCCGAACTGCGCCTTGCCGCCCAGCGGCTGTTGCGTCACCAAGCTGTACGGCCCGGTGGAGCGCGCGTGCATCTTGTCGTCGACCAAGTGATTGAGCTTCAGCATGTACATGTAGCCCACGGTGACCGGCCGCTCGAACTGCTCGCCGGTACGCCCGTCGTGCAGCGTCGTCTGACCCGATGTCGGCAGATCGGCGAGAGCCAGAAGATTCTTGATCTCCTCCTCGCTGGCGCCGTCGAACACCGGGGTCGCCATCGGCACGCCCTTCTTCAAGTTGCTCGCAAGCTCGATGACTTCGGCGTCGCTCATGGACTTGATGTCTTCCTTCTGGCCGCCGGTCTCGTTGTAGACCTGGCCCAAGAACTTGCGCAGTTCCACGACGGCTTGCTGCGCTTCGAGCATCTTGCCGATCTTGGCGCCCAGCCCCTTGGCGGCCCAGCCCAGGTGGGTCTCCAGGATCTGCCCGATGTTCATGCGCGAGGGCACGCCCAGGGGGTTCAACACGATGTCCACCGGGGTACCGTCCGCCATATACGGCATGTCCTCGACCGGCACGATGGAGGAGATCACGCCCTTGTTGCCGTGGCGTCCCGCCATCTTGTCGCCCGGCTGCACGCGGCGCTTCACCGCCAGGTATACCTTGACCATCTTGAGCACGCCCGGCGCCAGATCGTCGCCCGCCGTGATCTTGGCCTTCTTTTCCTCAAAGCGCTTCTCGAACGCCTTGCGTTGGCCCTTCAAACGCTCGGACACCGTTTCCAGCTGCGAATTGGTCTCCTCCTCCTTGAAGCGGATCTCGAACCATTGCTCGCGCGGCAGATCGGCGAGATACGCCTCGTCGATCGGCGTACCCGCCTTGATCTTCTTCGGGCCCGCTTCGGCAGCCTTGCCCTCGATCATTCCGCGCACGCGCTGGAACAAGTCGTCTTCCAGAATGCGCTGCTGATCGGCCAAGTCCTTGCGTACCCGCTCGAGTTCCGACTTTTCGATCGCCAGGGCGCGCGAGTCCTTCTCGACCCCGTCGCGCGTGAACACACGCACGTCGATCACCGTGCCGTCCATGCCGGGGGGCACGCGCAGCGAGGTATCCTTCACATCCGAAGCCTTCTCGCCGAATATCGCGCGCAGCAGCTTCTCTTCCGGCGTCAGTTGCGTCTCGCCCTTCGGCGTCACCTTGCCCACCAAAATGTCGCCGGCGCGCACTTCCGCGCCGATGAAGGCGATGCCCGCCTCATCGAGCTTGGCCAGGGCCGAATCGCCCACATTGGGAATGTCGGCGGTGATTTCCTCGGGTCCCAGCTTGGTGTCGCGGGCGACGCAAGTCAGCTCTTCGATGTGAATGGTCGTGAAGCGGTCTTCCTCCACCACCCTCTCGGAGATCAGGATCGAGTCCTCGAAGTTGTAGCCGTTCCACGGCATGAAGGCGACCAGCAGGTTCTGGCCGAGCGCGAGCTCGCCCAAATCCGTCGACGGGCCATCGGCCAGCACATCGCCGCGCTTGATCGCGTCGCCGGCTTTCACCAGCGGACGCTGATTGATGCAGGTGTTCTGGTTCGAACGGGTGTACTTGGTCAGCGAATAGATGTCGACGCCGGGTTCGCCGGCGGTCGTTTCATCGTCGTTCACCCGCACCACGATGCGCGAGGCATCGACTGAATCGACGCTCCCGCCGCGCCGCGCCACCACGGTCACGCCGGAGTCGATGGCGACCGCGCGTTCCATGCCCGTACCCACCAGCGGCGTTTCCGACCGCAGGGTGGGAACCGCCTGGCGCTGCATGTTCGATCCCATGAGCGCGCGGTTCGCGTCATCATGCTCCAAGAACGGAATCAGGGACGCCGCCACCGAGACGATCTGCTTGGGTGAAACATCCATGAAGTCGATCTTGTCCGGACCGGACAAGGTGAATTCATTCTGCGTGCGGCAGGAAATCAGGTCATCGGTGAATTCGCCCTTTTCGTTCAAGGTCGCATTCGCCTGCGCGATCACGTACTGACCTTCCTCGATGGCCGACAGGTAATCGATCTGATCCGTGACCTTGCCCTTCGACACGCGCCGATACGGGGTCTCCAGGAACCCATAGTCGTTGGTGCGCGCATACACGGCCAGCGAATTGATCAGGCCGATATTCGGGCCTTCCGGCGTCTCGATCGGGCAAACCCGGCCGTAGTGCGTGGGATGCACGTCGCGTACTTCGAATCCCGCTCGCTCGCGCGTCAGGCCGCCTGGGCCCAATGCGGAGACGCGCCGTTTGTGCGTGACTTCCGACAGCGGGTTGTTCTGGTCCATGAACTGCGACAGCTGCGAGGAACCGAAGAACTCCTTCACCGCGGCCGCAACCGGCTTGGCGTTGATCATCTCCTGGGGCATGATCGGTTCGCTTTCGGCGATCGTCAGGCGTTCCTTGACGGCGCGCTCGACGCGCACCAAACCGATGCGGAAGGCGTTCTCCGCCATCTCACCGACGCTGCGAACGCGCCGATTGCCGAGGTGATCGATGTCGTCCACATGGCCGTTGCCGTTGCGGATGTCGATCAAGGTCTTCATGACCTCGATGATGTCTTCTTTGCTGAGCACGCCCGAGCCCGTGATTTCCTCGCGGCCGACGCGGCGGTTGAACTTCATGCGGCCGACCGGCGACAGGTCATATCGCTCGCCGTTGAAGAACAGATTCTGGAACAGGTTCTCGGCTGCATCCTTGGTCGGCGGCTCGCCGGGACGCATCATGCGGTAGATTTCGACCAGCGCCTCGAGGCGCGTCTTGGTCGGATCGATGCGCAAGGTGTCCGAGATGTAAGGTCCGCGATCCAAATCGTTGACGTACAGCGTGCGGATTTCAGTGATGCCGCTCTCAATCAGCTTGCCCACCGTCGGAACGGTCAGGATCTCATTGGCCTTGGCCAGAATCTCGCCCGTTTCGGTGTTGACGATGTCGTGCGCCAGCACCTTGCCCTGCAGGTATTCGGTGGGCACCGGCAGGCGCTTGACGCCGGCTTCCTCGAGTTCCTTCACGTGGCGCGCGGTAATGCGGCGCCCTTCTTCCACGATGACTTTCTTGCCGACGCGGATCTCGAACGCCGCGGTCTCGCCGCGCAAGCGCTGCGGGATGACCTCGAATTCGATGTCCTTCTTCGACAGATGGAACACGTTCTTCTCGAAAAAGATGTCCAGCACCTGCTCTTCGGTGTAGCCGAGAGCGCGCAGGATGATGGTGACCGGGAGCTTGCGGCGGCGGTCGATGCGCGCGAACACGCAGTCCTTCGGGTCGAACTCGAAGTCCAGCCATGAGCCGCGATAGGGAATGATGCGGGCGGAGAACAGCAACTTGCCCGATGAGTGGGTCTTGCCGCGGTCGTGATCGAAGAACACGCCCGGGCTGCGGTGCAGCTGCGACACGATGACGCGTTCCGTGCCGTTGATGATGAAGGTGCCGTTGTCGGTCATGAGCGGCAGTTCACCGAGGTATACCTCTTGTTCACGCACGTCCTTGACGGGCTTCTTGGCGCCGCTGGCCTCCTTGTCGAGCACCACGAGGCGCACTTTGACGCGCAGCGGGGCCGCGTAGGTCAGCCCGCGCAGCTGGCATTCCTTGACGTCGAACACCGGCTCGCCCAGGCGATAGCTCACGTACTCCAGCGTCGCGTTGCCGGAGTAGCTGGAAATGGGGAACACACTGTCGAAGGCCGCATGCAAGCCGATTTCGTCGCGCTTGGACTCGGCGACATCCGCCTGCAGGAACCGGCGGTACGAATCCAATTGGATCGCGAGCAGATACGGCGTGCCGAGAATGCTCGGCCGCTTGCCGAAATTCTTACGAATGCGCTTCTTTTCGGTGAACGAGTAGGACATGTGATGATCACCCTTTCCAGTATCGACAGGCGCTAGGCGCCGAAATTAACGGGATCTAGGCGATCCCGCCTCAAATCAACATTAAAAGCGCAGCCGACGGCCGCCGCTGTATCGGCGGCAACCATCGAACTGCGCATATCGACAATAATCACTACTTGATGGCAGCCTTGGCGCCAGCGTCCTCCAGCTTCTTTTTGATCGTCTCGGCATCGGCCTTCGGAATACCTTCCTTGACGGTCGAAGGAGCGCCCTCGACCAGATCCTTCGCTTCCTTCAAACCCAAGCCCGTGATCTCGCGAATGACCTTGATGACGCCCACCTTGTTGGCGCCGAACTCGGTCATCGTCACGGTGAACTCGGTCTGCGCTTCCGCCGCCGGAGCGGCAGCAGCGCCCGCGCCCGCCGCAGCCGCTGCTACGGGAGCAGCCGCCGTGACGTTGAACTTCTTTTCCATATCGGCAATCAGCTCGACCACTTCCATGACCGTCATCTTGGAAATTGAATCGAGGATTTCGTCTTTAGTAACAGCCATTATCGTCTCCAAATATCTATGTGGGTCCAATACCCGAATCAGGATTAATTCGCCGCCGCCTGCGCCGCGCCGCTCTTCTTGGCTTCAAGAACAGCAGCCAGCGTCCGTACCAACTTCGAGTTGGGGGCAGCCAACGTACCAACGAACTTCGCTATCGGCGCCTTGAGCACACCCAATAGTTGCGACAGCGCCTGCGCGCGCGTGGGCAATGAAGCCACGCGCTCGAGTGCATCGGGTTTGAGCAGTTGCCCGCCCAATGACACGAGCGTCGTTACCAATTTGTCGTTGTCCTTCGAAAACGCCTTGACGATCCGCGCGGCCGCGCCCGGATCATCATTGGAGAATGCGAGGACAATGGGTCCTTTCAGCGCCGGAGAAATGCACTCGAAAGAGGTGCCGGCAACGGCCTTGCGCGCGAGCGTATTCTTGACGATCCGCAAATAGACCCCTTCCTTGCGCGCCTTGGCGCGTAGGTCGGTCATTTGCGTCACCGTCAAGCCACGGTTCTCCGCGCCCACGACGGACAGGGCTTTCGCCGCGACCGCGTTGACTTCTGCCACCACGACTTTCTTCTCTTCTAACTTGAGTGCCATATAGGTCTCCGGAAAGAAGCGTCACACACCAGGTACGGACGCCTTCGTTCGTACCCACCCTTGAGTACGCCGTCGTACTCCTTGGTGCGACCTTCACCAGGAAATTCCTGATTCGGGTCCCACCATCTGCGCAGGCCAAGATCTTTAAGGGCCCCTGCCCGCCTGCGGTCTTCGACGGTGGTTGCGTTCGACCTTTTGGGTCGCGCGCAGCCCTCCATCAATCCTCAAAATTACTAACCCAAGCCCAAACTGGCCTGGTCGACCGCGACGCCCGGACCCATGGTCGAGGACACGGTCAACTTCTTCAGATAAACGCCCTTCGACGTCGCCGGTTTGATCTTCTGCAGATCGGCCACCAGCGCGAGGAGGTTCTCCTTCAGCGCGGCGGGCTCGAAATTGGCGCGCCCGATTTGCGCGTGAATGATGCCCGCCTTGTCGGTGCGATAACGCACCTGGCCGGACTTGGCATTCTTCACGGCGTCGGCCACGTTCGGCGTCACCGTACCCACCTTCGGGTTCGGCATCAGGCCGCGCGGACCCAAGATCTGGCCCAATTGACCGACGATGCGCATGGCATCGGGGCTGGCAATGACCACGTCGAAGTCGATTTGACCGGCCTTGACCTTCTCGGCCAAATCCTCGAACCCCACGATGTCGGCGCCGGCCGCTTTGGCGGCGTCGGCGTTCTTGCCCTGGGTGAACACCGCCACCCGGACCGTCTTTCCCGTGCCGTGCGGCATGACCGTGGAGCCGCGGACCTGCTGATCCGATTTGGTGGCATCGACGCCCAAATTCACCGACACGTCCACCGATTCATTGAACTTCGCAGTGGCGAATTCCTTGACGAGCTTGAGCGCGTCATCGATTGGGTAGGACTTGCCCGGCGGCAGCTTTTCCTTCCAAGCCTTGGTTCGTTTCACGGTCGCAGCCATTTTAGAGCCCCTCCACGTCGACGCCCATGCTGCGAGCGCTGCCCGCGATGGTGCGCACCGCCGCATCCAGGTTGGCGGCGGTCAAATCCGGCATTTTCATCTTGGCGATGTCCTCGAGCTGCTTGCGCGAAATCTTGCCCACCTTGGCGGTGTTCGGCGTCGCGCTGCCCTTCGGGATACCGAGCGCCTTGGCGATGAGCACCGACGCCGGCGGCGTCTTCATGATGAAGGTGAAGCTGCGGTCGCTGTACACCGTGATCACTACTGGGGTCGGTAAGCCTTTTTCCAAGGCCTGGGTCTGCGCATTGAATGCCTTGCAGAACTCCATGATGTTCACGCCCTGCTGACCCAGCGCGGGGCCTACCGGCGGACTGGGGTTCGCCTGACCCGCGGGTATCTGCAACTTGATATAGCCTGTGACTTTCTTCGCCATCGCGTCGCTCCTGTGGGTGGATAACGCTCTCCTTTCGGAAAGCTCCCCTTGTCAATGCGCTTACGCGCAACTTTCAACGGGGTCGATGCGACCCCGCCCGATAACTCAACCCTTCTCGACCTGCGAGAAATCCAATTCCACGGGCGTCGAGCGCCCCAGGATCTGCACCGCCACCTGCAGCCGGTTCTTTTCGTAATTCACCGACTCGACCACGCCGTTGAAGTCGTTGAACGGACCGTCGGTCACCCGCACCACTTCGCCCGGCTCGAACAGCACCTTCGGCTTCGGCTTGTCCACGCCCTCTTCGACGCGGCGCAGAATCGACATCGCCTCCTTGTCGGTAATGGCCGCCGGCTTGTCGCTGGTACCGCCGATAAAACCCAGCACCTTCGGCACTTCCTTCACCAAGTGCCAGGTGTCTTCGTCCATCTCCATCTGCACGAGCACATAGCCCGGGAAGAATTTGCGGTCGGACTTGCGCTTCTGTCCGTCGCGCATTTCCACCACTTCCTCGGTGGGCACCAGAATCTCGCCGAATTTGGCTTCCAAACCGGCGCGCTTGACCCGCTCCTTCAGCGACTCGGATACCTTGTGCTCGAAGTTCGAATACGCGTGAACCACATACCATCGCAAGGACATAGACAGCTCCGAATTCATCAGCCCGTTTGACCGCCGAGCAACCGAGTCAGATAGGTGAGAACCATATCAAGCAGCCAAAAAAACACGCCCATCACGATGGCGAAAAAAAACACCACGTACGTGGTTTTGATCGTCTCTTCGCGCTCCGGCCACACGACCTTGCGCAGCTCGATGCGCGCGGCGAGCACGAACTGCCAGAACTCACGGCCGTACCAGCTGAACCACATGAGGCCGGCGGCCGCCGCAAGGCCGGCGATGACCATCGCGATGCGGATGAGCAGCGGCTGCTCCTCGAACCAATAGAACGCGACGATGCCCGCGAACAGCACGACGATCGACAACGTCATGAGCGCGGTATCCTTGGTCGACGCGCCCGCGGGTGTTTGGACTTCTGCCATGTTTACTTCAAGCAACCTACAGGCCACTAGCGGCGGCTGGCAGGGCAGGAGGGAATCGAACCCCCAACCTGCGGTTTTGGAGACCGCCGCTCTGCCAATTGAGCTACTGCCCTGTAAATGTTACGCAATGACCTTAGCGACGACGCCGGCGCCGACGGTTTTGCCGCCTTCGCGGATGGCGAAACGCAGCCCCTGCTCCATCGCGATCGGCGCGATCAGCTCCACCACGATCTTGATGTTGTCCCCGGGCATCACCATCTCGGTGCCCTCCGGCAACTCCACCGCCCCCGTCACATCCGTGGTGCGAAAGTAGAACTGCGGCCGATACCCTTTGAAGAACGGCGTGTGCCGCCCTCCCTCTTCCTTGCTCAGCACGTACACTTCGGCCTCAAACTTCGTGTGCGGCGTGATGCTGCCCGGCTTGCACAGCACTTGC
>DATFZF010000086.1:0-4705 GCA_035314705.1 Steroidobacteraceae bacterium | reverse complement strand
CCGGAAATGATCGAGGTCCACGCCGAACGTCCCGGTCGCTCGCACCACCGCCACCTGCGCACCGCCGCGCCGCAGCGAGTGCAGCGGGCGCGCGACCGAATTGTGCTCGAACGGACCGCTCACCACCCGGTCCCCCGATTTGATCAACCCTTTCAGCGCCATGGACAATGCGTCGGTGCAGTTCAACGTGAAAATGACCCGTTCCGGAGCCGGCGCGTTGAACAACCGGCGAACCTCTTGCCGCGTCTCGTCCACCAGCCGTTGCGCCTCCACCGACATCCTGTACGAGCCGCGACCCGGGTTGGCGCCGTGTTCGCGCATGGCCGTGTCAACGGCGCGATAGACCGCTTCCGGCTTCGGCCAGGTCGTCGCCGCGTTGTCCAGGTAGATCGTGGTCTTGGCCACGCTGATCAGCCTCCGATGTACTTGCCATAGAGGCTCAGCGCCGCCTTTGGATCGGACATGCCGAATATCATTGCGCGACCATCATGGAACACCACCACATCATGACCGTCAGCACGGAACTTCAACAGAAACGGATTCTCCTCTACCGTGAAAATCCGCCTGAGCGTCTCACGCAGCAGATCGAAATCCATGCTGAACGAAGCGGGCGGCATGACCTGAACCGCATCGCGTCCGCATAGGGACGCGGTCGCCATGCGACTCCCATGTTCGAGCAACTCGAATTTCCGCTGTCCGCACACCGCGCAATCGGCAACGCGGGTCATCGGCAATGTCGAAAAATCGTTGTCCCACAAATCGACATGAACGAGGTGCGGCGATACCGCCTCCTTTTTGCCGACCACGATCTTCAACGCCTCGGCGCTTTGCCACGCCGCGACCAAGGCAGCGACCGAGCCGAGCACGCCGACCGTCTCACAGCTCAACGGCGGGGTGGTCGCCTGACCGACAGCGGGCAACAGGCAGTTCAGGCACGCAGACGTCCCTGAGATGAACGTGGCGGCGTTCCCATAGGTTCCCAGGCATGCGCCATAGACCCAGGGGATCCCGTGCTTGACGCACGCCTGGTTAACCAGTGCCCGCGTATGAAAATTGTCTAACCCGTCTACCACGACGGCCGCGCCGGCCACGATTCGCTCGACGTTCCCAGGGTTAATGTCGTCAGTGACGGGCTCGTACCGAATCGCCGAGTTGATCCGTTTCAGGTGTCGTACCGCCGCTTCCGCCTTTGGCAGCGATTCGGCGGCGTCTTCCTCCTCGAACAAGGATTGCCGCTGCAGGTTGGTCCAGTCAACAACGTCTCTGTCCGCCAGCCGCAATGTGCCGACACCGGCGCGCGCCAACAGGTTCGCGCTATTGGTGCCGAGCGCGCCTAAACCGATCACCACGACCGTCGACGCGGCAATCATCTGCTGCCCGGCTTCACCGATCTCCTTCAGCACCGTCTGGCGCGCATACCGCGTCTGCATGGGGTCCGCTCCTGTCGATACCGCTTGCTAGCGGTCGGTGCAGGAGAGGCACGGGTCAACCGACGCCTGGATCAGCGATATGTTGCCCAACTGCTGCCCCATCGTCATCGCTTCGAGCGCGGGAATGTTGACGAAGGACGGCGTGCGGATCTTGACGCGCGCCGGCGTTCTGCCGCCGTCGGAGGCGACATAGTAGACGACCTCTCCGCGCGGCGCCTCGGTGAGCACAACGGCTTCCCCCGGCGGGATCGCCGGCATCCCCTCGAAAGCGCGCAATGGTCCGGAGGGCAGATTGTTCAATGCTTCGGTAATAAGTCTGATGCTCTCGAGCAATTCGAGCGCCCGGACAACGACCCGCGCGCGGACATCGCCCTCTGGCTGCGTGACGATCTTGAACCCGAGTTCCTGATAGGCGAGGTAGGGATGGTCGTCGCGGACGTCGATGGCCAAACCGGAAGCGCGCGCGACCGGCCCGACGACGGCCCACTCGATCGCATGCTCCTTGGTCAACGGGCCGACACCGCCCATCCGCCCCTTCGCGGTGATATTGTTCATGAAGGCAGGGACGACATCTTTCTCGATGACCTTGGCCATCGCCTGCACGGTGTCGATGGCTGATTTCGGATCCATGATATCCCGGTTCACCCCGCCGATCCGGTTCATACCGTAATTCACACGATTGCCGGATATGGTTTCCAGCAGATCCATGACCTGTTCGCGCAGCGTGAAGACTTCCATGAACAGCGTCTGAAAACCCATAAATTCCGCCGCAAGTCCCGCCCACAGAAGATGTGAGTGCAGACGCTCAAGCTCGGAGATGACCGTTCTGATGTATCGCGCGCGCGCGGGCACCTCGATTCCGGCAATTTGCTCTGCCGCATGGCAGAACGTCATGGCATGCACGTTGGAGCAGATGCCGCAAACGCGCTCGATCAAGGTGACGTCGGGGACCCATTCGCGGCGCTGCGCCATCAGCTCGATGCCACGGAAGCTGAATCCGACATCGACGCTGACTTGCTGGACCGTTTCAGCAACGCATTTGACATTGACCTTGTAAGGCTCCTCAAGCGCCGGATGGAAGGGACCGATCGGGATCGTGTACGGCATGGCGCCTTACCTATGGTTTGTCTGGGGTAATCGAACCGGGGTCCGGGTCGCGAAAAAATCCATCCTTCAGTTCTGGCGGGCGGATGAGCGGGACAAGGTTCGGATGGCCGATGAAATCGGTGGCAAAAAAATCGTGGATTTCGCGTTCGCTCCACGACGCCGGACGAACCAGCAGGGCGATCGATCGGATCGCATTTCCGCTTGTCGCGGTCTTGAAGTTGATCGTGTCGTGGTGCAGCGCGTAATGGTAGATGATGGTGGTCTCGCCATCGTCGCATGCCAATCCGGTCATGGTGACCAAGCGGCAGCCCAGCGCCTTCATCTCGCGCGCCATGGCCTCGACGTCGAGGCGCGGTGCCGATATCCACAACCCGGCGCCGCGTTCTTCAACCGGCGCCGAACCGGGAATGGCCGCCAGTGCGGCGACGAGGTCAGCGCGTACGATAGTGCCGTCGGTCTGTTCCATATCAACCTCCCGGCCGCAAGAAGGCGTCGTGAATATGCTGGCTCGCCCCCTTGCGCCGGCACTCCTGGCACAGTCCCCGTTGTGCGGCCTCCGAGTCGGTCAGCTTCGTGCCGTACACCTGCTCCAGAGCCGCCTCGGGAATCGGAATCATCAGGCGGCCGCAGCCCGTACAAGCCTGGTACAGGATCTCATGCGCCACTCTGAGCAGCGACTGGTCGCCGGTGACGGGCGGCAGCTTGCCGCGGTTGGTGATCGCGTGGGTTGGGCAGAATTGCACGCACAGCCCGCAGAACGAACATTGGCCGGCGAAAAAGTTCCAGGTGATCCCAGTCTCCTGCTCTTCATTGAACGAGATCGCTTTGGGTGCGCAGACCGTCTCGCACGCCTTGCAGCCCGTGCATAGACTGGCATCCTGCTCAATCAGCCCGCGAAACGGCGACGGGGTCGGCGGCATGTCGGTGGGATGCCGGGTCCGTGAGTTGTGACCGAAATTCCGCCAGACGATGCCGAGAATGCCCATCTGTTGTTCCTTCAGCCGACGACCGCGACAACCATTGCCGCCGCCGCGGCCAGCCCGCCCCAGACCCAATAAAACCGGAATGCCCGCTTCACCGTCAGACGCGCGGTCGTGGCGGCGGCCAGGGTCACCAATACCGTCAGGCCAAGACTGATCAGGAAGTACAGTGCCGTGTCGGCGAGCACGCTGCCCGTGTGCGGCACAAACAGCACGAAGAATGCATCGTACAGCAACACCACTTCAAGCGCATGCGACAATTCGAAAATAGCCAGTGGAGCGCTGTTGTATTCGATGTGCGCGCTGGCCACGATTTCCTGCTCGGCATTGGGAATGGAGAACGGATTGCTCTTGAGACGGGCGGGGATCGCCACGAGAAAGGCGATCGCGGCCAGGAAGGTGACCAAACCGAAGGGGGCGGTTTGCAAGGCGCCGATGCGGAAGCTGCCGGCATTCTGCGCCATGGCGATCACCGCGGCGAGCAACGGCAGGTTGTACGCGAGCGACATCACGGCCTCCCGCATGGCGCTGACCTGGCCGTATATGGACTGGCTCACAAAGCCGGCCATCACGTCGCAAATCACCGGAACTTCGAGCAGATAGAGCAGCAGAATGAGATCGCCGGCGAACGAATCGACGGCGTGGCCGGGCACCGGAACAATGAGCAGCCCGAACACCGTCGAAGCAAGCGCCAGGTACGGCAATGCGTAAAACACCGCGGGGTTCACGCCGCGGGAGACGACGGTTTCCTTGCCCAACAGCTTTACGAAATCGAAGAAAGGCTGGAAAAACGGCGGCCCCCTGCGCCCTTGCAGCCTGGCGTTGAGCTTGCGCGCGATCCACAGATAGAAGAATCCCAGCGCTCCCGCACCGAGGAGTCCGGGCCACACCAGGATCGCGAAGACGTATAGCCAGATCGCCTCCATCATGGCTTCGCCTTCCTTTTCTGGTCCGCCGTCTTGCCCTCCGCCAGCAACCGCGCGGCCTGGGCGACGCCGGCGATGATCAACTGCGGGCGCGGCGGACAGCCGGACACCCAGACATCGACCGGGATGAACTTGTCCAACGGACCGTCGATCGTGGGACTGCCGGCAAAAACATTGCCGGTCGCCGGGCAGGAGCCGATCGCGACCACGGCCTTGGGGCTCGGCATTTGCGCGTAGATTTCCAACAGGGCATTGCGCGCTC
>DATFZF010000085.1:0-2461 GCA_035314705.1 Steroidobacteraceae bacterium | reverse complement strand
GATTCGCAACACGAATTAAACCAAGTCGTGTGCCTATGTTTTTGCGCTGTTTGAGGTCGCGCCCGGCGTCAAAAGTCAATCACATCAGTGCATTAAGCGAGCCGTCACCCGCCAAGCGTGCCCAGTGACCGCGAACCCAGGACGGACAACGGATAGCCAATTTGGAACGAGTCACGGACGGCGTCATCCTACGCTGCCGCGAGCGAATCTCTCTCGTGAGGAACCGGATGCGTAATGTGGCGTCGGCGAAAATGTGGCGTTGAGTGTTGGGAGCGGCCGCCGGGGCCGGATGGCGGCATTTGAACGCCACATAACCAATCACTACAGCGCGCGCAGGAATCCCATCAACGCGGGCTGATCCCGCCAGTGCTGCCGAGCGGCGGTGGTGTGCAGCAAGGTCTCCCGTGCAGCGCCCTGGCCAGCACAATATGCGAGATAGCGCTCTCGATCGGCTGCGGCCGGACCGGCCTGGTGACGCGCCAGGACCTTGGGGTGGGCGAATAGGATTTCGAACATGGCGTCGGATCTCCTGATCGATGGGGAGTCCGACGAATGTCGATCACTTTGTTATGTGGCGTTCAAATGCCGCCATCCGGCCCCGGCGGCCGCTCCCAACACTCAACGCCACATTTTCGCCGACGCCACATTACGAATCAAATGTGGCGCGCCACATTTGATGCGGGAAATCCGCACGTCCGGGTCTGTGAGGGGTGGGGGCGGCAACGTCCCCACCTACTCGGCAGCGGGATGCCACGGTCAAGCTTTCGGGCTTGGGATCGAGTGAGCGCGTGCTGAAGTAGGTGGCCAGTCTCGGTCGAAACAACAGCGTCAGTTTGGGATAGGGTGATGGCCCCCAGGCGCCTGATTCTGATCGTGGATGACGACAACGTGGTGTGTGGATTGATCACGGAACAATTGGCTGCTGATGTCGAACTCACCGCGATCAGTGCAACGCGATCAGTGCAAACAGTGTGGCGGAGGCCCAAGCACTGCTTATTAACGCTAGCCGGTTGCGGTTCGACGCGATCATCCTTGATGTCGGACTGCCCGACGGCGACGGGCGCGATTACTGCGCCGAGCTGCGCCGGCGCGGCGTTAAGGCGCCGATCATCATACTGACCGGCTCCGGCGAGGAGATCGATGTGGTGCGCGGGCTCGAGGCCGGCTCAAACGACTACGTCACGAAGCCCTTCCGGCTGCCCGAACTGCTGGCGCGAGTGCGCGCGCAACTGCGCGTGTTCGACAGCACCGAGGACGCGGTGTTCACCATCGGTCCGTACACGTTTCACCGGTCAGCCAAGCTGTTGCGCGACGAGAGCCGCAACAGGCGAATCCGGCTGACGGCTAAGGAAGTGGCAATTCTCAAGTCCCTGTATCGCGCCAGCCCGGAGCTAATGGCACGCAAGGCATTGCTCAACGAGGTGTGGGGCGTCGACGCGACCGTCACGACCCACACGCTGGAGACTCACATCCACCGCCTGCGGCACAAGATCGAGATCGACCCGCCCAAGCCCCGCCTGGTGGTGACCAAGGGCGGCGGTTACCGTCTTTGCGCAGAACCGCCGGCAATCACCCAACACTGAGCACGCTTCGCTAATTGGGAACGACTGAAATCGCTCTAGATGTCATGTGACGCGGTGAATGCTGCCGGACCCCGACGTTGCGGCCCGGCTCGCGGGGGCGGTTGCTTCATCGGTGCCGTTGTCTTCCGCACTCCGAGCTGGGCGCGGACTGTGACCCGTTCATGCTGCACCTCTACGCGGCGCTGGCGGAGAAGGAGCGGCATCTAATTTCGGAGCGCACGCGGGCGGCGCTGGCGAGCAAGAAGGCCCAGGGCGCGCGACTCGACAACCGGACCAACCTTGCGGAGGCGAGCGCAAAGGATGCCGACGCGAACGGGGCGGCGCGCGGCATACCGATAGCGCGTGGCATGCAACCACGGGCCGAAATCTCACTACACGGAGGCCGTATCGCGAGTCTGCTTGCGACCCCTACGCATAGAATCGAAC
Source organism: Steroidobacteraceae bacterium (assembly GCA_035314705.1). Lineage (GTDB taxonomy): Bacteria > Pseudomonadota > Gammaproteobacteria > Steroidobacterales > Steroidobacteraceae > Bog-1198. The sequence continues at coordinate 452 of DATFZF010000085.1, read as the reverse complement.
TATACATAGCGCTGGTTCGCGGCGGGTAGGAGCGCCGTATTGGTTGGTTTCCAGCCGAGATAGGCCACGGTTGAACTCGGCATAGTTTAGCCGGTCTCCCGGTCTGCAGCTCAAACCCGAAGACCGCAATGAACTCGTGTCGGGACGCGATTCGCTTGCAGGTAATCCCGCCATCGCGATAGTAATCTGGTGGCGTAACGGCGGCAAGTCCGCAACGAGTAGGGCAGCATGCGCCGCGGCGTGTGCTCCAGGCGATTGAGCGTACTCTTGCCAGCCAATGGCTCGCAGTCCGTCCGCAGCACCGGGCTCAACTTGCCCTTGCGACAGGAGAAGTCCTGGAAAGGAGAATGGAAACGTAACCTGAAACCTTTCGAAGCGATCCAGAGGGTTCGACCCCCTCCCGGTAGAGGCGCAGCCCGCCAGCCGGAAGCGAGTCTTGCATGGGAGACGGC
>DATFZF010000084.1:0-5259 GCA_035314705.1 Steroidobacteraceae bacterium | reverse complement strand
TTATGGGAAATGGTTGGGAAAGCCCGGCGATAAGATTACCCAGAGTTTAAACCTGCTGCTGATTGCAACTAGCCTCGCGCTCTTTGCCAGAGGTTTCCAGAGAATAAACAGCATTCGTACGGGCGCAACCCTCTCTATTGCGCTGGCGAGCTTTTTTCTGTGTTCCGCGGCGTGGTCGGTCGGCCCTGGTGCGAGTTTGCGACAGGGCATCCTGTACTTGTTTGTCGTGATTGGCGCAGCGGGAATTGTGAGTAATCTTGAAAGCGATGATTTTATGGACCTACTGGCCTTGGTCTGTTTCTTGACCGGCGTGGTCTCGCTCGTCCTGCTTTTTGTTTCCCCCGGAAACGCGCTCACGTCAGACGGAGATTTTATAGGCATTTTTCCCCAGAAGAACCTGCTCGGCCAAGCTATGGCAATCGGGGCGCTTGCATGCCTGCACGGTTTACGCACCAGGAGTCGCAAACGGTGGCGCAGCGCCGGCATGTTGTTGCTCATCACTATCATTGCGCTCGAGTCACAATCCGCAACTTCCTGCGTGACGATATTTTTCTTCTGCGGCACCGATGCTTTGATCACTCTTATACGAAAGGGAGGCGTCGCCCAGCTCCTGGCCATCGGCGCGGTCGTCGTCTTGCTGACGCCCTGCCTTTTATTGGCGGCATATCCCGAATCGCTGCTGGAGATGATCGGTAAGGATCCAACATTGACCGGGCGCACGGACATCTGGACTTACGTTATACCGGATATCTACCAAAAGCTATGGTTCGGATGGGGCTATGAGGCGTTTTGGTCTCCCGACAACCCTGCCGCAATGGAGATAGGAGAATCACTTCGCTGGTTTGCTCCCCAGGCCCACAATGGCTTGTTGGAAATGCTGTTGAGCGTCGGGCTGATCGGCACCGCATTCTTGATCTTTATGCTCGCAAGAAACATCAGTTTGGGTGTTCGATGCTTGCGAACCTCAGACAGATCGTTGGCGATATCGTCGTTGTTGTGCTGTGCGGGTATAATCCTGCTCGGGATAACCGAGACCGTCCTGTTAGCGGGGTTGGAAGCGTCGACCGGAGTTTTTTTTATAATCGGTCTTTATTGTGAAAGAGCCCTCCGGTTGCGGCAGGGGCATTCAGCCGCGTCGAGACGTCCTATCCATCGCCACGCGGCGCAGAGGCAAACGGCGTCCACCTGAGATCGGAGAAGACAGAGGGGCAATCGGTCTGACATGAAATTCATTTTCTTCAGGCAGTGCGAGCTATATCCGCATCATTAGTCGTTGCCGACCAAGCGTTGCTTCAAATCGCCGATAACTCACCCGAGAACAGGATTTCGCATCTTGCCTGGGCATTAGGCGACGTCGGCATCTATGTATCCTTCGTCATCTCAGGCTTCATCATGGTGTATATTTCCTGGGAGAGTTTCGGCCGACGGGCAGCGCCGGCGGATTTCCTATGGCGCCGCCTCGGTCGCATCGTGCCGCTCTATTGGCTAGCGACGCTTACGGCGATGGCTTATCATCGCGTGTCAGTCGCGCATGGGGCTCATGCGGATGGTCGGATCTTAGCTGCTCACTCACGTTTATCCCGTATTCGGGTGATGAAGGCTCCTGGCATCCCATTCTCCCGCAGGGCTGGACCCTGAATTACGCGATGATGTTTGATGCAGTCTTTACCTGCTCCGTAAGCATGCGGTGAGCACCGCAGGCTGGGCTATTCGGGCGCAGTACTGCTCGCCGGCGCGCGGTCGGCGGCTCGTTCATCGGCGATGATCTGGCGCAAGTTCTCGATGCCGTCTTTGGTGAAGGCGGGGACGCCGTCTTCGCCGACGCCGTAGACCCAGAGGCAGCCGTCTTCTGGGAACATGTCGGTCGACAGCTCGAAGAGCCAGTCTTCGTCCTCGTCGAGCAGGTTTGGCGACATAGCTGATGGTGAAGACCTGCGCGATGGCGGCCATGATCAGGCCGCCCGACTTTGCGATGCTGGGCGCGGTCGCCAGTTCCATGGCAGCAGTTCGTCGATCCTCTGAACCGGATGCTCGGCGATGCGGGCCAGGACGTCGGCCCGCCAAGCTTGCGGGTCGACATCGTTCAATTTGGCGGTGACGATCAGGCTGTACATCGCTGCGGCTCGCTGTCCGCCGCGGTCGGAACCCGCGAACAGCCACGATTTTCTGCCCAGAGCAATGCCGCGCAGGGCTCGTTCGGCCGCATTGTTGCTCAGGCAGATGCGGCCGTCGTCGAGAAACCGGGTGAATGCCGGCGAGCGCTTGAGCATATAGTCCATCGCCTTGGCGAGATCGTTGCCGCGCGACAGCTTGGGCCGCTGCTCGCGCAACCAGCGCTCCAAATCGGCGACCAGCGGTGCGCTCAGCTCCTGCCGAACGGCGCGGCGCTGCTCGGCGCTCTGGCCGTTGATCGCGCGCTCGATGTCGAACAGGGCGTCGATGCGCCGAACGGCCTCCAGCGCCAGCGGCGAGATCACGGTGGTCTTGCCTTCTGCCTTGCGGCGGGCGGCGGCGGCGATATCGGCCATGACGAAGAACGGCCGGCGCGCATGCACCCAACACGCCGCCTCGACCAGCGGGCCCGGTTTGCGGTTGGCCTCATAGAGTTTGGTGTATCCGCCATAGGCGTCGGCCTGGAAGATTCCGGCATAGCCGGCCAGATGCGCCTGCGGATTCTCGCCGCCGCGATCGCGCGAGTAATAGAACATCGCCGCCGGCGGCGCTGGCCCGCCAAACGGTCGATCGTCGCGCACATAGACCCAACATCGCCCGGTGTCGGTCTTACCCTTGGCCAGGACCGGCACAATGGTATCGTCGCTGTGCAGTCGCTCAGCAGCGAAGACGTGTCGCTCGATGCGCCGGAGCAGCGGCGCCAGCACGGCGCAGCAGCCGCCGACCTGATCGGCCAAGGTCGACAGGCTGAGGAGCACACCCTCCCGGGCATAGCGATCGGCTTGGCGGTTCAAGGGCTGATGCTGCCCGAACTTCTCAAACAGGATCATCGCCAACAGGCTGGGGCCGGCCCAGCCCCGGGCCAATACATGGAACGGCGCCGGCGCCTGGCTGATCTTCTCGCAGTCACGGCAGCTGAATTTCTCGCGGACGTGCTGGATCACTTTCCACTGCCGGGGAATGACCTCCAGCGTCTCGGTAATGTCCTCGCCCAGCTTGCGCAGCCGCGGGCTGCCGCAGCACTGGCAAACCGTCGGCCCCGGCTCGATCACCCGTTCGCGCGGCAGATGCTCGGGAAAGGGCTGGCGCGCCGGGCGCTTGCGGGTGAAGGCCACCACGTTGGTGGTCTTGGCGACAGCCTGCTTGGCGGCGACCTCGTCCTCGGTCGCCGAACTCTCGAGCTCCTCGAAGGCCAGCGCCATCTGGTCGAGCAGCTGCACAGTGCGTTCCGAGCGCTGGCCGTAGAGCTCGCGCGTCAGCTTGGCGATCTGCAACCGCTGATGCGCGATCACGGCCTGATCATCGGAAGCCTTGGCCTGGGCCACCGCCAACTCGGCCTCGACCCGCGCCGCTCTTTCGCGCTCGGCGATCAGCGCCGCCTGCAGCGTGGCGATGTCATTGGGAAGAGCATCGGTCGTCGTCACGCGCCGATTATCCGCCATCGCCGCGGTGCGCGCGCTCCTCAACCATAGGGTGAGTCAATCGGCCGCAGCCTCAGCCGGCGACCTCCGGACGCCAAGTGCGAACCGGGTTTCGCCAGTCGATCCCGTCGAGCATATAGGCCAATTGCGCGGCGCTGATCGCGACCGTCCCATCGGCTGGCGACGGCCAGATGAAGCGGCCGCGCTCCAGCCGCTTGGCGTAGAGCGACATGCCGATGCCGTCATGCCAGACGATTTTGATTAAATCGCCTCTGGCACCTCTGAAAACGTAAAGATCGCCAGCATGCGGGTCACGGCCGAGCACCTGCTGCACCTGCAACGCCAGCCCGTTCATGCCTTTCCGCATATCGGTTCGGCCGACCGCCAGCCAAACCCGCACCCCGGAAGGAACCGGGATCATCGCCGCGCCAGCACGTCGAGCACCCGTTCCAATGCCGCGGCATCGACATCACGGTCGACGCGGACCCGTCGTCCGCCCGCCAGCTCGATCTCGATCAGCCCAGCCTTCTTGCGTCGCCGGCGACGGGGTGCGTCATTGATCTCGGCCGGCTTGTCAGCCGCAACCGGCACCGGCAATGCCGAAACCTCCTTGGTGATCTCGACGGCCACAAAGGACGGCAGCTCCGAGGCGCCCGGCACCCCAATAACCCCGAGCTCGGCCAGTCGGCGCCATTTGTACAACTGCGCCGGCAACAGCCCGTGCCGGCGTGCGATCGCCGACAGGTTCGCTCCCGGTGCCGTCGCCTCGGCCAGTACCGCCAACTTCTGCTCGACACTGAACCGCCGCCGCCGTTCAATGCGGCCCAGAACCTCGGCACCCCGGTACAACATCGATCTTGCGCTATTGCTAGCTCCAGTTCCAAGCCAGCATCCCGCATCCTCATCGCGTCGATCGCAAGGCGGCCGTCACCGCAGGGATACGCCTTTGGATCGAAGTGGCGGGGAAATTTCGTATGAACCCCGTATTGGGCGCCGCTCAGGTTGGCGCCGCTCAGTTGGGTGCCGATCAGGTTAGCACCGATCAGGTTGGCGCCGCTCAGGTCGGCGCCGGTTAGATAGGCGTGGCTCAGCTGAGCAAGAATTAGATAGGCGTGGCTCAGGTGAGCGGCGATCAGGTAATCGCCGGTTAGATCGGCTTGGCTCAGGTTGGCGCCGATTAGGTCAGTACCACTGAGGTTGGCGCCGCTCAGGTCGGCGCCGGTTAGATCGGTGTGACTCAGGTGAGCCAGGAATAGATCCAGACGCGTTTCACCACGTAGGCTGCAATCTTTGGTCTTGTTTTGGCATAGTGGGAGTCGCCATTGAGCCCAGTGCAACATGGGCTCCCGATTTGGCTGATAGGTCTGACCCCACTGCCAGAACTTGAGTAGCGACGGATGCATAGTAGCCGGCATCGTCTGAGTCGGACCGAAGTCTTTCATGGCCGCCACGAAGGAGGCTGCATTGCCGGCGCTTACGAGCGTGATGAACAGGCTCCGCTCCAAGCTCGCGCGAGTCTCCTCCTGTGTAGACTTCGCATCAATCAGTCCGAACACGGCGAGATAAGCGGCGAGGACAGACCCGACGGCAAAATATCCTCGATTGCCAATGACCGCATCAAAAAGGTCCATTAGCCAGCGCGCGGGCACATCGAGGATCAGAAACC
>DATFZF010000083.1:0-14646 GCA_035314705.1 Steroidobacteraceae bacterium | reverse complement strand
CGATTTCATCGAACAGATGCACGATTTCCGGCCGCTTGCGCTGCAGCTTCTCGATGATCTCCATGCGCGCGACCAAGCGCTGCTTGCGATTCTCGAGATCCTGGATGTCGGCGATCTGCGCATCGAGCTTGACGATCTCCTTCTTCAGCAGATTGTTCTTCTCGACCTGCGCTTCGGTCCAACCCGCGTACAGCAGCTTGCCGACGCCGAGCAATACGATGGATGCGATGAGGGCGCCGCCGGCGGCGACCAGGAACTCGCGGCGTCGGACTTTGCGTTCTTGTTCGCGCCAGGGAAGTAGATTGATTCGCGGCATGGCAGCTCTTTAGTCGAAGCTTCGCAGCGCGAGGCCGCAGGCTGTGAGTAACGCGGTGGCATCTCGGCCCACTGCCTGGGCCTTGGCCTTGGACGACACTTTCATGTTGCCGAGCGGATCACCCTTGTCCGCCGGCACGCCGACGCGGCTCGATATCACATCCGCGACGCCTGGTATGTTGGCGCAGCCGCCGCAAATCAAGATCTGATCGGGCTGCGAGCGGCCGCTGCCGGACGCCAGATAGAACTGCAGCGAGCGGCTGACTTGCTGGGTCATGTCGTCGATGAATGGATCGAGCACTTCCGGCTGATAATTGCTGGGCAGGCCGCCTTCCTTCTTGGCGCGGCCCGCCTCTTCCATGGAAAGCCCGTAGGTGCGCATGATTTCTTCGGTGAGCTGCTGTCCGCCGAAGGCGAAGTCGCGGGTGTAGACGACTCGCATGTCGCGCAGCACGCTGAAGGTGGTGCTGCTGGCGCCGAAATCCACCACCGCGATGGTGCGGTCGAGTCCGCCGTCCGGCATCTGGTGGCGCATCAAGGCGCAGGCATTCTCCAGCGCGAAGGCCTCCACGTCGACCAGATGCGCGGTCAGGCCCGAGGCCTGCACCGCCGCCTGGCGCTGCTCGACGTTTTCGGTGCGCGTCGCGACCAAGAGCACGTCCAGCATGTCCGGATCTTTTTCCGACGGACCCACGACCTGATAGTCGTAGCTGACTTCTTCCATCGGAAATGGAATGTACTGGTCGGCCTGCATCTCGACCTGACCTTCTAGTTCGTTCTCGCCGAGATTCTTCGGCATTTGAATTACTTTCGTGATCGCGGCATCGCCGCTGATCGCGATGGCCGCGAGGCGGCTCTTGGCGCCGGAGCGCTTCACTGCGCGCCGGATCGCCTCGCCCACCGCTTCCGCATCGACGATGGCCTTTTCGTTGATGGCGTTGTGCGGCGTGGGCTCCGCGGCATAAGACTCCACGCGGTATTGGCCGCCCGACATCGAGAGCTCGATGAGCTTCACCGATGAGGTGGTTATGTCAAGTCCCAAAAGCGGACGATATCTTTTGCCGAACGACCACACAGCTATTTTCCTTTTTCGCTCAGTACCTTGGAGGCCGAAACTGGTGCATGAGATTAACTTAGCCCACGCGAACTTAGCAAGAAACTGTTAAATAGAACGTGAAGCTACTCACGGTAATGAACGCCGCAAAGCGGCGGCCCCGCAAAGTGGGATCTGCGACAAATCGCCGAGTCGAGGCAGGCGTCGAATCATCCGTTCAGACCTCTTCGCCTATGCGCTCCATAGGCGATTGGTTAAGCTTGGTCTGGCAACCCCGCTGTCCTTGAGGTGTCTAACCCCTAAGGACCGGTGGCTTTGCGTCCTCATCTTTCGATGAGTATGCCGTCGTAACCGGCGGTAATATGCAGCGCAATATCGCCGGTGCAATAAGTTAGAACGGTTTTCTGTGCCCAAACGTTACCTAGTTCTCATCTCGCGCATTTGTGTCTGTCTGGTTGGCGCAATAGCGTTAATTGCGTTCGCAAATGTCTGTGCTTATGTCTATTTGAGGCCCGCGCTGCCCGATGTGGACTCTTTGAGGGACGTGCAGCTGCAGGTTCCCTTGAGGGTTTACACCCGCGACGGCAAGTTGATCGCCGCCATCGGTGAACAGCGCCGCATCCCGGTGCGCTACGAGCAGATCCCCAAGAAGCTCATTCAGGCGTTTCTGGCCACCGAAGACGACCGCTTCTTTAGGCACCATGGTGTTGATTGGCAAGGGATTTTGCGGGCGGCGGTGGCCAATGCGCGGGCCGGCGGCATCCGTCAGGGCGCGAGCACCATCACCATGCAGGTCGCCCGGGACATGTTTCTGACGCCGCGGCGCGATATGAAACGCAAGATGAGCGAAATCTACATCTCCTTGCTGATGGAGTCCGAATTCACCAAGGAAGAGATCTTCTCCCTGTACGTCAACAAGATCTTCTTGGGGCAGCGCGCCTACGGAGTCGGCGCGGCGGCGGAGGTGTATTTCGGCAAGAGTCTGGACCAATTGACGGTGGCCGAGATGGCCACCCTGGCGGGCATTCCAACCGCCCCCTCCGTGGTCAATCCCGTGGCCAACGCCGACGCCGCCAAGGTTCGGCGCGCCCACGTATTGGGCAGAATGCTCGAACTCGGCTACATCACTCAAGGCCAGTACGATGAGGCCAAGTCAAGCCCCATGGAATCAAGGCTGCACGGCTCTTCGACCGAGGCGGATGCCCCCTATGTGGCCGAGATGGTCCGCAACGAAATGCAGGCCAAGTACGGCGATGACGTCTATACCGCCGGCTACAAGGTGTTCACCACCATCGATTCGCGACTGCAGGCGGCGGGTACGGTGGCGTTGCGCACGGGACTCCTGGAATACGACCGCCGCCACGGTTATCGCGGGCCGACCGCGAAAGTTGATGTCGGGAAGCTCGCCACGCCGAAGGATTTGGAGGGACAACTCGAGGAATTCCCCGTCATTGGCGGCCTGCGGCCCGCCATCGTCGAGAAAGTCGAGGCCAAGAGCGCCAAGATTTACGTCAGGGATCTGGGCGAGGTGACCTTGCCCTGGGAGAAACTCTCCTGGGCCAGACGCGAATTGCCGGATGAGAAGGTCGACCGCGCCCCGGCTTTGGCCACCGAGATCTTGGCCCGTGGCGACGTGATCTACACCGTGGGACGGACCGCGGATTCCTTGCTGTTCGTGCAGGTGCCGGAGGCGCAAAGTGCTCTCGTTTCGGTGGACCCGCGGGACGGGGCGGTGGTCGCGCTGGTCGGCGGCTTTGACTATTTTCAAAGCAAATTCAATCGAGTAACCCAGGCCCGGCGCCAGCCCGGCTCGGGATTCAAGCCCTTCGTTTATGCCGCAGCCTTCGACAAGGGCTACACGCCCGCCAGCATCATCCTGGACGCGCCCATCGTCATCGACGAAACCGGCACGGAGCAGGCGTGGCGGCCGCGGGAAAACGAGAACCGGTTTTTCGGTCCAATCCGCCTGCGCGAAGCGCTGGTGCATTCGCGCAATTTGGTGTCGGTGCGCCTGATGCGCGCCATCGGCGGCGATTACACCTGGAACTATGTGACCCGTTTCGGCTTCGATAAGTCGCAATTGCCGAATGACCTCACCCTCGCGCTGGGAACCGCCGAATTGAGCCCGCTGCAAGTCGCGATTGGGTATTCTACGTTCGCCAATGGGGGTTATAAGGTCAGTTCGTACTACATCGACCGGGTCGAAGATGCGAGCGGCAAGGTATTGCAGCAGGCCACGCCCGCCCTGGCCTGTTTCGAATGCGATCGCGCCAGCGATCCCTCCGCGTCCCGCGGCGGCGCGGTGCCGGCGGGTTCTCGGACGGCGCAGTTGGACGAGGCACCACACGATGGCAAGTCCATGATTCCGGCCAAGAATTTGGCGCCGCAGATCATCAAGCCGCAGATCGCCTATCTATTGGCCGATATGATGAGGGACGTCATTCGCCGCGGCACGGGAGTGCGCGCGCGCTCGCTCAATCGCGATGATGTGGCCGGCAAGACGGGCACGACCAGCGATTTTCACGATGCCTGGTTCAACGGTTTCAACGGTGATCTTGTGACCACGGTCTGGACCGGATTCGACCAGGACCGCTCCTTGGGTGACGGCGAAGAGGGCGCGCACGTTGCGGTACCCACCTGGACCTACTTCATGCACGAGGCGCTGGCCGGGGCCCCGCGCCATGGGGTGCCGGTTCCCGACGGCATCGTCACGGTACGCATCTCCCCGGAGACGGGCTTGCTGGCCAGCTCCGACAATCCCAACGGCATCATGGAGAAGTTCATGGAGGGCAACTTGCCCAAATCCGAGGTATACGAAGGGCCGAATCAGTCGAATCCGATGAACGTCGGCGACAAACCGTTGTTCTAATGGCAGATGGCTAAGAAGTTTTCGCAGCGCGCCGAGGACTTGCGCCGCGCTCTCGCTCAGGAAGCCGCACGGATCATGGCCGAGCACGGCATCGAGGACTTCCTGCAGGCGAAGCGCAAGGCGGCGGATCGCTTGGGCGTGAACGACGTGGCCGTGCTGCCGAAAAACATCGAGATCGAAGCCGCGCTGCGCGAACATCAGCGGCTATTCGGGCGCGATTCGCACGACCATACCTTGAAGGAACAGCGCCGCATCGCCCTGGACACCATGCGCATGCTCGATGAGTTCCAGCCGCGGCTGGTGGGGTCGGTGCTCACCGGCACCGCCACCAACTACAGCGACATCAATTTGCATCTATTTGCCGACGTTGCCGAGTCGGTCGCCATTCGGCTGCTCGAGATCGGCGTGCCGCATGAGTTCTATCAGCGGCGCGTCAAAATGGACGCCGAGCGCAGCATCAGCTATCCGGCCCTGCGTTTCGAGGCCAGCGGGCGAACCGTGGATGCCACGGTGTTCCCCATCGACGGAATCCGCCAATCGCCTTACTCTCCGGTCGACGGCCGGCCGATGAAGCGGGCGGACGCCCGGGAAGTGTCGGAGCTGGTCGGAGCCAGCTGAGCCGCAAGGGCATCGGCGCGAAACACGTTTCCCGCGCCGCGCGCGCGTTATTTGCCCGGCTTCTCCTGCCAAACCGCCATCATGTTCGGCGAGCCCTGCGCCCGTACCCCGTTGTCGGTCAGGATGTCGTCGGTGGCGGCGAGCATGGCCGTTCGCGAGAACACCAACGCTTCGTTGCCCCGTTGATCGAATTCGATGGTGACGAAGGGATCCTTGAGATCGCGCAGCAATGCGACGAGGTGCTTGAGACTGCGCACGTGCGTGCCGTTGACCGATGCGACCACCGATCCGGCGGGATTCGAGTAGCCGTTGGCGAGCTTGTGAGGAAAGAAGGGCGAGGAGATGACCACGAGTTCTTCCGTTTCGGCATCCGGCGTATCGAATGCCCGGGTGATCAGCGGACTCTTCACCGCGCCCAGCAGGCGCAGCAGCCCGGCGTTGTTCTCGATGCTGGACACCAACTGCCAGGATGCCGCCGAAAACACCAGGGGGCCGTAAATGAAGTAGGACGGGTAGCCGCCATGCAGGTCGGCGACCAGAGTCGGGTGCTGCGAGGACACGGGCAGCTGGATCTGCATGGATTTGCCGCCCCTGACGATGGTCGCCGGCACCTTGCCGTTGTCGGCCAAGCGCTGAATCAGATAGGCGAAGCTGACCCGCAAGTCCTTATCCAGCTTGATCATCCCTTGGTTGTCGATGGGCGTATCGCCGATGCGCGTCAGGACGTCCCATTCCTTGAGCGGGTAGGACGCGTCGCTCTTGTCGGGGCGGTGCACGACCATGCCTTCGACGCTCTTGTCGAGCTTGAGGTACTCGCGCAACGCCGGGTTCTCCAGCGTTTGCAGCTCGTCGTACATGGCGGGCTTGCCGTCGTAGCGGCCGTCGGCAATGTCCTTCAAGAACAATTCGACTTCTTCGTTGGGAATGATGTAGCCGATGTTCTGGGTGTCGCCCCCCAACTTGCTGAACGCGAGACCCACCATCTTGTCGCCGGCGACCGCGGGGCCGCCGCTGTTGCCGGGATTGATCGCGGCATCGACTTGGATGCGCAATCCGGACACCGGATAGTTGTACGCGACGAACTCGATGCGCGACACGATTCCCTTGGTGATGGAAAGGGAATTGCCTCCGGTCGGAAATCCATAAGCCAATACCGCGTCCTTGATCTGCGGCAGCTTGTTCGCCCGCGCCAGGGGCGAATGCGTGTCGAAGAACACCGCGTCATCGAGCTGCAAAACCGCCAGATCGATGCCCGGAGCGACGGCTACGACCGTGGCCGGCACTTTGTCGCCGGCCGCATTCGCCTGCACCTGAACCTGGGTGGCATAGAGAACCACATGGGCATTGGTCAGGATGCGCTTGCCTTCGATCACCACGCCGGAGGCAGTCACCTCGCTCGGCGCCTGCTTGGTCCAGGGCTTGAAGGGATCCGGATAGCGCATGGTCGCAAAGACCTTCACCACCGAATTCTCGATGTTCGGCGCCCGTTCCGCATCGGCCGCGCGCGCCATGGCCCGAGGCGCCGCGGCGATAGCGACGCTGCAAACCACGCAACAGAGAACCAAGGCAATCCGCTTGCGGCATGTCATGTTTGCTTCTCGAGTCCTATTTCCCTTCGACGGAGAAGGCGAGCAAAGCGTTGCCCGAGTTGAGGTACACGGTGCCGTTCACGATCGTCGCCCCGCCGTGGTCCAGCGGTCCGCCGCTCGCCTTGACGCCGTTCTTGGTTTGAAAGTCCCTGGCCGTGTCGAAGTCCCACAGGATTTTGCCGTCGATGGTCGAGTAAGCGCGCAAGTGCCCGTCCATGGATCCGGAGAATGCGCTGCCCGGCATGACGGTGACCGCCTGCGCCTGCGCATGGGAGCACGCGCGCTCGGCCCAGGCACAGGGCGGTTCCGGCGCGGGCGTGTGCCAGCGCGCGACGCCGGTGGTCATATCGAGCGCCGTCAAGCTGCCGGATGGATTCGTCGGCTGCGCCAGCAGACCGGAGGTGGCGACGTAGAGGTTGCGATGATCCGCGGCGCTGCCCCAGGCAACCCCGCCGGCGCTGCCGGCGACTCCGGGCGGCCCGACCACGCTGACGACGCCGGATGCGCTGCCGCCGACGCCGGCGCGCGGGCCCGCACCGGAAGCCGCGCTGTCGCCGACCTTGGTCTGCCACAGAATATCGCCGCCATGATCGGGATCCAGGCCGTACACCACGCCTGACTGTTGTCCGGCCAGCAGGACTTGATTGCCGGTATTCAGTGTCCGCAGAACAGGCGAACTCGCGAAGCCGGCTCCGGCCGTTCCCGCATCCGGCCGCACCAATTGCTTGACCCAGCGCAGCTTGCCTTCGCCCAAGTCGAAAGCGACCACGGCGTCGGTCAGCGATTGCTCGATGCCGGTCGCGGAGCTGCCGGTCGCCACGTACAACACATTGCGTTTGCCGTCGATGGTGGGTGAGGAGGAGATCGCAGCGCCCGCGGGCCCGAATTCCTGGATTCCGGCGCTGTTCTTGCGCGTCGGCACGGGCTCCTCGAGAACGGTATAGCTCTTCCACAGCATTTTGCCGCCGGCGATGTCGAGCGCGGCCACGCTGCCGCGAAAGGTGCAGCAGCTGTAGCTCGGGTTGGCGGCGGCGCTGTCCTCGGTCGAAGACACGGCCACGTACAGACGGTCGTTGAACAGCGTCGGCGAGCCCACGATGCGCGCCAATGGATGCGTGTCCACCTGCGTCTTCCACAGCAGCGTGCCCTTCTGGGCGTCCAGCGCATACACGGCGCCGGTATCGTCGCCGAAGAAGGCGGCGCTCGGCGCCTTGATGACGTCCAGGTGCGCCAGTGTGCGTTTCAATTTCCTCGGCAGGGCGACAATTCTGGCGCGTGCCAGTTCGCCGATGATGATCGCGGTGCGGCTGCCCGCGGCGGCGTCATACGTCCAGTAGGTGCAGCCCGTCTTGGCGTCGAGCGAGTAGATGCGGCCGGAGGAGCTCGCGACGAACAGCCGTCCGTCGACGACCGTGGGCTGTCCGAATTCCGTGCCGTTCTGATAGCCGTAAGCCCATTTCAACTTGAGCTTGGACACATCGCTGTCGCGAATCGCGGGTTCGGGTTGATAGCGCGTGTTGTCGACGCTCCGGCCCCAGCCGTTCCATTGCGCGCTGCCCAGGGCCACCGGGTCCGCCGGGCCGGGGCAGGCGCCCTCGCCCAAGGCGGTATTCGCAGCGCCGCCAAGCAGCAGCGCAGCCAATGCGCTCAAACTCGCGTGGACTTGCCGCGCCATCGATCAGCGCTTGTCTATCGGCTGGTAGTCTCGCTGAGTGGGACCGGTGTAGAGCTGGCGCGGCCGGCCGATTCGCATGTGCGGATCGGAGACCATCTCCTGCCATTGCGCCACCCAACCGGCGGTGCGCGCGATCGCGAACATCACCGTGAACATGGAGCGCGGAATCCCCAGCGCGCTGTAGATGATGCCGGAGTAGAAGTCCACGTTCGGATATAGCTTGCGCGACACGAAGTATTCATCCTTGAGCGCGATTTCCTCCAATTTCAGCGACAGCTCGAACAGCGGATTGTTGGTCTTGCCCAGCTTGTCCAGCACCCGGTAGCACATGCTGCGGATGATCTTGGCGCGCGGATCGAAATTCTTGTAGACACGGTGGCCGAAGCCCATCAAGCGCACGTGATCGCTCTTGTCCTTGACGCGCGCGAGAAACTTGTCGATGTTGGCGACCGAACCGATGCCGTCCAGCATGTCGAGCACGGCTTCGTTGGCGCCGCCATGCGCCGGTCCCCACAACGCGGATACGCCGGCCGATATGGCGGCATAAGGGTTCGCCCCGGTGCTGCCGGCCAGACGCACGGTCGAGGTGCTGGCGTTCTGCTCGTGGTCCGCATGCAGGATGAACAGCAAATCCAGGGCTTCGGCCGCGACCGGATCGATGGCATACGCCTCGCACGGAACCGAGAAGAACATATTGAGCATGTTCGCGCAGTAGCGCAGATCGTTGCGCGGATAAATGAACGGTTGGCCGAGCGTGTGCTTGTAGGCCGCGGCGGCGATGGTCGGCAGTTTCGCGATGATTCGGTGCGCGAAAATTTCCCGGTGCCGAGGGTCTTCGATGTTCATGGTGTCGTGATAGAACGCAGCCATCGAGGCGACCACCGCCGAGACCATGGCCATGGGGTGCGCATTGTGATGGAAACCCTGGAAAAAGCGCAGCAATTGTTCGTTGACCATGGTGTGCCGCATGATCGATTGCTGAAACGCGCAGAGCTGCGTTTTGGTCGGCAATGTGCCGTAGATCAGCAGATTGGCCACCTCGAGAAAGCTCGATTTTTCCGCGAGCTGCTCCACCGGATAGCCGCGGTACAACAGCACGCCGGCGTCGCCGTCGATGTAGGTGATCTTGCTTTCGGTGCTCGCCGTGGCCATGAAGCCGGGATCGAAGGTGAATACCCCCTGCTCCTTGGTCAGGTTGGAGATATCGAGTGCTTCGGGCCCGATGGTTCCCGAGACGGCGTTCAGCGCGCTCGTTTTTCCGGTGGCGAGATTCTTGAGTTCGTATTTCGTGCTCATGCGCTTTTCCGACGGATGGTTCGTTGATGACTTCGCAGCCTTGCACGGCCGTACATCGGAATCAAGCGAGCGTATCGCGCGCGCGGACAACCGAAGCGCGGCTCTCGTCGAGGATCCGCGCCTGCGGGCATTCGCAGCAGAAACTTCGCTTGTCTAGGCTTTCGCCGCTGTCGCGTACTTCTTGCGGAACTTATCGACGCGGCCGCCGGTATCCACAATTTTCTGCTTGCCCGTGTAGAACGGGTGGCAATTGGAGCAAACTTCGACCTGCAAGTCCTGGCCGATGGTCGAGCGAGTCTCGAACGCGTTGCCGCAGGTACAAGTGACCTTGATGACTTTATAATCTGGATGGATGCCGGCTTTCATGGGAACCTCAAGATGTCGGTGATGGCAGAATCGACTGGCCCTCGAAGGTGCCGGCCGCCACGCCTTAACTTCCCTCTCATTCTGGGGGCCGGCTCGCGAAAGCCAACCCCTAAAACCGGGCCGCGCATTCTAGGGGATGAGGGGCATTAGGACAATATCTTTGACATAAGCCCTTCTGCGACAGCCTCTTGCACGTTTGTCCACAAAAATTGTGGATAACTCTGTGGATGGCAGCGAAGTCGCTTGATTCAGACAGCGGAATTTCGAGTAATTGTTAACTTGGTCAAAAAATAGACAAGTCATTTTCTAATTATAAATCATCGGCTTACGTGACTCATCTGACCTATTTCGGGTGCAATGTGCTGTAGGTACCCCTTTGTGCGAGGCTCAGGACCCGGTGTGCATAAGCTTAGGCGAGAAAACTTGCCTGCAGATCATTTAGGAAGCGCCGCCCGAGCTCAGTGGGACGCCAACCGTCCCCCCGGCTGGCCAGCAGTCCGCGCTCTTCCCCCGCAGCCAGCCGGGCCTCGGCCGAAGCCATCTTAAGCCCCGTCCGCTGTTCGTAGTCGCGAACCGTGAAGCCCTCATTGAGCCGCAGCGCATTCAACATGAACTCGAAGGGCAAGTCCTTGGGCGAAATGAACGAACTCTCGCCGAAGGCAGGCCCCGCGCTGCGCAGCTGTTCCTGATACTCGCGCGGCTGCTTGGGTTTGACGGTGCGCAGGATGCGCTGCGGAAGCCCGAGGCTGAGCTTGCCGTGCGCGCCGGCGCCGATCCCCAGATAATCGCCGAACAACCAGTAATTGAGGTTGTGCCGGCAGCGTGCGCCCTCGCGTGCGTACGCTGACACCTCATATTGGACGTAGCCCGCATCGGCCAACAGACTTTGACCCGCGGTTTGAATCCGCCAAGCGGCATCCTCATCGGGCAGCGGCGGCGGGCGCGCGTGAAACACGGTCCCCGGTTCGAGGGTGAGCTGATAGTAGGACATGTGCGCGGGATTCAGCTCGCACGCGATCCGCACGTCCTCGAGCGCTTCCTCCAGAGTCTGCTGCGGCAGTGCATACATCAAATCGAGATTGAAATTGTCGAGCGACGCGGCGCGCAATTCGGCCACGGCGCGATGCGTGTCGTCGGCGGTGTGAATCCGGCCCAATTCCTTGAGCGCGCGCGGCGAAAATGTCTGCGCGCCCAAGGAGACTCGATTGATGCCCGCTTGCCCGTAGCCGGAGAATCGGCCGCGTTCGATGGTGCCCGGATTGGCTTCCAAGGTGACTTCCGCGCCGTCGGCGAAGGCGATTCGCTGTCGCAGCGCGTCGAGCAGACGGCTGAAATCCTCAGGTTGGAACAGACTGGGCGTGCCGCCGCCGAAGAATACGGTGTCGATCCTGCGGCCCGTCAAGCGCGGCAGCTCGAGGTCGAAATCGCGAATCAGCGCATCGATGTACGAGGCGTCGGGCGCGGCCGACTTCAATTGATGCGAATTGAAATCGCAATACGGGCACTTGCGCACGCACCAAGGCATGTGCACGTACAAGGCCAGCGACGCCTCGATCACGGGCGGACCCCCGGGCCCTCGTCCACCTGCCGGCCTGCCATCCCCCGCTCGCGCTGCAGCCATTGATCGCGCAATGCGCGCAGGGCGGTGCCGCGATGGCTGAGCCGATTCTTATCCGCCGGGTCGAGTTGCGCAGCCGTTTGCTGCAAGTCGGGGAGCCAAAAATACGGGTCATAGCCGAAGCCGCCCGAGCCCAGTGGCGCGTCGAGGATGAAGCCCTCCCAAACACCTTCGGCAATCAGCGGCCGCGGGTCCGACGCTCCTTCGATCAACACCAGGACACATCGATAGCGCGCGCGGCGCAGCTCCGGAGGAACGCCCGCCAGAGCGTTCAGCAGCTTCGCGTTATTGAGGGCATCATCGGCGCCCGCCCCCGCGTAGCGAGCCGACAAGACACCCGGGGCTCCGCCAAGGGCATCGACTTCGAGTCCGGAATCGTCAGCGAGCGCCGCCACATTCGGCACCCCACCCTTGAGCAGCCCAGCGGCCGGCGCCGCGGCCGCGGCATGCCGCGCCTTCAGCAAGGCGTTCTCGAGAAAACTCGCGCCGGTCTCTACGGGCGAGGCGACCTTGAGTTCGCCGAGGCCGTACGCATCGAACGGCAAGTCCTCGAGCAGGGCACGAAACTCACGCAGCTTGCCCGGGTTGCCGGTTGCGACGATGAGCGGCCTACGGGGCACGAGCGCTGGCTTGAGCGGCATGCAATTGGGCTATCCCTGACGCCGCGAGATCCAGCAATTGGTCGAGCTCGTGGCGGCGAAACGCGTGGCCTTCGGCGGTGCCCTGCACCTCGACGAATGCGCCGCCCGAGTTCATGACCACGTTCATGTCCGTCTCGGCATTCGAGTCCTCGGCGTAGTCCAGGTCGAGCACCGGCGTGCCGCGGTAGATGCCCACGGACACGGCCGCAACCTGGCCATGCAGCGGGTTCGCGGCGATGGCGCGTCTCTTGAGCAGAGTGTCCACGGCATCCGCCAGCGCCACGAATCCGCCGGTGATCGCCGCCGTTCGCGTGCCGCCGTCCGCCTGCAGCACGTCGCAGTCGATGGTCACCGTGCGCTCCCCCAGACCCTTGAGGTCCACGACCGCCCGCAGCGCCCGGCCGATGAGCCGCTGAATCTCCTGGGTGCGGCCCGATTGTTTACCGCGGGCCGCTTCGCGCGCCGAGCGCGTATGCGTCGCCCGGGGCAACATGCCGTACTCGGCGGTCACCCAGCCTTGCGCCTGGCCGCGCAGAAATGACGGCACGCTGTCCTCGATGCTGGCCGTGCACAACACTCGCGTGGCTCCGAATCCCACCAGCACCGAGCCTTCCGCGTGCTTGGTATAGCCGCGCTCGAAGCTCAAGGTTCGCAACTCGTCGGGTGCCCGACCGCTCGGCCGAATGCTCACGCTGCCCGCCAGCGCAGCGCCGCCGCACTGGTGTTGTCGCTGTAGGGAGCCGAGGCCTCCACCGCCTGCGTTCCCAGATCCGTCAGGGATTCGCGCAAGCTCTTGCCGGCGGATTGTGCGAATCGCACGAAGTCCTGATCGCGCAGGTTGGCCCATAAGCCATCCGTGCACAGCAGCAGGACATCGCCTGATTTGAGCTTGCGACGCGTCGAAATGCTCATCTCCGGCAGTGCGGCGTCCCCGCCCAGACAACACTCGACGTAGTTGCGCATCGGATGGCCTTGGACCTCGGCTTCGGTGATCAAGCCCTCGCGCAGCA
The DNA here is from genome assembly GCA_035314705.1 of Steroidobacteraceae bacterium. Lineage (GTDB taxonomy): Bacteria > Pseudomonadota > Gammaproteobacteria > Steroidobacterales > Steroidobacteraceae > Bog-1198. Next base: position 1,595 of record DATFZF010000083.1, on the reverse strand, counting down.
GCACTTCGACATGGCTGTGATCGCGGGTGCGCTCCAGAACGGAGGACTGGCGCAGCTGATAGACGCGGCTGTCGCCTACATGCGCCCAATAGGCCGCGGAGTCCTGCACCAGGCACAGCGCGCAGGTGGCGCGCGGGCGCGCTTCGACGCCCAGACCGACGCCGAGCTTCACGACTTCTTCGTGCGCGCGGCCCAGCGATAAATGCAGGAATCCCAGCGGATCGAAAATGGGATGCGGCGTTTGCCAAAACGCCTCGAGGAGCGTGGCGAGCGCGGTTTCGGCGGCGCGCGCGCCTTCCGCGTGGCCCCCCATGCCGTCGATCACGACCAGAAGAACGGCGTTATCGGCGGCCGCCACCGCGACTCGGTCCTGATTCTCTTCGCGATGGCCGATGAGGCTGACATCCGCGGTTTCGATCTGCAATGACGCCTCCATAGCTTCTGATAAACTTGATATCAAGAATTATGGCCGATTGTAGCGCAGACCCCTATGATTCGTAGTATGACCGGCTTCGCGCGGCGCGAGCGCCAGTTCCCTTGGGGATCGTTGGCCTGGGAATTGAAGACGGTCAATCATCGGTTTCTGGAAATGGGTTTTCGCCTGCCCGAGGAATTCCGGGCCGGAGAAGCGGAATTTCGCCAGGGCGTCGCCGCCTCGGTGCGCCGAGGCAAGGTCGAGTGCTCCCTGCATTTTCGCCCGACGCTGGCTACGGGGGCCCTCGAGGTCGACGCCGAACTCTTGAGAACGCTCTCGCAGCGGGCGCAATCGATCGCCGCGCAGGCCGGCGCCGCGGCAAGCATCGATGTCATGGAACTACTGCGCTGGCCAGGGGTAATCCGCGACACCACTCGCGACCACGCGCCGATGATCGCCGCCGCGCACGCACTGCTGGGCGACGCGCTGGCCGAGCTCGCGCGCTTTCGCGACAGCGAAGGCGGACGCATACGCGACGCTCTGGAGCAGCGCTGCGCGGGACTGGTCGAATTCGCCGCGCTCGTGACGGCGCGGCTGCCGGAGGTGCGCGGGCGCATGCGCGCGAAACTGCTCGATCGTATCGCACAGCTGGTGAGCGACGTCGACCAAGAACGGCTGGAACAGGAACTGGCGATTCTGGCGCAGCGGCTCGACGTGGACGAGGAAATCGATCGCCTGCGCGGCCATGTGACGGAAATCCGCAAGACCTTCGGCGGACAGGAAGCCGCCGGGCGGCGTCTGGATTTCTTGATGCAGGAGCTGAATCGCGAAGCCAATACCTTGTCGTCGAAGTCTCAGGACATCGAAACCACTCGCGCTGCGGTCGATATGAAAGTGTTGATCGAGCAGATGCGCGAGCAGGTGCAGAACATCGAGTAGAATCCGGAGCTGTTTAGGCTCGCCGGGCTTGGCCCCGCATTTCTCTATAAATCAAGCAATTATTGACAAGCAGCGTCCATGGACTTCGAGACCCTGCCGCGCTTATGTTTGTAGCTGGGTGCGTAGCCACAAGAAGTGCAAGGAGCTGGCCGAGGACTGGTACGAAACCGAGATCGAGGGCGGACACCTGAAGCACCCGGCGGTGCCGCGCCGGCGATGCGATCAACCTCTGGGGCACGAT
>DATFZF010000082.1:0-20795 GCA_035314705.1 Steroidobacteraceae bacterium | reverse complement strand
CAAAGGGGCGCTCGACAAAGGAGCCGCTTCGGCTATTGCCAAGCTCGGCGTTCCGGGCGGATTTCTGGACAATCCCAAGGTCAAGATCCCGCTGCCTCCGGCGCTCGATGAGGTCGCCAATGTGATGCGCATGATGGGACGCGGCAAGGATACCGACGAACTCGTTGTCGCCATGAACAGAGCAGCTGAACAGGCGGTACCGGAAGCCAAGGAGCTTCTCGTAAACGCGGTCAAGACGATGTCCGTGGATGACGCGAAGAGAATCGTCACGGGCGGCGATCACTCGGTTACCGAGTTTTTTAGGACCAGGACCGAAGCGCCTCTGGCGATAAAATTTCTACCGATCGTGAAGCAAGCAACGGACCGGGTAGGCTTGGCGAAGAAATACGATGAGATCGCCGGTCAAGGAGCGAAAATCGGTCTGATCAAGGGCGACGCGGCGAACATCGATCAATACGTCACACACAAGGCGTTGGATGGCCTCTATCTCATGATCGGCGAGCAAGAGCATGAGATCAGGCAAGACCCGGCAGCCGCCGGCAGCGCGATCATCTCAAAGGTGTTTGGCGCTTTGCGCTGATCCTTTTCCTTTAGCCCGTTCTAATGGTCGTGGCCCTTGTCATGATCGTGACCTTTGTCATGATCGTGACCTTTGTCATGACCCTCACCATGGCCATGCCCTGGAAAATTAGGGATCTAGGCTTTGACGTTTACGCGCGAGCCCTTCGTGGTCGAATGGGCAACGGCCGCGGATCCGCCTCTTTGCGCAGCTGATGCCGCAGTTTCTTTGGCGAGTAACCGCTGAGCCTGTCGATCACCCTTGGCGGCTTCTGTTGCGGTTTGCGCGCTGGTCTCCGCGGCCTCTTTGAGCGCTGCCGTCGCGGCACTTACGGTTGCGGCGGCGGCTGCAGCGGTTTGACTGACGGGCGGGGCACTCTTCGGCGCAGCGCTGTCGGAGGTCTTGGCTGGAGCGCTGGCTCCCTGCGTTTTGATGGGTGCGGTCGCGGGCACGGCGCTTGGGGTCTGTGAGGAGATCGCGGTCGTAGCCATAGTTGTTCCCATCAGTGTGAGTAAATTCAGGGCACTTTCCCGGACATGTTGGTTATCGGCGTTCAGCCGTAAAACGTTAGCGCCATTCGACTGCAATTGTGACGTGATCGACCCGCGTAGGGGTTTCCCGCACTAAAGCCGCGGCCAGCCCAGCCGACAAGCGTAGATGACCCTTCGGACCCAGGTACTGCAGTGGCAACCACCCAATCGCTGATCCGTGGCTCGTTGGCCGGCGAAGATCTTGTCAGCGTCATCCGCAAGCTATCCATTGAAGTTGCCGCCGGCGACGTCCACCTGCCATCGCTCCCGGACATCGCGGTCCGGGTGCAAAAGGTTCTCGAGGATCCGCGGGCGGCCCGGAGTCGGGTCGCTCAGGTGATTGGAGCGGATGCCGCGCTCGCCGCCCGCATTCTGAGGCTCGCGAATTCCGCCTTCCTCAATCCGTCGACGCTGCAGATCACCGATTTGCAGCAGGCATTGACCCGCCTCGGTCATCAGCTCGTGCGCTGCACGGCGGTGTCGTTTTCTTTGCAGCAGATGGAGCTGGGAGGCGGCGAGACGGAGCTGCGCCCGTACATCAAGGAGCTGTGGCGCAAAGGCGCGCTGGTTGCCTCGATCGCCTATGTCCTCGCGCGCGAAACTGGTGCCGCGAAACCCGACGAGGCGCTGATGACCGGCCTCATGCACAACATCGGCCGTTTGTATGTCGCCGTGAATGAGTCGCGTCGCAATGAGAGCGAGCCGTGGGAGCAAGTGATGGCGGAGTGGCATCCGCGCATTGCAAGCTCGATCCTCAAGCACTGGAAATTTCCCGCCGCGATCGTTGCCGCCGTCGCTCGCCAGAACACGTCGGATCATGAGACCGCCGGCGACGACGGACTGAGCGACGTGCTAATCGTGTCGATAGCGCTGGCATCGTGTGTGTTCCACCGCGAGTTGCTCGACGACACGGTGACCGCTGACCCGTCGTTCGGGCGCCTCGGGCTCGATTCGACGCGCTGCCAGCATCTTTTGGCGGCAGCGGCTGACCAGATCAAAGCGCTGCGCGCGGCGCTGTCGGGTTAGCGGGCGACGGCGGGCAGTTTGCCGTGGGTTAGAGTCCGGCGTTCTTCTTGATCACTTGCGCGATCGCGGACCAATCGGCGTCTTCGCCTTCCTGTGCGATCACTTGCAGCAGATGATCGCGCAGCACGCTGAGCAGCGGCATGGGCACGCGGAGCGACTCGGCCGATTGAGCGGCGAGCCGCATATCCTTGAGCCCGAGCGGAGCGGCGAATCCGGCCGGCTTGAATCGGCCTTCGGCGAGAATCGCACCGTAGGTGCGATAGGCCGGCGCGTCGAACAGGCTTCCGGTCAAGACCTCGAGCAGCTTCTCCTTCGCCACGCCGCCTTTTTCCGCCAGGGCCATGGCTTCGCCCATTGCTTCGATGGCGGACAAAATCATGAAATTGCCGCAAAGCTTGACCAGACTGGCGGCGGAGGGCTTGGCCCCGAGATAAAACACTTTCTGGCTGATGACGGGAAACAGCGGGGTGAGGGCTTGAAAGTCCGCCGGATCTCCGGCAGCGGCGATGAACAATTTGGCCGCTGCCGCCGCCGCGGGCCGCCCAAAGACCGGAGCGCACAGAAAGTGCTGCCCCAGCGCGAGATGTCTCATCGCGATCCGGTCGGCGGTGGCCACCGCGACGGTGCTCATCGAGACATGCAGTGCTCCCGGGCCCAATCCCGCGGCCAGGCCGTCGGCGCCGTCGATGACCGAATCGAGTGCCGCGTCGTCCGCCAGCATGGTGAAGACGATGTCTCGGTCCATGGCGGCGGCCTTGGGGCTCGCCGCCAACATCGCGCCGGCTTCCACCAAGGTCCGGGCCTTGCCGGCGGTGCGATTCCAAACCGCCGCCTCATGCCCTGCGCGCACCAGATTGGCGGCGATCGCCGCGCCCATATTTCCCAGTCCGATGAAGCCGATTCGCATCGCGGGTCCCCCGTCAGTTGCTCTCCGCACCCCTCAAGTCGGGCAGCTCGCGCTGGAATGCGCTCTCATCGGTCGGCGGCCAATCGAATTCGCGCGCGTACCGATGGCCGGCGTACACGGCTGCGGCGATGGTGCCGGGCGCCAGGCAGTCGCCGATCGAGGCAATCGAGACTATACCGGAAGCCTTGGCGGCCTCCGACATCGCGGATAGCGCTGTTGCGAGTTCATCGTTGGGCAGACGCGAAGTCACCGTGACCACCGAGGCCGCCGGCACCGTGGAGCGGCGCCCCGTGTAAGTGCATTCCAGCGCGAGTCGGGAGCCGTCGAATTCAACCGCATTGCGATTTGCATGGACCGCGACGCCGAGTTCCAGCAATTGTTTCTGGATGGCATGCTGTTCCAGAGTATTGACGGTCCAGGCCGACGCACGGTCCGCGGGCGTGACCACGGAGACCTCGAGCCCGTCGCCGCGCAACTTCTCCGCGAGCACCGCGCCCAAATAGTAGTGGTCGTCGTCGAATACGACCACCGGTCCCATGACCGGCGCTCCATCCATCACTTCATCGGGAGTGAACACGTGGTGCGCGGCATCGAAACCGGGGATGCCATGAGAATGAGCCCTGCCGACTCCATCGCGCCGCCAGCGCGAACCGGTGGCGAGGACGACGCGGGTGGCGCCTAATTCCAACACCTCGCCGGCCGTCACAAGGCTGCCGCGCAGCGTCTGCACATTCTGCATTTTGTTGAGTTGATTCACCCGATAATCCCGGACTCGCGCCCATGCCGCAAGCCCGGGCAGCCGTGATTCGCGCGTGACCCGGCCGCCCAAGTGTTCGCCGGCCTCGGCCAGATACACTGAATATCCGCGGCGTCCCAACAATCGAGCGCACTCGAGTCCGGCGGGACCCGCGCCGACGACGAGAAAGGTATCGTCGCCGGAGCGGGGCGGAATGGCCTCCGGATGCCAGCCCTTGCGCCACTCTTCACCCATCGTGGGGTTTTGAGTGCAGCGGATCGGCGTCATGGTGTAGTCGCCGCTCACGCAGACATTGCAGCCGATGCACTCGCGGATGTCATCGATGTCGCCGTTCTCGATCTTCTTCGGCAGGAACGGATCCGCGATGGAGGGGCGGGCAGCGCCGATCATGTCGAGAACCCCGCGGCGTATCTGCGACACCATGGTGTCCGGGGAGGTGAAGCGGCCGACTCCGACCACGGGCCTGGTTGTCACGGTCTTTACGAATCGGACGAATTCTTCTTGGTAGCCCTCGGCCGCGAATCGCGACGTCTTCGAATCATTGGGCCAGTCGCTGACATTGACGTCCCACAGGTCGGGCAGCTCCGCCAGCATTTCGACGATCTCGCGGCCCTCGGACTCGGCGCGGATGCCATCGGCTCCCCGCAGCTCATCGACCGCGAATCGCACCGCGACGGCGCAATCGGCGCCCACGGCCTCCTTGGTATCCTCGATCAGTTCACGCAGCAGGCGCGCGCGGTTGACCAGGCTGCCGCCGTATTCATCGGTCCGATGGTTGTGCCGGCTTTGCAGGAAATGCATAGCCAGCGACAGGCTATGGCCGGCGTACACGTAGATGATGTTGAATCCCGCGCGGCGTGCGCGCAATGCCGCGGCTCGATGCCAGCGGCGGTAGGCGCGAATGTCGGCCTTGTCCATGCCGCGAGCTTGTGCGGGAGCGTAGCTGGCCGGATTGACCCCATCGCTCGGGGCGATGCATATTTCGCGCGAGTAAAGATTCGACGCGTGCAGACCGGCGTGGACCAGCTCGATGGCGGCCAGCGCGCCGTACTTGTGAATGGCGTCCGTCATCAGCGCGAGTGCCGGCACATCCCGATCGTCCCATAGCCGGCCCTCGACATACGGCGCGACATCGCTCGAGGGATGAATTTCCACCTCCTCGGTGCTCACCACGGCCCAGCCGCCCTCGGCTTTCACGCCGCGCATCGCGGCATGGGCCCGAGGCCGGACATGACCCATCCCATTGCAATGCGGGACCTGGTAGAAGCGGTTCTTCGCGACCACGGGTCCGATCTTCACCGGTTCAAAGAGGATGTCGTAGCGGGGGTCGCGGCTCACAATGAGGGTCTCCGGTCGAACGCGTCTATCGTAGTCGTAATTTTTCGCCGTATCCCGTCAGTTCCAGATATCCGCGGCCGACGAGACGGCGCTGTTCGTGCACCCGCACAGCGCCCTCCCAATAGATGGCGCCGGTGGATAGCCGCGTGTCATTCTCTTGATCGTCGATCAATGGCTCGAGCTCGAACTCTCGAGATCCGGCGCGCAGCCGCCATTGTACGGGGTAGGTGATTCGCGTGCGCGGCGACGTCCAGCGTCGACCGGCGCTGAACTCGACATCGGCTGGCTCGAGAATTTGCACGTGGCCGTCGCTGCCGCGAAGCGTACCGCCGGCCCAGCGCACATCGCCGTGCTCGCCGCGGATGCGGAAGGCCATCAGGCCCGCGCCGTCGTCCAAATTGACGCCAATCCAATCCCAGCCCACCGCCTGCGCATCCAGGTACTCGCTGGACCATTCGTGATCGAACCAGGCTTCGCCGTTCACTGCGCTCCTGCTGCCCGCGCGCGCGATGGCGCCGGTCACACGCAGGTGGGGCAGGCTGTAGTAATAGCTCGCGGCTTCCGGCAAGGGTCCCTTGCGGCTGACGCCGGAATCTCCATTGAGCAAGGCGGCCTGTGTTTCCGCGAGCAGCAGATCGAACGAGAAATCCTCGGCAGCAATTTTCGCGCGAAAGCCTTCCTGCTGGCGTTTTAGGGACCAATCATCGATCCATACCTGGGTGTCGCCGGCCGCAGCCTCCGCAAGTCCCAATCCCGCGCGGCGAATCCGCTGATCCTGCCACAGCCTGCCGCGCTTTGGATCGCTGATGGCGCAATGCGCGATGAGCAGCTGATGAGGCGCGAAGGCGCTGGAATTGTTCTCATCGATATCCGGCTTGGTCCGAAAGAAGGTGATTTGAAAGCCCAGCGATTCGCCGTGGTCGGTGGTCAGCCAGCCGGTGACGTACCACCACTCGGTGCGAAACTGGGGGTGGCTGCCGTGGTCCGCGGGAAATTCCAGCGGGTGATTGGGCGTTACGGGCGCATAGGCCGGCGCGGCGCTCGCCGCGACCAGACACAGAGCATTGGCTGCGCATCCGGCGGCCAATCCAAACAGGTATCCCATGCAGTGTGCGCGCAGTATTTTCAAGCGCTCACCAGTCCTCGCGCACAGCCTGCACGGCGTCCCGGCTCATCGCGGCACGGCCGCTCCAAATGGCGGTGACGGCCGCGGCGGCGATCAACGCGGCGCTCAGCATCGCCAGCTGCCAAGCCGGGATGGCCAGATCGATGCTCCAATTGAACGATTGACGATTGATCACATAGACCAAGACCAGACTCAAGGCCGTGCCGAGCACGAGGCCGTACGCCACGCCGAAGGCGCTCATGAGAACGCCTTCGCTGGCCAGCATGCCGACGACTTGCCGGCGCTGCATGCCGATGTGGCGCAGCATGCCGAATTCGGCGCGGCGGGCGAGGGCGGTCGAACTCGCGGCAAAGCTCACCCCGGTGAGGCCGATGACCACCGCGATGGCTTCGAGTGCATAGGTGATCGCGAACGCCCGGTCAAAGATTCGCAGGCTGCGCTCGCGCAGCGCGGTGCTCGTCGATATCTCCAGGGAATCGCCGCGCGCAAAACAGGCGCGCAGCGCCGCTTCGGCGCGCACGGCGTCGGCGCCGGACTTGAGCCACAGGGAGCCCTCGTTGGCATTGTCATCGCCGGTTGCAGCCGTGTAGGCCTGCCGCGAAATCACGACGGCACCGAAGGTGCGTACGTAATCGCGCCATATGCCGGCCACCCGGAACTGCTGGCGGCGGCCTGCGAGAGGCAGGTCGATCTGATCGCCGACGCGATACCCGTACAAGTCCTGCAGCGCCTCGGATATCCAGGCCGGCTCGGTGTTCGGCGGCAACGCACCCTCGGCGCGCCGCACCAGCGGCAGCTCATCGGCCGTTTGCGCAGCGGTTGCACCGCGGGCAATCAAGGTCACCGGCGCACGAGCCGGGTCGAGCAGCAGCGGCAGGGTGCGGCGAAACTCGATGCGCGAGACGCCGTCGGCCGCCGCGAGGCGGGCTTGATCGGCGGCGTTCCAATAGGCCGTGTCATTGCCGAAGGGTTCGCGCAGCTGCATGTCGGCGGGCAGAAGTTTGCCCAGCCAGTGATCGAACGACACGCGGAACGAGTACACCATGATGGCCATGGCGACCATCAGACTGAAACTCACGATGATGGATGCCAAACTCAATGTGGACAGACCGACGTTTTCGCGCAGCTGCGCCACGGCGGTGTCAAGCTCGATGCGGCGGGTGTGCGGCGCCAAATTCAAGGCCCTGACCGTGAGAGTCGGCACCAACAAGACGGCGCCGAACAAGAGCGCGGCGATGGCGGCATAGCCAAACAGCGGCAGACCTCCCACGGGCGGCAGCCGGGACAGCGCGGCGCCGACGCCTAAGAGTACGAGGCCGAGGACCGCACTGCTTCGAGCGACCGGAGCGAAGTCGCCGTCCCCGCCTTTCAGGGATCGGGCCGGCGGCTGGCGCGACGCGGTGCGCGCGGGCAGCCAGGCACCCATGCTCGCCACCCCCGTACCCATCACGAAGAAGGCGAGCATTGGCAGCGGCGCGGCGCGTATCGACGCACCGACGGCGCGCAATTGACCGTTGCCGAGATCTCCGGTGAGGAAGCTCAGGATGGCGGCGGCAAGGCCCAGGCCGAGAATGACGCCAAAGAAGGAGCCGGCGATTCCGAGGGCGGCGCCTTCGCCGACGAGCGCCCGTTCCAATTGGCCGCGCGTCAGCCCCAAGGCCCGCAGCAGTGCAAGCGAGCGGCGGCGACGCAGCACCGACAGCGATTGCGTTGAAAAAACCAGGAATGCGCCGGTCCATAGCGCGACGAGCGCCAGCATATTCAAATTGACCCGATAGGCGCGGGTTACCGTGATGGCCCGGTCGCGCTCGACTTGAGGGGCGACGGCGAGAACACCGGCCGGCAAGTGGGGCCCCAGCGCGAGACGAAAGGCGTCGACGTCCGTGCCCGGCTTCAGGCGCACATCGATGCGGTTCAACCGGCCGATTTGAGCGAAGGTCCACTGCGCCGAGGCAATGTCCATCAGCCCCAAGGGTTGAGAATACGTGCCCGCGGACAGGATGCCCTGCACGCGCAGGACCTTGGGCGAGCTGCCGACGATAATGGGCAGTGAATCGCCGCTGCGCAGCTGCAGCTGCGCAGCGGCGCTGCTGCTCAAATAAATGCTGTCGGGGCGGAACAGCCCAAACACACCGGTGCCGATATCGCCAATGAGAGCGGGTTGCAGGGTGGCGGCACGGAATGGGTCAAGGCCCAACACCTTGAGCGGGTCTCGCCGCCCGGGCAGCGCCACTTCGAGTTCGAGCACGGGACTCGCCACACCGACCGAAGGATCGCCTGCCAAGCGGGTAAACAGTTGTTCGGAAAAGCCGTTCGGCGGCCCCCGTACCACCACATCGGCCTCGCCGACGAGTCGTTTGGTGGCCAGGCCAAATTCATTGAGTGCGGCGCTGTTGACCAGATACACCGCGGCGCCGAGCGCCACCCCCAAGGCAATTGCGAACACGGTGACCAGCAAACGTGCGGGCGATTCGCGCAGCTGAGCCCGCAACAGCACGCGCCAAATGGCGAACGCACCCCCCGAGTCGCGCGGGACACTCATGGGCCTAAGGGTTTGAGCCCGGCGGCATCGAGTAGCAGGATGCGGTCGGCCGTGTCCGCTGCCGTGCGCGAGTGGGTGATCAAAATGCCCGCGCCGGCATTCGCTTTGACCTGCGAGCGGAGCAGGGCAAGAGTCTGTGCCGCCGTGCGCGGATCGAGATTGCCCGTCGGCTCATCGGCGAGCAGCAAACGCGGCCGATGCACGAGTGCGCGTGCGATGGCGATGCGTTGCACCTCGCCGCCGGACAGTTCTCGCGCGTAGCGTTTGGCGAGCGGCGCTATGCCCACCGCCGCCAGCATCTCGCCGGTACGCCGGCCGCGTTCGGGTTCCTTAAGCCCAAGCAGGTCGAGGGGCAGGGCGACGTTCTGCTCGACGCTGAGATAGGGCAACACATGAAAGGCCTGAAAAACGAAGCCGATCGCGCGCCGGCGCAACAGCGTGACGGCGTCATCGTCCAAGGCCGATAGATCCGAGTCTTCGAGCAGTACTCGGCCCGAAGTCGGCTGATCGAGCCCGGCCAGTAAATTGAGCAGCGTAGATTTGCCGACGCCGGATTCGCCCATCACGGCAAGGTATTCTCCCTGCCGCAGTTCGAGATTCAGCCCATCGAAGATCGCTGGACGATCCGGCGAATAGCGTAACCCAAGATTCTCGAGCCGCAGGACGGCAGGATCAGCCACCAGGCCCCGCAGAACGCCCGAGTCCCAGCCGCGCCGCGGTCAAGCGGCGTCGACTCCGATCATGGCCTTGACTTCCAGGAAATCGCGCAAGCCGAACTCGCCGTATTCGCGCCCATTGCCCGACATCTTGAAGCCGCCGAAAGGGGTCTGCATGTCGCCGAACGCGCCGTTCAACGCGACCTGGCCGGCTCTGATGCGGTTGCCCACGCGCCGCGCGCGAACATTGTCCTGCGACCAGACATAGGCGGCGAGCCCATAAGGCGTGTCGTTGGCAATCTGCACCGCTTGCTCTTCGGAGAGGTAGGGCAGAATGCACAACACCGGTCCGAAAATCTCCTCGCGCGCTATGGTCATGTCATTGCGCACATTCGAGAAAATCGTGGGCTTGACAAAGTAGCCGGTTGCAAGTCCATCGGGCCGGCCGGCGCCGCCGGTAATGAGGCGCGCGCCCTCGGCTATTCCCTTTTCGATGAATCCCTCGACGCGGTCGAATTGCATTTTGGAAACCACCGGGCCCACGGTGGTCTTCTCAGATTGCGGATCGCCCACCACCACGGTCTCGGCGACGCGTTTGGCGATGGCTTCCACCACCGCCAGCTTGTCCGCGGGTACCAGCATGCGAGTCGGTGCATTGCACGACTGGCCCGAATTTTGAAATACATGCAGCACGCTTTGCTTCACGGCGCGCTCGAAATCCGCATCGTCCAACAATACATTCGGTGATTTGCCGCCGAGTTCCTGATGCACTCGCTTGACCGAGGCGGCGGCGCTGCGCGCGACTTCGGTGCCGGCACGGGTCGAGCCGGTGAAGGACACCATGTCGACTTCACGATGCGAGGACAGCGGCGCGCCGACGCTGATGCCGTCGCCATTGATGAGATTGAATACGCCCGCGGGAACTCCGGCCTCGTGCATGACTTTCGCCCAGAGGATGGCGCTGAAGGGTGAGTATTCCGAGGGCTTGAGCACCATGGTGCAGCCGGCGGCCAGCGCCGGCACCACTTTCGCCGCCACCTGATTCATGGGCCAATTCCACGGCGTGATCAGGGCGCAGACGCCGACGGGCTCCTGCACGAGGCGCGTATTGCCGCGCATTTCCTCGAATTTGAACGTTTTCAGCACGTCGATCATGGCGCTGATGTGGCCGACGCCGATGCGGGTCTGCGAGCCCTTGGCGAGCGTCATCGGAGCGCCCATCTCGGTCGATATCGCCAGCGCGATCTCGTCGTAATGCGCCTTGTAGGCGGCCAGAATGCGCTCCATGAGCGCGAGGCGCTCGGCGGGGGAGGTGCGAGAATAGCTGTCGAAGGCGCGGCGCGCGGCGCCGACGGCACGATCCACGTCTTTGGCACTGCCCATCGATATAACCCCGGCAACGGTCTCGGTGGCCGGGTTGATGACCTTAAATTCCTTCGGTTCGACCGGGTCGACCCAAGCGCCGTCAACATAGAACTGCCTATTGTCGTACATCATTGAATTGCCCCTCAAAAATCCATTACTTCCTAACCGACATTCTACCCGCTGGCGCCGCGCGCCGCAGGTAATGTGTCGCCAGCCACCGACGATTGGCCCCGGCAGCCGCAAGCCCCATGATTTCACGCAGATTTTGCAGCCACAGTTCTCAGTCTGTTGTTCGGGTTATTGCTAACCTGCGGGCGCGGAGTCGACGGGGAAATTTTAGGGCGATCCCGCGCCGTTACCGTTTTGGAGAGTTTCTATGTCAGGAATCGGAAGACTGTTCCAGGTGCTCGCTTTGGCCGGGTCGCTGACTTTAGGTTTCGGTCTTGCGCACATGGAGGCGTCTGCCGCAGTGCCGGAATGGAATCCGGTTCGAACGCATTCCGTGCAGATCGGACCCGAGGCCAGCCGCTTGGTGGTGGGCTTTCGGCCCACGGCCGGCAACGCCCTGGTCAAATCGATCAAGATCCGCGCGCAAACGCAAAGCGTCAGGATCGTCCAAGCGAACACGTCGGATGCGGACGCCGCCGGCCTTGCCGCGCGGGCAGGATTGACGATGGCGAAGTCGCGCCAGGTCACGCCGAGCATGCATGTGCTGTATTTGCAAAAGACGATTTATGGCGCCGATGTCAATGCGGCGCTGAAGAAATTGCGCGCCGATCCGGCCGTCCTGTTTGCCGATGTCGATCAGCGTCGCTACGCGCATTCGATTCCCCCCGATGATCCCTTGTTCGTGCCGACCGCCGCGGCCAGCGGCCAGTGGTACATGCAGACCCCGAGCGCGAACAGCATCATGCTGGGTTCTCCGCCGGTTGCGACCATGGATTTGGCGGCCACCGATGCGGTGTCCGCCTGGGCGATCACCACCGGCAGTTCAGGCACCGTCATCGCCGATGTCGATACCGGAGTAAGGTTCGATCATCCCGATTTATTGCGCGCCGGTTTGGGCGGGCGCTTGCTCCCCGGCTACGATTTCGTGGACCAAGACTACAATCCCAACACCGGGGCAGCTCTCGGCACCTTCCTCATCGCCAACGACGGCGACGGCTGGGATCCGGATCCGTCCGATCCCGGCGATTGGATCAATGCCGCCGATCAGACGAACAAGCTGCTCTTCCCGGTCGCGACTTGTCCGGTTCAAGACAGTTCCTGGCATGGAACGCGCGTCGTGGGCATCCTCGGCGCCTTAACCAACAACGGCGTCGGCATCGCGGGCATGACGTGGAATCCCTACATCTTGCCGGTGCGTTCGCTCAGCAAATGCGGCGGCTATGATTCCGACATCATTGCGGGCATCCAATGGGCGGCGGGGCTGACGGTCTCGGGCGTCCCGGACAATCCCTACCCTGCGGATATCATCAACCTGAGCTTGGGCGGCAGCGGCAGCTGTACTTCCGACTATCAAACCGTGATCAACACTCTGAACACCATGGGCGTGCTGGTGGTCGCCTCCGCCGGCAACGAGACGGGTCCGGTGGATGTGCCCGGCAATTGCACCGGCGTGCTGGCGGTGGTGGGCCTGCGCAATGTGGGCACCAAAGTGGGCTACAGCAGCATGGGGCCCGAAGCGGGTATCGCCGCGCCCGCCGGCAACTGCGTGAACTCATCGGGTCCGTGCCTGCGCTCCATCGACACGACCACCAATGCGGGACTGACCACGCCCACCACCAACGGCTATACGGATGAGACGAATGCCAACCTCGGCACGAGCTTTTCCGCACCCATCGTCTCGGGTATTGCCGCACTCATGCGCGCGGTCAATGCCAACTTGACGCCGCCTCAGTTGATCGCACGCATCCAATCGAGCGCAACCGCATTTCCGGCAAACACCGGCAATCTGCCCGTTTGCCCGAACACCGACCCGAGCTCCGGCCAGTGTTCGTGCGTCACCGGCCAATGCGGCGCCGGCATGATCAATGCCCTTAGCGCCGTCAACGCGGCGCTCGATCCGATTGGAGCGATCTCCGCCACCGGCAACACTCAGTTCGATGCCAGCGGCAGCGTGGCAGCCTGCAACCTCACCGTGCAGTCCTATTCGTGGGCAGCGAGCGGCGGGATATCGATCTCGTCCGGCGCCGCCGCTGCGCAGGTGACGGTCGCGTCCACCGGCAGCGCGGGAACCTTGACCCTGACCGTGACGGATTCGGCCGGCCACAAGGACAGCAGCGCCACCGTGTCATTCACCGCCGCCGGTGCGGCCACGGTGAACGCTCCGTCGTCCGCCGGCAACGCCAAGACCGCGTGCCCAACGCCATTGACCGTCAAGCCGGCGGCGCCCACGGTCACTCAGGTCTTCTCTCCGGCCACCGCCGTCGAGAATGTGGCTTCGACGCTCACCATCACCTTCACCAACACGAATGGTTTTGCGCTGACCCAATCGAACTTCACCGAGACGGCGCCCGCCAATTTGGTCATTCAAACCTCGCCGGCACCGACCACCACCTGCACCAGCGCGCTCGGGACTCTGACCAGTTCCAAGACGGCGGTGAGCATCGCGGATGCGAATATTCCCGCCAACGGCAGCTGCTCCATCAGCATGAGCGTGATGAGCGCGACGCCGGCCACCTACACCAATTCGATCGCCGCCAACGCGCTTTCGACGGCGCCGGCCGGCAGCTCGGCGAGCGCGTCGGTGGCCTCGCTCACGGTAACGCCTCCGAGCAGTCACAGCGGCGGCGGTGCCGTGGATTGGCTGGACATGATGTTCGTTGCCGGCGTGCTGCTGGCGGGCCGCCGGCAGCTCGGGCGCCGGCCGCCACGCTGACGGAGGCCTCCCGCGCTGATGGGCTGCTTCGCCAGGGGCACGGCTTCGTTATACTTCGCGGCGTGAATACCCCGACTACGCCGCGGGTTCTCGTGCAATCCGTCAAGACGCATCGCGATGCGCGCGGCAGCTTGTTCGAGCCGCTGACCGATGCCGAGCTCGCGGGCCAAAAGAACGTGCACGTGGTGCTGACTCAGCCCAACGAAGTACGCGGCAACCATGTGCATCGCACCGCCGTGGAAACGACCAGCGTCGTGGGACCCTGCCTGATCCGCCTCAAGGAGGCGGGCGTGATTCGAGATCTCGAGGTGCCGGCCGGGGAGACGTGGCGGCTGACCATCCCGCCCGGGGTGGTGCATGCGTTTCGTAATACCGGTGATTCCATGATGGTGCTGGTGTCTTTCAGCACCAACCTGCATGACCCGGCGGGCACGGACACGATGCGAGAACAAATTCTCTAGGCGCGCGCGGGACACGTATAATTGCGCGAATGAACGCCGCATTCACACCGAAGCGAACGCGTATTTCAACGAACCGCTACCAAATGATGGTGGCCGCCGGTGTGTTGACCAAATACGATCGCATCGAGTTGATCGAGGGCGAGATGTTCGACATGGCGCCGATGGGCACTCGGCATTCAGTCATGACATCGAGACTTCACGAGATGTTCGTCTTGGCGGTGGGGCGTTCGGCGACGGTCGTCGGCGGTGGTCCGGTCAATTTGGGCGATTTTTCGGAGCCGCAACCGGATCTCATGCTGTTGAAGCGCCGCGCGGACTTCTACAGCGGCAAGATTCCGGAGGCGGCGGACGTCCTGTTGCTCATCGAAGTGTCCGACAGCTCGCTCGCTTATGATCAGAGCGTCAAATCGGGCCTGTATGCTCGATACGGGGTCGCCGAATACTGGGTGGTCGACATCGAGGGCAAGCGCGTCGTGACCTACCGGGAGCCCGCCGCAGCAAAATACGGCCACCAGGCGGATTTCACTGCGGCCGCCACCGTGGCCGCGCAGGCGTTCCCGGATATCAAGATCAACGTCGGGGATTTATTCGCCTGAGCGCCGCGGCGGTGCCGCCCGCCGGCACGAAATCAGACGATCTTGCACGCCTCGTCGAAGGGCAGGCGCGGACTGCGCGGGTACAGCAGCTCGGTGGTCCCGTGTCCCAGCGCGCAGAGGAAATTCGACTTGACCGAGGTGCCGCCGAAGAATGCCGCGTCGACCTTGGTGTGGTCGAACCCGGACATGGGACCGCAATCCAGACCCAGGGAACGCGCCGCCAGAATCAAGTAGGCACCCTGCAGCGAGGCGTTGCGCATCATGTGAACCGCGCCCACGGCGGGGTCCTTGAACATGTCCGCGATTTGCGGCCGGTGCGGAAACAGAAACGGGACTTTTTCGTAGAACTTTTCGTCCATGCCGATGATGACGGTGACCGGCGCCTGTTCGACCTTGACCACATTTCCCGGGGCGACGCAGGCGGCGAGCGTGGTCCTGGCTGCTGCGCTCGTCACGAATACGAAGCGCGCCGGAGAGCAGTTGGCCGAGGTCGGTCCGAACTTGAGCAGTGCGTAAAGCGCATGCAAGGTCTTTTCCGGAACCGGCTCCGGCGCCCAGCGATTATAAGAGCGGGCATCGCGGAACAAGATGTCGAGCGCCGCATCATCGAGTGCTTTATTCATGTCCCGATCCTACCGGCGGGAGTCTCAGCCGGCAACCAGAGAAGCCTGTCTGTCGATGTCGTAGCCCCGCTTGAAATCACGGATGTGTTTCTCCATCCAGGTGCGCGCCTGCTCGCTGCGCCCGAGCTTGATCGCTTCGAATATCCGTCCTTGCGCATCCTGGATGCGCGCCCGCGCCTGCGGCACGCGATCGATCATCCGGGTGAGCGCGGGAGCGAGCAACAGATTGAGCGGCGCCTGCGAAAGCGCCAGCACTTGATTGCCGCTCGCCGCGGCCACGGCGGTGAAAAAATCCACCACGGCCGAAACGGCCGCCGCCGTGTCGGCAACTTCGCGCTTGAAGCGGGCGGCGGCGCGCATCAGGGTCTGTAGCTGCGCCGGGCTGCGGCGTGCCGCCGCGTATTGCGCGGCCACCGGTTCGATGGCCATCATCGCCTCCCACAACTCGAGGAAGGTCACATCGTGCAGCGCCAGCGCGCGGCTTACGCCGGAGCTCACGCGCCGCGGCTCCGGGCGGGTGACCCGCAGCCGCTTCTCGCCGCGCACGCGGCCCAGTAATCCATGGGTCTCCAGCTCGCGGATCGCCTCGCGAATGGTCGAACGATTGACGCCGAATTGCCGCGCCAGATCCATTTCGGAGGGCAGAGGATCGCCGGCGCGCAGCGAGCGGGCGACGATGCGCTTCTCGATGACGTTCGCGATCTGGCGGTAGGCCGGGTGATCGTCGAGCGGAGCGAACAGGTCCGTCACTAGCCTTCTCCGAACAGCTCGCGGCCGATCAGCATGCGGCGGATCTCCGAGGTCCCGGCGCCGATTTCGTACAGCTTGGCATCGCGCAGCAATCGGCCGCAGGGATAATCATTGATGTAGCCATTGCCGCCCAAGAGCTGGATCGCATCGAGCGCGGCTTGCGTGGCCGATTCGGCGCAGAACAAGATGCAGGCGGCGGCATCCTTGCGGGTGGAATCGGCGCGATCGCAGGCGGAGGCGACCATGTAGGCATAGCTGCGGCAGGCATTGAGCGAGGCATACATGTCGGCAAGCTTGCCCTGTACCAGTTCGAAGGTGCCGATGGGTTGGCCGAATTGGCGCCGTTCGCGTACGTAGGGGACGGCCACGTCCAGGGCGGCCGCCATGATTCCCAGAGGCCCGCCGGACAGCACGACGCGCTCGTAATCCAAGCCGCGCATCAAGACGCTGACGCCGCGATTTTCCTCTCCCACCAGGTTGTCCGCCGGCACCTCGCAGCCGTCGAACACCAGTTCGCTGGTGCTGGAGCCGCGCATGCCGAGCTTGTCGAGCTTCTGCGCCGGTGTGAAGCCTTTGAAATCCTTCTCGATGATGAAGGCGCTGATGCCGCGCGTGCGGGCATCCGGATTGGTTTTCGCGTACACCACCAGGACGTCGGCCTCCGGGCCGTTGGTGATCCACATCTTGCGGCCGTCGAGGACGTAGCGGTCGCCAAGCCGGGTCGCCTTGAGCTGCATGGACACGACGTCCGAGCCGGCGCCGGGTTCGGACATCGCGAGCGCGCCCACATGTTCGCCGCTCAGGAGTTTAGGCAGATACTTGCGCTTCTGCGATTCGCTCGCGTTGAGCGCAATCTGGTTCACGCACAGATTCGAATGCGCGCCGTAGCTCAAGCCGATCGCGCCCGATGCGCGCGAGATCTCCTCCATCGCCACGGTGTGGGCCAGATAACCCAAGCCCGCGCCGCCGTAATCCGGGCTCACCGTCATTCCCAAAAGCCCCAGTGCGCCCATTTCGGGCCACAAGTCGCGGGGAAACAGATTGCTGCGGTCGATCTCGCCGGCGCGCGGCGCGATGCGCTCCTCGGCGAAGCGCTGCACCTGATCGCGCACGGCATCGATGACTTCGCCGAGTCCGAAATTGAACTCTCGGTAAGCGGAATTGGCCATGCTCAGCGGACCCCCATTGTCATCGGACCCCGAATCGTTGGATAATCGGACTGTCGGACGATTTTGCCACTCCCGAGGCAACAAAGCCATGACCCGCATCGTTTCTAAAATCGACAGCCGTTCGAAAGAATTCGCCGATAACCACGCCGCCATGCAGCCCTTGGTGGACGACCTACATGCCACGCTGCAGCGCAATGCATCCGGCGGAAGCAAGGCGGCGCGGGACAAGCACACCAAGGCCGGCAAGCTGCTGGCACGGGAGCGGATCTCGGTATTGCTCGATCCCGGTTCGCCGTTTCTCGAATTGTCGGCGCTGGCGGCGCAGGGGGTGTACGGCGAGGAGCTGCCCGGGGCGGGCCTGATCACCGGCATCGGCCGCGTCTCGGGGCGTGAATGCATGGTGGTGGCGAACGACCCCACGGTGAAGGGAGGAACGTACTATCCGCTCACGGTGAAGAAGCATTTGCGGGCCCAGGAGGTCGCGGGCGACAACGCCTTGCCATGCATTTACCTGGTGGAGAGCGGCGGCGCGTTTCTGCCCAAGCAGGATGAGGTCTTTCCCGACCGCGAGCACTTTGGGCGCATATTTTTCAATCAGGCGCGGCTCTCGGCGCAAGGCATCGCGCAGATCGCGGTGGTGCACGGTTCCTGTACCGCGGGCGGCGCCTATGTGCCGGCCATGTCCGACCATGCCGTCATCGTGCGCAATCAGGGCCGCGTGTTTCTGGGCGGCCCGCCCTTGGTGAGAGCGGCCACCGGTGAGGAAATCGACGCCGAGTCCTTGGGCGGTGCCGACGTGCATTGCCGACGCTCGGGGGTGACCGACTATTACGCGGAGAACGACACGCATGCGCTGGCGTTCGCGCGCCGGGCGGTGGCGCGGTTGCGCGGCTCGCCAAAAAATCGGGGCCAGGAATCGGTGCCTTCCACCGCCGCCGAACCCGATTATGACCCCTCGGAGCTGTACGGCATCATTCCGCCGAGTTCGCGCAAGCCCTACGATGTACGCGAGCTCATCGCCCGCATCGTCGATCGCTCGTGGTTCGATGAATTCAAGGCGCTGTACGGCACGACTCTGGTCTGCGGTTTTGCGGACATCCACGGCCGGACGGTGGGCATACTGGCGAATAACGGCATCCTGTTTTCCGAGAGCGCATTGAAGGGCACGCATTTCATCGAACTGTGCTGCCGCGAAGGCATACCCCTGGTATTTCTGCAAAACATCTCGGGCTTCATGGTGGGCCGGGCGGCCGAAGCCGGCGGCATTGCCAAGGATGGCGCGAAGCTGGTCACCGCCGTGGCCTGCGCGGCGGTGCCGAAGTACACCGTCGTCATCGGCGGCAGCTTCGGCGCCGGCAACTATGCGATGTGCGGCCGCGCTTACAGTCCGCGGTTCTTGTTCCAATGGCCGAATGCGCGCACCTCGGTCATGGGCGGCGAACAGGCCGCCAGCGTATTGGCGACGATCAGGCGCGAAGCGTTGGAGCGCGGCGGGGGCACCTTGAGCGAGGCCGAGGAAGAGAAGATCAAGGCGCCGATCCGCGAGCAATTCGAGCGCCAAGGACATCCGTACTACGCATCCGCGCGCCTCTGGGACGACGGCGTCATCGATCCGCTCGACACGCGGCGGTGCCTGGGATTGGCTTTGTCCATGAGCCAGGCGCAGGACGTCGCGGCCACGCGCTTCGGCGTGTTCCGGATGTGAGCTAAGGCCGTGATCCGACGACTGCTCATCGCCAATCGCGGCGAAATCGTCTGCCGCATCGCGCGCACGGCCCAACGCCTGGGAGTTGCCAGCATCGCGGTGTACTCCGAGGCTGATCGCAATGCCCGTCACGTGCGCGCCGCCGACGAGGCGTACTACTTGGGGAAGGCGCCGGCGGCGCAGAGCTATCTCGATATCGCCAAGATCATCAGCCTGGCGCAGCGCGTCCGGGCCGATGCCGTGCATCCCGGCTACGGATTTCTCTCCGAGAACGCGGCGTTCGCGCAGGCTTGCGTCGATGCCGGGCTGATCTTCGTCGGACCGCCGGCGTCCGCGATCCTGGCGATGGGTTCGAAGAGCGCGTCAAAGGCCGCCATGGCGGCGGTGGGCGTGCCGGTGGCGCCCGGCTATCACGGCGCGGACCAATCTTTGCAGCGGCTGCTCGCCGAGGCCGAGCGCGTCGGTTTCCCGCTCATCATCAAGGCGAGCGCGGGCGGCGGCGGCAAGGGGATGCAGGTGGTGAAAGCTCCCGCGGAGGTTGCGGCGGCCGTGGAATCGGCGCAGCGTTTGGCGCGTACCGCCTTCGGCGACGAGCGCCTGCTGCTCGAGCGCTATTTTCCGCGGGCTCGGCACGTGGAGGTGCAGGTATTCGCCGATTCGCATGGCAAGGTCGTGAGCCTGTTCGACCGCGACTGCTCGGTGCAGCGCCGCCATCAGAAAATCATCGAGGAGGCGCCGGCGCCCGGCCTGCGCGCCGAGGTGCGTGCCGCCATGGCGCAGGCGGCCATCCAGTCGGCGCGGGCGGTGGCCTACGTGGGTGCCGGAACCGTGGAGTTCTTGGTCGACGAGGCGCAGTGCTTCTACTTCATGGAGATGAACACCCGGCTGCAGGTGGAACATCCGGTGACCGAGTTCATCACCGGTGTCGATCTGGTGGAGTGGCAACTGCGCATCGCAGAGGGCGCCCCCCTACCCAAGGCACAGCACGAAATCGTGCAGCAGGGCGCCGCCCTGGAGGCGCGTCTATATGCCGAGGATCCGTCTCATGGGTATCTGCCGAGCGTCGGAACCATCACCCACCTGCACTGGCCCGATGCCGCCGCGGGCCTCCGGCTCGACATCGGCGTTGACGCCGGCGACGAGGTGTCGACCTTCTACGATCCCTTGTTGGGCAAGATCATCGCCTGGGGCGAGTCGCGCGGCGAAGCCGTCTCACGGCTGGGCCAGGCACTGGATGCCGTCGAGATCGTGGGCGTGGTCACCAATCGCGCGCTTCTCGGCAGCGTGCTCGCGGACGAAGAGTTCCGCGGCGGCGGTGTCGCGACCAATTTTCTCGATCTTCGTCGCGCGGCGCTCTGCTTCGGCGAACCGGAGCCCGGCGATATGGACGCCGTGTTGGCGGCGCTATGGTGCGCAACTCGCAGAACGGAGGCCGATGCATTGTGGGCGGACACCCGCGGTTGGCGTCTGGGCGCGCCGCCACGCAGCACCTGGAAGTTTGGCGGCCGCACGGTGAGCATCGAATTGACCGATACGCCGGGCCTTACGGCGAGCGGCAGCTACCTGGCGCGGCTTGCCGGGCGCGACTATGTGCTGCGGGTGGCGGGCCGCGGTGCGCAGTCGCTCCAGGTCGAGGTCGACGGTGAGCTGCAGCGCCTGCGGGTCATCGAGGGGGATGGGGCCCTGCACGTGTTTCGCGGCGGGCGTCAGGCGCTGTTGCGTGCGGCGCTGACCGAAGATTCCCTGGCGGTGAGCGCCGGCGCCGAGGAAGGCTCGCTGCTCACGCCGCTGCCGGGCACGGTGG
>DATFZF010000081.1:0-38498 GCA_035314705.1 Steroidobacteraceae bacterium | reverse complement strand
ATTCCGACCAAGGCTCGCAATATGGCAGCGACGATTGGCGGAGGTTCTGCAAGACAAATCATCTTGAACCGAGCATGAGCCGTCGTGGAAACTGCTGGGACAACGCGGTCGCGGAATCATTCTTCAGCAGCCTCAAGAAGGAATGCATCAAAAAGAAGATCTACAGAACTCGCGAGCTTGCGAAGACCGAAATATCCAACTACATTGACTCTTTCTACAATCCAACGCGCCGCCATAGTCATCTAGGCGGCGTAAGTCCTGAGGAATTTGAAAGAGCCGGACGAAGACGCCGACGTGTCCATTGAATCCTGGGAAGTCCAGCGTGGACCCTAACAATCGGTTCGAGCGATCGCGGGTCGCGTTTTCGGTAGGCCAAGGAGGGAGTCGATGATTGGGATCAAGTGCCTTCGTTTGACGCTGGTGAAGCCCCGCGTCGTTCAACCTCATCGTTAGAGGGCATCCTCAGTGCGTCGACGCATCATCTTGGTCATCGCAGCGATTGGCCTGGTTTATCTCTACGTCTTGGCTCTTGTGTACGTGATTGGTGTTATCGCGGCACAGCGCGTACCCGCTTGGTGGGCCCACGTTTTTTCTACGCGCCGTAGCGCAGGTCTCTCTTGGCTGCTCATCACTCACTTTGCCGTTGTTGTACTCGTATCACTGCCGTTCGCTTGGATTGTTGTTCGCGCTTATGGGCGCTTCAGCGTTGCGGTTTCATTCACCTTTGCACTCATAATTTGGGGTCTATTTGAAGCTCCGCTATTGCACGACGCATTTAGAAGCGACGGCGTGTTCCCACGGGTGCTCTGGTTCGCCGATACCATTCAGTTCATTGGGTCGCTGCCAGTTCTAGTGTTGCTACTCCGGCGTTTGCCCTCTAACAATCGGTTCGGGGGTATAGATATATCCCACTGAAATAAACAACACATTTGAGGCGCAAGCGGGTCCCCGCGCACATCAGTAAGTTTTGGTTCCCGTAGTCCTCCCGGCCATCGCACCTAGGCCAAAGCGTCGAGCCTCCTCCAGGTCGATGCGGACGTTTTTACCTGCCTGTTTCATCATTGAAAGTAATTCGCTCCCATTTATTAGCGTCAAGGGCTTATTGCTGGCAACACTCAACCTCATCGTTAACGTACAGGCTGGCCTCGCGGTAGAATTGAGGGCGGCGACGCAGAGGACATAATCTATGGCACGTGCATTGGCCGACATTGAGCGAGATATCCTCGAATTGAACCAAAAGGAGCGCACTGAGCTCCTTCGGAAACTTATTGACGACCTGGATGCTCCCGGCGACCCGAATTCGGAGGGTGCTTGGCTCAAGGAGTCGGAGCGGCGTCTTGGTGAGATAGAGAGCGGCACCGCTAGGACATTTCCCGCCGACGACGTAATAAAGGAAGCGCGAACGCTATTGAAGTGATGCGCCTGGAAGTTCATTCCGAAGCGCGTGAAGAGTTCCTGCAGGCAGTTTCGTTTTATGAGGTTCAAGTGCCAGGCTTGGGTTTACGCTTTATCACAGAAATCGAGCGTTGCCAGAACGCATTGCGAAACGTCGCTGATTGGGCATCCCTACGGCAGACGTCTGCGGAAATTCACGGTTGGCGATAAATTTCCCTATGCAATTGTGTACGCGGTTCTTGGGGAGGTATTGTTTATATTGGCGTACGCTCATGGCTCGCGGCGGCCAGGCTATTGGCGCACGCGGTCCGTCCGCTAACAATCGGTTGGAGCGATCGCGGGTCGCGTCTTCGGTGAGCCAAGGAGGGGAGTCGATGATCTGCATAAATCAGCTACGTTGGTCCTCGACGAAGCCCCGCGTCGCTCAACCTCATCGTTAGCTTCCTGATCCGGCCTCACCGCTGGTTCTTGACGTATATGCACATTATGCATATAGTAACGATATAAGTCCGGAGTTCGACCCGAAGAAGAACGCCGCGAATGTCGCCAAGCACGGTGTGTCCCTGGCCGCGGGAGATGGTGTGCTGCATGATCCCTTAGCGATCACGATTGAGGACACGTCCGCGCTGGACGAACAACGTTAGATCACGGTTGGCGCGAACTCTCTCCGGTCATTGATGGTAGTGGTTTGGACTGAGCGTGGAGAAGAGATCCGATTAATCTCGGTTCGCTCTGCTACGCCCAAGGAGCGCAAATCTTATGAAAAAGGAATATGACTTTTCGAACGGAAAACGAGGTGCTGTCATCCCGCCCAAGGGGAAAACACGCATTACGATTTACCTAGACGACGAAGTGCTTGATCGCTTTAGGTTGACTGCGGAACGCTCTGGCAAGGGATATCAGACCCTAATCAACGATGCGCTCCGGGCGCATCAGGGCGTCGCGGAGAGGCCGCTCACCGCGAAACAGGTGCGCGAAATTGTGCGGGAAGAATTGGCGTCCCACACAGAAAGCTAACAATCGGTCCGAGCGATCGCGGGGGCTGGCGCCTTCGGCGAGCCAAGGGAGAGGATTGATGATGGGCATAAATCAGCTTCGCTTAATGTCGGCGCAACCCCGCGTCGCTCGACCTCATCGTTAGACAACCAGTGGCAACTCCGCGCAAACGCAGATCCCCGTCACGTTTGCCGAGGGGCACCGTAGCAAAGGCTGCCGTGGCAACGTTCGGCGACGTTCGCAAAATTGCGCTGGCACTACCGGGTGTAGAAGAAGGCACCTCATATGGTACTCCAGCACTCAAGGTCGGCGGAAAGCTTATTGCACGAGTGCATCAGAACATGGACTGCCTCGTTTTGCGCACCGACCTTATGGGCCGCGAGATTCTGATGCAATCTGCTCCAGACGTCTTCTTTATAACTGATCACTACCGGGATTACCCCTGGATTCTAGTGCGTTTCGCGGTGGTTGAGAAACGCGCTTTGCCGGATTTGCTTGAGCGCGCGTGGCGTCTGGTCGCCTCCCGAACTCTGACGAAGAAGTATGATGCCGAGCGATGATTCATATATTGTCTAACAATCGGTTCGATCGATCGCGGGGTGGCATTTTTGGTGAGCCAAGGAGGGGACCGGTGATTGGGATAAGAGTGCCTTCGCTCGACGCCGGTGAAGCCCCGCGTCGCGGTTCAAGCGGTCGCGGGATCAGGCGCTACTGAGTTACATGCGACTCTGGACCATCCATCCGCAGTACCTTGATCCGCAGGGGTTGGTTGCGTTGTGGCGAGAAGCACTCCTTGCGCGGGCTGTACTGCGAGGGCAAACAAGAGGCTATCGGCACCATCCGCAGCTGGAGCGCTTTCGGGCACATGCATCGCCTCGTTGCGCCATCAGCGCATATCTTGCGGTTATTTATTCCGAGGCATCAGCGCGTGGATACGCCTTCGATAAACGCAAGATTGGTCCGTTGCGTTCAATCCAGTCAATCTCGACCACCACTTCGCAGATATTGTATGAGTGGCAGCATTTGCTTGGGAAGCTATCCGTGCGGAGTCAGATGTTGCACCGCCGTTGGCGCACGGTTCGCGAACCCCAGTGTCATCCACTGTTTACGCCGGTACCTGGATCGATTGAGTCATGGGAGCGCACAGGCCGTGGCGTTTAACAATCAGTTCGAGCGTTCGCGGGGATAAATCAGCTTCGTTTGGCGGCGGTGAAACCCCGCGTCGCTCAACTTCAACGCAAGACGTCGCGTGCGCTACACTTCAGTGTTTTTACGTCTCGGAGGTTCAGATGAAGAGAGTCACAGGCATCGGGGGAATCTTCTTTCAGGCGCGGGATCCCGTCCGCTTGCACGGTTGGTACAAAAAGCATCTTGGCATTGACGTGCAGGAATGGGGCGGCGCGGCGTTCACTTGGACCGATGACGCGGGCAATCCCACGAAGGGAACAACCGTCTGGTCTGTCGGCGCTGCAGGCGGCGATCACTTTGCCCCAAGCACCTCGACCTTCATGATCAACTACCGCGTTGATGACCTGGCCGCCCTACTTCACGCGTTACGCGAAGAGGGCTGCAACGTACTCGAGAAGACCGATGACTCCGAGTATGGCAAGTTTGGTTGGGTCATGGACCCAGAGGGCAACAAGGTTGAACTCTGGCAGCCACCTGAAGGACAATGAATTCCCGAGTCACGCGGCGCGATTATTGTGGTGCGCCATGCACCGGCTAAGGATAGCGGGAAATGGTTCCCAGCTTGGATATTCGTCGGGCCGTTCCGTCCCGTGGCACATCTGTGTGATTAATGCCGCCCAGTCTGGCGCCCGTATAGAATCGGATTTCCATTAGTTCGGGAGGCATGCGTGGCGAAACTTCGAGTCCAAAGCTTTACCGTTTCAGTCGACGGTTACGGCGCCGGACCCAACCAGGATCTTCAAAATCCTCTCGGTGTGAGAGGTCCGGAGCTGATGGAGTGGCTGTTCCATTCGCGCTTGTGGCGCAAGATGCACGGCCTGCAGGATGGAGAGACCGGCGTCGACAACGGAATTGCGGAACAGGGCTTTGGCGGAGTAGGCGCCTGGATTCTTGGGCGCAACATGTTCGGCCCCGTCCGAGGCGCTTGGCCGGACGACAGCTGGAAGGGGTGGTGGGGCGAGGAGCCGCCCTATCACACGCCTGTTTTCGTCCTGACGCATCACCCGCGTCCACCGCTCAAAATGGCGGGAGGCACAGAATTCCATTTTGTCACGGGGGGCATCCATGCCGCTCTGGATCTGGCGACGGCCGCGGCAAGCGGCCGGGATGTCCGGCTCGGGGGCGGCGTATCAACCGTCCGTCAATATTTGCGCGCTCGTTTGATCGACGAGTTGCATCTGGCCGTTAGGCCGGTTCTGCTCGGATCTGGTGAGAACCTATGGGACGGCATCGATATGCATGGTCTTGGCTACGAATGCACGAATTATGTGGCGGGCGAGCGTGCGGCCCACGTTTATTTGCGCAAGCGCACATGACGTTGCTGATGACAAGCGAGGTCGGCGCGCGAGCAGCCTTCGCCTGCACCCTGGTTTTGGTCCTGCTCGCAGGTTGTGGACCGTCGCAGCCACCTATCGCTGCCAAACCCGACGTGGTCGTTACGATTGACGGCGAGCATCACGCCTGTCTGGTTGCACTTAAAAGCGAAGCACAGGCCAGCAGCGTTTCATGCGACGACGTCGTTTCGTTCGTCAAAGACGAACTTCGACTCCCCAGCGGATCGATATACGACCTGCGCGCAAAGGGCGATGTCGGCAAAGCAGAGATGGCCAAAGTCGAAGCTATTTTGGACGGTGCGGGCTTCCGCTTCATCGGCGGACCGCATGGCACCTGATACCTTAGGCCAACATTGACGCGCGGGGCCAGTCGCTCGCCAGCTCTCATGGTGGCCATTGCGGCTCTGCCTGTGATGCGGAACCGTATCGCGCGCGGGTCCCACGCCGGATGTTCTAGGGGCGGGAAGGTTGATGAAGGCGCTAAAGTGGCCTAGATTGGCTGCCTGCCGGCATTTGGCCGCAAGCCGCAGCAGCTTTCATGATCGCGACCCATGGCCTGACCCACTTGGCGTTGTCCGTACGGGATCCGGATCGTTCCCTGCGTTTTTACGCCGTCGTGTTTGGTGTCCGCGAGTACTTCCGCGATGCCAATACCATTCAGGTGCTGGGACCCGGGCCTCATGACGTCATCGCCTTCGAACGGCGTCCGCAATCTGCCGGAGCACCCGGCGGCATCATGCACTTCGGTTTCCGGCTCACGCGGCCCGAAGACATCGACGCCGCCGTTGCCCTCGTTGAGAGCGCGGGCGGAACCGTGAGCTCACAGGGTGAATTCGCACCGGGTCTGCCATACGCCTTCGTGCGCGATCCGGACGGATACGAGATCGAGATCTGGTTCGAGTAGTATCATGCCGGCCATAAGGACATCGACCTGGCGTCGGAGAGCCTCAATGAACGACACTCACCCATACCGCACTTTCGGCGATTTTTATCCCTTCTATCTCGGCGAGCACGCCAACCTCACCTGCCGCCGGCTGCATTTCACCGGCACCAGCATTGCCGCCGCGCTGCTCATTGCCGCGGTGGTCATGCAATGGTGGTGGCTCATTGCAGTGGCGTTCGTTCAGGGATACGCATTCGCCTGGGTCGGCCATTTTTTCTTCGAACACAACAAGCCGGCGACGTTCAAATACCCGCTGTTCAGCCTCATGGGCGACTGGCGCCTGTGGTGGGACATCCTGAACGGCAGAGTGCGTATCTAGCGCGACAAGTTGCGAGGGTGCGCGCCGCAACCCAAGCTTACGTCCATGGATCACCTATTTTACCCGCGACATTTCCTGCTGCTCGCCGGCATCGGCGCGCTGCTGGGGCTTGCGGCTCGGCTCGGTTTCTCGACTGATGTCTCCATTTCCTTTGCGTTGTACGGAGCGCTCCACGCCTCCGCGCTCGTTCTCGCCCTACGCGCAGGCCAGCGCTGGTGGCGCAATGTTCTGTTTATCGCCATGGCCGCCGCTCTTAGCGTCATGACGCTGCGCGCCGGAATTGTCGGCGCACAAGTGTCGGGTCCGCTCGCCGGCAATGTCGCGCTGGATGCGGTGCTCGGATTCTCAGCTGTGGTTGGCGCGGCAACGTACGGAATCCTGATCCGCCTGTTTGGGATCTATGAGCTGACCGTCAAGGAACTCACGGTGATCGCCGGCGGCTGCCTGTTGGCGGCGTATGCCGCCCGGTTGACCGCCGCGCATTCTCCGTACCTGGGTCGATCATGGTTCGCCGTACTCTGGTGGTTCGCGTTTTCGGGCGGCCTCTGGTATTGCGATCAGAGGCGGCGCGCCGTCATCGGGCGTTCAGGGGCAGTCCGGTGAGTGCACGTGCTCGGGACGCACGCCGAGGCCCAGGAACTGCGCGGGCCAGCGCCGCAGCCACGCATTGGCGTTCAGCAGCTTCAAGGGCCAGGGCACCGTCAGCGCGCGTCCGTCGCCCAACACCGCAGGCTTCAGCACTCGATTGTGAACCGCCACTTGCAGGGCCTGGATGACCTTCACGGGAAACAGCCGGCGTCGGCGCACGGCATCGAGATCACTGTCTTGCAGCGTCCCGGCCTTCAACTTCACGGCGAGAAGATTGGCGGTCGCCACCGCGTCTTGGATCGCCAGGTTGATGCCCACTCCGCCCACCGGGGACATGGCGTGCGCCGCGTCACCGATGCAGAGCAAACCCGGCCTGGACCAGGTCGTGAGCCGGTCGACCGACACGCTCAAGAGTTTGACGTCGTCGAAGGACTTCAATTCGTCCACCCGGTCCGACAAAAAGCGTGCTCCGTCCGCGACAGCGGCCTTGAACGCCCCAAGCCCCTGGTCATGCACGCGCCCGATTCCCCCCTTGCCGATCACATACGCGCACTGCCAATAGTCGATGCGGTCGATGGTCACGATCATCGTGTTGGCTCCGAGGCGTCCCAGCGCCTGCAGCGGATCGCCGGCCTTTTTGGAGAGACGAAACCACAGCACATCAATGGGCGAACCGAGGTCCTGCACTACCAGGCCTGACAGCGCCCGTACCGTCGAGCTGCGGCCGTCGCAGCCCACGACCAAGTCCGCGGAAATCTCCATGGGTCCCTGCGGCGTGGCCGCTTTGACGCCCACCACCCGGCCCGCCGTCTCGATCAGGCTCGTTGCCTGCGCCGACATCACGACTCTCAAGGCGGGAAAGCGCCGCCCCCGGTCGGCCAGGAAATTGAGGAAATCCCATTGCGGCATCAAGGCGATGAACTTGTAACGTGTGGGCACGCGCGCGAAATCCGCGATCTTGACGTGCGCGTCGCCGATCTCGACCGCGAGCGCGGGAATTTCGGAGTGCGACAATTTCAAGAAATCCTCGCTCAGGCCGAGTTCGTGCATGATCAGGAGCGTCGAGGGATGCACCGTGTCGCCGCGAAAATCGCGCAGGAAATCCGCGTGTTTCTCCAAGACAACGGTCTTGACACCGGCGCGTCCCAGCAAAAAGCCCAGCATCATGCCCGCAGGTCCGCCCCCGGCGATGCAGCACTGAACTTGCAGCGATTCAGACATGGCCGGATCAATATACGCGGACCGCTCGACCCGCTGAAGGCTCTCGGCGCGCTTTTGTCGCCGTGAAGTATTCGCGGCCGCGCCGTCTTGCTAAGATTCCATTCCTCAATGCGCAGTCCCGGGCGGCAATGCCGGGCGGGAAACTATGCAAATCAGTCAAGGCGGCTGCCTCTGTTCTGCCATCCGGTTTCGGGTATCCGGGGAACCGACATGCTCCTGCATCTGCCACTGCGCCACGTGCCGCCGAGCGAGCGGCGCCCCGGTGGTCGCGTGGTTGACGTTCGATCGTGGGCAAGTCGAGTTTCTGTCGGGCAACCCGCGGGAGTATCGATCCTCGCAGGGCGTCGTGCGCCGGTTTTGCGGCACGTGCGGCAGCCAGCTCACCTACGAAAACGCCAAGAGTCCCGCCAGCATCGATATCACGACGGCCTCATTGGACAATCCCGGTCTGTTCCCGCCCACCCTGGAAGTCTGGCTGGAACACAAGGTGACCTGGCAGATCGCCAATCCGGTTCTCGCCCAATACCCCAGGGGTAATCAGTGACGCGTCAATTGATCAGTTCAGGATCCCGATTTGAACACGACATCGGATATTCGCGCGCAGTGGTGGACGGCGAGTGGGTATTCGTGTCGGGAACGACGGGATTCGACTATGCAACCATGACCATCTCCGACAATTTGCAGGATCAAACCGAGCAATGTTTCAAGAACATACAAGCCGCCTTGCGAGAGGCGGGCGCCGAGTTCGCGGACGTGGTGCGGGTCACCTATGTGGTGCCCGATGCCGCGCGCTTTCCCGACTGCTGGCCGATTTTGCGTAAATATTTGGGTACCATTCGCCCGGCGGCGATGATGATCTCCGCCGGGCTGTCCGATCCCCGCATGCAAATCGAGGTCGAAGTCACCGCGCGCAAGCGAACCCCATGAGCGCGGCACCCCCGCCGGCCGTAGCGTGTCAGTCACATGAGTTCTAAGAAGGGCGACGACATCCGCTTGGTGAAATTGACGCAACTCTGCCTCGCGTTGCCGCAGGCCGAGCGGCAAGTGAGAGGCGATCACGCCGACTTTCGCGTTCGCACCAAAGTGTTCGCCTACTATCTGGACAATCATCACGGCGATCATATTGTATCGGTGTGCTGCAAGACCGCACTCGGCGAAAACATCGATCGCGCGTCGCGGGAGCCGCAGCGCTTCTACTTTCCGGCCTATATCGGGGCCCGCGGGTGGTTCGGATTGCGGCTGGATCGCGGCGCGATCGATTGGTCCGAGGTCCGAAATCTGGTGGAGCTGAGCTACTGCCTGGTTGCCCCGAAGACGCTGGTGAAGGCCTTCGAATCAAAGGCCTGAGCGAGGTCGGTGGCGCTTTGCCCGCTGCGCCCGAGTAATCGGCGATGCGCGGGGTATGTTAATGTTGCGTCCGGGAAATTTGGAGAGCCGAAGTGAAAACACTGCTCGCGATTGTCGGATGGTGTCTATTACTGGTGTTGTGCTGGCCGTTGGCCGTCATAGCCATCATTCTCTGGCCCCTGGTGTGGCTTTTGTCGCTGCCCTTTCGGCTCGTCGGAATTACCTTCGACGCCCTGTTCGCGCTGCTGCGGGCAATACTATTCCTGCCCGCCCGTCTGTTCGGCTATCGCGGCAGTTCCGCGGGCCGTCTGCCGTAAGCGGCGATCGGACCGCCGTCGTGGGACGCGCGCAGCGGCGTCCAGCGCCGATCGCCCCCTCTGCGTAAGGTGAATCATCGATGATCTTGGCCCGGGAAGCGCTCGCGCTCTTGCAGGACGGAAACCGCCGATTCGTCTCGGACATCAGCAATCGCGACGCCATTGGGAGCCGGGCCCGCCGGCTCGAGTTGGCTGCGCGTCAGGAGCCGTTTGCGGCCATTCTCGGCTGCTCCGATTCTCGCGTTCCCGTCGAAATCGTCTTCGACCAGGGCTTGGGGGACTTGTTCGTCATTCGCGTGGCCGGCAACATCGTGGCCCCATCGCAGATCGGCAGCGTCGAGTTCGCCGCCGAGCAATTCGGTACGCGTCTGGTCGTGGTGCTGGGCCACACTCAGTGCGGCGCCATCGACACGACACTGGAACAATTGCAGCGGCCGATCGAGAATCAGTCGCGCAATCTGCACTCCATCGTCGATTTGATTCGACCTTCCGTCGAGGGCCTGCTGGCGACCCCGCTTAGGCACGATCTGCACGCCTTGGCGCGCGCCGCGGTGCGCGCCAATATTCGAGCGTCGGTGAAGCATCTGCGGCACGGCTCGGACATCATCGAGCAGCTCATTCAAAGGGCCGGCCTCATGGTGGTGGGTGCCGAGTACTCACTGCAAACCGGCGTAGTCGATTTCTTCGACGGATTGGAGGATGGCGCCGCGTGACAGAGTGCAGTGCACTCATCCGCGGCATCGACGTACGGCCGATGTGATGTTGGCCGCGGGCGTCCCCCGTGAGGCGTCCCCGTGAGGCGTCCCAGTCAGGCGTCCCAGTCAGGGCGTCCTAGGGGCGCGAATCAGGGGGCCCGGGGGCGAGCCTGTGTTCCGCTGGACGCGCCTTGCCTGCGGCGGGTAGTATCGCCAACCCGGAATATGCGCCCGTAGCTCAGCTGGATAGAGTATTGCCCTCCGAAGGCAAGGGTCACTGGTTCGAATCCAGTCGGGCGCGCCAATTTTTTTCGGTTTGGACATCGGTCCCAACCGCCTTATGTGTCGCGGCGAACGGAGCAACCCGCGAGCTTACTGTTAGCTTGCGGTGCGCCGCGCAACTCAGTGACGACATCGTGCGCGCGACCGCCAATGTATCCGCGTGGATGGCCTACCAGCGCCGGCCGCAACCCTCACTTGACGGCCGCAACCGCCGGCGTATTGATGGGCTTTGATGTCGGCGGCTCATAATTCGGCCGCGCATTGCCGCGCTGACCGCCGCTCGAGCCGCCGCCGATGGACACCGAAAACAATCGATCGAGCACGCCCTGGGTCGAGCCGCCGCGATTCGTCAGCCGGCTGCTCCATTGCAGCGACGGATTTCCCCGCGTACCCGTTTGCAGAGAGACCGAGCTGCCCCTCGATTCCCACAGGGTGAGCAAGCGCACGCGGTTTTGCGATCTGTATTCCGACAATCGCTGCCAGACGGTGGTGCTGCGAAGCAGCGGCGCGTCGCCGAAGGCGCTCACCGCGGTATCGCTGTTGATGGCAGTCGATTTTCGAGGACGAAATTCCGTGGCGGAAAACACCCGGGCGCCATCGAAGGCGGGCGCCCCGAAGGGGCCCGAAAACGCCATCATTGCCGGTGCGGATGGCGCTGATTCATGAGAATTGCCCGGGTCGGGATCCCGTGCGGAATTGGCAATCGATGCTTGGTCGCCTGCCAGCGCCTCGCCGGTACGGACCAGAGTGAAAAGCACCAGTCCCAAGAGAATCCTCTCGCGGATACCGGTGCAGCGTGCTGCATCGTCAGGCGCCGTCGCGTCATTGCTGGGAGGATTTTCCGACATGGCTGATGGAGGCTTCATCGCGACCTGTGGGCTTCGTCAGGATCCTCCAACGAGCGGGGGGATCCGTGAGACGCGCGTCACATTTTTGCGCCGGAGGCGCAGTACTCTACTTCATGTCAACATAATCCCCGGGAATGGAGCCTGATTATGTTCTTCGTGCGCCGCGCTCAAGCTTCCGGTGCGTCGCGATAGTCGGCTCGACCCTTCTCCCACTCGCGGCCGTTGAACGGCGTCACGGACATCGATTCGATGGTATCGCTGTCGATGCAGCGCGCGTTCACGCTGATCCCATCGGGGTGCGAGCGTGGAATGTAGAACGACTTCACGCCGCACGTGGAGCAGAAATAATGCTTGGCGACGTGTGTATTGAAAGAATACGTCGAGAGCGCTTCGCGGCCGCTGAGAAGTTTGAATCGCTCGGCCGGCACGATCAAATGCAAATACCCGGACTTGCTGCACATGGAGCAGTTGCAGTCGGCGACCTCGAGGTTCGCCGGTGCGATTACTTCGAAGCGGACGCGGCCGCAGTGACAACCGCCGCTGTGCGTACGCATGGCGCTCAATGGCCGTCAGCGCTTGTGCTCTTGCGCCGCGAGATCGCCGACCAGCGACAGCAGGCGCTCCGCGCCCCCGGCGGTATACACGTCGGCGACGTACTTGCCGTTGATCACGAAGGTCGGAACGGCGGTAACACGATAGCGCTGCACGAGTTCGTCGGCTCTTTGCAGCGCAAGATCCACGGGCAAGGAGTGATAGGCGTTCCTGAAATCGGTCTCCGAAATGCCGAATCTCCTGACGAACACGGCCTGCATGCGCTCCGATTCCAGCTCGTTGCTCGGATCGGCGGCAACCAACGGATCGCCCTTGACGTGAATTTCCTTGAAGACTTCACCGTGCAGCTGTTCCAGCTTGCCCAACGCATCCAGCGTGTAATACAAGCGCGCCAGCGCGCGGTGGTTGTCGTTCCACATCACGTGCACGCGCGAAAAACTGATATACGCCGGCTTGGTTTTCTT
Organism: Steroidobacteraceae bacterium; assembly: GCA_035314705.1. Lineage (GTDB taxonomy): Bacteria > Pseudomonadota > Gammaproteobacteria > Steroidobacterales > Steroidobacteraceae > Bog-1198. The sequence continues at coordinate 26,009 of DATFZF010000081.1, read as the reverse complement.
CCATGCCTCGACCGAGGGATCGAGCCCGTAGCAGTGCGGACAGGCGTACCAGAAAAACTCCAGCACTTCGACTTGGCCCGCGGGAACCGCGGTGGGCTGAGCCGGCACCAGTCGAGCGTAGTTGACGCCCTCCTGCCACAGAGTCGGCGGGCTCAAGGTCGCCGCGGATGCAGCGGACGTGGAGGCCGCCACCGTCGAGGCAACCGCCGCCAGGAGCGGGTTGTGTGCGCCGCTGTCGCTGGGCACATCCTCCACGGTCTCCGAGCCATCTTCATTCAGGCGAGTGATCTTCGACGGCAGGTCGGAGGCCTGCTCGGCCGCTTTTTGCCGAACGACCGCGGCGCCGGGCGCGGCCGCCGTGGACGCGGCAGCCGCCGGGGCGCGCTCCTGCGCGGACTGCTGTCTGCCGCACGCGGCCAGCGCGAGCGCCAAGCCGAGATGCAAAACCAGATTTCGAATCCGCACGATCAGCGAATTCCTTGCATGTACGACGCCAGATTGCGGATGTCGTCGGGCGTCAGGCGTTTGGCGATGGTCTGCATGATGCCGTTCGGACCGGTCGACCGAGCGCCCGATGCATAGTCATTCAATTGTTTCACGACGTACACCGACTGCTGGCCGCGCAGCGCCGGAAATTTCGCAGGTTCGTTGCCGCGCCCGGTCGGTCCGTGACAGGCCATGCAGGCCGGAATCGCGCGCGCCTGATCACCGCCCCGGTACAGTTTCTGGCCCGCTTCCCAGTAGGAGGGGTCCGCTTCCAAGCCTGTATTGGTCAAACTATCGAAATACGCGCCCAAATCGGCCATGTCGTCCGCGCTCAAGCTCATCGCATTGGGCATCATCACCGGATTGCTGCGTTTTCCTTCCTTGAAGTTCTTTAGCTGCTCGGTGATGTAGTCGGCGCCGATGCCGGCGAGGCTCGGCCACTCGGGATTGTTGCTATTGCCGTTGGCCCCATGACATGCCTGGCAAACGACGGCCTTGGCGGCGCCCGCCTCGACGTTGCCGGCCGCAGAGCCTGAGTGACTGACGATTGCGCCGGAAAGCGCCATTGAGAGAATCCAGAGCCGCTTCATGATCGCCTGTCACCCCATGCTAATGTGAACCCCTGTCGCCCTGAAATTGTACACTAGAGTCAATAATTTGCGTTCAAACGGCTATGTCCACCTACCCCCATGTGAGATTCCTGACCAGCGCAGCGGAGGCGCATCAACTCGCCCCGGACCTGGGGAAGGAAATCGCTTTTGCGGGGCGTTCGAATTCCGGCAAATCCACGGCCATCAACGCCATCACACAGCGCGCGGGCCTCGCGCGAGTGAGCCGCACGCCGGGACGCACGCAGCTGATCAACTTTTTTGAGCTGGATTCCGAAAGCCGCCTGGTGGACCTGCCGGGGTACGGATTCGCGAAAGTGCCCGAACGTGTGCGGCTGCATTGGCTGGAACTGATGCAGCATTACTTCAATGTCCGTGAATCGCTGGTCGGCCTGATCCTGATCGTGGACAGCCGCCGAGGCCTGGGCGCCCAGGATGCGGGGATGCTCGAATGGGTTCTAGCACGAGACCGCGTCGCCCACGTCCTCTTGACCAAGGCCGACAAGTTGAATCGCCGCGATGCTCAGCGCGTGCTGCGCGAGACCCGGGCAGCTTGCTCCGACACGTCGGTGACGGCGCAATTGTTCTCGGCTCACGCCAAGGAGGGATTCGAGGAGGCGCGCCAGGTCATGGATCACTGGCTCGAGACCGCGCAAAAAAAGGCCCCGGTGGTTACTTAGAGCAGCCACCGAGGCAGACCAACCCGGCATGGGGATGACAAACCGGGTCATGCCCGCTCAGGGAGAAGAGCGGGGAGCGTCTTTCACGCTCATTAGGTTAGATGGGGACCCCTCCCGAAAGTTCCAGCCCCTTTCACAGCAATTTCTCAAATCTGCCCGCGCTGCCGATCAAGACAATAGGCGCGCCGAATATCGTTGGATTTTGCCTCAAACCGCGGCCGCGCGCATGATTTTCTATATGTGACTTTAGCCACATACCGTGCGGGGCCGCAGCATCAAATTCTGCTGCAGTGCCCCTAAGGCTTAACCTGAATCAGTGCGCTTCGTCCCAGTTGCGCCCAATACCCACATCGACCTTGAGCGGTACCCGCAGTTCCGCCGCCCGCTCCATGTGCGCGCGCAACTGCCCCACCAGGCCGGGGACGGCCGGGTCCGCCACCTCCAGGACCAATTCATCATGCACTTGCATGATGAGCCGTGCCGGCACCCCGGAGCTCTGCAGCCAGGCGTCCACATCGATCATGGCGCGTTTGATGATGTCCGCGGCCGTGCCTTGCATGGGGGCGTTGATCGCACTGCGTTCCGCGTATTGGCGCAGCGCCTGGTTGCGGGACTGGATCTCGGGGAGGTACAGGCGCCGGCCGAACACCGTCTCCACGAAACCCGATTCGCGCGCCTGACGGCGCGTTTCTTCCATGAAGCGCCGCACGCCGGGATAGCGCTCGAAGTAAAGATCCATGTACTTCTGCGCCTCGCCGCGGCCGATTGCCAACTGGCGGGCGAGCCCGAAGGCCGACATCCCATACATCAAGCCGAAATTGATGGCCTTGGCGGAACGCCGTTGATCGGCGCTGACCTCGCTCAAGGGTGTGCCGAACACCTCGGCGGCGGTCGCCTGGTGGACATCGCGCTCCTCGGCGAAGGCCTCGAGCAGGCTGGCGTCGCCCGACAGGTGCGCCATGATGCGCAACTCGATTTGAGAATAATCCGCGGCGACCAGCGAGTGGCCGGGCGGCGCCACGAAGGCCTGCCGGATGCGCCGCCCCTCCTGGGTCCGGATCGGGATATTTTGCAGATTCGGATCCGTCGAGGAGAGTCTGCCGGTGGCCGCGACCGCTTGGTGATAGGAGGTGTGAATGCGCCCCGTCGTGCGATCGATTTGCTCGGGGAGTTTGTCGGTGTAGGTGGACTTGAGTTTGGCGACACCCCGATATTCCAAAATCAACTTGGGCAGGGCATAGGTCGCCGCAAGCTCCTCGAGCACATCCTCCGCGGTCGAGGGCTGGCCGGTGGGGGTCTTGCGCATCACCGGAATGCCGAGCTTGCCGAACAAGATTTCCTGCAACTGTTTCGGCGAATCCACATTGAACTCGCCGCCCGCTTCGGCGTGAGCCTGCGCCTGCAGTTCCAGCATTCGCGCCGCCAGCTCGGAACTCTGGATCCTGAGCAGCTCACGATCCACCAGCACGCCCGTGCGTTCCATGCGGTAGAGCACCGGCACAAGCGGTTGTTCGATGGTTTCGTACACCGATTTCAATGTCGGTAGCGCTTCGATTTGCGGCCACAGGGCCACATGCAGTCGCAGCGTCACATCCGCATCCTCGGCCGAGTATTCGGCGGCGCGATCCACGTCCACCTGATTGAAGGTGATTTGCTTTGCGCCCTTGCCGGCGACATCTTCGTACCGAATGGTCTCGATGCCGAGATATTTCGCCGCAGTCGAATCCATGTCGTGGCGCGTCGCGACGCTGTTGAGAACATACGATTCGAGCATGGAATCAAATCGCTGGCCCGCGAACTGGATTCCATGGTTCGCGAGCACATGAGTGTCGAACTTCAAATGATGGCCGAGCTTCGCCCGGGCGGAATCCTCGAGCAGCGGCTTGAATGCCGCCAGCACCCTGTCCCGATCGAGCTGCACCGGGGCTCCGGTGTAATCATGGCCGAGAGGCACGTAGGCCGCCTCCCCCGGCGTGACGGCGAAGGAAAGTCCGACGATGCGTGCCTGCATGTAATCGAGGCTGTCGGTTTCCGTGTCGAAGGATATGAGCGTCGCGGCGGCGAGCTTTTCAAGCCACGCGTCCAGGGCATCTTGCGAGACGATCTTGTGATAGTCGCGTGCGAGAGCAGGAGTCTCAACGGCGGCGCCGGCGGCGCCAGCGGCGACGGTAGCGCCAGCGCCACCGGCCGCTGTGGCGTTCGCCGCGGCAGGCGCGGCACCCGGCTGCGGTTCACCCGCAGCCGCGGCCGGCGGCTCCGCGGCCGAGCCCAAGGACTTGAGCAGCGCGCGTAATTCCAGCCGCGTATACAGTTCCCGCAGCCGCGCAAGATCCGCCGCACCGGCGCTTAGGCCTTCGGCGCTGATCTCCAGCGCGAGCGAGGTGTCGATGGTGGCGAGCTTGCGCGACAGCTCGAGCTTGGCAATCTCATTGCGCAAATTCTCGCCCACCTTGCCGCCGATGTCGCCGGCATGGGCGAGCAACTCATCGAGCGTTTGATATTGATGCAGCCATTTCGCCGCCGTCTTGGGGCCCACTCCGGTGACTCCGGGAATATTGTCCGAGCTGTCGCCCACCAGGGCGAGGTAGTCGACGATCTGCTCCGGGTACACATCGAATTTCGCCTTCACGCCCTCGCGGTCGAGGCGCGAGTTGCTCATGGTGTTGATCAATCCAACCCTCGGACCCACGAGTTGCGCCATGTCCTTGTCGCCGGTGGAGATCAGTACGTCGTAACCCGACTCCGCTCCTTGCTTGGCCAGCGTGCCGATCACATCGTCCGCCTCCACGCCCGCGACGCGCAGCAGCGGCAGGCCCATGGCGGCCACGGCGTCCAACAGGGGCTCTACCTGCGAGCGCAGATCATCCGGCATCGGCGCGCGATGCGCCTTGTACTGATCGAAGAGATCGTCCCTGAAGGTGCGGCCGGGCGCATCGAAGACGATGGCGATGCGGTCCGGCGCCTCCTCTTTGATCATCTTGTTCAGCATGTTGAGCACGCCCAGCACCGCGCCGGTCGGTTCCCCCTTCGAGTTGCTGAGCGGCGGCAGTGCGTGAAAGGCCCGGTAAAGATACGAAGAGCCGTCAACCAAAATGAGCTTGCGTGCGTTCATGGAATCAGCGAGACGCCGATCAGGGCTTTGGCGTCGCGTCCGAGCCGCCGCTCGCGGGCGCTTGGGCAGCGGGCGGCGTGGGCGCAGCAGGCGGGGCGGGCGCAGCAGGCGGGGCGGCAACAGGCGCTGGTGCTGGAGCAGGTGGGGCCGGCGCGGCGCGCGGACTCGGGGCCACGCGCTTGTGCTTGGGCGGAGCATCCGGGTGCACCAGGGGTCCTTTTTGACCGCAGCCGGCGAGCAATCCGGCCAGGCAGAGAAGGACCCACGGACACACTTTTTTCATGTGAGAAGTATAGCGCGTGCGGCAACGCGGCAGTTTGGCCGGAACTTCCGGATCCGCGGCCCAGTCCGAATGTTACGTAGCTTAATCGGAGAAGTTGATGCAGCGAATTTCAGGAACCCTGTTGGCGATCCTCACGCTGGGCGCCTGTGCAGCGTCGACCGTGGCTCTGGCTGACAATCCAGTGGGATTTTATCTCGGCGCCGGCGCCGGCTACTCCACAATCCGAAGCGACGACCCTGCCTACGGCCTGCCGGGTTACTACAATGATCATCAAACGGCGTGGAAGGCCATCGCCGGTGTGCGGCCGATCCCCTTCGTCGGCGCCGAATTCGAATATATCGACTTCGGCCAACCGGGTTCGCACAACTACTACGACGTCAACTACTACGGTTTCGATTCTCACCCCACCGCGAGTGCGCTGTTCGCGGTGGGATATTTGCCGCTGCCGATGCCATTTTTCGATGTCTTCGGCAAGGCCGGCGTCGCGCGGCTGAAAACCGACGTGGCGATTCCGTTGGCGCAGGCGTGCCCGGTCCCACCGAGTGGCGCGCCGTATTGCCCGACGTACTACCGCCAAACCCAGACCGACAACAAGTTTGCCTACGGCGTGGGCGTGCAGTCCAAAGTCTGGGGTGTCGCGTTCCGCGCCGAGTACGAGCGGATCAGCTCCCAGTACGGCGACCCGGACGCGCTGACGGTCAGCGCCACCTGGACTTTCTAGCGCGACCCGGCCGGCCTCGCCCCGGCCCGTCGCGGCCCGTCGCGGCCCGTCGCGGGCCGGTCGCGGCTCGCCTGGGAATCGCAGCGACCGAAGCGCCGGTCGCACCGTGAGTGGCGGTGCACCTTATACTTGCGCTGATGAAGAACACCATCCAGCGCACGTTGTGCCATTCACGCCGCCCGTTGCTCCGGCTCATCGCGCTCGGCCTCGCCGTCGCCGCTGCGGCCTCGTGCTCCGACAGGGCGCCGCTGGCGACCCCGGCCCGGCCCTCTGACCCCACGACTCGGGCGCTGCGCTCGAAGGTCGATACCATTGTGGTGATCTACGCCGAGAATCGCGCCTTCGACAATTTGTTCGGTAATTTCCCCGGCGCGCGCGGCTTGGGTGAGGTCGTGGATGCCGCCGGCCGGCCGCTGCCGGCCTATGTGCCGCAGATCGATCGAAACGGGTCGGTGCTGCCCACGCTGCCGCCGACTTGGGGCGGCGTGACGGCCGCGGGCGCCGTGCCGGTGGTGACGCAAGCCCAAAGCCTGGGTCTGCCCAATGCGCCGTTCTCGATCGAGCACGCCTTCACGGCGCAATCCCAGGTCACGTTGTCGACGTCGATCGTGACCCGCGATCTGGTGCATCGCTTTTTCGAGCACCAGATGCAAATCGACGGTGGCAAGAACGACGGCTATGCCGCGTGGTCGGACGCCGGCGGCCTCGCCATGGGGCACTACGACTACAGCCAATCGGCGCTGTTCGCGCTCGCGAAAGATTTCGTCCTCGCCGATAATTTTTTCCAGGGCGCTTTCGGCGGCTCGTTCCTCAATCACCAATACCTGATTTGCGCCTGCGCGCCCGTCTATCCCAATGCGGATTCGGCGCCGGCAAAACCGGCCATTGCCATGCTCGATCAGGACGCGGCCGGGCACTATCTGCCGCGCCTCCAGGCGGCGAGGGACGCTAAACCCTCCGCCTTGGACGAGCCGCCCAGGTTTGCGAACAGCGGCAATATCACGCCCGCCAATTATTTCGGCGATGGCAAGTTCTACGCCGTGAACACCATGCAGCCACCCTATCAACCGAGCGGCAACAAGCCCGCGGCCGCCGACTTGGACACGCTGTACGCCGACCCCGCCAATGCCACGACCTTGCCGCCCCAGCAGGGGGCCACGATCGGCGATGCACTCGACGCCAAGCGCGTCCCCTGGATTTGGTATTCGGGCTCCTGGGATGCGGCGTTGGCCGACGGCAGGCGCTCGCCGCTCAAAACGCGTACGGTGATTTACGCGCCCACCACGCCCGCGGGCAATCCCGACTTCCAACCGCATCACCAGCCCTTCAACTATTACGCGCGCTTCGATCCTAAACTTGCGGCCGGGCAGCGCGCGCTGCACCTGAAGGACTACAGCGAGTTCGTCGCTGACGCGGCCGCGGGCCGCTTACCGGCGGTCGCGTTCTACAAGCCGCAGGGCAATGTGAACCAGCATGCCGGCTACGCATCGGTGGCGGAAGGCGATGCGCACATCGCGGAGGTGGTCGCGAAATTGCGCGCAAGCCCGCAGTGGCCGCACATGGTCATCGTGATCACCTACGACGAATTCGGCGGCGCCTGGGATCACGTGGCGCCGCCGCACGGCGATCTGTTGGGGCCCGGCACACGAATTCCCGCGCTGATCATTTCGCCCTGGGCGAAGCGCGGCAGCGTCGATCACACGCAGTACGACACGGCGTCCATACTGCGCCTGATCACCCGCCGCTTCGATCTCGCGCCATTGCCGGGGATCGCAGTGCGCGATACGGCACTCACCGCGCATGGCGCGCCGCCGATGGGCGACCTCACCAACGCGCTCGAGCTCAATCGCTAGCGCCGCCGAGGGATTTCGCCGGCGGGCTGCTGCCGGCGGGTATCGAGGGCTTGCCGCCCGCGGGTTTCCCCGACGGCGCAGATGCCGCCGGCGCGGCGCTTGATTTGACGCTCAACAATTCCACGTCGAATATCAACATCGAACCCGCGGGAATGCCGGGCCTCGCCGTCGCGCCATAGGCAAGGTCAGGCGGCACGAACAGCTGCCATTTGGCACCCGGCTTCATCAGCACCAAGGCCTCCTGCCAGCCTTTGATCACGCCGGTGACCCCGAAGGTCGCGGGCGAGCCATGGGCATAGGATGAGTCGAATTCCGAGCCATCGAGCAGTTTGCCGCGGTATTGCACGGTCACTTGATCGGCGACCGTGGCCGCCGCGGCCTTCTTGTCGCCCGGCGCGACAATCTTGTATTGCAGTCCCGAGGCCGTGGTGGTCACGCCCTTCTCCTGCGCGTTGTGCGCCAAGAAATCCTTCGCGGCCGCCTGGTTGCGCGCCACCGTGGCTTCCTGCACCGAACGCACAAACGCCCCCAGCTGCTGTTGTTCGGCCGGCGTGGCCTTCTTCCCCTGCCGCAAGGCCTCTTGGAGGCCGCGCACCATGGTATCGATGACCACCTGATCGGTGATCCCCGCGCGATGCAGCTGCTCGCCGAAATTCAAGCCGACGATGTAGCTGAATTGATCGGCCGTGGGCACCGCCGGAGGCGGCGGGGCTTGAGGCGGGGCTTGAGGCGTGGCGGCCGGCGGGCTCGCCGTTGCCGGCGCGCCGGGCGCAGAGGGGGGATTTTGGGCACCGGCAAGGGGCGCGGCTGCGACCATCACCCACGCGGCGCATGTCTGGACAAGAGTTCCGGTTCGTTTCATGGCGCGCACCTTACACGTCTCAGGGTGGCAAATGCTAGCGCACCTTCAGGCGCCGAGGGAACTGCGCCGGACAATGGCGACCGTCAGGCGCGAGGTGCAGATCAATTTGCCGGCCTCGTTGACGATGTCGATGGTCCAGACATGGGAGCGGCCGCCGATGTGCACCGGGCGCGCAGTGCCCGTGACCAGCCCCGTGCGCGCCGACCGCACGTGATTGGCGTTGATCTCCTGACCCACGCTCAGGTATTCCTTGGTGTCGAGGCACATGCTCGCCCCCATGCTGCCCAGCGTTTCGCAGAGCGCCACCGAGGCGCCGCCGTGCAGCAGCCCATACGGCTGGCGGGTGCGGCCGTCGACGGGCATGGTGCCGCGAACGAAATCCGGGCCGACCTCGGTGAATTCGATTCCAAGGCTTGATGTCAGAGTTCCCGCACTCACGGAATTCAATTCCGCCACCGATCTTGGGCTGATCCAAATGGTCATTCCGTTTCCTTGAGTTTGGCGGCCACGCGCTTGTAGGCTTCGCGAAACGGGATGCCTTCCTTCGCCACCAAGGCGTTCGCGGCGGCGGCGGCGTGGATGCCGGCCTCGAGATGAATGTTCTCCGGCCGGAAACGCACCCCCTCGAGAGCGCCCGGCAGTATCCGAAGTGTCTGCAGACAGGAATCGATGCCGCGGAACAGGGGCGGCTTGATCAGCTGCAAATCGCGGTGATAGCCCGACGTCATTTTTTGCGTGATGCCGAGCACCTCGTTGAGCGCCGCCTGCGCGACGGCGCTGCGGCCGCGCACCAGTTCGAACACGTCGGGATTGCGCTTTTGCGGCATGATGGAGGAGCCGGTGGTGAACGCCTCCGGCAACTCAACGAAACCAAATTCCTGGGTGTAATACAGCATCAGGTCCGCCGCGAGACGGCCCATGTCCTGCGCGAGCAGCGTGATTTCGAACAAGAGCTGCGCCTCGGCCTTGCCGCGCGACAGCTGGACCGCCGTCACGGGCTCTTGAGTGAGGGCAAAACCCAAGCGCCGGCGCGTTTCCTCACGGCTCAGATTGAGATTCGGCGTGCCGTAGCCGGCCGCGGATCCCAGGGGGTTCTTGCCGATGCGCCGCTGGGCGAGCTCGAGTCCCACGGCATCGTCGCGAATTTCCGCGGCGAAACCCTGCGCCCACAGGACCACGCTGCTCGGCATCGCCTGCTGCATGTGGGTGTAGCCCGGCAGCTCCATCGCGCCATGCCGCTTGCCCAAGGCATCGAGCGCGTCGGCCACCGCGGCCGCGCCGCGCCGCAATTCTTCGGCGGCATCGCGCAGATAGAGCCGCAGCGCGGCGAGCACCTGATCGTTGCGCGAACGGCCGGCATGCAGGCGCCCGCCGGCCGTACCGATGCGCGCGGTGAGCAGATTCTCGATGGCGGTCTGGCAGTCTTCCTGCTCGAGCGAAATGCGCCACGCCCCGCGCGCGTGTTCCTCGCCGATCGCGGTCAAGGCCGCGCGAATGACATCGAGGTCGTGCGCCGACAGCAGCCCCTGCACCGCCAGCATTTCCGCATGCGCGATGGAGGCCTGGATGTCGTAGCGCACCAGCCGGCTGTCCAGGATGTAATCATCCCCCGCCGTGTACTCGAGCACGCGCGCGTCGAGCGGAGTTCCTTTGTCCCAGAGTCGTGTCATGGCAGCTCAGGCTCCCGGCGCGCTCAATTGTTCCGCGGGGCTCAACGCCGTGAGATCCGCCACCACCAGCGTGCCCGTGCCTTCATTGGTGAAGATCTCCGCCAGCAGACTGTCGGGCGATTTGTAGCTGATCACGTGCACCCGGCGCACACCGCCGCGAATCGCATTTTCGATCGCGGCCGCTTTGGGCAGCATGCCGTCTCGCAGCGAGCCCTGGTCGCGCAGACGCTTCAATCCCTTGATGTCCGTGTACGACACCACCGAGCCCGGATCCTCGGCGCGTTCGAGAATTCCCTGCGCACCCGTGCACAGCACGAGTTTTTCCGCCGACAGCGCGCCGCCGATGGCCGCGGCCACGGTGTCGGCGTTGATATTGAGCAGAGTGCCGTTCGAGTCCGCCGACAGCGGACTGACCACCGGCATCAAGCCGTTCTCGAGCAGTTTCTCGATCACCGCCGCGTTCACCGAATCGATGTTGCCCACGAATCCATAGTCCACGGTCTCGTTGGAGCCCTCGGCGATGCGCACCGGCGGACGCTTGTGCGCGCGTATCAACCCTGCGTCGACGCCGCTCAAGCCGATGGCTTCGATGTCGAGTTCCCGGCAAATCGCCAGGATGCGCGTATTGATTAGGCCGTTCAGCACCATGGCGGTGACGTCGATCGATTTTTGATCCGTGACCCGCCGCCCATTGACCATGCGCGTATCGATGCCCAGAGTCGCCTGCACGCTGTCGAGCTGCGGACCGCCGCCGTGGACCAGCACCGTCTTGATGCCCACCTGGTGCAGGATCGCGACTTGCTCGATCAGGGCGCGCGTCGAAATCTCGTCGCTGAACACCGCGCCGCCGGCCTTGATGATGAACACCTTGTTCTTGTACATGCGGATGTACGGCGCCGCGCTCTTCAAGGCGCGTACGGCGACTGACGGGTCAGGTCGACTCATGATCATGGGTGAATACTCCGATACTTCGATCGATCAAGCCAGCAAGCGATGCAGGACAGCCATCTGCACCACCATGCGATTGAAGGCCCCGCGTTTGACCACGGCGCGCGGACCATCGAGCACTTCATCGGCCACCGCGACGTTGCGGCGCACGGGCAGGCAGTGCATGAGCTTGGCGTCGGGCCGCGCACCCGTGAACCAGCGCTCGCGCACGCACCAATCAGACAGATCGGCGCGCAGCCGCGAGTCCGCTTCGGTGTCGCCGTAATACGCCGTGGTGCCCCACTCCTTCGCATACAGCACGCTCGCGCCGGCGAGCGCCGCCGCGCGATCGGAAGTCTCGGTGAGGGAGCCGCCGGCCACGGCCGCGGCCAGACTCGCCGACTCCATGATTCGCGGCGGCAGGGCGAACCCGTCCGGCCGCAGCACCACCACTTCCATGCCGCGCATCGCCGCCATCTGCACCGTGGCCGCGGGCACGGCCAGGGGCAGCGCCTTCGGATGATAGACCCAGGAGAGGACGAACTTCGCGCGCCGCGGCACCTCGAGTTCATCCAGGGTGCGCCAGTCCGCCAGTGCCTGGGTCGGGTGGTTCATCGCCGATTCCATGTTGATCAGCGGCTTGTCGCACAGGTCGTCGATCATTCCGAACAGCGTTTCATCCAGGTCGGCCTCGAGATTCTTGCCCTCGGCGAAGGCGCGGACACCGAGGGCATCGCAATACGAGGCCAGCACGGGGATGCCCTCCCGAATATGCTCGGCGGCCGCGCCGTTCATGATGGCGTTGAGCCGAGTCTCCATCTGCCACGTTCCCTGGCCCGGGGTGATCACGAAGGATGAGCCGCCGAGGCGCGCCATTCCTGCTTGGAATGAGGCCAGAGTGCGCAGCGACGGATTGAAGAACACCAACCCCAGGATCTTGCCGGCGAGCGCCTTGGGATCGGGCTTGTCTTGCAGGCTTTGCGCGAGCTTCAGCAGATCGAGAATCTGCTCGCGGCTGAAATCGGCCAAACTGAGGAAGCGCTTCATGCGGAGATTCTCGACAGGGCGTCCGAGAGCTGGTCCACATGACCCTCGTTCAAGATGTACGCCGGCAGCAGGCGTAAAATGTTTGGATCCGCACTGGTGCCGGTGAGGATGTTCTTGGCGAGCAGCGCCGCCTGCACTTCCTTGGCGGGGCGCGAGGTCTTCAGGCCCAGTAGAAACCCTGCGCCCTGCACACCGGTGACCGGACCGATGATGCAGCTCGAGCAGATGTAGGCCGAGACCTGGCGCACGTTCGCCAGCAGCGATTCGGACTCGATGGTGTCGATCACCGCTTCGGCGACCGCGCAGGCCATGGGACCGCCGCCGAAGGTCGTGCCCATGTCATCGTGCTTCAGATGCCCCGCCACGCGTTGGGACATCAGCAGCGCCGACACCGGAAAGCCGTTCCCCAAGGCCTTGGCGGCGGTGATCATGTCCGGTACCACACCGTAGAAGTTGGCGGCAAAGGGTGCGCCGGTGCGGCCGGTTCCGCATTGCACCTCATCGAAAATCAACAAGGCGCCCACCTCGTCGCAGCGCCGGCGCAGAGCCTGCAGCATGGGCTTGCCCACATCGTAGGCGCCGCCCACGCCCTGCACCGGTTCGACGATGACCGCCGCCGTTTCGCGGTCGACGAATTCATCGACGGCGGCGGGCTTGTCGCGCGGCGCGAATCTCACGTCGAAGGGCCGGCGCGGAAATCCATACCATTTCTCGAACGCCCCCCAGGTCACCGCGCCGGCGGCGGCGGTCCTGCCATGAAAGCCCTGTTCCAGCGCCACGATCTTGCTGCGGCCAGTCTGTTTGAACGCCACTTTAAGCGCATTTTCGTTCGCCTCGGCGCCGCTGTTGATCCAAAACACCGTGTCGAGGCCAAGCCCGACGAATTTCGTCAAGCGGGCGGCGGCGCGTTCGCGGATGACCATCGGCAGCGCATTGGTCTGAAATGCCATCTGCCGGGCTTGGCGCTCGAGCGCCGCCAGCCAGCGCGGGTGGCCGTAGCCCAAGCCCGCAACCGCGTGCCCACCGTAGAAATCCAGGATTTTGCGACCGTCGCGCGCATGCAGCCAGACGCCCTCGCCATGGGCCACTTCGATGGGATATTGCGCAAACACTTGCGCCAAGTGGCTGTTCAGAGCCGGGATCGTCAAGGTGGTCTGGGGGGTCGCCATGGATTTTCAGTGTTCTTGAGGTCGGTGGCCGCGGCGCCTTCAGGTCCATCCGGGCGCGGGGGCGGTGAGGCCCAGCGTCTCGGTAAGACCCAACAGGCGATTCATCCATTGAACGGCGCCGCCGGCGGCGCCTTTGTTGAGATTGTCGAGCACCGACATGACGGCGATCGAATTGCCGTTGGTCACCGCGGAGAGGTGCGCGTAATTGCTGGCCGCGACTTCCTTGACGCGGGGAGCGGCGTCGCCCACCCGCACGAAAGGACAATTCTGGTAGTAGGACCTGAGCGCCTCCAGCGCCTGCGCCGTGCCCAAGGGTTTCTTCAGGCTCGCCTGTACGGTGACGTGGATGCCGCGCGCGAAGGGCCCGGAATGCGGTACGAAATTGAGTTCAGCCTCGACGCCGGTCGCCAGCTTCGCGCAGGCGATGATTTCCGGCACGTGGCGGTGGCTCAAGGCTCCATAGGCATACAGATCGCTGTGCCGCAGCGGATGGTGCGTGCCCTCGACCGGCTTGCGGCCCGAGCCCGTGCTGCCCGTGATGCCGGTGACGAACAGGCGCGTGTCGGTGAGCCCGAGCGCCAACAGGGGCACGACGGCGAGCAGCGTGGCGGTGGCGAAGCATCCGGGATGGGCGACATGCGGGGTGGGCGATTTTTGCAAGTGCTCCGGCACCGCGCAGGTGAATTCCCGAATTCTCGCCGCCGCGCCGTGCGCGTGCTTGTACACGGCCTCGTACGCCGCCGCGCTCGAATAGCGAAAATCGGCCGAGATATCGACGCAATGCACGCGCGTGCCCGCCGCCTCCGCCGCGCAGAGCAGCCGGTCGATGAGGGCGGCGGCGGCGCCGTGGGGCGCGGCTGAAAACAAGGCCGAGCGCGGCGTGCTTCGAATCAGAGTCTCGATGGCATCGATGGTGGCGAATTTCATCTCCGGATAGGCGCTGCGCAAATGCGCGAACGCGCCGGCGACCGGCGCGCCGGGCTGACTATCCGACAGGATGGCGGCCACCTCGAGCTGCGGATGGCCCGCGATCAGGCGCAGCAGCTCCCCCGCCACATAGCCGGTGCCGCCGAGCACGATCGCCGAGGTGGAGCCGCTCATTCGCCGGCCACTTTGGATTCGCGCACATGCTGCAGGCCCAATCGCGTGATGATGTGGTCGCCGAGATCCGCGGAATTACTGATGGCGTTGAACGCCTCGACCTGCATCTGCTCGCGAATGATCTCGACGCCCACGGCATTGTCCGTGGCGGGACCGGTGACGACGCAAGGTTCGACACCGAAGCGCTCGCGCAGCAGCTTGACGCCGCCCCAGGCGGCCACCGGATCATTGGCGGACAACACCACCGCCGTCAGTGCCGCCTTGATGTCCGGCTGGCGCAGGATGGATTCCACGCCGTAGGTTCCGAGCAGCCCGTCTCCCAATTCGAACACGATCACATCCGGCTGGCCGGACGCCATTTCCGTGAGCATGGTGCGGGTCAGCGCCGGGCCGTTCTTTTCGGTCGTGGTCACGACGCCTAAGTCGGTGAAAATCATGGTGCGCCGCGCGCCGGAATCCTCGAACGCCAGAATGTCACGGCGCAAGGACACTCCCGTCGCCTTGAACGCATCCACCGTGAGGCCCCGATGGCGCATGCGGGCGATGATGGCGGAGGCCGCCGCGGTCTTGCCCGCCTCCATGCAGGTACCGGCCAGCGCCACCACCGGTACGCCGCGCACGTCGAGCGCGGCATCGTAGTTGAGCGGCTTGTATCCCGCCCTGGCGGGCACGCCGATGCGCTCGCCCAGATAGGGGAAGGTCAGCACGGCGCCCAGGACCTTGCAGTCGAAGGGCTTGCCCTTGTCCGGCGTGGCGGAATCGCAGATGCCGAGCACGCCGCCGATATTCAGCATTTGGATCACATCGCCGGGCTTGAGCGTGGTGGGAATGTGGCCCGAGTAGCCGAACAAGGCCTTGCGATGACCCAGGGCCCCGACCACCACATCGCCGCGCGCAATCTTCGCCATGCGTCCGCTGGTGAGCTCCAGGGTGTTGTAGGTGGATTTGTTGTTGAGGATCTCGACCACCAACACCACGCCTTCCTCGCACGCGATATCGGCGGAGATGCGCAGCTCGTGCGACAGACCGCAGGCCTGCGTCACCGAGGCGATTTTATCGACCACCACCGTGCGCATGCCGCTCATGGCTTGGCCACCGCCGCGGGTGCCGCCGCCCGCGCCGCCGCGTTCGCTCCGGCGCGCTTGTAGAACACCCCGGTCAGGGCGAGCATTTTCGAATACCCCAGGGCATCGGTCGGCGTCCATTCGCCCGCGGATTCGCCGTAGACGCCTTTCGATGCCGCCATCAGCGAATAAGGCGAGGCCACGCCTTCGACGAAGATCGAACCCGGCCGCAACAGCACCCGGACCTCGCCGCTGACGCGATCTTGGGAGGACATGAGCAGCGCCTCGATATCGCGGCAGACCGGATCCAAATGCTGCCCCTCGTGCACCAGGTCGCCGTAGGGTTGCGCCACCGAGTCCTTGATGCGGGCCTGCTTGCCCGTCAGCACCAGCTTTTCCAGCTCGCGATGCGCCGTCAGCAGCACCTCCGCCGCGGGCGCCTCGAACGCGACGCGGCCCTTGGTGCCGATGACGGTGTCCCCCAGATGAATGCCGCGGCCGATGCCGAAGGGACCCGCCAAGGCTTCCAGCCGCTCGATGATGGCGACGGGCGAGGCGGCCTGACCGTCGAGGCTGGCCGGAACTCCCTGGCTGAATCCGATCACGTGGCGCTCGGCCGGGCGCGGCGCGGAGAAGGCATCCCTCGAGAGCACCCAGGCGTCATCGGGAATGCTGCCCTCGGAGGTGAGCGTTTCCTTGCCGCCGATGGTGACGCCCCAGAGCCCGCGATTCACCGAGTAGGCCGCGCCGAAGGGTGGAATGGGCAGCCGATGCTCTTCGAGATACTTGAGCTGCTCCGGCCGTTTGAACGCGCGGTCGCGCACCGGCGCAATGATCTCCAGATCCGGAGCCAGGGTGCGCAGCGCCACTTCGAAGCGCACCTGATCGTTGCCGGCGGCCGTGCAGCCGTGCGCCACCATTTGAGTTTTGAGCGACAGCGCCATTTGCGCGATGGTCTGCGCCTGCAGCACCCGCTCCGCGCCCACGCACAGCGGATAGACGCCGCCGCGGCGGATATTGCCCATGATCAAGAATTTGAGCACCTGCTCGAAATAAGGGCCGCGCGCATCGATGAGATGATGCTCGATGGCGCCGAGCTGCGCCGAGCGCTCGGCCAGGGATTGCGCCGCGGCGGCATCGATGCCGCCGGTGTCGACGGTGACCGTGATCACCGGCCGCTGGTAGGTGTCCTTGAGCCAGGGGACACAGAACGAGGTGTCCAGACCGCCGGAAAAAGCCAAAAGTATGGGCTCGGCGCCCTGCCTTGAAGTCGATGTCATTGGGGTTAGCGTCCGAAGATGGCGAGAAGGCGGTCGGCCAGCTTGCGCTGCTCGCGCGCGCCGGCAGTGGCGATGAAAATGGTGTCATCGCCGGATATGGTGCCGACGACCTCGGGCCATCGGGCGGTATCGATGGCGACAGCCACGCTTTGCGCCGAACCCACGGTCGTCTTCAGCACGGTCAGATTCGTACCCGCGGTGAAGCGCGCGCTGACGAATTGTCTCAAGGACGAGAAATCATTTTTCAACGGGGTGGCCGTCTCGGGCAGCACGTACCGATCGCCCATCTTCGCGACGCCCAGCTCGCGCAAGTCCCGGCTCACGCTCGACTGGGTCGCGGCATGGCCGTGTTTGCGCAGCATGGCGACCAGCTCGGTTTGGCGCCCCACGGACTGCTCGCGAATGATCTTCGCCAACGTGGTGCGGCGCGCCGGAGCGCTGGTATTGTCGACATCGGAACGGAGCATCGCGGGGCCTTGCATAAAATTGCACGCATCCTGCATAAAAATGCAGGCGCTGTCAACCCAATCTTGGCCGCGGCCGGCCGATCGCACAGCCCCCGCCACCTTGATATTGTGGGTGAACCAAGTATCCGTCCCCAGCTCGAGTGCAGGCCCATGATTCCCTTTTCCATTCTCGATTTGTCTCCGGTGGCGATGGGCAGCGATGCGGCGCAGTCGCTGCGCAACACCCTGGACCTCGCACGGCACGCGGAAGCGTGGGGTTACCGGCGCTATTGGCTCGCCGAGCATCACAGCATGCCCGGGATTGCGAGCGCCGCCACCGCGGTGGTGATTGGCCATGTCGCCGCGGGGACCTCGACCATCCGCGTCGGCGCCGGCGGCATCATGCTGCCGAATCACTCGCCGCTGGTGATCGCCGAGCAGTTTGGCACCCTGGAAAGCCTGTTTCCCGGCCGCATCGATCTGGGGCTCGGCCGGGCGCCGGGTTCCGATCAAGTCACGGCGCGCGCGCTGCGGCGCAATCTCGCCTCCGATCCCGACCAGTTTCCGCAGGACGTCCTGGAACTGATGGGATACTTCGCGCCCGTGGGTTCCGAGCAGAGGGTCATGGCGGTGCCGGGCGCCGGGTTGAAAGTGCCGCTCTGGATCTTGGGCTCCAGCCTGTTCGGCGCCCAAGTCGCCGCGGCGCTCGGGCTGCCCTTCGCCTTCGCGTCGCATTTCGCACCGGCCATGATGATGCAGGCCATCGAGATTTACCGCGCGCGCTTCCAACCATCCGAACAGCTCGATCGCCCCTACGTGATGCTGGGATTCAACATCTTCGCCGCCGAGTCGGATGCGGAAGCGCGCTTCCTCGCCACCTCCATGCAGCAGGCCTTCGTCAACTTGCGTAGCGGCCGGCCGATGCAGCTGCCGCCTCCCGTGGAGGACTACGAAAGCCAACTCCCGCCAGCCGCCAAAGCGCTGCTCGCCGACGTGCTCACCTGCTCCGCCGTTGGCGCGCCCGGGACCGTCCGCCAAGCCGTGGCGGCATTCATGGAGCGGACGCGGCCCGACGAATTGATGATCACTTCGCAGATATTCGATCACGCCAAGCGGCTGCGCTCCTACGAAATCGCGGCCGAGATACGGCACCGCCTCTAGACGCTGCAGCCGCTGCCGCTGCCGCTGCTGCTGCCGCTACCACTGCCGCCGCTCCCGCCGCCGCGGCGGCCGCTCCGCTAGCCCGCCAGCCCCAGGAAAGTTCGCATGCGCGCCAGTTCCGCCGTGAGACCGGCGCGAAACGCGGCGTCGCGCGGCGCGCGGCCGCGGGTGTAGCCGAAGGAGCAGCGCAGCCCGTCATCGGTTGCCGTCACGTTGCCCCAGCCAATCACTCGATCCTGCCACAGCAGGGGCAGCGCGTAATACCCGAGTTTGCGTTTGGGCGCGGGCGTGTAGGCCTCGAACCGGTAGGCCCAGCCCCAGAAGATTTCGAAGCGGTCGCGGTCCCAGACGATGGGATCGAAGGGCGTGAGCAGGCGCACGTCTTCATCGGGGCGCCAGCGCCGCGAAGCCGGCCCCTCGGCCGCCGGCCAGTACCAATCGATGCCGTCGATGCGCGCGTGGCCCAGGCGTTGCTTGGCGCGTGCCAGCGCCTGCGCCCGGTCGGAAGTCCACTGCGGCGCGCCGCCGCGCAACTTTCGAACCAGGGCGTGCAAGGTGCTCGCCGGCAGCGGCGCATACTTGTGCACGGCCAGGTCCACGAGCGCATCCATGCATGAACCGGCGGCGGCGTGCGGCGCCGGTGTGCCGACCACCGGCGCGTCAACCGCCGCTGTACCGACCGCCGCTGCCGCCGCCGTCTCGCACGCCGCGTACACCCGCGTGCCGCTCTCGCGCCGCGCCACGCGCAGCATGCCGCGGTAGTGCATCACGTCGAGCAATTGGGTGCTCGCGTTCGAGGAGCCGCCGAACCAGTTGGTGACCTTGCCATGCGCGAAATGCGCGTCCACCTCGCGCGGGTGCACGGCGCCGCGTCCGCGGATGAACGCCAGTACCGCCGCCGCCTGCTCGGCGCGCGCCGCCGTCCACACCGTGCGCGCCGTTCGCGGATGCATCAGTTGCTGATGCGCCCGGGGCAGATAGCCATAATTGACGAAGAAGTCTTCCTCCAGCGGCAGCTTGGGATAGCGGCGCTCCAGATCGCCCGCCCGATAGCCCGCCACACGATGGCGCAGAGTCAGGTCTTGAGCGCGGGCGGGGGCACGGATGGGATCGGCCTGAACGAATCCGAGCTTGTCGATCGCCCGCTTCAGGGTGGTGGGTTTGAACAGAGAACGCGCGACGGCATAGCGGCGCAGATGATCCAGCGTGGCCGGCATGCCACGATCATACCCAAATTATGCCGCCGCAGGGGCGGCTGCACGAGCTCCGCCCGCCGCGGCGTCCGTCCTGAAGAACTCCAGACTCGCGGCCGTCTGTTCTACCAGCAAGGCATTTTGCTGGGTCGCTTGATCGATTTGCGTGATTGCGGAGTTCACCGATTCGATACCGGTGCTCTGCTCGGCGCTGGCGGTCCTGATCTCGCCGATGATGGCGGTCACCGATTTTACGGCATTGACGATTTCCTGCATCGTTTCTCCGGCCGTGCGAACCAGCAAGGTGCCGCCGCCGACCTTTTCAACCGACTCGCCGATCAGAACCTTGATTTCCTTCGCCGAGGTGACGGTGCGTTGCGCTAGGTTGCGCACTTCCGCAGCCACGACTGCGAAGCCTCGCCCATGTTCCCCGGCCCGGGCCGCCTCGACGGCGGCGTTCAGCGCGAGAATATTGGTCTGAAACGCGATACCGTCGATGACGCCGATGATATCGACGATTTTCCTCGAGCTCGATTCTATCGATTGCATCGTATCGACCACCTGCGACACCACCGAGCCGCCCTTGAGGGCGACCTGCGAGGCACCGATCGCCAGTGTATTTGCATGGCCGGCGTTCTCGGCGTTCTGCTTCACGGCCGCCGTGATCTCTTCCATGGAACTCGCCGTCTCCTCGAGATTGGCAGCCTGCTGTTCGATGCGCCGACTGAGGCTGTTGGCATTGTCGAGCGACTTGCGCCCGGCGAGGCTCCTCGATCCGGTCGCTTCCTTGATTTGCGTGATGACGTCCGTCAGCTTCGCCACCGTCGAGTTCGCATCGCGCTGCAGCTGCGCAAATTGTCCCTTATGAATGCCATGCATTTGGGTGGTCAAGTCGCCGTGTGCCAAGGCCTCGAGAACACGGCCCAAGTCCGTGATACCGGTCTCGCACGCCGACATGACTTGGTTCAGGCCGTTGACCATTTCGCCGTAGACGTTCTCGAAGGCAGAGCCGTCGCCGCGCGCCGTGAAGTCGCCGCGCGTCGCGGCATCGACCAAGCGCTTCAGTTCCGTGTTGATATTCAACAGGTTTCTCTTGGCCTCGGCGGCGGCGCGCGTCAAATCGGCTTTTTGACCCGGCAATTCCGGCATGTCGACGGAAAAATCACCGCGTCCATAATGCTGCAAGACCTTGACCAGCAGGAACATGACCTTGACGTGGGCATCCACGAGCGAGTTGGTCGTTTCAGCCAATTCACCGTAGGTGCCCGGCAGAGCGGCCGCGTCGATGCGGTACGCCAAATTCCCTAGGTCGTGTTCACGAGACATTGCGGATTGCGCGGCAATCACGGCGTTCAATCGCCCCGCCATCGCCTGTAGAGCGGCCATCAGACTGTGTGTGTCGTTCGGGGCCAGGCGGATTTTGGCCGTCAGATCGCCGGAGGCGATTTTATCGGCAAAAGCGCGCGCCTGTTCCGGATCGCCGCCGAGCTGGCGCCACAGACTCCCGACGATGAAGTGAGACAGCAGGATGAGGCCTGCGATGACCCCCAAGGCGCCGCCGACGGTCAGCCACAGGATCTTGCGTAAACCGGCGCTGCCTGCATCGAGGGATGCCTTGAAGTTCTCGTGCGCCTTGGCGGTGGATGCCGTGACCGCGGCATCGACGATGCCGTGCTGCTGCTGCATTTGGGCGATGGCGGCGGTGGCGTCGCCGCTCTTCGTGGCCAGCATGATGCTCGAGGCATTCAGTGCAGAATCGAGATAGGCGTCGAAGCTCGACCGCAAGGCCTTGCCGTCTTCGGCCTGCCCGGCCAGCGCCGTCAGCGCATCCGCGTCGTCGCGGAACTCTTTGGCCAGCGTCGTCGCGTCATTCAGCTTGCCCTTGTCGCCTTCCGCGACCGCCGACTGCAGGGCCTCCACCACCGATTTCAGCTCGCGCTCCATGCGCTGCGTCAATTCGACGCTGGGATAGCGCACCGTGCCGAGCTGGGAAATGATCATCGACGTTTGCCGGCTCAACAGAAATGTTGCAGCCAGGCTAAGGCCAAAGATCACGACCGCCGCTGCCGGGATCGACCAGATTTTCTTTTTGAATTGCATGGCGATCACCCTGGGCGAAGGCACCCTATGGCAACGTCAGTACGACCTTGACCGATGCATCGGCCGCGGACTTTTCGATGTAGCCGATGCCGCTGGGATCCGACGCGACCTGCTTTTTCACGTCCGCGCTGGAGCCGAGTGGTTTGGGCGGGGTGCTCTTGCCCGAGAAAATCAGGCGCGACCAGATGGCCTTGACCTGCGCGCTGGATTTGCCCGTCGCCTTTTGATAGAAATCGTCGCGAATCGGCGATCCGTCGGCTTGATCGACCGGAGTGGCGTTGCCGCCGCCGGGAAGACTAGTGGTCTTGCCGAGGAAGATTTGCTCCACTTGGTCGGCCGTCACGCTGGCCGTGGCATTCTTCGGATTGACGATGACCGCGATTTCCTCGGCCGTGGCCGCCCCGGCGCACGCGCCGCAGGCCAGTGCGCCCAGCGTCAGAGAGGCGACGAATTTCCTGGTAGAGTTGTGCATGTTCGTGCTCCCTTAAAACACAAAGTCGATGGCGAAGCTGTATACAAACGCCTTGCCTTCGAATCCGGGCTGGATGTTGATGAAGGGGCTGCCGTTCGGATAGGTCGATTCGCGATCGATCTGCAGCTTGAAGTCCACGGATTTGATCAAGTCGGCGCGCACACCGGCGCTGATCGTGTGCTTGCTCTCGTTCGGCAGCGGCGGTCCGGGAGGGTTCGGACCGGTGGGCGTCTGACCGGCTGCGTAGATGCCATAGGGCAGCCATTTTCCGAGGCGGTAGCCGCCGAGAACGTACCAGCCGTTGACGTCGTAGGCGGTAAGTTGAGTGTGTTTGGCGATGAACTCGGACTGCAGCAGCACGTCGTTGCGGTCGTAGGTCGCGCCGATGCTGGTGAAGGTGTAGACCAATCGTGCGGCGGTAAACCCGTCGATGTCCGCGTCGATGTTGGTTCTCACATAGCTGTAGCGCAGCGTCGCGACACCCGCATCCACGCTGGCGCTGTACCCCGATAATTTGTGGCCGTTGATGACGGCGACATAGTCGGGTCCGAGCAGGTAGTCCGCCTTGGTGTGTCCGGCCAACGCGTCCAGCGTCACGGTATACGAGCCGATGGAGTGCGCATAGGTGACGTCGGCGCCGGTGTAGACGTCGAACGTCGACTGGCCGTACACCTCATCGGGCGCCCGCAGCCAGGTGTTGGCGTAGCCGACATTGCGCGAGTCGGACACCAGGAATGAGGGCAACGCCATTTGTCCCGCGCGGACGGAGACTCCGGAAACGGGTTTCAGCTTGATGAATGCCCACTCGATCTTCGGCGCCAGACTGTCGTCGAAGCGCTCTTCCGCGAGCGCCTGCACGGTTCCCGACAACCATGGGGTCGGAGTCACGGTGCCTTGCAAGCCCAGTTTGCTGTCGGTCTTGAAATCAAATCCGTTGGTTGCGCCCGAGGTCTGACCGGTCTGTACGTACTCGGCATCGCTGGTATTGGTATGCAGTACCCCCGCCGTTCCGAAGCCGCTGTACGAAAACATGTCGCCGACGCTGCTGCCGGCGATTGCAGAACCGGCGGCCAACGCCAGGGGCAGTGCGGCCAGCCAAGAACTCTTTCCCATTTTAAACTCCTAGTGTTTGATCGGCAGGCATGCCCAACCAAGAACGTGACCCGTTCTCGAAGCCGGGGGTCGGCCGCGGATCAGCGCGACTTGAATGTGTGATGGGAATTCGTGACGCGGGTTGGGCGGCTTCGGGGAGACCCTGAGAACAAGGCAATCCCCGGCCCTACAGCGGCGCCTCGATGAGCGGCCGAATCCGTGGTTCAAAGATGAGAGGAGTTTCGAGCCAAGCCGCTTTCCTAGTACATTAGGGCACGATGCTCGACACAATCGAAGTTGAAACCGCCCCGAATCCCAACGCCGCCGTGATCTGGCTGCATGGCCTCGGTGCCGATGGACATGATTTTGAGCCCATCGTGCCGGAGATCGTGCGGCGGGGTGAGCGTGCCTGGCGCTTCGTGTTCCCCAACGCACCCGTCCGGCCCGTCACCATCAACGGCGGCATGTCCATGCGGGCCTGGTACGACATCCGGGGACTGGATCGCCAAGCCGCCGAGGATGCCGCCGGCTTTCGCGCCTCGGATATGCAGATTCGGGAATTGATTGCGCGCGAGGCCGAGCGCGGCATCGCCGCCCATCGCATCGTCCTGGCCGGTTTTTCGCAAGGAGGCGCCGTGTCGCTGTACACCGCGCCGCGGCTCCCGGAAAAGTTGGCGGGCGTCATGGCGTTGTCCTGTTACGTGCCGCTGCAAGGCAGCTTTCTCGCGGAGCGCGCGTCGGCCAACAATGGCACGCCCATCTTCATGGCCCATGGTCAGGGCGACACGGTATTGCCCATCACCATGGGGACCCAGTCCCGCGGTTTCTTGAGGGCTCAAGGGTATGTGCTCGAGTGGCACGAATACCCCATGGCACATGCGGTTTGCACCGCCGAGGTCGCCGACATTCGCGAGTTCCTGTTCCGGGTTTTGCCATAAGGTAATCAAGACGGCCCAGATCGTGACAATTGCGTGACACGTCGGCCTGTGGGGGCTAAGCTCACCGACTCTTTTTTTGCGAGGCCAAGCGTCATGGCAACGTCACTCTCGTCGGAAAATCGAGCCAAGCAGACTGCTGCGGCGCAACGGCTGGGTGCCGAGGCGGCCAAGGTGGTCGCAAAGGCCGAGGCTGCCAAACAGCAGGTGCGCGAGGCTAAAGCCGTGCTGAAGCGAGCCCGGAAAATGGCGAAAGTGGCCAAAAAGGCCGCCAAGCAGGCGCGCAAGAAGGCCGAGGCGGCGCAGGCTGCCCTGCAGGTTCGCGCTCGAAAACCCGCCGCTCCCCGCAAGACGGCGGTCAGTGCCAAAGCGAAACGAGCGCCGCGTCGCGTCGCGCCTTCGAAGCCCGCGGCGGGTGCGCCGAAAGCGGCTGCGGCGCGAGCCGCGCCGAAGCGCCCCGTCACCTTAAAATCGGTGGGCAAGCCGGATATGTCGGCGGCGGAGGCGGCACAATCCGTGATCGATCGGCTGGACAGCGCGCCGCCCGCACCGCGCGTCAATGCGGTGGGATAAAGTGCAACAGGACGCCGGGGAATAGCGCGTCGATCAGCATCGCCAGAAACACCGACAGCAAATACCCGACGAGCTGGCCGAGGATCCATACCCCGAACGCCTTGCGCAGGGCGAGGCCTTGAATCTCGCTGAGTCCCATGACCTGCAGCAGGATGCTCCACAGTAGCAAGAGCACATAGACGGCGAACTGCACCCGCAGCAGCAGCACGAGGAAGGGCTCGGCACCGGCGCGCGGAGTGCTGATGAAGGCGGGCTCACCCACGATGAGCGCCGTCAGCACCCAGAGCGCAACCCCGGCCACCAAAGGCACCCCGCCGTAGGCCAGGACATGAATCACTTGGCTGGTCGTCGACTTACCGCCGGCCCGAGCACCCAGACGACCGTAGATGACCGCCATCAAGAACAAACTCACCACGCCCACGACGGCGCCGAAGGCAAAGGAACGCCAAAGAATCTCCTCCACGCTGCTGCGAGCGCCGGCGCTTTCGGTGCGGTACAGCGCGAGCACATTGCCGCTGCCTTGAGCCGCCGCGAGCAAGTAGTCGACGATCCCCACGGGCCGCGCGGCCAATTCTCGAAACACGCGTCGGGGTCTCAGCCAGACGTCCTTCAACGGTTGAATGGGTTCTGTCGGCAACACCGCAGCAGCCTACGCAATCCATGTGATTGACTCCAGCACCACGGAGCGTCGGGGATGTCGATGCGAGGCTAAGGACCCGCACGCCAGCGGCCGCATGAGCACCGGAGATGACAGCAGACTTTTTCGGGGCTACTCTCACAATGAGTTCGTACGATCTCGAGGAGAAGAGTGACCATGGCAAAGAAGAGCAAGTCGAAGAAACGTGCAATGGCAAAGGCCAAGCGTCCCGCCGCCAAGAAGAGCGTCAAGAAGAAAGCCCGGCCGGCGAAGGTGAAGGCGAAGGCGAAGGCGAAAAAGACCGGCAAGATGGTCAAGAAGGCCGCGCCCAAGAAGGCCAAGCCCAAGGCCAAAGTCGCGGCGAAGAAAGCTGCGCCCAAGCCGAGCGCGCCGAAACGACCCGCCCCTCCGGCGGCACCGGCTCCGATGGCGGCACCGCCTGCGATGCCGGCCGCGGAGACACCGGCATCGACGCCTCCCAGCACCGAACCGCTGGCGTTTTAGGAATTCACCGGCAGTAGCACTAGGCGCGTATCA
>DATFZF010000080.1:0-2656 GCA_035314705.1 Steroidobacteraceae bacterium | reverse complement strand
CAGCTACACCGAAGGCTTCAGCCATTTCGTCACCTCCATGACTGCTCCGGTTGCTTCCGGCTGGAGCGTTCGCCGGGTGGGGCTTGCACCCACTGGAAAGCGCCGCCTTCTCACGGCGCACGCAAATTGCGGTCCATGCCGAGTTCCGCAGCCAATTTCCGGGTCGGCGCCTCATGATCGCCGGAGATGATCGCGATGTGCTTGATGCCCCGCGCCCGCAGTCCCCTGATGATCTCCGGCGCTTCGGGGCGGACGGACGCGCGCAGCTCCAGCGCGCCGCCTAGCATGTCGTCCACCGCCACCATGACCATGGTGTGGCCCTCGAGATGAGCCTCTTCGAGCGCCGCCTCGACCACCGGCGTCAGCGTCACGCCCTCCAACTCCAGGAAGCGGCGACTGCCGACGCGAATCGTGCGGCCCTCGATGCCCACGGTAATGCCGTAACCGACCTTGTACTGCGTGGTGTCGGTAGGCGGCAGCTCTAGCCCTTCCTCCTCCGCCCTCTGCAGGATGGCGAGCGCGATCGGGTGATGGAACCTGTGCTCCGCAGCGGCGGCGTAGCGCAGGATCTCCAGCGGAGAGTGCCCGTTCGCGGCGATCATTCGCCCGACTTCCGGCCGTTCGCGGGTCAGCGTGCCGGTCTTGTCGAACAGCACCGTGTCGACATCGCACAGCAGATCCAGCGCGCGGCCGTCCTTCACCAGCACGCCGCGCTGCGCGCACAGCGCCAGCGTGGAGAGCACTGCCAGCGGGGCCGCCATGCGAATGCCGGTGCCCATGTTGCTGTTGAGCACGGCCGCGGCGCCCTGAGGCCCCATCGTGGCGAGCGCCAGCGCTCCGACCGCGAGCGTCGGGACGACCGCCTTGTCGGCCAGCTGCTCGCCCCTGTGTTGCGAGGCGAGCCTGTAGCCTGCGGTGTCGTTGAGGATCTGCGCGATCTTCGAGGTCGCGGTCTCGCTGCCGGATTTCTCCACCGAGACATGCATCTTGCCGGCCACCATCACGGTGGAGGCGAAAACGTTGTCGCCGACCCCCTTCTCGGCGGGGGTGGATTCGCCCGTCAGCGCATGCTGGTCGATCATCGCCATGCCCTCGACGATGACGCCGTCCACCGGCACCACCTCCCCGGTGTGAACGACCACGATGTCGCCTTTGTTCAGCTTGTCGAGCGAGACCTGGGTTTCTTGGCCGTTCATAAGCAGCCAGACGAAGCGCGGCTGCTTGCCGAACGCGCCGAGCAGCATTTTCTTCGAGTTGTCCTCGGTGTGGCGCACCAGAACGCGGCCGAAGCAAAGGCACCAGGAGAGGATGGCGCCGGCCAGCACTTGTCCGGTGCCGAGGCAGGCCAACACGACGATGGAATCGAGCACGTCGACGCCGAGCCGCCGCTCCTTCGTCAGCACCCGCCAGGCTCCCTGGAAGCTTGGCAGCGCGGTGTAGGCGAACAGCGCGGCCGATACTGGCAAGAGCGCTGGGACCGCAAATTGCGCGATCGCGGCGAGCGGCAACGACGCCGTGCAAATCGTAAGATCGCGGTTGATTTTGTCGAGCCGAGCCGGATGCTCCATGGGCGCCAGCGCCGAATCGAGGATTTCGACGAGCTGCGCCGCGCTGATCTGGCGGGGGTCGTATTCGATGTCGACCCGGCACTTCATCGCATCGGTGTCGTAGCGGTTCACGCCGAGCACGCTCATCAACTCACGCTCAATCGCGTCGCACAGCGCGCGCTTGCGATACAGCACCGGGTTCCTGAGCCGCATGGAGCCGACGCGTTCGCGCTCCGCAAACCATCCCGTGATGCGTCCGGCGTAGCGACGGTACCGTACGACGCCGTCATGATCGCGCGCGGCGGCGGCCGGGGCGACCGGCATAGGCTTACCGACTTCCGCGTCGCCGCTGAGGACCGAGGCCAGCTGATCCAGTAGGGTCTTGCGGCTGTGCCGGCTCACATCGTACTGGAGGTCGACGGATGGCCTCTGGTTCGGCGCGAGCCACGCGCCCTCGATCGCGGGAAGCCTCAGTGCGGCTTGGAGAAAGCGCCGGCACGGTCCCTCGTCCGGCGCCCCGAACAAATGCGCGCTCTCGATCCGGATGACCCCCGCGCCGGGGAACGCGACTGTCACGTCGGACCCGGCCTTCACGCCGGAACCCGCCGCCGTCGGACCATCATACATCACGTACTCTCTGTCGCTTATTTTGGCACAGTCGCTAACAAATCGCGACCGTCACCAACCGAAGTTCCGCAAGACGCAGATCAGGCGGCCTTCAACACGTCCATCGCGGCGCGCGCGCCGTCTCGGAAGCCGTGCGCATCACCGGGTTCTCCTGCGGCAGCGACTGCGCCACGAACACCGCGGCGTAGACGATCCCGTAGGAAAGCATGTAGGCGCTGGTGTAGCTCATGCGCGAGGCCGACCGCAGGACGCGAGGCGCAGCTTCGCTGATCGAATCCCTGACCACGGCGGCGTGCTCGGCCGCGGTCCTCGACGCGTCCCGCACGGCGTCGGCCACGGACTGCATTGCGTGCTCGCCGGAACTCTCGGCGGTGTTTTCCATATTGGCTGTTGCTGCAGATGTGTTCATGTTCATGTTTGACCCCGGGCGGTTCTTTCTCACTTCAACAATTAGCGGACCCCGTAACCAATTAGTGGACGCG
>DATFZF010000079.1:0-16370 GCA_035314705.1 Steroidobacteraceae bacterium | reverse complement strand
TCGCACCATCACGGTCACCAACTGCGGTCGAATCTGCATCGGAAAGCGCAAAATCAACCTGAGCACTGTCTTTGCGGGACAAAACGTCGGCGTTAAAGAAGTCAGCGACAAAATCTGGCTGGTCAGTTTCATGAAATACGACTTAGGCTTCTTCGATCAGGACCTGGGCACCGTCACTAGCGCCGAAAACCCCTTCGGCGCTAAAGTGTTACCTATGTGCTCGGTATAAAACGTTACCGATGTGCCCGGAACGGACCCTTGATTCTATGGTGGTGAGAGAGGGACTCGAACCCTCGACCTCGGCATTATGAGTGCCACGCTCTAACCAGCTGAGCTACCTCACCGTCGACTTTGAACCATCTTATCTCTTGGGGTCCGCTAACCCCAAAGTGCGGCGGATTCTGAGCAGGCCCGCTCGAAGTGTCAAGGAGCCCCAGGCAGCCGGTCCGCCGGCTTATCCGACCCTGCCCGCCCCTAAACATTGAACCTAAAGTGCATCACATCGCCCTCTTTGACAATGTATTCCTTGCCCTCCAAGCGCAGCTTGCCCGCCTCCTTGGCCCCCGCCTCACCCTTGAACGCAATGAAGTCTTCATAGGCGATGACCTCCGCACGGATGAAGCCGCGCTCGAAATCCGTATGAATGACTCCCGCCGCCTGCGGCGCGGTGGAGCCCGCATGCACCGTCCAGGCGCGCACCTCTTTGACCCCCGCCGTAAAATAGGTCTGCAGCCCGAGCAAGGAATAGCCGCCGCGGATGACGCGATTGAGGCCCGGCTCATCCAGCTTGAGCTCCGCCAGGAATTCGGCCCGGTCGGCCTCCTCGAGTTGCGCGATCTCGGCCTCGATGGCCGCGCAAATCGGCACCACGATGGCCCCCTCCGCCGCCGCGATCTCCCGCACCCTGTCCAGCCGCGGATTGTTCGTGAATCCACCCTCGTCCACATTCGCCACATACATCACAGGCTTGTCCGTGAGCAAATGCAGGTCGCGCAGCATCGCATGCTCGTAAACGTCCAGCTTGAGCAGGCGCACCGGCTTCGCTAGATTCAATTGAGCGCGTACTTTCTCCAACAGGTCCCTTATTTTGACGGCGTCCTTGTCTGCTGCCTTGGCCGCCTTCAGCGCCTTCTGGTATGCGCGCTCCACGCTGTCCAAATCCGCCAGCGCAAGCTCGGTGTTGATCACTTCGATGTCGCTTGCCGGATCGATCTTGCCGGCCACGTGGATGATGTCGTCGTTCTCGAAGCAGCGCACCACGTGCGCGATGGCGTCCACTTCGCGAATGTGCGCCAGAAACTTGTTGCCCAGCCCCTCGCCCTTCGACGCGCCCGCCACCAGCCCCGCGATGTCCACGAATTCCACCGTGGTCGGCAGGATCCGCTCCGGATGCACGATTGCCGCGAGTTTCTCCAGGCGCGGATCCGGCACCGGCACCACGCCCACATTGGGGTCGATGGTGCAGAACGGATAATTCTCCGCCGCGATCTGCGCGCGCGTCAGCGCGTTGAACAGCGTGGATTTTCCAACATTGGGCAGGCCGACGATTCCGCAACGAATGGGCATTAGATCTTTCCCGCGCGGCTGTGCAGCCGGCTCATGGCGCGTTCCGCGCCCTGTTCGAGTAATAGGGGCATGCAATCCGCCGCGGTGCTGACCGCTTCGAGAATCAGATCCTCTTCGGCGCGCGGTGCGCGCGTCAGCACATAGTCGATGACGTCCGCCTTGTTGCCCGGATGTCCGATCCCCAATCGCAGCCGCCAAAAGGTCTCGCCGATGTGCGCGATGGTATCGCGCAGGCCGTTGTGGCCGCCGTGGCCACCGCCCTGCTTGAGGCGCACGCTGCCCACCGGTAAATCCAGCTCATCGTGCACCACCAAAATATCGTCGGGCACGATCTTGTAGAAATCGCTTATCTGACGCACCGACAGACCGCTGCGATTCATGTACGTCGTCGGCTTCAACAGAATGATTTCCTGCTCGCTCAAGGTGATGCGCGCGGTCTCGCCGGAAAATTTGCGGTAGTCGCGAAACTCGCCGCCATGACGGCGCGCAAGCAAGTCCACGAACCAGAAACCCGCGTTATGGCGGGTGACCAGATGTTCGGGACCCGGATTGCCCAGGCCGACGACTATGCGCAACGGTAAACCAGCCATCGTGACCGTACCCACCACCAAAATTACGAAAAGTAAGGGCCGCCAAGCGGCGGCCCCACTGATCCAAAACGCCGAGAAACGCTATTTCTTGGCGTCTTTCTTCGCTGGTTCCTTCTTGGCGTCCTCTTTCTTCGCGGGTTCGGCCTTCTTAGCCGCGTCCGCACCGGCTGCCGGTGCCGCTCCGGCTGCCGCAGGCGCCGCTGCCGCACCCTCCGCCGGCGCTCCGGCCGCTGCCGCTGCAGTCGGTTCGGGCTCTTCCGCACGCGGGCTGTGAATGGCCACCACCGCCGCATCGTCCTTCGCGAGTTCCACGAGCGTAACGCCCGGCGGCAGCTTCAGCTGCGACAGGTGGATGCTCTCGTTCAAGGACAATCCGGAAATGTCGACCTCGATGAATTCCGGCAGATCCTTCGGCAGGCAGGAAACCTCCGCCTCGTTGCGCATGTGCGACACGATTCCGCCCTGGGATTTGACGCCCGGGGAAACGGCAGCGCCGGTGAAGTGCAGCGGGATGCTGATGCGAATCTTCTCGTTCTCTTCCACGCGCTGGAAGTCGACGTGGACGATCGCGTTCTTGAACGGGTGCCTCTGCACGTCCTTCAAGATGGCCGCTTGCGTCTGATCGCCCACCTTCAGGTTGAGGATGGTCGAATAGAAGCGCTCGTTGTCGAGCATGATCAGAAGCTTCTGATGGCTCAGGGTCAGGGCGCGCGCGTCAGCGTGCCCGCCATACAGAATTGCCGGTACTTTTCCTTCGTGACGCAGGCGGCGGCTCGCACCTTTGCCTTGCGTCTCGCGGAACTCGGCGACGAGTTCGAAAGAGGTTTTCATAATCTTCTCCAGTTGCATCACATACACGGCGCCCGCACATCGCGACCAATTGCGCGGGCACCGACCAATTCAATCTGCGGCGCGCTGCGCGCCGGCACCTTCAATCCACATACAGCGAACTCACCGACTCCTCGTCGTTGATGCGGCGGATCGTTTCCGCCAGCAATCCCGCCACGCTCAGCTGCCGTATCCGCGTGCAGGCGCGTCCGCTCTCCGACAGAGGTATCGTGTCGGTCACCACCAATTCGTCCATGACAGACTTCGAAATGCGTTCAATCGCGGATCCCGACAACACGGCGTGCGTGATGTAGGCGACCACCTTCGTCGCACCCTCGTCTTTCAGCGCCTGCGCCGCCTGGCACAGCGTGCCCGCGGTATCCACCATGTCGTCGATCAGGACGCAGGTCCGGCCTTCCACCTCGCCGATGATGTTCATGACCTTCGATTCGTTCGGCCGCGGGCGCCGTTTGTCGATGATGGCCAGTTCCGCATCGTCCAGGCGCTTGGCCAGCGCGCGTGCGCGCACCACGCCGCCGACATCCGGCGACACCACCACCATGTTCTTGTACTTCTGCTTCCAGGCATCTCCCAGCAGCACCGGCGACGCGTACACGTTGTCCACCGGTATGTCGAAAAATCCCTGGATCTGATCCGCGTGCAGATCGACGGTGAGCAGCCGGTCGACGCCCGCGCTCGCGATCATGTTCGCCACCAGCTTGGCGGTGATGGCCACGCGCGTGGCCCGCGGCCGCCGGTCCTGGCGTCCGTAGCCGAAGTACGGCACCACCGCGGTGACGCGCTTCGCCGAGGCGCGCCGGCACGCGTCCGTCATCATCAACAATTCCATCAAATTTTCCGCGGGCGGATTCGTCGGCTGCACGATGAACACGTCGCGTCCGCGCACGTTCTCCATCAACTCGACGCTCACCTCGCCGTCGCTGAATCGACCCACATGGGCCCGGCCCAACGGCACGTGCAGGTGCCGCGTGATCTCCTGCGCAAGCGCGGGATTCGCCTTGCCGGTGAACACGGCAATCGACAATGAATCGAACTCATTATTTTGCGACATGGACCATAAGCTCTAAATTGGCTGGGGTGGAAGGATTCGAACCTCCGTATGGCGGGATCAAAACCCGCTGCCTTACCGCTTGGCGACACCCCAACTTGGAATCAACAATCAGCGAAAATCTGCGGGCCGATTCTCAGCCGGTCGCTAATCTTTCAAGCAAGGGCGAGTCATTCAGTCCGCGAGCCAAAAAAGCATCCATCGCCGGCGGCACCTTACCGATGATTTCGCGGCCGCGGTCCAGCGACTCGCAGGCCAAAAAAATACATGCCCCCGTGCCCGTCAAGCGGGCGGGACCGAACGTCGACAGCCAGTCCAGCGCGCGCGCCACCTCCGGATATCGGCGCCGCACCACGGGCAGGCAGTCGTTCCGGCCACCGGACTCAAGGAAACCGTGAATTGTGATGGGCGCAGAATTTCTTGTCAATTCAGGATCTTTAAATACTTCCGCGGTGCTCACCCCAATATTTGGCTTTACAATCAAGTAGTTAGTCTCCAAAGGCGCCAGCGGCGCATACAATGGAATCAGGCGTTCCCCGATTCCTTCCGCCCACGCCGCCCGGCCGTGCACAAAGACGGGCACGTCCGCCCCCAACTTGAGTCCCAGCGCCGCCAGCTCCGCAATGGGCCGGTGCAGTTGCCACAATTCATTGAGTGCCACCAGGCAGGTCGCGGCATCGGAACTGCCGCCGCCCAAGCCCCCGCCCAGGGGGATGCGCTTGCGTACGCTGATGTCCGCACCCAATGAGGTTCCCGTCGCGGCTTTGAGCGCCCGGCCCGCGCGCACGCACAGATCAGCGTCTTCGGCTACGCCGGCGAGCGCGGAGACGCGGCGAATTTGGCCATCGCCGCGCACCTTGATCGTGATCTCATCGCACAGATCGACGAACTGAAAGCAGGTCTGCAGCTCGTGATAGCCGTCGGGCCGTCGGCCCAGGATATGTAAAAACAGATTGAGCTTGGCCGGCGCCGGCCAAGATTTCGCCGCGCCGTTCTGGCCGGATGCACTGATCACCGCCACTCCCAGCGATCGACGGCGATTCGCACCCGCACGCCCTGACGATTCAGCACCACGTGCGCCGGCAGTGAATCTCCGGCCGCCGGCATGTAGCGATCGTAATCGATGCTCCACTCGCCTTGAGTCAAATGCAGCGCGCGGTCCTGAGTATTGCGCGTGAGTTCGAAGGCCGCGTCCGGATCAGGCACCCCGAGCAGCCAGAATCGCAGCTGATCCAGCGGCAGGTCGAACCCCAGCTTCTCTTGCAATTGGGTGAGCACCGCATCGCTCGGCGCTGCGCCGTTCAGCGACAGCCCGGCGGATGTGCGCTTGAGCACCAAGGCACCGACGCCGAAGGGTCCCGCCAAATGCACTTCCGTCGAGTCGCCGCGTTGCCGCCAATTCAAGGTGGCCTGCCATCCCTGCGTGCCGACGGCGACGGCGGCGCGGCCGTCGAGCCGCCAGGAGGGCGCCTTCTGCAAATAGGCGGCCCGCTGCTCCCAGTCCTGGCCTGCAGCAGGCGGCGCGGGCCGGGTCGCAACGCACGCACCCAGCACAGCGGCCGACAAAACTATCAGCAGTAGCCGGCGCATCGTCTCAATTCACGGCGGGTGCGGGCTGCCGCGCGGCGGGCGCCGCTTGGCTCGCCGAGGGCGCTTGGTGACTCGTGTCGGGTCGGCTCGCCGCGCGTTGGCTCGGACCAGGTTGTCGCGCCGCGTGTAGCCGTCGCCGCGTTTCCTTGAGCAATCGATTGTCGCCATCGGCGACGCTGGCTTCGGACCAAATATGCTCGGCATCGGCGGGCTTACCCCGCTGCCACAACACTTCGCCGAGATGCGCCGCGATGTCGCCGCCGCGATCGTCAGCGTAGGCAAGCCGCAAGAACGTCTCCGCTTCGGCGCCATGGCCCTGGCGGTACAACACCCAGCCCAGGCTGTCGAGAATGGCGGCGTTTTTTGGCGCCGCCGCGTAGGCGCGTTCGATCAGCTTGCGGGCCCGCGGCAGATCGCGAGAGTGATCGGCGAGCGTATACCCGAGCGCATTCAAGGCGGCCGGATCATCCGGCCGCGCCTTCACGACGCCGGTCAATTCATGCAGGGCGGCGGCAACCCGGCCCTGTTCCTCGAAGGTCGTCGCCATCGCATAGCGCAGATCCACGCTGTCCGGGTACACCGTGATTCCTTGCTCGAGCACGGCGATCGCCCTCTGCAAGTCGCCCGCATCAGCGTAGATCCGAGCGCGCGAAGCGATGATCTCCGGCGCGCGTCGCGGCTCATCCTCGATGAGCCGGTCGAGCAAGTCATCGGCCGCCACGGGAGCGCCGTGCGTCTGCAATAGGGCTGCGGCCCGCAGCAGCGCGGGCACGGTATTTTCGCCGCTCTGCACCTCGGCATACAGGCGCAGCGCGTGTTCCGGATCATTGCGCCGATCCGCGATCAGTCCCAGATAGTAAAACGCATCGTCGAGGTAGCGATTCGCCCGCAACAGCTCCGCGAACCTCAAGGTAGCGGCATCGAGCTGCCCCTCCTGAAACTCGATCAGCCCCAGCAAGCGCAGCGCCAGGGGCGCGTACTCGCCATTCTGCGCCAGAATCTCCAGTTGCTGCGTTGCCGCCGAATCGCGCTGGGCGGTCATCAGCAGCAATGCATAGTCGAGGCGGTTGGCGGGCGTATTGTCGCGCTCGATTTTTTCCTGGGCCTGCGCGAGCGGTCCTTCGGCGTCTCCGGCCATGATTCGCGCACGCGCGAGGGTCTGTTTGAGCTCGCGGCGGGCGTCCTCGTCGATTTTCTGCGGCGCGGCGCTGGGTGGCGCGGCGTTGGGCGGCACGACGCTGGGTGGCGCGGCGCCGGGCAGAGCGAGGGCCGCCGTGAAACTGTGCACCGCCGCCGCCGGATCATCCGCCCGCAGGGCCGTGAACCCCTGGACGCGCAGGGCCGCGGCGGAGGCTGGAAATGACGACGCCAATCGGTCCGCGAGCTGACGGGCGCCGAAGATGTTGTCGTTGCTGGTGAGGTAGGTCTCGAGCGCCGCAAATTCCGCGTCGGTGCCGATCGGCGAGCTCAACAGCACCGTCCTATAATGCGCGCTGGCCTGATCGATCTTGTACAGCGCCAACGCGGCTCGCGCGGCCGCGCGCTGCGCCTCCACCGACTGCGGATCGGCTTGGATCCAGCGCATCGCCACCTTCTCGGCCAGTGTCGGCTGCAAGCACTCGGCCGCGACCTGCGACGCCC
The DNA here is from genome assembly GCA_035314705.1 of Steroidobacteraceae bacterium. Classification (GTDB taxonomy): domain Bacteria; phylum Pseudomonadota; class Gammaproteobacteria; order Steroidobacterales; family Steroidobacteraceae; genus Bog-1198. The sequence goes on along the minus strand of DATFZF010000079.1, from coordinate 9,086 downwards.
GCTCCAGCAACGCCACATCCGTGGTGTTCGCCGCGGCCGCGGCATATTGGAGCGCCGCGATGCGCGGCTGGTGACGCGCGAGGGCTATCTCCCCCGTGACGGTATAAAATGTCTGCGGGGCCGAGGCGTCTTCGGACTTCGGAGCCATGCCGGCACAGGCGGCGCAGGCAGCAAGCCCAAGCCCCATGCAAGCCCTGAGGAGGATTGAAATCGAGAACACGGCCGCACTATAGCGAAATGAGTACCCTGATGCCGCGGATTCTAGGCTTGATATAGCGGCACCTCTTCCACCAGAATCAGAGGGTTACGGCCCAAAAGCGCTTCAATGGCATTCAACGTCCTCGGCATCAATCACAAGACCGCTCCGGTCGCCCTGCGCGAAAAGGTAGCGTTCAGCGAGGACCGGTTGCTGGCCGCCTTGCGCACCCTGCGCCAGGAGGCGGGGGTCGCGGAAGTGGTGATCCTGTCCACCTGCAATCGCACCGAGCTGTACTGGGCGGGTTCCGCCAGCGGTGCGGAGCTATCGCTGTGGCTCGAACGCCACCATGGAAATAATCTCGACCTCGCGCCCAGTCTGTATGTTCATCAGGAACATCGGGCCGTACAGCACGCCTTCAGCGTCGCTTCGGGTCTCGACTCCATGGTGCTCGGCGAGGCGCAGATCTTAGGCCAGCTGAAGGATGCGTACCGCATGGCGCAGGAAGCCGGCAGCACCGGACCCTCGCTCAACAAGCTGTTCCAGGCGGCCTTTTCCGCCGCCAAGCGCGTGCGATCGGAGACTCGCATCGGCGAGAACGCGGTGTCGATCGCCTCCGCGACGGTGAGCTTGGCGCGCCGGGTGTATTCTGACTTGAGCGCCCACACCGCTCTCATGGTCGGTGCCGGGGACATGAACGCCCTCGTGGCGCGCCATTTCGCGTCCGCCGGGGTCAAACGCATGGTGATTGCCAACCGCACCTTGGGCAGGGCGCAGACTCTGGCAACGGAGCTCAAGGTCCATGCCGCCGGCCTCGAAGACCTCGACGGGGAACTTGCTCGAGCGGACATCGTCATCACCTGTACGGCGAGCTTGGTGCCGCTCATCAAGAGGAATGCGGTCGAGTCCGCCATTCACACCCGGCGCCGGCGGCCGATATTCATGGTGGATTTGGCGGTTCCGCGCGACATCGATCCGGCCGTGGCCGACCTGGAAGACGTGTACCTGTTCTCGATTGACGATCTGCAGCAGCTGATCGACGAGAACCGGCAGCAGCGCGAAGTGGCGGCGGGCGGAGCCCGGCTTCTCATCGAAGAGGAAGTGGCGCGGTTTCTAGCCGAATCGCGCGCTCACGACGCCGGACCTGCCATCCGCGCGCTGCGCCAGCAGGCGGACGAGATCCGTGCGCATACCGTCGAACAGGCGCGGCGCCAACTGGCGGCGGGAAAATCCGCGGACGAAGTCCTCGAGTACCTGGGCAATACCCTGACGAATCGGCTGTTGCACACGCCGACCCATGCGCTGCGTCAGGCCGCTGAACTGGCCGATTCGGCCCTGGCGGAGGCCATTACCCGGCTTTTGATCGAAGAACGCGACCGGCATTGAGCCTCAAGGCCGCTATAATTCGCCGCCCATGAAAGACTCCATCCGGCGCAAGCTCGAAAAATTGGACGAGCGGTTCGAGGAAATCAGCCGCCTACTGTCGGACGCCGGCGTCATTGGGCGTCAAAATCAATTTCGTGAGCTGTCCATGGAGTACTCGAAATTGGGGCCGCTGGTCGAGCGCTACCGGCGCTTCATCGCGCTCGAGGGCGACTGGGGGGTTGCCCGGGCGCTCGCATCCGACAAGGACGCCGCGACCCAGGCGATGGGCGAGGAAGAGCTCGCCGATCTCGCGCCGCGCATTGCGGCCGAGGAGCTCGAGCTGCAGCGCCTGCTGGTGCCGAAGGATCCGCAGGACGACAGCAATATCTTCCTCGAGGTCCGCGCCGGCACCGGCGGCGACGAGGCCGCCATCTTTGCCGGCGACTTGTTTCGCATGTACGTGCGTTACGCCGAATCCAAGGGCTGGGGCGTCGAGGTCTTGAGCGAGAGCCCGGGAGAACATGGCGGCTACAAGGAAATCATCAGCCGCATCATCGGCCGTGGGGCGTATTCGCTGCTCAAATTCGAATCAGGGACGCACCGCGTGCAGCGCGTGCCGGCCACCGAGGCGCAGGGGCGCATTCACACCTCCGCCTGCACGGTGGCGATCCTGCCCGAGCTCGCGGAAGTCGAGGAAGTGGATTTGAACCCGGCGGAGCTGCGCATCGACACTTTTCGCTCCTCGGGCGCCGGCGGTCAGCACGTCAATAAAACCGACTCGGCCATTCGGATCACGCATCTGCCCACCGGCCTCGTGGTCGAGTGTCAGGACGAGCGCTCGCAGCACAAGAACCGCTCCCGCGCCATGTCCTTGCTGAAGGCGCGGCTGCTGGCGGCCGAGCGCGAAAAGCAGCAGAGCCAGCAAGCCCAATCGCGCAAGCTGCAAGTCGGATCGGGCGATCGCTCGGAACGCATTCGCACCTACAATTTCCCGCAAGGGCGGGTCACCGACCATCGCATCAACTTGACGCTCTACAAGCTCGACGATGTCATGAACGGAAATCTCGACGAGTTGATTCGTGCGCTCAATCAGGAATACCAGGCCGAAGAACTGGCGCAGCAGGTCGAATGAGCACCATCGCCCACACCTTGAGTTGCGGCGTGCGCGCTCTCGAGAGCTTCAGCGACTCGCCGCGGCTCGACGCGGAATTGCTGCTGGGATCGGTCCTCGGGCTGGCGCGCCCGGGTTTGATCGCGCGCGGCAGCGAACCCGTGGCGCTCGAGCAGGAACGGGCCTACGCGAGCCTGATCGAGGAGCGTCTGCGGGGCGCGCCGGTCGCCTATCTGACGGGTTCCCGCGAATTCTGGTCGCTGGCGATCAAGGTGACGCCGGCCGTGCTCGTGCCTCGGCCGGAAACCGAGGTGTTGGTCGATCTGGCCCTGCAGCACTTGCCGCAGGATCGCGTGAATTCGGTTCTCGACCTGGGCACCGGCAGCGGCGCCATCGCGCTTGCCATCGCATCGGAAAGGCCTGAATCTCAGGTCACGGGCGTCGACATCTCGCCGCCGGCGCTCGACATCGCGATCCGCAACTCGCGAGATCTTGGGATGGCGCACATCGATTGGCGCTTGGGCTCCTGGTTCGCCGCCGTACCGGGCATGCAATTCGACGTGATCGTCGCCAATCCGCCCTACGTCGCGTCCTCCGATCCGGCGCTCGAAAAACTCAAACTCGAACCCGCAATCGCCTTGAGCGCAGGTCCCACGGGAATGGAAGCCTTGTCGGCGATTGCCGGCGCTGCCGCATCGCATTTGCGCCCACGCGGCTGGCTCATCTTGGAGCATGGCAGCGATCAAGCGCCCGCCGTCGCGCGGCTGCTCGAACGCCACGGCTTTGCGGATGTGCGCTCGCATCTTGATTTCTCAGGCAGACCCCGCGTTACGCTGGGAACCGTTCACTCACCACACTAGGAACAGTCATGATTCGCTTCGAAACCACCCTCGGCGACTTCAGCATCGAATTATTCGAAAAGGACGCTCCCCTCTCGGTCGCCAATTTCCTCAAGTACATCGACGACGGGTTCTTCGACGGCACCATCTTTCACCGCATCGTGCCCGGCTTCGTCATCCAAGGCGGCGGCTTCACCGAGGACATGGCCCAGAAGCGCACGCAGCCGCCCGTCAAGAACGAGGCGGACAACGGCCTGAAGAACGAGCGCGGCACGCTCTCCATGGCGCGCACCAATGACATCAACAGCGCGACCTCGCAGTTCTTCGTCAATTTGAAGGACAACGATTTTCTCGATCATTCGCGCGGCAACTTCGGCTACGCGGTGTTCGCGCGAGTCACCGAAGGCATGGACGTCATCGACAAGATCGCCGCGGTCGAGACCGGCCGGCGGCGCGGCTTCGACGACGTTCCGGTCGATGCCGTCATCATGAAGAGCGTACGGCGCATGCCCGCCTGACGCTTGAGCTTGGCGCGCAAGAGGTCATTCTCGAGCAGGGTGCTGCGGGCGATCCTGGCGCTCGTCGCGATTCTCGTTGCGGCGAGCGTCCTCGCGGTGTTGATGCTGCGTTGGATCGATCCACCGTTCACCGCGTTCATGGCGGAATCGCAGGTCGCGGCATGGGTGGGCCACGACAAGAATTACGTGTTTCGCCGCAGCTGGGTCGATCTGGATCGGATCTCGCCCAACCTGCCGCTCGCCGTCGTGGCCTCGGAGGATCAAAAGTTTCCCGAACACTGGGGCTTCGATGTCGAAGCCATCGAAAAGGCCTACGCGCTCAATCGGCACAGCCATAAAGTGCGCGGCGCCAGCACCATCAGCCAGCAAGTCGCCAAGAATCTGTTCCTCTGGTCCGGGCGCAGCTACTTTCGCAAGGGGCTCGAAGCCTATTTCACGCTCTTGATCGAAGGCCTATGGCCGAAGCGGCGGATTCTGGAAATCTACTTGAACATCGCCGAGTTCGGCTACGGCACGTATGGCGCCGAAGCGGCCGCCCAGCGCTTCTTTCACAAATCCGCGGCCCGCCTCACGCGTGGCGATGCCGCCGTGCTCGCCGCCGTATTACCCAACCCGGAGCGCTTCTCGGCGGCGGCGCCGTCGCGCTACGTTCAGCAGCGGCGCGAATGGATTCTGGGTCAAATGCAAGCTCTGGGGGGTCCTGAAATGCTGGAAGAGATCGACGCCTACCCGCGCCCGAATCGCTGAGCCGCAGAATATCCTGCAGGATGGCCGGGATTTCGAATATCGCGCGATTCTCAATGCGCGAGACGCTGGCGCGAAACTCATCGAGGCGGCCCGTCACCGCGGCTACGCCGCTGCTGATGGCCCTGAACGAGTCGAGTACGATTCCGGCGTTGTTTTCCAGCACCCAATCGGCGTTGTAGCGCTCCTGCGGCATGGTCCACGCATTGCGCACCACGATGACCGGCAGCCGCTGTTGAATCGCCTCGCTGATGCTGCCGGGACCGGGTTTGCCGATGAAGAAGTCGCTGAGCTGCATGAAATAGCGGATCTGCGCGGAAAAGCCCAGCACCGCGCGGGGTGCCGATGCACTCATCGCACGCAGCTCATCGGCCAGCGTGGCATTGTGGCCGCAGACCAGGATGAGTTGAGTATCATCCAGGCGCTTCGCGATCCGGCGCATCATTTTCGATCCATGGCCGCCGAACATCACCATGCCCGTCGGCCGATCCGGATCGAGCTGCAATTTCAGCCGCTCGGCGCGCCGATCGATATCCAAGGACTGGTAGAAATCGGGTCGAATGATCATTCCCGAGGTCGCATGGACGCTCGCGTCGTCGTAGCCGGCGGCGCGGGCTTGCGCCACCGCTTTCGCGGTCCCGCAGATCAGATGCTGCTCCTGATGCGGCTCGATCCAAAAATGCGGCGGCGAATCGGCGAAATCCGTCATGATCGTCACATAGGGCGCGCGCGGCCGCGCTTCCCCAAGCGCCTGGTACATGGCGCGATTGAAGTTCGGCACCAACGACACCACCATGTCCGGCTTGGTGTTGTGCCAGTGCCGCTGCAACAGGGCGCACAGGGATTTGTGGCTCAGGCGAATCAGCGCCTGCAATACCTTCAATTCCTGTCCCAACCCCAAGGTCCAGCCGCGGGCCAGGCGAGCGTTGTAGTATTGCTCGGGCTTCATTCCGGTCGTCTTGCCGAAAATGTCCCGCGGGTCGAGTACTTCGAAGAGATTGACCAGCCGCACAGACCACGGGAGTGCCAGTTCGCAGATCGCCGTTTCAAGCGCCAAGGCCGCGGAGCGATGCCCGCCGCCGGCGTTGAAATACACCAAATCAATAGTTTTCATTGTCGTTTACCATTGTGCGTATGGACTATTACTGTTCCGTGAATTTGTCCGCCGCGCGGCCCATCCATCACGCCGAGGTATGAATGAGACGTATGTGCACATTGGCACGCCGCCGCGCGCTGACCGCCCGCCTGCTGCTGACCAGCCGCCTGCTGCTGACCTGCTTGCCGCTGACCGCCGGCTTGTTGCTGATTAGCGAAGAAGTCCGAGCTTCCGACACTTCGGCGCCGGCTCCGAGTTCGGCCACGCCCATTGCGACGCGTCTCAGCCACGGCCGCTTTCGCGATTTCCTCGTGTACAGTCCTTCCGGGCCGCCGACGAGTTTCGTCCTGTTTCTTTCAGGCGACGAGGGCTGGACGGGCGCCGCGGACGCCATGGCCGGGCAGCTCGTGCGGCACGGCGCGATGGTCGTCGGTATCGACTTGGCGAAGTTCAGGGCCAACCTCGAAGCCGACGCAGGTCAATGCGTATTCCCCGATGGCGACCTGGAGAACTTGAGCCACTTCGTGCAGGCCTACTTCCACTCGCCCACCTATCTGTCGCCCATGTTGGCCGGGGTTTCCGCGGGCGCGACCATGGCCTACGCGGTGCTCGCGCAAGCACCGCGCAATACCTTTGCGGCCGCCTTGACCTTGGGATTCTGCCCGAGCTTGAATTTGGAAAAACCGCTATGCAAGGGCTCCGGGCTCGAATTCGTTCGCAGCCCCCGCGGCCGCGGCGTTGATTTTCTGCCGATCAAGAGCCTCGCCAATCCGTGGCTCGAGCTGCACGGCGACAACGACCGATTGTGCCCGGCGGGCGAGACGCGAAATTTCATTTCCCAGGTGCATGGGGCGGCGCTGGTTGCGTTGCCAAGAGTGGGCCATGATTTCGCCTCGCTGCCCGACTGGGTGCCGCAGTACACGGCCGGATTCGACCGGCTGGCCGTGCGCAATCCCTCGCACGTGGCGCCGCCGCCCGCGAGCTTGAGCGATTTACCCATCGTCGAGGTCCCGGCGCAACCCGTCCCTGCCCTGCCCACCGCAACGCCGGGTGCGGCGCGCTCCGATACTTTTGCCATCATCATGTCCGGTGATGGCGGCTGGGCGGGACTCGATCAGGATGTCGCCGCCGCGCTCACCGCCAAGGGCATTCCCGTGGTCGGCTTGGATTCATTGCGTTATTACTGGACCGCGCGCACGCCGGAGGGCCTGGCGGCGGACACCGACCGCATGATTCGCTACTACCTCGCGCATTTCGGCAAACAGCGCGTGCTGCTGATCGGCTATAGCCAAGGCGCCGACGTGCTGCCGTTCGCCGTCAATCGTCTGCCCGACGCCACTCGCGCTCGCGTCGCCTTGGCCGCCGTCATGGGTATGTCCGAGCACGCCCTGTTTGAATTTCATTTGAGCAGCTGGGTCTCGGACGATAGTTCCGGACCGGCGACGCTGCCGGAAATCAGCCGCATTACGGGCATCCCGGTGCTGTGCATCTACGGTGCGGATGAGACCGATTCGCTGTGCCCCAAGCTCGATCCGAAGAAATTCGCCATCGTGAAGCTCAAGGGCGGTCATCATTTCGATGGCGACTACGCCAACCTGGCGCGGCAAATCCTCGCGGCCGCGAGTCCTTGAATCGCCGAGACTACATTCGGAGTTCGTGCGCATCACCCCCTAAGGAGAACCGATGACGACCCATTCCAACACACCGCCAGCTCCCTGCGGCATCGTCCTTTCGCGCGCCGGGCTGATCGGGCCGCACATTCTCGCCTCGGCCTTGCTCGTGGCGATACTCGGCCTGCAAAGCGGGCTTTCGCCGGCTACCGAGTCGCCCGGGGCGCCCACCGCGCCCATGTCGGCACCCCCGGCGGGCGCGTACAAACTCGAAAAGTCCCATGCGAGCGTGGTGCTGCGGGCGAGCCACATGGGCTTCTCCACCTACACGACGCGATTTAGCCGCTTCGATTCAGAATTGACGTTCGACCCAAAGAACCTACCCGCCTCCCAGGTCGTGGCGACCATTGATGCGGCATCGTTCGAGATGGACGCAGCGCCGCAGATGTGTCTCGATATCATGAAGGGACCGCAGATGCTCGACACGGCAAAGTTTCCCCAGATCGTCTTCAAGTCTGAAAGCGTCCGAATGACCGGGGCGAAGTCGATGGAGATCTCCGGTGCACTGACGCTGCATGGCGTCACGCGGCCGATCGTACTCACCGCCACCTACAACGCGGGCTATCCCGGAATGCCGGGGATGGACCCGCAGGCTCGGGTTGGCTTTTCCGCGCACGGGTCCTTCAAGCGCTCGGATTATGGCATCGCCTATGGCGTGCCGGCGCCGGGTACCACGATGGGAGTCGGCGACTTGATCGATTTTTCGATTGAAGCGGAGTTCACCGGCCCACCGCTGATGACGCCGGCCGCTCCAACGCACTGAGGGGATTGGGAGGCGCAGCTCCCGGCCGACTCTAGCCGATGGCCACGCCGGTCGGCTCGCCGGAAATCCCGGTCACTCAGGGAGTGCGTCCTTTTTGGGCGTGCGCCCTCAGGATCTCGCGAATGAAGCTGACCTCCTCGGCATCGTACGGTTGTCCGTCGGCGCGGAACACATCGTGAAACCAAGGCATCGGCTCCCCGGCGAGATAGGGATGGTCCCAGGAATCCCACGGGAAATACGTCTGCGTCTTGCCCGCGACCAAGCCCCAGTTGATGGCTCCGACGTGGTATTCCTCGAGAATGGGCAGGGTGTTTCGAAAGGTACTGCCGTTGCCGCGCGCCATGTATTCCGTGCACAGAATGGGGCGGTGGAAAACCTGCAGCGACTCGATCCTGCGTCTCACCTCATTCGGTCCGTCATAGGTGTGGAACGACAGGATGTCCGACTCGGCAATTTGAATCCGAGCGATCCTCGGCCAACGCGCCGCCGATCGCGGTTCGAACGTCCACACTCCGCTCGTCAGCGGCTGAGCCGGATTCGCAGATCGCGCCCATTCGAATGCCTGCGGCAAGAGCGCCGCCACGCGTTCATCCTTGTGCGCGGCTTCTGCCCCGACCCAGTGGCCGCCGCTGGCTCCTTCCAATGTCGGTTCGTTCCAGATGTCCCAGCCCAGAATCCGCGTGTCACTCGCGAACGCGCCGACCACGCCGCGTACATAGGCCTTGAGCCGCGGATACTCGCGCGGATCGGCCAGCGTCACGGCGCCGGGGCTCTGCACCCAACC
>DATFZF010000078.1:0-2500 GCA_035314705.1 Steroidobacteraceae bacterium | reverse complement strand
CAAACTTTTCATAATCCGGTTGCCAGTAGCGCGGCAGCGGTCACGAAGGTCACTGCGCCTGCCGACCCGTAACTGAGCCACGCAAGCGCAGGTTTTGACCCGAGATGCATGTCCTTGAGTGTGAGATAAATCCGCTCTGCGCCATGCCATGCAAACAGGGATATCACCACCAGAAGCACGAGCTTGCCGAGTGGGTGCCGAGCGAAGACAATGGCGTGAGCATAGTCCATTGTAGTTGTGCCAAAGCCGAGGCCGGTCGGAACGGCTAGTCCCGTTATGATGACTAGCGCCGGACCAAATAACGCCGCGACCATGCCGCCGGCGCCGAACATAAGCCAAAATACCGGGGCGACGGAGCGCTTCATGGCAGCACCCACCGTGCAATGAGGAGCAGGACGAGCGAGGCCAGCGACGCAATAACGATTCCGGCTGCATGATCAATTGGGGTTCCACATAACGGCCACCGACGACGAGACGTGGCATGGTCTTTGGCATGATCGCGAACCAGGTCCAAGCATGGAACACCATAGCGATCAGGAAGATCGCGTGCAGCACCAGCGACCATTGGCTTGCGATAAATCCGAGCCAGGCGTCGTAGGCGCTCCTGCCGAGGGCAAGACAAATCACGCCAGCCATCAGGACAAGGGCGTACGCGGCGATTGCAATGCCGGTCGCTTCACGCAACGTGTAGGCGAGATAGGGTGGCTTGGCCCACCAATGCGGATCGATCGGACGCAGGTTGGGGCGACGCATACGCACCCCGCTCGATTGTGCCGCGTCGCGGCAGGAACCTGAGGAAGAAGTCCAGGGCGCTGTTGGTCTTGTTCTGGTTGACCGCATTGGCCGGATCGACGTGCTTCGGGCAAACTTCCGAGCAATAGCCCACCGCGGTGCAGCTCCAGGCGCCGTTTTCGGTGTGCACAAGCTCCATTCGTTTGGCCTGACCGGCGTCGCGGGAATCCCCATTGTAGCGCTGCAGCAGCGCCAACGCGCCTGGACCCAGAAAATCCGGGTTCTCGCCGAACTGCGGGCAGGCGGCGTAGCACAGCATGCAGTTGATGCAATCGCTGAAACTCTCGAACCGCGCCATTTCACCCGGCGTCTGCAGGTATTCTCCCTCTGCCAGCCTTCGTGGATACTTTGGGATGATGAAAGGGTAGATGCTTTCGATCTTACTGACGAATTCGGACACAGTCACCACCAGGTCGCGCTCGATAGGAAAGTGCAGGAGTGGTTCGATCCGCAGCGGCCGTTGGTTGCCGGCGCGCAGGATGGTCTGACAGGCGAGCTGCGGCTTGCCGTCAATCATCATCCCACAGCTGCCGCAGATCGCCATTCGGCAGGACCAGCGGAAGGACAGCGTCCCATCGATATGATCCTTGATGTATTGCAGCGCTTGCAGAACCGACATGTCATCGACGCACGGAATTTCGTAGGACTGCACCACCGGCGCTGCATCTTGTTCTGGCCGATAGCGCAGAATTTCAACGGTGATGCGCCACTCGGCCATCGATTCATCGCGCGTCATGGCTCTGCTCCTTGCGATGCGAGACGCTCGCCTTCGGCGCCATAAGCACGTTTTCCCGGCGGCGACCTGGTGATCGTCACCGGGCTGTAACTGATCGCCGGCGGTCCCTCGGCGCGATAGACGGCCAGCGTGTGTTTGAGGAAATTGACATCGTCGCGCTGCTCGAACCCGTCGATGCGCGAATGAGCGCCGCGCGATTCCTTGCGGCCCCGCGCCGAGTGGGCCATAGCCTCGGCCACGTCGATCTGGTATCCGAGTTCGATCGCTGCGAGCCACTCGGTATTCCACGCGCGCGAGGTGTCGTAAAGCTGCAGACGCCGATAGCGCCCCTTCAGCTCGGCGAGCGTATCGCAGGTTTTCTTCATTTCTGATTCGAACCGAAAGATGCCGCAACCCGCTTCCATGCTCTCCGCCATAGTGTCGCGCAAGGTAGCAAGCCGCTCGCCACCGGTTTCGTTGCGCATGAGATCGATGGCGCGCCGGTAAACGTCGTCGACCTGCCTTTCCAGCTTGGCAATCGGCCCCGGCGGCAGCAAACGGGCGCAACGCGCGGCAGCCTCACCAGCAACTTTGCCGAAGACCGAGAGCTCGGCCAGGGAGTTGGAGCCGAGCCGGTTTGCGCCGTGGATACCGATGCTGGAACACTCTCCGACAGCAAAAAGGCCTGCTAGGGTCGTCGCGGTTTCGCCGTTCACCCAGATCCCACCCATGGTGTAGTGGACCGCCGGCCGCACCGGGATCGGCTTTTCGGCGGGATCGATGCCGAGAAAGGATTCGGCGAGTTCGCAGATCTGCGGCAGCCGCTCGTGCAGTTTCTTCGCGCCCAACTGGCGCAGATCGAGATTCACCGCTGCGCCGTGCCGCGTGGCAATGGTGCGTCCCTTGCGCTCCTCGTGCCAGAAAGCCTGGCTCAACCGGTCGCGCGGACCCAGTTCCATCGCTTTGTTGCGCGGCCACGGGTCGGGCGGCCCG
>DATFZF010000077.1:0-2667 GCA_035314705.1 Steroidobacteraceae bacterium | reverse complement strand
TGGCTCGGCCGCTGCCGAAGATTGGCCAAGGATTGGGAATGCCTCAACCGCAAGGCGCTCGCCTTCTTGCGCCTCGCCTCCATCCGCCTCATGCTGCGAAAGCTATGCAATCCCACGTGATCTTCGCGGACAGACTCTAAGATGGGCCAGGTCAATCGATACGACGTTCATCGGTCGACCCGGCTCTGGCAAAATAGGCTCAATATAAGCTGGCGCTCGCGAGCGTGACGGTAGCGGACAATTCCACCCGGCGATCGGCGGACCGCCGCGCTCCACGTCGTCGACCATGAGCTTCAACGCATTTCGAACCTGAGGCGGCGAACAGAAGGTCAAAGACGTAGGCGACGGCGGCTGTTCCATCCTTTCGCTCCGCGACCAGTAGAGCGCGAAGGTCGCTCACTGCACGTCGACAATCTCCACCCAATTCGCTCCATTTCCCACCGGATAGCGACTGGGCTCGCCGAGTTTGCCCGTGCTCTGGTCGATCTTGTAGACCGAAAGGTGATCCGACTTTTCACCCGACGCGACGAGGTACTGGCCGCTCGGATCGATCCTGATGCCGCGCGGCTGCGCCTCGGTCGCGAAATTGGCCACGTAGGTGAGCTTGCCGGTTCCAGGAGCCACGGTGAACAAGGCGATCTTGCTGGTGGTACGTTCGGTCGAATAAAGAAAGTTGCCGTTGGGCGTGATTTGGATGTCAGCCGCCCAGACTTTCGGCTTCTCGTCCTTCGGCGGCGCCGCGGCGGGCGTCGGTGCAGCGCCGACGGGCGCCTGCGGCGTACCCCAAGCGAGGCCGGCATCCGCCGGCACCGAGCTGGTGCTCTCGACGAGAGTCAACGTCCCTTTGCCGGAATCGACCGCGTATTGCGTGACGTGCCCCGACAACTCGTTGACCACATAGAGGTTCTTGTTGTCGGGCGAGAACACCATGTGGCGCGGGCCGTGACCCGGCTCCGGGCTGACCGCCGCCGGGTCGTTGGGCGTGAGCTTGCCGGTCTTGCTGTCGAAGGTGAATTGCAACACCTGGTTTGCGCCGAGCGTGGCCGCGTACACGAATCTGTTGCTGCGATCGGGCAGGATCGAATGGGCATTGCGGCCGGTGGGGATCACCTGGATCGCTTCCGCTTCGACCAGCCCACTCTCGCCGATCGGGCTCACCGCGAGTTTGTCGCCGCCATAGGAGGCGGTGAACAGGTAGCGCCCGGTGCGATCGGTCGAGACATAGGGCATGCTGTCGGGAAGCGGCGCCGATGCTTTCTGCGTGAGCGCGCCGGTTGTCGGATCAATGGCGTAGGTCAATACGCGCGGCGGCTGCGAGCGTACCACGGCATAGAGGTGCTTTTTGTCCGGGCTCACTGCCATCGGCATGACCAGCTTGCCGGCCTCAGCCTTGCCGATCGGTGTGAGCGAGCCGGTGCTCGTGTCCATGGTGTAGGCGTCGATATTGCCGTCCTGCGCATTCGACACATAGACGAATGTCTTGGCGGCACATATCGCCGTCGTTGCGATTGCAAGCAGCAGCGCCAGCGCGAAGCTCGTCGCTGCACCTCTTGGCGTTTTCATTTTGACCCTCCCTGGCTTGTCAAAGGTATGTCGTTTTAGGCGGCATTCGACGAGACTGCAGTCCACGCGCCTTTTGCCGAACATTACAAAGGAAATCCGCGGGAGCCGGGCAGCGGCGGTAGAAGCGGGTCGGCTTTCGTTCTTGTTATGTCTGCGAAGCGCGCTATGGTTCGCGGAGAATGCCTCGCGCCGCGATCACATAGGCGGCGTTACTCCATCCCGACCGACTCGCCACGCGCGACCCTGCAGCGTTCCGTCGGGCTGCTTGATCGCAGCGATGAAGACTTTCGCGCCAGGCTTGAGATCGTTATTGTCCCCCTTTAGGTAAGCGACAATCGGCGTATCGGCGGGGACAAAGATTTTCGTTTCGCCATTCTTGTATTTCAGCGTCAGGGTTTGTCCATCAACCGCGGTGACGACCTGATCAACGTTCGCGTTGGTCATGGTACTCTGGGGCCGAAGGTCCCACGAGTAGTGTCCTTCTCCGGTCCCACGCATCGCCTCGGGGAAAATGTGCACTTCGAGTGCGCTATGGCTGCCGTCAGCCTGCGGTATCGCGGTCACGCCCACAAACAAGCCCTGTTTGATATCGGCAAGCGATGCCTTGACTACGGCGGCGATTTGGGCGTTGTCGGTGAGCGCCACCTTTAGGTCGGCGCCATCGCGTGACTTGATCGCATAGGTCGAGCCATCGATGCTTTCGATGGTGCCGCGTACGCGGACCGTATCCTGCGCCAATGCGGCGTTACCCGATACAACTATCGTGAGAGCGCCAAGCACGATGCCTGCAAGCACCGTCATCGTTATTTTGCGGTTGGCTTTCATAAGCCCCTCCGTTTGATTGCCGGGAGACTTTATAACCCCGTCTCCTCCCGGGCGACCGCGCCAGACGTGAACGAGCCTCACGGCTGCATTCGCCGATCATTGTACCGCCGAAGCGCATCTTGCGGGTTGCTGGCGCGCGTCCATTGCCATTCAGCGCCATCGTAGGGCGCGATGGCGGCGCTGCGAGTATCGGGCAACCAACAGTAAGCGGACGCCATCTTTCCCGGCTTCCCGATCCTCATAGACCTCGGCGCGGCTATCCGTCTTGAGCGCTATCAC
>DATFZF010000076.1:0-4928 GCA_035314705.1 Steroidobacteraceae bacterium | reverse complement strand
CTGGGCGCGCCTCGGGGAAGGCATTGCCGTGCATGCGGCTGCGCTCGTGCAGCAACACCATTTTCTTCAGCCCGCCGACCGCTCGGGCGTCGTCATCAAACTCGAGGGCCGCCGACTGTTCAAGTCGGTTCAGCTCATAGAGTCGCAGCTGCAGACTCGCGATTTTTTGCGCCCGCCCGGATTCAGCGCAGCCGACATCAGCGTGGGCTACAGTGTCGACCTCGCGCAGCGATTTTTGCCGCTGGATCGGCTGCCGGCGATCACTCGCTACTATAATCGATTGCGAAGCAGACCCGCATTCGCGGCATCCTTGCCCAAGGACTGGCAACGGCCGTTGACCTGGATGCCGGAGACGGGCGACCGGTCATGAATTCCAGCGACCGCCAACGACAATTCGCCGGTACCGAACGCGTGCGCGCCGGTCAGGAAATCGATGCGGGCACACTGGCGGGATGGCTCGAGGCGAACGTGCCGGGTTACGCGGGGCCGCTCGCGTTGGAGCAATTCAAGGGCGGGCAGTCGAACCCTACGTATAAGCTGCGAACGCCGTCGCGCGACTACGTCCTGCGGCGCAAACCGCCGGGCATGCTGCTCAAGGGTGCGCACGCCATAGAGCGCGAATACCGCGTGATCAGTGCGCTGTCGACCGTGGGCTTTCTGGTGCCGCGTCCTCTCGCGATGTGCTTGGACGATGCGGTGATCGGCACCTGGTTCTACGTGATGGAGATGGCCGAGGGGCGAATATTCTGGGATTCGAGCTTGCCCGGGATCACTCGAGAGGAACGGCCACGGTACTTCGATGCGATGAATGCGACCATCGCTTCGTTGCACACGTTAGATCCCAACGCCATCGGGCTCGCGGACTTCGGCAAGCCCGACAATTATTTCGAGCGCCAGATCGCGCGCTGGTCGCGCCAATACGTCGAGGACCAAGCGGCGGGGCGCGATGCGAACATGGATAGACTCATTGAGTGGTTGCCGAATAACATTCCGCCGGGCGCGCAATCGAGCGTGCTGCACGGCGACTATCGCGCCGACAACATCGTATTTCATTCGACCGAACCCATCATCATCGCGGTGCTCGATTGGGAATTATCGACCCTGGGTCATCCATTGGCCGATTTCACTTATCATCTGATGATGTACCGGCTGCCGTGCGAGATGGTTGGAGGGTTAAACGGCCGGGATCTTGTGGCGCTCGGGATTCCCTCGGAAGCGGATTACGTGAATACCTATTGCCGGCGCACCGGGCTCGGCGGCATCGCGAATCTGGATTTCTACCTGGCATTCAATATGTTCCGGTTTGCAGCGATATTGCACGGAATCAAGGGCCGCATTGCTCGCGGCACGGCGTCCTCGGCGCACGCGAAATCGGCGGCGGACATGGTCGTGCCCCTCGCGGAGCTCGCGTGGGCACAAGTCAAACATACCGATCGAGGCTAGTAAGAAGCTCTCTCATCCACCATACAGGATTGTAGCGGCGCACGATTCATGCGGCTTGAGGGGTTACGTGGACCTCGCAGCCGAGATCATTGAGTCTGCGCACGAGCCGCAGGATGGCTTTGGAGCGGTCACGGCTGGAGAAGTGATCGGCGCCGAGATCGCGGTATGGGAGGCCGTTTTTCAACATGTGATAGGCGGCGGTGAGCATGGAGGCAGCGACGGCGAGGATGGCTTTCTTTGCTCCCCGGCGCGAGCGTAAACGATGGAACTGGGCCTGCAGGTAGGAGTCCTTGACGCGCACCGCCGCCCACGCGGCGGTGACCAGCGCGGTTTTGAGCCACGGGGCGCCCTTGCGCACGCGGCTGGAGCGACGTTTACCGGCACTTTCGTCGCTGCGCGGACAAAGACCCGTCCAGGAGATCAAATGGGCCGCTGTGGGGAAGCGCGACATGTCGACGCCGATCTCCGCCACCATGACCTGCGCGGTCAGATCACTGACACCGGGCAGAGTCGTCAGGAGGCGAGCGCTATCACGGATCGGCGCCAAGGTTTTTCCCACCGTGGCATCGATGTCAGCAAGCGCCTGTTCCAAGGCCGCGACGAGTTCCAGATGCACCTTCAGCAGCCCCCGGTGATGATCGCGGATGCGCCCATGTAACGCTTCGATCAGTTCGGTACGCTTCTTGCGGGCGGTGCCCTCGGCCAGATCGGCGAGTCTCTGCGGATTTGTCTCTCCGGCAATCAGTGCGTGCAGGATGGCGCGGCCGCTCTTGCCCAGTACATTCGACAGAACGCTGCCAAGTTTCAGGTTCGCGTCCTCCAGGATCTTCTGAATGCGCGAAGAGTGCTGGGAGATCTCTCGTACCAACTGCTTGCGGGTGCGCGTCAAATCGCGCAACTCCTGGATCGGCGCCGGTGGCACGAAGCTTGAGCGGATCAGTCCGTGCGCCAAAAGGTCGGCGATCCAAGTTGCATCATTCACATCGGTCTTGCGGCCCGGTACATTCTTGATGTGTGCAGCGTTGGCGAGCACCAACTCAAAATCTGCCTCCAAAATATGCCACACCGGCTTCCAGTAAACACCGGTCGCCTCCATCGCAACATGAGTACAGGCGTGAGAGCTGAGCCACTCATCGAGGCTCTGCAAGCCGCTCGTGGTCGTCTGAAAACTGCGAACCTCTTGATGCACCGGGGTCGATACGCAGCGCACGCAAGCCACAATGACATCTTTGTGAACGTCAAGACCGGCGCAGCGTGGATACAGTACCTGCATGGGTCTTCCTCCTCTAAAGTTCAGACTCAAGCGCCGGGAAGAACCCTCGTCATCGAACTCTAGTAATCGTGCTCCGGAGCGCAAGCGCTCGTGGCAACAATTCGGGGTGCTCGCAGGGTTCCGGGTCCAACTAGCTAACGGGCTCGCGGCACCAAGCACAAACCGACCTCGATCCCGACGCCAACGCTAGCGTATGCCGTATTACCTTTCTCCTGTCCACACTCTTGTAAGCTTCATCAATCGGGGTCGCGCGCAGCGAAATGGAAAACTAGCTACTTCGTCGTCTGTCCTGCGAGAATGCGCCGGTGAAACGATTCGAGCCCTATGTCTTTCTTAAGGAGCTGGCCTCGCGCTGGGACATCATGGCGTTCATCGTCGTGGTCGGCCTGATCGCCTTTCTGGGCGAGACCGCGCGCGGGCTGTTCGCGCCCCTGGCCCAACTGGAGGGCACGCCGCTCTCGCTCGATCCGAAGCATCTGCCGGAATACGCCGCGCGCACCACCTTTCGGATGCTGGCGGCGCTTTTTTTCTCGCTGGTCTTCACGCTGACCTACGCGACCTGGGCCGCGAAGAGCGCGCGCGCCGGCAAATTGCTGGTGCCCATCCTCGATATTCTGCAATCGGTGCCCATCCTCGGCTTCATTTCGATTACCAGCGTCTTCTTTCTCTCGCTGGCGCCCGGGCGCGTGCTCGGCGCCGAATTCGTGGCCATCTTCGCCATCTTCACCAGCCAGGCGTGGAACATGGCGTTCAGTTTCTATCAATCCCTGCGCACGGTGCCGATCGAGCTCGACGAGGCGGCCGAGTCCTTTCAGCTCTCGCCCTGGATGAAGTTCTGGCAGTTGGAGGTACCGTTCGCGATGCCCGCGCTGGTCTGGAATATGATGCTGTCGATGTCGGGCGGCTGGTTCTTCGTCGTGGCCTCGGAATCCATCAGCGTCAGACATTCGCAGGTCGCTTTGCCGGGGATCGGATCCTACATAGCCGTCGCCATCGAACACAAGAACCTCGTTGCCATCGGCTGGGCGATCCTCGCCATGCTGATCGTGATTCTGCTCTACGATCAGCTCCTGTTCCGACCGCTGGTGGCATGGGCCGACCGCTTTCGCATAGAGCAGGAACCCGGCGAGCGGGTGCCCGATTCCTGGGCGCTGACCATGCTGCGCCGCTCGCGTCTGGTGCAGACGGCGACGGTGGCTTTCCGTGCGGCGATACTCTGGACCAGCCGCACGTTGCAGCGCGACGCGAGAGGCTCGGTCCAAGCATCGAACAGGCCGAAGCGCAGCCTGGATCTTTTTTGGGTGTCCTTGGTCGTCGTGGCGGTGGTCCTGGGCCTGTGGCACATCGTTGCGGTGCTCATCGCGAACACGCCGCTCAGCGAGGCATTGCAGGTCTGCGGTCTTGCGCTGATCACCATGCTCCGGGTGTTCATCTTGATCGCCTTGGCCAGCCTCGTGTGGGTGCCGGTCGGGATCTGGGTCGGCATGCGGCCGCGTGCGGCCGCCATCGTGCAGCCAATCGCCCAGTTCATGGCCGCGTTCCCGGCTAATTTGCTGTTCCCGATCGTCGTCTACGGCATCGTCGAGTGGAAGCTGAATCCGGACATCTACTTGAGTCCGCTGATGATTCTGGGCACGCAGTGGTACATCCTGTTCAACATCATCGCGGGTGCCTCGACGATTCCGGCCGAAATGCGCTACGTGACGGCGAATCTCGGGATCACGGGGTGGCTGTGGTGGCGTAAAGTGGCGCTGCCGGCGGTGCTGCCGTTTTACGTCACCGGGGCGATCACGGCCTCCGGCGGGTCGTGGAATGCCGCGCAAGTCTCGGAATTCGTCCACTGGGGAACCACGGAAATCCGCGCCCGGGGCCTCGGCACCTACATCGCGGATGCCGCAGCCGCCGAAAATTTCCATCAGATCGTCTTGGGGGTCGGCGTGATGAGTCTGTTCGTCGTCGTCATCAACCGGCTCTTTTGGCGGCCGTTGTACTACTACGCCGAGCGGAAATTCCGCATGACCTGAAGGCGCCGAGTTTATGAACGACACTCCATTGCTTCAATGTTCCGACGTGCGCAAGGCGTTTCCGAAGCCCGACGGCGAGGACTTGCTCGTGCTCGAGGGCATGAATCTGGAACTGCGCGCGGGTCAGATTGTGGGGCTGCTCGGCCGCTCGGGCTCGGGCAAATCGACGCTGCTGCGTCTGATGGCGG
>DATFZF010000075.1:0-45249 GCA_035314705.1 Steroidobacteraceae bacterium | reverse complement strand
AATCACCACCGTCGAGGGCATCGGGACAACCCCGACGGGCCGGGCGGTCCAGGAAGCATGGCTGGCCGTCGACGTCGTACAGTGCGGCTACTGCCAAGCCGGCCAAATCATGTCGGCCACGGCGCTGCTCAACAAGAAGCCGCACCCCACCGATGCCGACATCGATCAAGCCATGGCCGGCAATATTTGCCGCTGCGCCACTTACAACCGCATTCGCATGGCCATCAAGCAAGCCGCCGGACAGCCCACGGCCGACACGCGGCACGCGACATGAAGCGCGCCTCGCCGGGAGCGGGCACGAGTGTGCGGGAGGCGCGGCGCGCCTTTTTGCGCACAGGGGTCGCTGTCGGCGGGGGCCTCCTGCTCGATTTCTCCTTGGGCCTGCTGCCGCCTCGCACGCTGCGTGCGGCGCCGGGTTCCCTGGGTGAGGCGGGGACGCTCAATGCTTTCGTTCGGATTTCGAGCGACGGCACGGTCACCATCATGTCGAAAAATCCCGAGATCGGCCAGGGCATCAAAACCATGCTGCCCATGCTGATTGCCGAGGAACTGGATGTCGATTGGAAGGATGTCCGCATCGAGCAGGCACTGTCCGACTCCGCACGCTATGGGCGCCAATTCGCGGGCGGCAGCCGGGCGACGCCTTTGCACTGGGAGCCGCTGCGCAAAGTAGGCGCGGCGGGCCGGCAAATGCTGGTGAGCGCCGCGGCGCAATCCTGGGGCGTGCCCGTTTCGGAGTGCGTAACGCATGCCGGCACCGTCATCCATGCGCCCACGAAACGATCCTTGAGCTACGGTGCGCTCGCCGAGAAGGCTGCCGCGCTGCCGGCGCCGGATCTGAAGTCGGTGGTGCTCAAGGATCCGAAGGATTTCAAGATCATCGGCAGCTCGCGCCCGGGCGTCGACAGTCCGCTGGTGGTTGCGGGCAAGCCGCTGTTTGGCATCGATGTCACCGTTCCGGGCATGCTGTACGCGGTGTACGTGAAGTCGCCGGTGTTCGGCGGTACGGTCCGCAGCGCCAATGTGGACGCGATCAAGGCGCTCCCCGGCATCCGCGACGCCTTCGTGGTGCACGGCGGACAGATCTTCGACGGCCTGACGGACGGCGTGGCCATCGTAGCGACGAACTGGTGGCTGGCGGACAGGGCCCGCGGCCAGCTTCAGGTGGTCTGGGATGAGGGCGCGACCGCCACGCAAAGCAGCTCCGGGTTCGCCCGGCGCGCGGCTGAATTATCCAGGCAGCCGCCGGCCTTCAAACTGGCGAACGACGGCAATGTCGAGGAGGCGCTCGCGGGTTCCGCCCGGATCGTGGAGGCAGCGTACAGCTATCCATTCATCGCTCACGCCACGCTGGAACCGCAGAACTGCACCGCGCATTTCAAGGACGGCAAGGTCGAGATCTGGGCACCCACGCAGAATCCGGATCCCGGCCGAAAAATCGTGGCGACGACTCTGGGCCTCCAGGAGTCGGACATCACCATCCATTTGATCCGCTGCGGCGGCGGGTTCGGCCGCCGGCTGATGAACGACTACATGGTGGAAGCCGCGTGGATATCCAAGCAGGTCGGCGCTCCGGTCAAGCTGCTGTGGAATCGGGCGGACGACATTCAGCATGACTTCTATCGCCCGGCGGGATTTCATTTCTTCAAGGCCGGGCTCGACGCGTCGGGCCGGGTGCAGGCATTCCGCGATCATTTCGTGTCCTTCGGCGAGGGGGAAAAGTTCGCCAACAGCGCGGCGCTGTCGGCGGAGGAGTTTCCCGCGCGCTTCGTTCCGAACCTCGAGTTGGGCATCTCGCTGATGCCGCTCGGAGTGCCGACCGGACCCTTGCGGGCGCCGCGCAGCAATGCCTTGGGCTTCGTGTTTCAATCGTTCATCGACGAGATGGCGCATGCGGCGGGTAAGGATCCGCTGCAATTTCGCATGGATCTGCTGGGTGAGCGCCGCGTATTCAGCAACCCGCCGGGACAGGACCCCGGATTCGATTCCGGGCGCATGCTGGATGTGCTCGCTGCGGTGCGCGAAAAATCGGGGTGGGGCAGGCGCAAACTGCCGAAGGGTACCGGCGAGGGCGTCGCGTTTTACTTCAGCCATCTCGGGTATTTTGCGGAAGTTGTGCAGGCGACGGTTGCCGCAGGCGGCCGGATCACGGTCAACAAGGTGTGGGTGGCGGGCGACGTGGGCAGCCAAATCATCAATCCGACGGGCGCGGAGAATCAGGTTCAGGGAGCCGCGCTCGACGGCATCGGCGAAGCGCTGGGTCAGGCAATCACTCTGACAGGCGGCCGGGTCGACCAGGGCAACTTCAACGATTTCTTGCTCCTGCGCATCGACCGTGCGCCGCCCGTCGAAGTGCACTTCTTGAAGACCGACCATCCGCCGACGGGTTTGGGAGAACCTGCGTTGCCGCCGGTCGTACCCGCCCTCTGCAACGCGATATTTGCGGCGACGGGCGTGCGAATCCGCAGCCTGCCGATCGATCCGAAACTGCTGGCCTAGCCTGGCCGCTGCTAGCCGTCGCCGACCTCCCCGTCGGGCGTCATGCCGTTGCCGCCATCCTGCAGGCCTGCGGCCGCTGCCAGCACGCTTTGCGGCTTGACGAACAGTGCCGATACTTCGGGGTGATCGCTGCGAATGCGCGCCTCCAATTCGACCACCGCCCGCTCGATGTCCGGGGCGCGCAGATGGTCGAAGAAATCGAGGCTCAGCGTCGCGATCACATTGTGGGGGGCCAGTTGCACGGTCACGATGCTGTTGGCGCGGCACACGCCGGCGATGCCCGACGCCGTGTGCATGATGGCCTCGCTCAAAGCGGGATCGGCGCGCTCTCCGATCAGGAGTCCCTTGGACTCGCGCGCGACCAATCCCGCGACACCCGCCAGAATCACCGCGATCAACAATGAGGCGGCGCCGTCCCAGCGGCTATCCCCGGTGAGCACGGCCGCCGCCGTGCCCGCGGCTGCCGCGGCGAGCCCGAGAATCGCCGCCGAGTCCTCGAAAACCACGATGAACGCGGGTGGATCCTTCGAGCGCCGAAACGCCTGCCACCAGCCCAGTTCGCCCTTGGCGGCGCGGAATGCGCGCATACCGACCACCAATGAAACCAGTTCAAAGGCCAGCGACACGGCCAGCACAATGAAGACGACGGCGGGGTGCTCCAGCGCCACGGGGTGCGTGAGGCGGTCCACGCCCTCATAGACGGCCACGCCGGATCCCAGGGCAAAGATCAGCAGGGCGACGACGAAGCTCCAAAAATACAGCTCGCGGCCGTAGCCCACGGGGTGCACGCGGTCGGGGGGCCTCGCGGAACGCGCGATCCCATACAGCAGCAACAGCTCATTGACCGTGTCGACCAGGGAGTGCACCGCCTCGCTCAGCATGGCGGCGGACCCCGTGACGGCGGCGGCGGCGAATTTGGTGGCGGAGACCAGCACATTGCCTGCCAGCGCCGCCCAGACAGCCACATTAGTGCCGCTCTTCGCCATAATATCTTGAAGAATCCTGCGGCGGCCCCACTTCGCCATGAGGCTTACCGCCAAAGCTTCCGCGTAAAACAACCATATTGTAAGGCCATGACGACCGAAACACAGCCGCAAATCAAAGAGTTCCAAGCCGAAACCAAGCAGGTGCTGCGATTGGTGATCCACTCGCTGTATTCGCACAAGGAGATTTTCCTGCGGGAGCTGATCTCCAACGCATCGGACGCTTGCGAGAAACTGCGCTTCGAGGCGCTCGCCAAACCCGATCTGCTGGGCGCCGAGGTGCTCTCGGTTCGGCTGGTGCCCGACGCCGCGGCCGGCACCCTTTCCATCAAGGACAACGGCGTCGGCATGAGCGAGGCCGAGGTGATCGACAACTTGGGCACCATCGCGCGCTCGGGGACCAAGAAATTCCTCGAGACCTTGAGCGGCGATTCGGCCAAGGATGCGCAGCTGATCGGGCAGTTCGGCGTGGGCTTCTATTCGGCCTTTATCGTCGCCGACAAGGTCACGGTGCTCTCGAAGCGCGCCGACTCGGCGGGGGTCCGCTGGGATTCGGACGGCGAAGGCCAATACCAGATCCAACCCGACGACAAGGCGGACCGGGGCACCGAGGTGATCCTGCACCTGCGCGACGAGGACAAGGAGTTTTTGGAACCGGCGCGCATTCGTCAATTGGTGCGCAAGTACTCGGATCATTTGAGTCTGCCCGTCATTCTCAAGACCGGCGAGACCGAGGAGACGGTCAATCAGGCCAAGGCATTCTGGACGCGCCCCAAATCCGAGCTCAGCGACGAGGACTACCAGACGTTCTTCAAGCACATCACCCACGAGCCGGAGGGCGCGCTCGCGTGGGCGCACAACAAGGTCGAAGGCAGCATCGAGTATACCTCGCTGCTGTATTTGCCCAAGCGAGCGCCGTTCGATTTGTTCGAGCGCGAGCAGAAGGGCGGCATCCAGCTCTACGTCAAACGCGTCTTCATCATGGACAGGGCCACGGAGTTGCTGCCGCCCTACTTGCGCTTCATGCGCGGGCTCGTCGATACCGCCGACCTGCCGCTGAACGTGTCGCGCGAGTTGCTGCAAAACAATCGCACCGTCGAGAAAATCAAGTCCGCGCTGGTCAAGCGCACGCTGGACCTGCTCGAGGATCTGGCGGCGAACAAGCCGGAGGAGTACGCGGAATTCTGGAAGACCTTCGGCATGGTGCTGAAGGAAGGCATCATCGAGGATCCGAGCCAAAAGGAGCGCATCGCGAAACTGCTGCGCTTCTACTCCACCGCCGCGGCCGGCAACGTCCCGGAGGTCACGCTGGCGCAGTACGTGGCGCGCATGCCGTCCGACAGTGCAGCCATTTATTATCTCACCGCCGACACGCTGGCGGCCGCGCGCAACAGTCCGCATCTGGAGGGATTTCGCGCCAAGGGAATGGAAGTGCTGCTGCTCGTGGATCGCATCGACGAGTGGGTCGCCGGCCATTTGCATGAGTTCGACGGCAAGACACTGGCGAATGTCGCAAGCAGCGCCGCCGACGTGGCATCCGCCATTGAAACGCCTGAGAAGGCCGCCGCCGAAACGGAGTTCAAGGACACCACGGAGCGGTTGGCCAAGGTCCTGTCCGGCAAGATCGCGAGCGCGCAAGTGTCGGCCCGCCTGACCGACTCGCCCGCGGTGCTGGTCGCGGGGGAATTTGGCGTGAGCCTCCGCATGGGACGCATTCTCAAGCAGGCGGGCCAGAACAATCCGTTCGCCACTCTGCCCATCCTCGAGTTGAACCCGAAGCACCCCTTGGCCCTGCGCCTCAAGGACACGAGCGATGAAGCGGCGTTTGCGGATCTCGCCCATGTGCTGTACGACCAAGCCATGCTGGCCGAAGGCGGCGAACTGGATGACCCGGCAGGCTTCGTGCGGCGGGTCAACCGGCTCATCGTGGAAGGCCTGGCTGCGCAGCCGAAGATCATCTTAAGTTAGAGCATGGATCAATTCGAGGCGAGCATGCTGACACCGCACGGCGTTGCCGCGGAGAGCAGCGGCGGCGATTCGAGCAGCGACGACGGCGCACTGCTGGACGCGTATTCGGGCGCGGTGATCGGGGCCTTGGAGCGGGTGGCTCCGGCGGTGACGTTCATCGAGGTGGTGCATGATGCGAAGGCGGCACGCGGCGCGTCCCGGGGCCGTCCGGCGCGGGGCAGCGGGTCGGGATTCTTATTCACGCCCGACGGGTATCTGCTGACCAACAGCCATGTGGTGCAGGCTGCAGCCGAGATCACGGTGCGCTTGAATGATGACATCCGCTTCAGCGCCGACCTGGTCGGCAACGATCCTGATTCGGATCTGGCGGTGCTGCGCATCGGATCGCCCACCGCTCTACCCTACGTGGAGTTCGGCGATTCCGCCGCTGTGAAGGTGGGACAGGTGGCGATCGCCATCGGCAATCCGCTTGGATACTCCAAGACCGTGACCGCGGGAGTCATCTCGGCGCTCGGGCGCACCCTGCGCGCCACCTCCGGCAGGCTCATGCACGATGTCATCCAAACGGATGCCGCGCTCAATCCTGGCAATTCCGGCGGTCCCTTGGTCGATTCGAAGGGAAGGGTGATCGGCGTCAACACGGCGATGATCCCTCAAGCGCAGGCGATTTGTTTTGCCACGGGAATCAACACGGCAAAATGGGTCATCGCCCAGCTGTTCGCGCACGGCCGGGTGCGCCGCGCCTATATCGGTGTGTCCGGCGCGACCGTGCCGATTGCGACGCGGGTGGTGCGGCATTTCGGGCTGCCGGGTTCCACCGCTGTCCACGTATTGGAGGTGCTGCCGGACAGTCCGGCGGCGCACGCGGGCGTCGAGGCTGGCGATCGCATGATTGCGCTCGACGGGGTGGCGATCGACGGGATCGACGGCCTGCAGCGGGTGCTCGACGCCGGTTGGATCGGCCGCGAATCAGAATTGCAGTTACTGCGCCGATCGAGTGTGATTCGTGTGAAAATCCGGCCTGTCGAATTGCCCGCGCACGGCGCGTAAATCGTCCGCGCGCGGTGCGCCGTCCGCGAGAATCTTAAGGAGTCGCCGCAATGAGCCCACAATCGCATGCCATCAGCTTGGCGGTGCCGCCGGAACCCACCGACCATCTCGAGGGCTCGGAGCACGCGCGGGTGACGCTGGTCGAATACGGCGACTTCGAATGTCCGAGCTGCAAAGTCGCGGCGACGACGCCGAAGCTGTTGCTGGAGCGATTTCCCAACAAGATTCGTTTCATTTTCCGGCACTTTCCGCTGCAGGAGGCGCATCCGCATGCGCTGATGGCCGCCGAAGTCTCGGAAGCGGCGGGGGCGCAGGGGAAGTTCTGGCGGATGCATGATCTGCTGTTCCAGAACCAGGCGCATCTCAAGGACAAGGACTTGTACCGTTATGCGTCCGAGTTGGGGCTGGATATGGCGCGCTATACGGCGGAGATGGACGATCACATCTATCTGCAGAAGGTGCGCGAACACGTCGAGGGCGGCCGCCGCAGCCACATTCGGGCGACCCCGACCTTCTTCGTCGACGGCGTGGTGCAGGACATCTCCTTCGGCATGAAGGCGCTGCACGACGCGGTGGCGAGTGCCGTGGCGCGCAGCGGCTAGAGCGTTCTAGTTCGGGCAGCGTGAAATCCGCGACGGCAGCAGCGAAGCGCGGCTTCAACTCCAGTCGCCGCCGCCCCCGCCTGAACCGCCGTCGTCCCAGCCTGAGCCGGGATCATTGACACCGAAGTCGGAGCCGCCCATGTCGCTATTGCTGAATCCCGCGTCGCCCGCTTCGGCCGGGGGAATGACGCCGCCGCCACTGTGTCCGCCGTCTAGGAAATGATGGGCCAGCTCTTCGCCCGCGACCACGCCGGCGCCGACCGCGAGACCGGAGGCGAGCCCGCCCGCGATGCCGGAGCCAATCCCGCCGCCGCCCATGGGCGCAGGACCGTAACCACCAGGCCCGTAGGCTCCGGGGGCGCCGCCCATGCCGGGTCCCGCCGCTGGATACTGGGCATACGTGGTGCGCCGGCGGAACAACATCAACAGGAGGCCGACCGCGATGGCCAGAATCAACACCGTGCCCCAGGGAAATCGAGCCGGGGTGGGCGCCGACCGGATGAGGGTCGGGCTGAGCGCGCCGTCCCTAAGGCCGAGCTGTGACTTGAGTTCTTGCACGGATCGGGGACTGGCGAAGGGCAAGCCGGGCTTCAACTGTTCAGCCGTGGCGAGTTCCGTGCGAGCCAGCGCGGTCTTGCCTTCTCTGGCATAGAGCTCCGCCTGCACGTAATGTGCGCGGCCGCTGCCCGGATGATCGGCCAGAACCTGGTTCATCATCTGTTGGGCTTGATCGAGGTGCCCGCCCTGAGCCGCGGCGTAAATTTGATCCACCGTGGGGTCGGCATCCGCAAAGGCCGGCGACGCGACGGCGAAGGCCACGCTCGCGACTAGGGTTGCAGCTGCTAAGAGTTTTCGCATATAGAGCCCCCGACAGGTCGAATTGACCGTTGTCAGGTTAGATATGGGCGCTTGGGCGAAGTTCAACGCCCCCCCGGGAGACGCCTCGCGAACCCGCCGGACGCCGGCTGGGCGCTCCCTGGGCGCTGGTTGGGCGCCGGCTGGGCGCTCCCTGGGCGCTGGTCGAGCGCTAAATGACGCCGCGGCGCTTTTGGTCGAGTTCTATCGACTCGAACAGGGCTTGAAAATTCCCTTCGCCGAATCCCTCGTTTCCCTTGCGCTGAATGATTTCGAAGAATATGGGTCCGATGGCGTTCTTGGTGAAAATTTGCAGCAGTATGCCGCTGGCAGCATTGCCGTCGATGAGGATGCCGCGACGCTCCAGCTCGGGCAGCAGCTCGCGATGACCGGCGACGCGCGCGTCGACGCCTTCGTAGTAGGCGGCGGGCGTGTCCTGGAACTCGATGCCGCGCAGCCGCAGGACGTCGACCGTGCGGTAGATATCCTCCGTTCCGAGCGCGATGTGCTGAATGCCCTCGCCCTTGTATTCAGTGAGGTACTCCTCGATCTGGCTCTTGTCGTCCTGGCTCTCATTGATGGGAATGCGGATTTTCCCGCAGGGGGAAGTGAGCGCGCGCGAGAACAGTCCGGTCGCCTTGCCCTCGATGCTGAAGTAGCGGATTTCCCGGAAGTTGAACAATTTCTCGTAGAAGCCGGCCCAAAGATTCATGTTGCCGCGCCTGACGTTGTGGGTCAGATGATCGATGCGCGTGAGGCCGACAGGCTGGACGGCCGCATGCACCGCCGCGGGGGCGGGCACGAAATCCACGTCATAAATCGTGCGCTCGCCATAGCGATCGACGAGATAAATCAAGCTGCCGCCGATGCCTTCGATCGACGGAATGTTGAGTTCCATCGGTCCGGCGGTGAGGGGACCGGGCTTGGCTCCCAGCTCCAGCGCGCGCTTGAACGCGGCACGTGCGTCGGCCACGCGAAACGCCATGGCGCAGGCGCAGGGTCCATGAGCGCGCGCGAACTTCTGCGCAAAGCTGTCGCGCTCCGCATTGATGATGAAATTGATGTCACCCTGGCTGTGCAGGGTCACGTTCTTCGATCGATGCCGCGCGACCGCCGGCAATCCCATGCTCTCGAACAGCCGCCGCAGCAACTCCGGATCCGGGGCGGCGTATTCGACGAACTCGAAACCATCGGTGCGCATCGGGTTGGCGGTGCTCACCTCGGCGCTCATGGCGAGGCCGCCGCCTTCTCCCCGCGCTTGCTCTTGATGGCAGTGCCGAACACATGGTCCCACAGCGGCGTAGTGACGCCGAAATTGCCGAGCTTCGGCGAATAGTGATGACGCATGTGCCAGGCGCGCAGATCGTTGAAATACGCCGGCGAAGGTTTGTTCGCATGGTGATGAATGACGTGATGCACGACTCCATACCACCAATAGCCGAACATCACGCCGATGGTGAGTCCGTCCGCGATATTGAAACCCACGCACAGCCACGCGGGAACCAGGATGACGAGGCTCAATACCGCCACGCTGATCCAGGACGGCGTACCGATCAGGGCGAGCGGTGCCGCGTGGTGCTCACTGTGCATGGGCGAAAAATACGCCATGCGATGCAATGCGATCCGGTGCAGGACATACTCCGCGAAGGTCCATAGCACCAGCCCCGCCAACATCGCACCCAGCCATTCCGTGCGGCCCGCCCAGGTGGCATGGTTGACATTGATCGCCGTCAGTGCGACCAGCACCAGAGGATAGACGACGAAGTCCGAGTAATAGCTCCATTTACTGAGTAGCATCGTGTTGCCCCTCGCGCATTCTAGTTCAATGCGCCATTTGACCACGAATTCTGCAGAATGTTAGCGAAAGAATGAAGCACCCGCAAAGATTGAAGCACCGCTTGGTAGAATTTTCCAAAGGATGAATTACACCATAGCGATCGTGGGCGGCGGTTTTTGCGGCACGGTGCTGGCGGCGAACTTGCTGCGCCGGCCGCGGCCGGATGCGACCGACATCGTGCTGATCGAGCGCAGCGCCGCCGTCGGGCGCGGCGTGGCGTACGCCGCCCGCGAGTTTCCCTATCTTTTGAACGTGCCGGCGGCGCGCCTGTCGGCCGATGCGCGCGATCCGCTGCAATTCCTGCGCTTTGCGCAGCGCCACAGGCCGGACGCCGATGGCGAGGATTTCCTGCCTCGGGCGCTGTACGGCGATTATTTGCAAGAGGTGCTGTCGCAGGCGGAGAGGGCGGCGGCGCCGCACACGCGGCTGCTGCGCATCATGGGCGAGGTTCGGCACATCACGCCGCGCGGCGGGGACGGGCCGTTCGCCGCGGAGTTCACGGACCGCCCGGCCGTCATCGCGGATCGCATGATTTTGGCGCCGGGGAATCCACCCCCGCCGCTGCTGCCGTGGGCCGAGGCGGTCCGCCAACACAGCGCGTACCGGCATGATCCCTGGGATCTGCCGGAGAACCTGGGGGCGGAGCACTCGGTGCTGATCGTCGGCAATGGATTGACCATGGCGGATGCCGCCTTGGTTCTCAGTCAGGACGCGATGCGCACGCCGGTGCTGCATACCATCTCGCGCCGTGGCTTGATCCCGAAGCCGCAGACGACATTCAGCCCGGCCGCGGTGCGCGGCGAGGAGGAAGCGTTACTGGCATGCGCGCACTCGATGCGGCGCGTGTTGGCGATGACCCGCCAACTGACGCGTGAAGTCGAGAATCGAGGGGGCGACTGGCGCGAAGTTGTCACCTTCATCCGCCACTTGGCGCCGGCTCTTTGGCGGCGACTGCCCCTGGCCGAGCGACGGCGCTTCGTACGGCACCTGCAGGCGCACTGGGACACCCACCGGCACCGCCTCCCGCCGCAGCTGGCCGCGCGCATCGCGGCTTTGCGCCGCGGCGGCAAGCTCCAGGTGAACGCCGGCCGTATCGATTCGGTGACCGCGGCGGGAGAAAAATTGCGCGTGTCGTGGCGTCCTCGCGGCGGCGCCGGCGGCGGCGGCGCGTCCGCGGCGCTGACCGTGGACCTGCTCGTCAACGCCATGGGCCCCGACTATGCGCTGGCACGCTGCGCGGATCCGCTGCTCAATTCGCTGCGCGCGGCAGGCTTGGTGTCCGAGGATGCGCTCGGTCTGGGACTGCGAACCGCGCGCTACGGGGCCTGTGTAGACGCGCAGGGCGTGGCCAGCCGGCGCCTCTTCTATCTCGGACCGATGCTGCGCGCCGATCACTGGGAGGCAACCGCCGCGACCGAACTGCGCGATCACGCGGAGCAGCTCGCAGCGCATCTCGCGGGCGAGGGCAGGGAGTCTTAGCTCACGCCAGCCGTTCGAGCCCTTCCAGCAAACGACCCAGCTCATCGCGCGTGTTGTACATGGAGATCCCGGTGCGCAGCAGCCCGCCGCGCTCGGCGAGACCCAGGACCTGCACGGCGCGGGCGGCGTAGAAGTCGCCGTCCCAAACGCAAATTCCTTGGTTTCCGAGCGCCGTTGCGGCCGCGGCCGCCGTGATTTTCCCCAGGGTGATCGACACGGTCGGCGCACGCGCGCGGCCGGCGGCGAAGTCCGGTCCCCAGACGCGAACACCGGGTATGCGGCGCACGCCGTCATGGTAGTACTCGGCCAACCCATGTTCGTAGGCGGCAATCTGCGTCATGGCGTCCACTATCCGCTCTCGCAACGAGGCGCCCCCGCCCCAACTTGCAATGTACTCGATAGCGGCGCGCACGCCGTCGATGGCGGCGTGGTTCAGTGTGCCGGTTTCGAAGCGGTAGGGGGCCGCGGGATCCTGCACACTCAAGCGGTCGGTCGGCAGCCGATCGAGCGCGCCGGGCCGCGAATACAGCACGCCCACGTGCGGGCCATAGAATTTATAGCCGGAGCACAGCAGAAAATCCGGACCCAGTGCCTGAACGTCCAGCGGAAAATGCGGCGCGTAGTGCACGGCGTCTATCACCAGCAGGGCACCCACGTCCCGAGTCAGGCGCCGCGCGAGTACCATGTCGTTGACCGTACCGAGCGAATTCGCCGATGCACCGATGGCAAACAGCTTGGTGCGCGGCGTGATCTTGGCGGCCATGTCGGCGGGATCCAGTTCGCCGGATTCCATCAGCCGCACCTCGCGCACCACGGCGCCGCGCTCCTTCAGCCTAAGCCATGGACCCCGATTTGCCTCGTGGTCGAGCTGGGTAATGAGCACCTCGTCGCCTTCCTTCAAGGTGTGGCCGATGGCATGGCTCAGGCTGAAGCAGAGCGTGGTCATGTTTTGGCCGAACGATATGCACGAGCCGCTTTCCGCGCCGAGAAAGGCGGCCACCGCGCTGCGCGCCGCCGCCATGCGCCGATCGACCTCGCGGGAGGGCGCGAAGTTGCCGTGCGTGTTCACGTTGCAGGCGGCATACACATCGGCAATGGCCTCGACCACCACGCGCGGCACCTGACTGCCTCCCGGACCGTCGAGGAAAGCGAGGCCGGGATTCTGGGCCAATGCCGGAAAATCCTTCCGGGCGCGCAGGCAATGCTCGAGCGTATAGGCCATTACAGGAGATCGTAGGTGAAGTCGTAGCTCGTGGATTTTGCGTCGCGGGGATGCAGTTTCATGCTGCCCTTGGCGCCCGCATACTTGCCGGTGCCGCCGGTGATGGCGAACAGCGAATCGCCCTCGTCCATGAAGGGTCCCTCGACGGTGATTTGGCCGCCCTTCAACACCAGCGTCCAGTTGCACTCCCAACTCTTGCCGACGATGGTGCGCACGCAATAGCCCTGGTCGGAACCCACCTGCGTCTTGTTGGCGGCGTCGAACACGCCATTGGCGAACACCAGCAGATCGCCCACGGAATCGCCCTTGGGCGGAAGGTCCACGGTGGTTTCGCCCACCGGCCTTTCGACCACCTTGATTTGTTCGGCGGCGAAGGCCGGCAGGGTCAGAAGCGCCGTGGCGAGCGAAGCCAGCCGTATCATTGTGATTTTCATTCTCATGATGTCCTCTTTTTGTATTGAGCGAGCTTAACCGTGTTGCAAAAAATCGGACGCCACCGCCTCGATCAACGTGGGTCCGGAGTGGATCAACGCCGTGCGTATCGCCTCGGTGAGCCCGGCGGCGTCATGGACTCGATACCCTTCCGCGCCGCAGGCCTTGGCAAGCGCGACGAAGTCGGGGTTTCGCCCGACCACCCCGAGCTGCGGAATGCCGGCGGCGACCATGTCGTCGCGAATCTGGCCCAGCGCCGAGTTGTTCCACACGACGATCGGCAGGCTGAGGCCAACTTCGACCGCGGTCACCAGTTCCGTCACGGTGAACTGCAGCCCGAAATCGCCGGCGAGCGCGATGACGGCGCGGGCGGGGCTCGAAATCTTCGCGCCGAGCGCCGCCGGCAGCGCAAACCCCAGCGTGCCGTAACCTGACGGATGGAACCATTGCCCGGGATTCTCGACCGGATAGGCGTAATTGCCGAAATAGGCGATTTGCGTCATGTCGCTGAACACGACGCCGTCCCAGGGCAGCGCGGCCTTGATGGCGCGCAGCGCGCTCCACTCCGCGCGCGCCTTCGCATCCAGGCTGCCTTCGATTTCGCCGCGAAATTTCGCGGCTCCGCCGATGGCGGTGCGCCATCCGGATCGGGGGGCCGCTTCTTGCGCGCGGCCTGCCAGCGCTCGATTGATGGCGTGCAGCGCAGTGCGCGCGTCGGACCAGACGCACACGTCGGCCGCGTATTGGTCCGACAGTTTCACCGGATCGACATCCACGCGGATGAGCAGACCGCCCAGCGGCAACTGGGTGGTGAAATACATGTCGGTCTCACCCAATTCGGTGCCCACCGCGAGCACCACATCCGCATCGAATATCAATTGCTGAATGGAGCGGTACGGCAGCGACGTGCCGAAGTTCGCCGGATGGCTTTCCGCCAGCACACCCTTGCCCGCCGCCGTGGTCACCAGCGGGCAATCCAGCGCTTCGACCAGGTGGCGCAGTTCCGAGCCGGCGCGGCGCGCGCCGCCGCCCGCAATGATGAGCGGACGCTCAGCCACGGCGAGCAGACGCACCGCCGCGTCGATTTGTTCAGCGCTCGCTTGCGGCAGCAGCGGCGTGTCCTCGAACCGCTCGGCCTCGAGCGTCGTGGGCTCGGCGAGGACGTCGAGCGGAATTTCCAAGTACGCCGGGCGCGGGCGTCCGGTGCGCAGCGAAGCCAGGCACAGCCGCAGGTGATCGCGCACATCCACGGCGCTGTGCGCCGAGCGCGCGATGCCGAACACACCGGCGGCGAGCGCGGCTTGATCGTAGAGCTCGTGCAGCACGCCCCATTGCTTGGTGAAGGAGGCGCGAAGCGGCGCGGCGGCCACCACCAGCAGCGGCACGGAGTCGGAATATGCCTGGGCAACCGCGGTCATGATGTTGGTGAGTCCTGGACCGGAAATCACGAAGGCGGCCGCCGGCCGGCCGCTCAAGCGCGCGAATCCATCGGCGGCGAATCCGGCGCCCTGTTCGTGGCGCACGAGCACGTGGCGCAGGCTCGAGGAAGTCAGCCCGCGGTACAGCTCCAGGTTGTGCACGCCGGGAATCCCGAACACCGTATCGATGTCGTTCTTGGCCAAGAGCTCGACTAGAAAACCGCCGATATTCCGCGACATATGAACCTTGCTGAAATTGAACGCTAGTTCATAAAGCGCGTTAGGATTGCGCACTGCCATCAGGTAGGCAAGAGAAAAAATGAAATATTCGTCCCTAGTTGAGCGAATCTCGGGCGACGGTGCGGATGCGTGGGTGATTCATTACACGGCGCGGCAGGCCCTGGAGTGCGGCGAGGACGTCATACTGCTGAGTGTCGGCGATCCCGATCTCGATACACCGGCGCCGGTCTTGGAGCGGGCCATCGAACGATTGCGGGCGGGCGACACTCATTACACGCCGGCGACGGGCCGGCAGCACTTGCGCGAGGCGATCGCGGCCATGCATGGTGCGCGCACCGGCCAGCCGGTCGATGCGGCCAATGTGATCTTCCTCGCCGGCGCTCAGAACGCGCTGTTCGCGGCCTCGCTGTGTATCGCGGGACCCGGCGATGAAGTGATCGCGCTCGAACCCTTGTACCCGAGCTATCCCGCCACTCTGGAGATATCGGGCGCGCGGATGGTGCGTGTGGCGGCGGCGCCGGAGCGGGGGTTTCGCGTCGATTTGGCGGCGCTCGAGGCGAGCATTACGCCGCGAACCCGTGCGATCTTCTTTGCCACGCCGAACAATCCGAGCGGCGTGATCTTAAGCGCGGCCGATTTGGCGGTCATCGGCGATCTGGCGCGCCGACACTCGTTGTGGGTGGTGGCGGACGAAGTGTATGCGGGACTTGCCGCCGGCGGTCGCGTGCCGAGTCTCGCCGCGAAATTGCCCGACCAAGTGGTGACCATCAGCAGTCTTTCCAAGACCCACGCGATGCCTGGCTGGCGCGCGGGCTGGCTGATCGGCCCGCGCCAGTTGGTGATTCATGCCGAAGCCATGGCGCAGTGCATGCTGTTCGGTCTTCCCGGTTTCATCCAGGAGGCTGCCGTGACGGCTTTGAGCGTCGCGGATGCCGCGGAATCGCGGATCCGTGAATATTGTGCTGTGCGGCGCGACATTTTGATCGCCGGACTCGGCGGCGCCCGCGGCATCAAATGCTTCAAACCGGATGCCGGAATGTTCTTGCTGATCGACGTGCGGGAGACCGGTCTTTCGGGCTACGATTTCATGTGCGAGCTGTACCGCACCGAGCGGGTGTCGGTGCTCGATGGCGGGGCGTTCGGACGGGCGACGAGCGGTTTCGTGCGCGTGTGCTTCGCCACGGAGGAGGCGCTGCTGCGCGAGGCCATCGTGCGCATTCGCCGCTTCGTGGAAACCTTGGGATAGGTGGGTATGACCGAGATGGACATGGGTGTGGTGGTACGCACCGCGGGCGGTCCCGAGGCGCTGGAATGGACCGCGCTGGCAACCGGCGCTCCCGGACGCGGCGAGGTGCGCGTCGTGCAGCACGCGATCGGCGTCAACTTCATCGACACTTACTTTCGCAGCGGCCTGTACCCCTGGCCCACGACGCCGCTGATCCCGGGCGCCGAGGCGGCGGGGGTCGTGGCAGAGCTGGGCGAGGCGGTCACCGATCTGAAAGTGGGGGACCGTGTCGCCTACACCCTGCCCCTGGGCGCGTATCGCACACAGCGGATCGTGCCCGCCGAGCGGCTGGTCAAACTTCCCGACGCCATTGCATTCGACGTGGCCGCATCGGTGATGCTCAAGGGGTTGACCGCGCAGTTCCTGCTCACCGCGTGCTATCCGGTCAAAGCCGGCGATACCGTGCTGGTGCATGCGGCGGCCGGCGGGGTAGGGCTCCTGCTGGGACAGTGGTTGAAGGTCTTGGGGGCGACATCGATCGGCACGGCCGGATCGCCCGAGAAGGCCGCCATCGCCAAGGCCAATGGCTATGGCCACGTCATCGACTATCGCGCCGAGGACTTCGTGGCGCGCGTCAAGGAAATCACCGGAGGCAAGGGTTGCGACGTGGTTTACGATTCGGTCGGCAAGGATACCTGGCGCGGTTCCCTGAAATGCTTGCGGCTGCGGGGCATGTTCGTGCATTTCGGACAGTCCTCGGGAATGATCGCGGACTTCAAATTTTCCGACCTCGCATCCGGCGGGTCGCTGTTCGCCACACGGCCGATGTTGTTCGACTACATCAAGAGCCGGGAAGATCTGTGCTCGCGCGCCGCGGATTTGTTCGCAAAGCTCAAGTCCGGCGACATCAAGGCGCATGTCGGCCAGCGCGCCGCGCTGCGCGATGCCGCCGTCGCGCACCGCGATTTGGAGAACCGGCGAACCATCGGCGCGACAGTGCTGCTGGCGTAGTGGCGGCCGGCAGCCGGCCGCCGGCGGCTGGCGGGGATTCGCGTTCTACAGGTTCGCGTCGATGAAGGCCGCCAGCTGCGCCTTGGATACCGCGCCGACCTTGGTCGCCACCACCTCGCCGTTCTTGAATAGCATCAGTGTCGGGATGCCGCGGACATGGTAACGAGACGGCACCAATTGGTTTTCATCAACGTTGATTTTCGCGACTCCCAATCGACCCGCGTAGTCGTCGGCCGACTCGTCGAGCGCGGGTCCTATGGACTTGCAAGGGCCGCACCACTCGGCCCAGTAGTCGACCAAAACCGGGAGCGTCGACTGCAGGACTTCGCGCTGAAAGGTCGTGTCGGTGACGTGCTTGATCTTGTCGCTCATGAATTTTTCCTGGGTGGACATCAGTTACGATATCATATTGTTAGCAAATGCCCAGTTAAACGGTAATAATGCGAACTCAGTATTCAGATTACTGAACAATATCGATGAACAAGCTGCGGGACCCGTGAACAAGCTGCAGGCGATGCAAGTATTCGTGCGCGTGGTTGAAACAGGCGGCATCACGCGCGCGGCCGACAGCTTGCAGATGCCGAAGGCCACGGCCACCACGATGATCCAACAACTCGAAGCCGCTCTCGGTGTGAAGCTGCTCAATCGCACCACTCGCAGCGTCAGTGTGACCACGGCTGGCGCAGCCTACTATCCGCGTTGCGTCGCCATCCTCGCCGAGGTTCGCGAGACCGAGGAATCGCTGGCGCACGGCCAAGCGACGCCTCGAGGGCGATTACGCGTCGAGGTCCCGACGCTCATGGCGCGGTTGGTCATCGTGCCGGCGCTGCCGGCCTTCTTTGCGCGGTATCCGCAGATCGACCTGCAGCTCGGCTGTAGCGAGCGCCGCGCGGATCTGATCGAGGAGGGCATCGACTGCGCGGTGTGGAGCGGCGAGCTCGATGATTCCACGCTGATTGCGCGCCGCGTCGGTGAGCTCTACTTCGGCACCTGCGCCTCGCCGTCCTATCTCGCCTCGCATGGCGAGCCGCGCCATCCCGACGAATTGTCCGCGCATCGCTGCATCAATCACTTCTCGCCGCGCACGGGGAAGATATTCGACTGGGTGTTCGCGAAAAACGGCGCGCGCATCGAGGCGTCTCTGCGCGGCCATGTCGCCCTCGACGATGAGAACAGCTACCTGGCCGCGGCCGAGGCGGGACTGGGCATCGCGCAGATCCCCGCCTTCGTGCTCAAGGAGTCGATGGAGCGCGGCAGCCTGGAATTGGTGCTGGGAGACTGGTTTCCCGAGCCCGCGCCGCTCAACGTCGTGTATCCACAGAATCGGCATCTGTCGAGCAAGACCCGCGTGTTCGTCGACTGGGTCGCCGAACTCTTCGGCGAACATGACGGCATACAGTTGCGCTCCACGTTGCGATCGAGCAACGCCAAGACGTGAGGGCCGGGTGATGCCGGGCGATGCCCCGCCGACGGTCGCGGCCGACGCTTAAATCCCCAACGGCAGCGCCGTCGATTCCTTGATGACGGTGACCGCCACCGATGAATTGACGGAGCGCACGCAGGCGATGCGCGAGAGATAATCGAGGTAAAACGCCTCGTAGGCCTTGATGTTCTTGGTGACGATTTTCAGCAGAAAATCCCATTCGCCGGTGAGGGTGTAGCATTCGAGCACCTCGGCACGGTCGCGAATCGCCGCCTCGAACTCGGCGATGGCGTCGCGCCCGGTGGTTGCGAGTTTGACGTGCGCGAAAATGGTGACGTCGAGTCCCAGGGCGTTGCGATCGAGCAGCGCGACGCGGCCTTTGATGACGCCGGTTTGCTCGAGCTGTTGAATGCGGCGCCAACAGGTGGTGGTGGACAAGCGAGTTTGCGCCGCCACCTCGGCAACCGACAGCGCGCCATGCCTCTGTAGAATGTCCAATAAGCGCAGGTCCAGTTTATCGATGCCTGGGTGAGAGATATTTTCCATAATTGACAAATAATTGGAATAAACGTACCGGATTATCTGGCGCCTCCTTAATGAATGCAACATTTCGGGTCTTACGGACGTAAATTATGCTCATGAACAAACGTTCCCGCCTGCACCTGCCCAGTCCGCCCGCCCGGCCGGGTGAAGCTCCCGACTTCAGTTATGTCGAACTTTCGCCCGCCGGCGCCGTGGCGCGGCCCGATGTCAACGCGCGCGCGCGCGACATCGGGTCTCTGTCGCTCACTCTGGTGCGAGTACTCGACAATGCCGGGGAGGCGGTGGGGCCGTGGCACCCGCATCTCGAACCGTCTGAATTGCAAATCGGTCTGCGCCACATGCTGCTCACGCGCCTGTTCGATGACCGAATGCAGCGCAATCAGCGCGCCGGCAAGATCTCGTTTTACATTCGTTCCCTGGGCGAGGAGGCGGTGTCGGTGGCGCAGTGCATGGCGCTGCGTCCGGGCGACATGCTGTTCCCTTCGTACCGCAATCAGGGGCTGCAGATCGCACGCGGCATCGCACTGGTCGATCTGATGTGCCAGCTCCTGTCGAACACGCGGGACATGTGCAAGGGGCGCCAATTGCCGGTGATGTACCACTCCAAGGCCGGCAATATTTTTTCCATTTCCGGCAATTTGGCGACCCAATTCCCGCAGGCGGTGGGCTGGGCGATGGCGGCGGCGATCAAGGGCGAAGATCATTTGGCGGCGAGTTGGATCGGGGAGGGCAGCAGCGCCGAGGCCGATTTTCATCACGCCTTGCTGTTCGCCTCCGTGTACCAAGCGCCGGTGATTCTGAACGTGGTGAACAATCAGTGGGCGATATCAACCTTCCAGGGTTACGCCGGCGGCGAGCAACGCTCGTTCGCAGCGCGCGGCCCGGGGTATGGGATCGCGGGCATTCGCGTCGACGGCAACGACTTTCTCGCGGTGTATGCCGTCACGCAGTGGGCGGCGGAGCGGGCGCGCACCGGCGCCGGTCCCACGTTGATCGAATTGGTGACGTACCGCGCGGCCGCGCATTCCACCAGCGACGATCCGGCGCGCTATCGGGCGAAGAATGATCAGGAACACTGGCCGTTGGGCGATCCCATCCAGCGGCTGAAACAACATTTGATCCGGCTCGGCGAATGGTCCGAGGCGCGCCACCAGGCGCTGGCCGCCGAACTGGAGGCGCTGGTGGCGTCGAGTTGGAAGGAGGCGGCGGCCTTCGGCACGATGAACGAGGGTCCTCGGCTCGATGCCGACCTGATGTTCGAGGATGTATTCAAGGAGATGCCCGAGCATTTGCAGAAGCAGCGGGCCTTGATGCGCACCGAGCGAGGATAGGCGCCATGGCCAACATGAACATGATTCAAGCGCTGAATTCCGCCATGGACATCATGCTGAAGAAGGACCCGTCCGTGGTGCTCATGGGCGAGGACATCGGCTACTTCGGCGG
Organism: Steroidobacteraceae bacterium; assembly: GCA_035314705.1. Taxonomy (GTDB): domain Bacteria; phylum Pseudomonadota; class Gammaproteobacteria; order Steroidobacterales; family Steroidobacteraceae; genus Bog-1198. The sequence goes on along the minus strand of DATFZF010000075.1, from coordinate 25,019 downwards.
CGTATTCCGCGCCACCGAGGGACTGCAGCGCAAATACGGCGAGCATCGGGTGCTCGACACTCCCATTGCGGAGGGCGGCATCGTGGCGACCGCCATCGGCATGAGCGTGAACGGATTGCGTCCCGTCGCCGAAATACAATTCGCCGACTACATCTATCCCGGCTTCGACCAGATCTGCAGTGAACTGGCGCGCATCCGCTATCGCAGCGCCGGGGAGTTCTTCGCGCCGGTGACCATTCGCACGCCCTGCGGCGGTGGTATCCGCGGCGGTCAAACTCATTCGCAGAGTCCGGAAGGCATTTTCACTCATGTCAGCGGACTCAAAGTCGTCATGCCGTCGAATCCGCACGACGCCAAGGGCCTCTTGATCACCTGCATCGAGGATGATGATCCGGTGGTTTTTTTCGAACCCAAGCGGCTCTACAACGGGCCTTTCGACGGCGACCCGACCAAGCCCGCCGTCCCCTGGAGCGCGCATCCCAAGGGCGAAGTGGACGAGGGATACTACAAAGTGCCGCTCGGCAAGGCCGACATCGTGCGCTTAGGCAGGGATGTGACCGTCATTACTTACGGCACCATGGTGTTCGTTGCCGCGGCGGCGGCGGCCGCCATGAACCTGGACGCCGAAATCATTGATTTGCGGTCGCTGGTGCCGCTCGATGTCGATACGATTTGCAGCTCGGTCCGTAAGACCGGCCGCTGCGTCGTGGCGCACGAGGCCACCCGCTTCTCGGGATTTGGCGCCGAAATACTGTCCATCATCCAGGAAGAATGCTTCTGGGAATTAGAGGCGCCGATACAGCGAGTGACCGGCTGGGATACGCCCTACCCGCACGCCTTCGAATGGGAGTACTTTCCCGGCCAGGCACGGGTCGCGATGGCGCTCAAGACCGTCATGGAGTCCGCATGAAGCAATACGTGTTCAAGATGCCGGATTTGGGCGAAGGCACGGTGGATGCGGAAATCGTAGCCTGGCACACCAAGCCCGGCGATGCCGTGACCGAAGATCAACTCATCGTCGAGGTGATGACCGACAAGGCGGCGGTTGAAGTGCCCGCACCGGTGAGCGGGCGAGTCGTTTCAATCACCGGAGCACCCGGCGACAAAGTGGCGGTGGGTTCGCCCTTGATTGTGTTCGAAGTGGGCGAGGGCGAGGGCGCGGCCGCCAGCCCGGCCAAGCCAGCGGCGCCGGCCATGGCAGCGGCGCCCGCCATGGCAGCGGCACCCGCCATGTCGGCGGCACCCGCCATGTCGGCGGCGTCCGCCACGTCAGCGGCGCCCGCCATGTCGGCGGCGTCCGCCGCATCTGCGCCGGCGGTGCGCCAGGGACGGGTCATGGCATCACCGGCGAATCGGCGGCGAGCGCGCGAAGCCGGAATCGATTTGTCCCTGGTCGCCGGATCGGGTCCCGGCGGTCGCATTCTGCGCGCGGATCTGGGGGCGGCCCATGCCGCGGCGGCCGATGCCGGGGCGGCACTTCGCTCAGCCCAAACCGTGCCGGCTCGAGCCGAGCATGCAGCGGAAACGTCGGAAATCAAGGTGATCGGCTTGCGCCGGCTGATCGCTGAGCGCATGAGCGAGGCCAAGCGCAATATCCCTCACTTTGCGTATGTCGAAGAAGTCGACGTCACGGAACTCGAATCTCTGCGGCAGCACTTGAACCGGTCGCCGCCCGACAAGGGTGCGAGCTTGAGCTACCTGCCGTTGGTGGTCATGGCCGTGACGCGGGTGCTCGAGTCGTTTCCGCAGTGCAATGTGTTGTACGACGCCGCGCGCGGCGTCTTGGTACGCCACCGCGCGGTGCACGTCGGCATCGCCACGCAGACTCCGGATGGGCTGAAAGTGCCGGTGGTGCGCAATGCCCAAACCCTAGGGCTGTGGGAGACCGCCGCCGAGATCCGGCGGCTCGCGGAGCGCGCTCGCACCAACAAGGCCAGCCGCGACGAGCTCGTCGGCTCCACCATCACCGTCACGAGTCTCGGCAAATTGGGCGGCATTGCCTCGACGCCCATCATCAATGCACCCGAAGTGGCGATCATCGGCCTCAACAAGGCCGTCGAGAGACCCGTCGTGCACCACGGTGCGGTGGCGGTGCGGCGAATCATGAATTTGTCTTCCTCATTCGATCATCGCTTCGTGGACGGTTATGATGCCGCAGCGATGATTCAGGCGCTCAAAGAGCTGCTCGAGCATCCCGCGATGATTTTCATACCCAAGGTGGCATCCTCATGACCGCACAACCGCAACGTCCCGCATTCGGCACCTTGTTGACCTCGCATATGGCTGTGGCAACCTATCAGGGCGGACGCTGGAGCCCAAGCGAAATCAAACCGGTTGCGCCGATCGAATTGAGTCCGGCGGCACACGTGCTGCATTACGCGAGCACCTGCTTCGAAGGATTCAAGGCATTTCGCCGCGCCGACGGATCAGTGCACATCTTTCGCATGGATCGGCATATTCAACGCATGCGGCAGAGCGCGCGGCAATTGGTGCTGCCCGAACCGGATCCGGCACTCCTTGCGGACATGGTGCGCGCGGTGATCAACCGCTGCCGCGATGCGGTTCCGGAAGCCCCGGGCGCACTGTACTTGAGGCCGATCTTATTCGGCACGACCGCGAACATAGGCGCGGCCGCGACCCCCACGGCCGACGCCTTGTTGATCGTGCTCGCGAGCCCGGTGTGGGACTATTTTGCCGGCGGCGCGAAGCCGCTGCGCATTCTGGTGGACGATGAGAACACCCGTTCGGCCGCGCAGATGGGCATGGTGAAGACCGGCGGAAACTACGCCGCGGCCTTGGGCCCCACGTTGGCTGCGCGGGCCAAATACCAAGTCGATCAGGTTTTGTTCTGTCCGGGCGGACAGGTGCAGGAGACGGGAGCCGCCAATTTCATACTGATCCGCGACGGCGAGCTCTTGACCCGCAGCCTCGATACGACCTTCTTGCATGGGGTGACGCGGGATTCGCTGCTCACGTTGGCGCGCGACTTGGGGTACAAGGTCTCGGAGCGGGCCTTCGACGTCGCGGAGATGCTCGAGTGGGTAAAAGCCGGCGAAGCGGCGCTATCGGGAACCGCGGCGGTACTCGCCGGCGTGGGGACATTGATCTTTCGCGGCGCCGAGCATCGCGTGGCCGGCGGAGATGTGGGGCCTCTCACGCGCAGCCTGCGCGCACAGCTGGTGGCGATTCAGCAGGGCGAAGCCGCGGACAGCCATGGGTGGCTCGAGCGCGTCTGAGCGATGCTGTCGCGGGGCGGGATCTCGCGGGCGGCCGTCGCTGGGTTGGCTGTCGCTGGGTTGAGACAGGGCGAGGCTAGTATTCCTCGCGGTCGTCCTCGTCGTCGTCCAGATCGTCGTCATCCTCGTCGTCTTCGTCCTCGTCCCAATCGTCTTCGTCGTCTTCTTCATCTTCGGCGTCTTTTTCAGCCTTGGACCCTGACCAGCCTTCCGGCTCGTCGGTGAGCTCCAGGTCGAGTTCCGCCCAGCCGTCGACGTCGAATTCCTCGATATCACCGTCGAGATGTTGAATCTCAACGGTTTCCTTGTCCTCATCCACTTTGAGCACCTGGAAGGTTTCCTCGTTTTCCAAGTCCTCATACCACTGCCCGACGGTCGGTTCGTACTCTCTGCCCACGAAGATCACCTTTCTTTGAACTGCTGCTGCGGAATCGGCAGGCAATATTAGGGGAGGCCGCTCGCTCAAGTAAATGGCAATATTGTGTATATGACCGTCGCGGACCGTAAACTCATCGCTCGCCGCTTGACCGAGGCAAGACGCGTCGTCGTCAAGGTCGGGTCGGCGCTGCTGGTGGACTCTGAAAAGGGTCGCCTGAATCGTGCCTGGCTGGAGAGCTTTGCCGCGGACGTCGCTTCCTTGAGAAAACGCGGCCAGGAAGTCATTTTGGTGTCCTCCGGCGCCATCGCCCTCGGACGCCGTCATCTGGGGTTGAGCGCGGGGAAGCTCAAACTCGAGGAAAGCCAGGCGGCGGCGGCGGTGGGACAGATTCGCCTGGCGCACGCCTACAAAGAACTGCTGGACGTGCACGAAATCACCGTTGCGCAGATTTTGCTCACCCTGGGCGACACCGAGCAGCGCCGCCGCTATCTGAATGCGCGCGGCACCTTGAACACCCTGCTGTCGCTCGGAGCGGTACCGGTGATCAACGAGAACGATACCGTGGCGACGGCGGAAATCCGTTACGGCGACAACGACCGTCTCGCGGCGCGCGTGGCGCAAATGGTGGGCGCGGACTGTTTGGTCTTGCTGTCGGACATCGACGGCCTGTATACGGCCAACCCGAATGAAGACCCCGATGCCGAGTTCATCGCGCGTGTCCTCGAGATCACGCCCGCCATCGAGGCCATGGCGGGCGGGGCGGGCAGCGACATGGGTTCGGGGGGCATGCAAACCAAAATTGCCGCCGCCAAAATCGCCGTGGGCGCGGGATGCCATTTGTGCATCGCGAAGGGGGCCTTGCAGCATCCGTTGGAGCGCATCGAGGAGGGCGCGCGCTGCACCTGGTTCGTGCCATCCTCGACGCCGATGGCGACCCGCAAACAGTGGATCGCCGGCACCTTGAAGCCGGCCGGCGCCATCACCGTCGACGATGGCGCGGTGCGCGCCCTGATGGGGGGCAAGAGCTTGCTGCCGGCGGGTGTGACCCGGGCGGTGGGGCGATTCGACCGGGGCGATACCGTGAGCATCATCGGTCCCGACGGCACCGAGGTGGCGCGCGGCATTTGCGCGTATTCGGACAGCGATGCGGCGCGGATCATCGGCCGCAGGTCCGCCGAGATCGAAGCGGTGCTGGGATTTCGGGGCCGGGATGAAATCGTGCATCGAGACGATTTGGTATTGATCAAAGCGCATGTGACGGGTTCCGTATGAGTCATGAGTCCGTCGCGGATCTCATGCGCGGCATGGGCCGGGAGGCGCGGGCGGCGGCGCTGCAGCTGGCGTTGGCCTCCACCGAACAAAAGAATCGCGCGCTGCGTGCGGCGGCGGCGGCGTTGCGGGCCCGACGCGTCGAAATATTGGCGGCGAATGAGCGCGACATGCGCCAAGCCGCTCAAGGGGCCACGTCGGCGGCGCTGCTCGATCGCTTGAGCCTGGACGAGAAGCGCGTGGAAGGCATGGCGCAGGGACTCCTCGACATCGAGCGGCTCGCCGATCCCATCGGCGCCGTGCTCAAGGAATGGACGCGGCCCAATGGGTTGGTCATTCAGCGCGTCTGCGAGCCTTTGGGCGTAATCGGCATCATTTACGAAAGCCGCCCCAATGTCACCGCGGACGCGGGCGCGTTGTGTTTGAAATCGAGCAACGCCGTGATTTTGCGCGGCGGTTCGGAAAGCGCGGAGTCCAGCGCGGCGATTCATGCCTGCCTGGAGGAGGGTCTCGAGGCCGCGAATCTGCCGCGTACCTGCATTCAACGGGTGCCCACCACCGACCGTGCCGCCGTCGGCCATATGCTGGCCGACATGGCGGACAGCATCGATGTGATCGTGCCGCGCGGCGGCAAGAACCTGATCGCTCGAGTGCAAAAAGAGGCGCGCGTGCCGGTGATCGGGCACCTCGAAGGGGTCTGCCACGTGTACGTCGATCGCGGGGCGAATCTTGAGATGGCGAAGAGCATCGTGCTCAACGCCAAGATGCGGCGCACCGGAGTGTGCGGATCGGCGGAGACGCTCTTGGTGGACGGGGGGTGCGCAGCGACGCATTTGGCGCCGTTGATCAAGACCTTGCTCGAGGCCGGCTGTGAAGTGCGCGGCGACGAGACGAGCGTTCGCACGGATGCTCGCGTGAAGCCCGCAACCGAACAGGATTGGTACACGGAGTATCTCGACGCCATCATCGCGGTGCGCGTCGTTGACGGCGTCGATGCGGCGATCGCGCACATCCGTCAATACGGCTCGCAGCACACCGAGTGCATCGTGACCGATGACGCCGCCGCGGCCGAGCGGTTTCTGGCGCGTGTGGACAGCGCCATCGTGCTGCACAACGCGTCCACTCAATTTGCCGACGGCGGCGAATTCGGCATGGGCGCGGAAATCGGCATCAGCACGGACAAATTTCATGCCCGCGGCCCGGTCGGCGTGGAGCAGCTCACCAGCTACAAATACGTGGTACGAGGCAGCGGCCAGATCCGCGCCTAGCGCAGGCGAATGTTGAGCGCGCGCGGATTCATTCGCGATGCGAATCATGCAGCGCGGCGATTCCCTTGAGCCAGCCACGGACGGCTGCGGCGTTCTCGAGGCGAAATTGCCCGCGCACCCGCTCCCCGACGGCGATGGAAATGCCGCCCTGATCCTCGACATACCGCAAACCGTCCTGATCCGCGAGGTCATCGCCGACGAACACCGGTTTCCTCCCGGAGAACGGCGGCTCTTTGATGAAGGCCTTGACGGCGGCAGCCTTGGTGAAGCCACGCGGCTTGATCTCGAGCATCATGTTGCCTTCTTGGATGTGGTAGTTGGTGCCCAAGGGCTTGGTGATGGCGATGAGCGATTGATGCACAGCCGCTTCGGCTTGCGGCGCCATGCGAAAATGCACGGTGAGGGTACGGCCCCTGTCTTCGAGCGAGGTTCCCGGGTGAGCCTCCACCAGCGCCTTCACCGCGTCCCTTGCCTGATTCAGCTGCGTGTCGATGAAGCTTGCGCCGTGCATTGCTCCGGAGGCCTTGCGCCGCTCGACGCCATGCAGCCCCGCCGCCGGCAGCCGCAGAGGAGCAAACAATGCATCGAGATACTCGATGCTGCGCCCGCTCACCAGCGCCACGGCTCCGCCCAAGCGTTCGGCCACTTCGCCCAGCAAGGTCTTGAGCTCGGCGTCCGCGAAGGTCTCCAGAGGCGAATCGGTCAACTCGATCAGAGTCCCGTCGACGTCCAAGAACAAGCACCATTCAAGCGAGGGCGGCGGCAGCGTCTGCATCAACATAGCCTACAGTATCGCCGCCGCGCACGGCTCGCCCGCTCGCAGGCGGTGTAATTCTTACACGCCGCCCGCCGCCCGCCGCCCGCCGCCCGCCGCGAAGCGTTACAGTGCGCGCCCTTGCGCGAAGGCACAGAGCCGCGCGGCAGCCGCCTCGAGCGTCGCATCGCGCTTGGCGATGCACAGCCGCAGCAACGTCATCGCCGGCGGCGCCGCGTAGAAGGGCGACAACGGTATGGTCGCGATTTTCGCTTCTCGAATCAGCCGATCGGCGAATTGCATGTCGCCGTCGCGGCTGAGCGCGCCATAGTCGACCAATTGGAAATAGGTACCCGCCGCCGGTATGGGTTCGAATCCCGAGCCGCGCAGCAGCCCGGCGAACAGATCCCGCTTGGCTTGAAAAAAAGCCGATAACCCGGCCCATGCGTCCGAATGTTCGCCGAGATAGCGGGCAATGGCGTATTGCAGCGGCGAGACGATGCTGAACGTGTTGAATTGGTGGACCTTGCGAAGCTCGCGGGTCATGGCGGGCGGCGCCACGCAGTAGCCGATCCGCCAGCCCGTGGCATGCAGCGTTTTCCCGAATGAAAAAACCGCAAAGCTGCGCTCCCGCAGCTCCGGATGCGCCAGCACGGACGCATGGCGGCGGCCGTCGTAGAGCACGTGTTCGTACACTTCATCGGCGAGCACGGTAATCGGCCGATCGCGGATCAACGCGGCGAGCGCGTCCAAGTCGTCGCGGCCCGCCACCGTGCAGCTCGGATTCTGCGGGCTGTTGATGATGATCAGGCGCGTGCGGTCGCTCAATGACTGCCGCACCTGATCCCAATCGAAGCGAAACGCCGGGGGCGAGAGCGCGACGCGCACGCAACGGCCGCCCGCCAGCCGCACCGCGGGCTCGTAGGCGTCGTAGGCGGGATCGAAAATGACGGCCTCGTCGCCCGGCCCCAACACCGCTTGTATCGCATCGTACAGCGCTTCGGTGCCGCCGCAGGTCACGGTGATCTCGGCGTCCGGATCGAAGAGGCGGCCGTAGCTCGTGCGCAGCTTCGCCGAAATCCGCTCGCGCAGCTCGACCACGCCTTCCATCGGCGCGTATTGATTGCGGCCCTCGCCGATCACTTCCGTCAGGCAGTGCGCCAAGCGCGGATCGATGGGATAGTCGGGGAATCCCTGGCCGATATTCAGTGCGCCCTCTTCCAGGGCGCGGCGCGACATGACCGTAAAGATGGTGGTGCCGACCTCGGGCAATTTGCTGCTGAAGTGCACGAACTAGTTTTCCAAATTCTTGAGGCCGCCGGCGAGCGAGCTCACGCGAAGTCCGCGTTTGCGCAGTTCGCGGGCGGCCGCCAAACTTCGTTTGCCCGACGCGCAGACCAGCAAAAATTCCCGCCCAGGCGGGAGCAGGCCGGGATCCGCCAGCAGGACGGGCATGGCGATGTGCCGCGCCGCGGATGGGTGTGCGGCAACCTCCTCGGGGGTGCGGATATCGATCACTTCGAGGCCGCGCAGGGCGGCCTCAGCCAAAGAAGGCAGTTCGATCTCGATCTGCCGATCTTCGCGGACAATCTCGCGAATGTGTGCGCACTCGGGAGCCCGGCACTCGGGCCGGCGCGGCGCCTTGAGCTTGAGGCTGGAGAAATTCATGAAATCCAGCAGCAACAATTCGCCGTCGAGTTGGCCGGACATGCCCAACAGGATCTTGATCGTCAGCAGAGCCTGCAGGGCGCCGAACGTGCCGGGTACGGGACCCAAGACCCCGGCTTCGGCGCAGTTGCCGACCACGCCGTCGGCGAGAGCGTCGGGCCAAATGCAGCGCAGACAGGCGTGGTGCGGCTCCGGTTTGTAGACTTGGAGCTGGCCTTCGTATTGGTAGACGCTGGCGAACACCGCGGGCCGGCGCGTCAGCACCGCGGCGTCGTTGATCAGATACTTGGTGCGAAAATTATCGCTGCAATCGACCACGGCGTCGAAGCCGCGGACCAGCGCGATGGCATTGTCGGCATCGAGACGCACGGCGTGCGTTTCGACGCGCACGTTCGGGTTGATGCGCGCGACCGCACCCCTGGCCAATTCAACTTTTTGTTTGCCCACATCGGCCAACCCGTAGATCGGCTGACGATGCAAATTGCTGGCGTCGAGCGTGTCGGCGTCGACTATCCCGAGGTAGCCCACCCCGGCGCCGGCCAAGTATTGCAGCACCGGGCTGCCGAGGCCGCCGGCCCCGACGACGAGCACCCGCGAGCGCGCGAGGGCCGCCTGGCCTTGCGCGCCGATTTCCTTGAGCAACACTTGCCGGGAATAGTCGGGCTGCATCGCGCCCTACTTGTGAACGGGGGATACGGCGGGCTCGTGATGATGGCCGTGATGCGGCGCGGCCGCACAGCGCTCGCAGTTCACCCAACCGGAATCGCCGCTTCGATAATGCTCTTTCTTCCAGATCGGCACGCGATGCTTGACTTCGTCGATGATGAAACGGCAGGCATCGAAGGCTTCGCCGCGATGAGCGGAACTGACGCCCACCCACACGGCCATGTCACTCAAGGCCAGAGTGCCTACGCGATGGATGCACAGCGCGTGGCGCACCGGAAAGCGGCGCAAGGCTTCGGCGACGATGCGTTCGCCTTCCTTGACCGCAAGTTCCTGGAACGCTTCATATTCCAGACGAATGACGTCCTGGCCCTCATTGTGATCCCTGACCCAGCCTTCAAAACTGACGTAGCCGCCCGCGCCCAGGTCGAGCAGTTCGCCGCGCGCCTCGGCCGTGTCGATGGCCGTTTGGGTAAAACGGAAGCGCATCAGCCGCCCGCCACCGGTGGAATGAAGACGACGGCGTCGCCGGCGCTCAAAGGGCGCGACCAGTCGCTGAATTCGCTGTTGACCGCCACCTTGAGCTGTTCGCGCGTGAGCGTAAATCCATGGCGGACGATCAGTTCGCCGTACAAATCCGCCGGCGTGGCGGCGGAGGTCTCGAGGCTCTCCTCGGAACGGCCGGCCTGCTCGCGCATCACTGCGTAATATTGAATTTTCAATTGCATGGGGTGGTCAACTTAAGGTCGTCAAGCTCGGCCAGCGCCTGCGCATATTCCTCGGGAGTGTTGACGTTGTCGAGGGCGCGACTGTCCTCAAGATCGAGCAGCGGCACCGCCTGGCGAATGAGAAATTTTCTCGGACAGCGGCCGCCCGCGTCCTGGTAGGAAGCCAGCGCCGGGCCCGCCGCCGGTTCCCAAATGGCGCACAAGGGCTCAGGCAGTCCATCATGGGCGCTGCGATACGCCGTGGCCAACGCCGCCGCATCGCGTTCGCGCAACAGCTGCAACAGCGCGGCGTCCGACAGAAACGGCAAATCGCATGCCAGCACCAGCCATGCGACCTGCGGATTTGCGGCGAACGCCGAGCGGATGCCGACGATGGGCCCTTCTCCCGCCACGCAATCCACGATCAGCGGGCGTTGCGCCCGCGTCGGATCGGCGGTCTGGCTGGCGCGAACCGACACGAATACCTTGGGGAGGTGCCGGCTTGCGAGCTCGAAGGCCCGATCCAGCTGGCTTCGGCCGCGGTAGGGAAGGGCGGCCTTGTCCCGCTGCATGCGTGAGCTCGAGCCGCCGGCAAGGATCAGGCCGTGGACGGGGATCACGGCGGCGCCTTCAGGGTGTAGCTGCTGCGGCCGCCGTCCTTCGCGACGAGGCGCAAATCGCCGATGACGATGTCGTGCGACAGCGCCTTGCACATGTCGTAAATGGTGAGTGCGGCGATGCTCGCGCCCGTGAGGGCCTCCATTTCGACGCCCGTTTTATGATGCACGCTCACCGTGCAGCGAATCACGGCCGTGTCGCCGTCGAGGTCGATGGTGATGCGGCAGTTCTCCAGCCCGAGCGGGTGGCAAAACGGAATCAACTCGTGGGTGCGCTTCGCGCCCATGACCCCGGCGACGATCGCCGTGTCGAATACCGGGCCCTTCGCCGAGCGCAGACCCGCATCGCGCAGCGCCGCGGCGACAGATGCGGGAAATCGCACCCGCCCTTCCGCGGTTGCCGTTCTTTTGGTGGGCGGCTTGTCGCCGACATCGACCATGGTGGGGTGCCGGTCCGCATCCAAATGAGTAAACGCCATAGGGCTCAACCGCCGATGTAGTTCATCTCGATTTTCTCCGGCGAGGGCCCGGAGCGCCGCAGTTCCTCGCGCCTTTCACTGTAGCGGTCGGTACGGGCGCCCCAGGCGCCGCGGATCAACGTGAGCAGATCCGCATCGTCGGCGCCGGCGCGCAGCGGCGCGCGCAGATCGAGACCGTGGGTCGCGAACAGACAGGTGTAGAACTTACCCTCGGAGGACAGGCGCGCACGGCTGCAGGCGCCGCAAAACGGCTGCGATACCGACGATATGAATCCGACTTCGCCTGCGCCGTCGTCAAAACGCCAGCGCTGCGCCACTTCGCCCTTGTAGTTCTGCGAAACCGGCCGCATGGGCCACCGCTCATGGATGCGCGCCGCGAGTTCGCGCGACGGGACCACCAACTCGGGCCGCCATTGATTGCGGTTGCCCACGTCCATGAACTCGATGAAGCGCACGATGACCGGCGAGCCGCGGAAGCGCTCCACGAGATCGAGCGCCGTGTGATCGTTCAAGCCCCGTTCGATGACGGCATTGATCTTGACGGGCGTGAGTCCCGCGGCGATGGCGGCGTCTATGCCGCTCAAGACCTGCTCCAGCGCGGCGAATCCGCCGCTCATGCGCGCGAATACCTCTTTGTCCAAGGTATCCAGGCTGACGGTCACCCGCTGCAGACCGTTGGCATGCAGATCGACGGCATGCTGTCCCAGCAGCACGCCATTCGTGGTGAGCGCGATGTCCTCTATCCCCGCGACATCGGTCAGGTCACCGACCAAGTCCGCCAGGTTGGTGCGCAGCAGCGGCTCGCCGCCCGTGAGACGCAGCTTTCGCACCCCCAAGGTTGCGAACAATCGAGCCAGCCGCACTATCTCCGCGAACGACAATCGCTCCTGCGATTTCAGGAACCGGTAATGTTCATGGTATTGCTCTTTGGGCATGCAATAAGGACAGCGAAAGTTGCATCGGTCCATGACGGAGATGCGCAAGTCGTGCAGCGGCCGGCCGAGGCGGTCGAGCGGGTTCTGCGGCCCGTGGATGTGGTGAACGGTGGAGCTCATATCGATAGGTTACCAGCGGTACACCGCGGCGACGAAGCCTTTCGGGAAGGTATTGGGTCCGGGGGGAAGCTCGACGAAGCCATCGGTGCCGGCGAGGCTCAGGAAATCCCCGGAACCCCTCGTCGGCCGCGGATTCGCCCAGGGCCGCCCCCAGTCATCATGCTCTATGGTGACGGGCAAAAAATATGCAAGGGGAGCCTGAAAAGTCACCGGCGTGGTCAGCGCCAGGCGTTCCGGCGGTTGGCGCTTGGTGCCCATGGCCTCGGCGATGGCGGGAATGACATAACGGATCAGGCACACGAGCGTGGACACGGGATTGCCGGGCAATCCAAACACCATCTGATTCCGGGGGCCGATACCGAACCACATGGGCTTGCCGGGCCGCTGCGCAATGTTGTGAAACACCTCCTGCACGCCGAGCTGCATCAGCACCTTGGGAACGAGATCGAATTTGCCCATCGATACGCCGCCGCTCAACACCACGACTTCATGCGTCGTCAAATGCGACGCGAGGCGCTCGCGCAGCAGGGCTTCATCATCGGGCACATGATCGTCGCCGACGCGGACCAAGCCGCGCCTGCGCAGCGTGGCGGCGACGGCGTAGGCGTTGGAACGACGCACCTGGTAGTCCGCGATGGGATCGCCCGGCTCGATGAGTTCATCGCCGGTCGAAACGATCATCACAGCGGGCTGACTGCTCACGCGCACGCGCGCCATCCCGGCCGAGGCAGCCACGGCGATCTCCGGCGCACGCAACAAGGTCCCTGTTTCCAGCAACAGTGCACCCTGGCGGCTGTCGCTGCCGCGTCTGTGCACGTTGTGGTAGGGCGCACTTGCCACCGTGGTGTTCAGCGACGCGTAGCCGTCGGCCACCTCCAGCTGCTCGACCGGAATGACGCAGTCGCTCCCCGTAGGCAATATCGCGCCGGTCATCACTTCGATCGCATCGTCGGGGCCGCTCAGTTTGAGCGGCGGGGTACCCGCCGCCTGGGTGGCCTGAATATGAAAACGACGCACGCCGCGGCGCAATGCGGCGCTGTCCACCGCGATCCCATCCATGGTCACGCGGTCGAAGGGCGGCTGATCGCGCTCCGCATAGACGTTTTCCCGCAGCGTTCCGCCGACACACTGCATCAGCGGCAGTGATTCGATCGGCAGACACGTTAGCCGAGAGTTGATCGCCTCTTCGGCCAGACGCGGCGTAATGAGCGTTCCAGCCTGCATAATTGAGAGATGCGGCGGAGTTGCTCCGCCGCACTCATTTACTGCTTCGGCGCGGCCGCAGCGGCCGTGGCCTTGTAAATCTTCAGCTGTTCGTTGAATCGTCCAACGACCGCCTGCAGTTCATCGACGGCGGCGTTGTTCTTCTGCACCAAAACCTTTTGCTGGTCGTCCGCTTTTTTCTTCTCATCGGGCGACAGCTTCTTCGGATCCTTAGGGGTCGCGGCGTCCATCTCGAGCTTGAGGCAATCCAGATAAGAGTTCATTTCGCCGTTGTAGCGATCGAAGTCATGTTTTGCGGCGATCATCTGATCCTTGGTCGCCGTGGCGCCGTCAGGGGGCGCGTCCGGAGCGCGCGGATAAGTGCAAGTCGCCTGCGCGTGGGCGGCGGTGCCAAGTGCCAAAAGCAGCGTGATCGGTATCCAAGCCTTCATCGGGAGTCCTCTTTATCGGTGCAAATGAGTTGTCAGGGCCACTTGAGATCTTACGGCCAAGGGCGAAGGGCCGCCAGCATTCGGCGCTGTTAACGTAAGTCGCTGATTTTGTGTATAAAAGCTTTTGGGGCGGTTTTGGCAGGGAGGCGGCGCCACAGATACCGCCGGCGCCGATGTCGAAATGGCGGCCTGCCGCTCGACTATTGAACGGCGAATCGCGCCAAGCACAACGAGGAAATTGAAATGCAGTACCTGTTACTTATCTATGCCAACGAAGCGGAGATGGCGGGCAGGACCCCGGCCGCCATAGCGTCGATGACGGCGGAATATACGGAGTTTACCAAGGGCATCATCCAAGCCGGCCAGTTCAAGGCGGGCGACCGGCTGAAGCCCACCTCCTCAGCCACCACCGTGCGAATACGCAACGGTCAGGTGTCCACCACGGATGGGCCGTTTGCGGAGACTCGCGAGCAATTGGGCGGCTACTATCTCATCGAGGCGAAAAACCTCGATGAGGCAACCGGGGTTGCCGCGCGCATCCCGGGCGCCAAAATCGGCAGCATCGAGGTTCGTCCCATCTGGCCGCCGGCGGCTTGAGCTCGAGCGATCGCCCGCGGAGTTCAGAGTGACCGCTTGCGCACCCGCAGTCGAAGAAGTCTTTCGCCGAGAGTCGGGTCGTGTGCTTGCGACATTGATCCGACTGCTCGGCGATTTCGATCTGGCCGAGGAGGCGCGGCAAGAAGCTTTCACGGCCGCCGTGGAGCAATGGGCGGCCGCCGGCGTGCCCGCCAATCCGCGCGCCTGGCTGATCAGCACCGGCCGCAACAGGGCGATCGACCGTATTCGCCGCGACGCCGTGTTCCGCACCAAGGTTCAGGGCCGCGAGGCCGCCAGCGCCGAGGCGGACGCGGATGCCGCGCCCGATGAGTGGGACGACGCGGCCTTCGGGGATGACCGGCTGCGCCTGATCTTTACCTGCTGTCATCCTGCGCTCAGCAGCGAGGCGCAGATCGCGCTCACCATGCGGGCCGTGTGCGGCCTTGCCACGCAAGCCGTGGCCCGCGCTTTTCTGGTGAGCGAGGAAACCATGGCGCAGCGCCTGGTTCGCGCGAAGAAGAAAATCCGCGACGCCGGAATTCCATATGAAACACCCGAACCGCCCCTGTTGAATCAGCGGCTCCAGGGCGTTCTCGCGGTGGTTTACGGGGTGTTCACCGAAGGGTATGCGGCGACGAGCGGAACTCGGCTGGTCGACGCCGAGCTGTGCGGCGAAGCGATTCGCTTAGGGAAGCTGCTCGACGAATTGCTGCCGAAAAATCCGGCCGTGCTCGGATTGCTGGCGCTGATGCTGCTGCATGATGCGCGGCGCGCCGCGCGCGAATCCGGCGCCGGCGACGTGATTTTGCTGGAAGACCAGGACAGAACTTTGTGGGATCGGGAGAAGATCGCCCAAGGGCTGGCGCTGGTCGATCAAGCCTTGAGTGTCCCCGGAGGCTTAAGCGCCTACGCCGTCCAAGCGGCCATCGCGGCATTGCATGTGCGAGCGCGCAAGAAGGAGGATACGGACTGGCCGCAGATCGTCGGGCTGTACGAGGTGCTGCTGCGGCTGCAGCCCTCTCCCGTCATCGAGCTGAATCACGCGGTCGCCGTATCGATGGTCGACGGCGCCGCGCGCGCACTCGATCTGCTCGACTCACTGCGGGCGCGCGGACAGGTCGGCGAATATCATTTATTTCACGCGGCGCGCGGTCGATTGCTGCAGCAACTCGGGCGCCTCGGCGAGGCCGGCGAGGCTTACCGCGCGGCGCTGCGCCTCGCTACGCTGGAGCCCGAGCGGCGGTTGCTGGCGTCCCGGATTGCGAGCATCGGCGAAGCGTCCGCCGGAGCCTGATCAAGAAGCGCCGGCCGGAGCGGCATTGCGCGCGTGCAATGCCATCGCGATCAGCGCGGAACCGCCGAACACCATGTTAATGCCGATGAGGAGGCCAATCGCCCAAGCCGCGGTGCCGGGAAGACCCGCGAATATGATTCCCGCCAGAAACAGATCGATGACGCCGCTGAACAGCATCATGGCCCATCGTCCCGACAACTCGCGCCTGTGCTCGAGCGCGTACAGGACGGAAATCACGCCTTCAAGAGTCAAAAACACCGTCAATATCAGCGTGAGGGATACGGCCCCCGACAGAGGCCAGCGCAGCAGCACGACCCCGGCCACGATGGCGAGAACCGCGGAGAGCGTGGACCACCAGAACCCCGGGGCGCTGCGCATGCGCAGCGTGGTGATCAAGCCGACGATGCCGCTCATGAGTATTACCCAGCCGACCAAAACTTCGACCGCAATGGTGGCGACGGGCGGAACCACGATGGCCAGGAGACCCAGAATAAATAGAACGATCCCCTCGGTGAGAAACAGCCGCCAATGGGCGTGCAGGGAATTGGAGACCGCGGATTGAATTCGATCGAGTTCGGCTTGGTTCGTGGACATGGCGAGACCTCTTGGGTGGGGTTCGTTGGCCCAATGCTACGCGCTTTCGAGAACAGTCGCAGGGTGGGGGAGGTTTCCGAACGGACTGGCGAACGATACACTGCCCGCATGCGCCCGTAGCTCAGCTGGATAGAGCACCTGGCTTCGAACCAGGTGGTCGGCGGTTCGAATCCGTCCGGGCGCGCAAAAAATTTTTCATTTGATCAGTGAGTTAGCGCCTCCGCCGCTAACCCTTCTTGCGCCGAAGCCAGGTGGTTGCGGGACTTTTGCGGGACTCTGTACCGCACACTTTCTCCGCCGCCTCAATCAGGCTCGTCAGCTCTGCCTGGGAGTAGTGCGTCGTGATGCGACCACTTCGATGCCCGAGCAAGTCCTGACGATCCTCGAACGACACACCCGCCGCGCGCAGCCTGCGACCGAAGGTGTGTTTGAGATCGTGAACGCGAATATGTCGATATCCCGCCGGCGCCGGCTCGCCATGCTCTTTAGCCCAAGCATCCGCCGCGCGTTCCCGAGCCGCCTTCCATGCCGTGTTGTTCATTTTGGTCACCGGCCGCGACTCGCCGACCTTCTTGTGTGCACGAACGAACACGTTAACTGGATGCAGCCCGCGAACGCTCTCCACGACCGACTTCGCGATTCCGTTGAGCACGACCAGGCGTTCCTCGCCATTTTTAATGCGCTCGCCTGGAATGATGAACACCGACGTCTCGAGTTCCGGCACTTTCACCTCATAGTCCCACTTGAGTCCGCAAACCTCTTGTTCCCGCAGCCCCGTGTTTACCTTGAATAGCGCCATGCGTGCGAGGTGGTCGGGTAGCTCTTGAAACAAGAGCGCCTGTTCCTCGCGGCTGAGCGGGTAGGGCGATCGGGCGTCTTTGACCGGAAACAGCTTGATTTTCGGCGCCGTTTCGAGCCAAGTCTTGCCCTGTCGATCCATCCACTCGGAGGAGGCCAGATTCAAGACCCGGCGCATGACGGCGAGCGCCATGTTGAGGGTCTTGGTCTTGACGCCATCCTTTCGCCGCTTCGCGATGAAATCCTGCAGGCTTCCCATGTGCACTTGTTTCAGCTCCAAGCTTCCAATAAATGGATCGAGCTGTCTCAGATGCAACGCGTCGTCCTTGATGCGCTTCTTTTGGTGATACTCCTGAAGATATTTCGTCGCCGCGGCTCGGAATGAGCGCAACTCGCGCGCACCGTAGAGTTTGGTCTCGCGAAGCTCGACTACGCGCCTTGCGAGATACTCTTCGGCTTGCTTGATGTCGCCTGTTCCAGTGCTCTCGCAAATGCGCGCTCCTCGGAACTGCTTATCGATGTGCCAGATCCCCCCGCGTTTGGTGAGACCCGACGTTCTTTGGTTTCCCATAGCTTTTCCCTTTCAGGTTGAGCCGCGGGATGCCCGTTGCGGCTCTTATAGTCGTCGGCCCAGGAATCGAGGTCAAGCCGGTCAAAAGCGATCCCTTGCGTGCCGATTGGAATCACGGCAAGCAGCGGACGAACCTCGCGATTGAAGCGATTCTTGTCCATTCCGAGATACGAGGGGGCGTCACGCAAGCGGATAAAACGCGGCAAAAACGCAGATACGTCGGTGGAACGGCTCGTTCGCCCTGGGCGCTCACGAACTGAGAAGGCATGCACGATCATCGACGACCTTATTGAACCTGTGGTTCCGGTCGTTCAGGGACAAGTTGTCACGTGTGGGAATTATCCCCTGAGATGAGCAAGAATGGCGTCAGGGTTTCGCGGTATTTTCAGCGAAACTCAAGCGGAGCAGCTAAAACACAATCAAGTTCGTCATTGAAGGTATCGACCGATACCGGGACTCGGTGGTCTCTGATCGGCCCAAGACCGGACGATTGCAGCGCCAAAATCATGGCCATTTCCTAAGTCCTCAGTGGACCGAAGAATGCCGGCAGGTCAGCCGCAGCTATCACCAGGTCGCGGCCAAGGCCACACTTCATCGCCCGAAGCGGCCAGTCGCCAAAAGCATGCGTAGGCTGCAGGGATTCCACTAGTGCCTGCTGCAATCAGGACTCGGTGAATCGAGGTCTCGCTTGATGCGGTGTTAATTGTCACAATGGGTCATGGACAAGGATAGCGCCGACAAGAGCGAACTGTCTCAGCCGACCCAAGGAAGATCACGGGACGGATTCATCGACTTTGGGGCCTACTCAGTAGAGCAGTTGCGGGAGCTGCAGTTCAACATCGACGCGACCACATATCCTGAGAACTACAGAAACCTTCAGGCTGCGCTCAGACAAAAAGAAGAGTCGATCGTCGAGCCCGTCGCGCAAAAAAGCGGCTATGTGGGGCGTTTCACCTCTAAAACCGGAATTCTAGGTTGGCTGCAAGCCAAGGCCCTGCGCTCGCCTGTGTATGGTGTCGGTACGATTGAGCCGCGCGCTGCCGACATTCTCCTGTACGGTTGGCAACGGACTTGGCTGGGCGTGCCAATCGAGTCGCAGTTAACACGGCCGATGTCTCGCGTGCGAAATGTCGTTCAAGACGATCGGCACGTTGAATTCGACATAAAGCGACCCTATTGGCTATCGGAACAAGTTCAATTTCTGGCCGACTCCCCGGGCCAAGCGAAGAACCTTGTTGAAATGCTACCGCCTACTCGGACCGCGAAATTTCTGGAGCGGTGGTTGGCGATTCATGACTTCAATCGGCGATTGGACGCCATTGGGGGCAAGTCGCGGGTTACCGCTGCCATTGTGGCGATCAACATCGCCGTTTTTGTGGCGATGGCGATAGTCACGAAAAGGCTTGGACAATTCACGCTGCCGCAACTTCTTGCCTGGGGCGCGAACTTCGGACCTCTGACGGTGAATGGACAGTGGTGGCGGGCATTCACTGCACTCTTTGTCCATTTCAACTTTCTGCACCTTGCGCTCAACATGTGGGCGCTGTGGAATGTGGGACGCCTCAGTGAACGGCTGTTCGGCCGTGGAACGCTGCTGTTCCTTTACGTTGCGGCTGGAATCCTGGCGAGTCTCTCCAGCATTGCATGGGATCCGAGCCTGAGCAGCGTGGGGGCGTCCGGCGCAATTTTCGGTGTATTTGGCGCCTTCTTGGCTTTCCTGAGCCGACAAAGGCGGCAAATCCCGGCAGCGATCGTTCGCAAGCATTGGATCAGTACGTCGGCATTCGTACTGTTCAATTTAGTAAGCGGCGCCATCCAGCCAGGTATCGACAATGCCGCTCATGTCGGTGGCCTGCTCAGCGGCTTTGTGCTCGGCTTTATTTTGGCGCGGCCACTTGATGCGCAAGCGCGCAGAGCGCTCCCGGTTAAGCAGAGCGTCGGGGCCATAGTATTTCTCGTGATCGCAGTTGCCGCCGCGCTGTGGCAAGCCCAGGGCATTGGATCGGGGTTGACGATTCC
The DNA here is from genome assembly GCA_035314705.1 of Steroidobacteraceae bacterium. Classification (GTDB taxonomy): domain Bacteria; phylum Pseudomonadota; class Gammaproteobacteria; order Steroidobacterales; family Steroidobacteraceae; genus Bog-1198. The sequence continues at coordinate 5,396 of DATFZF010000075.1, read as the reverse complement.
AGAGAGGTACTTTCGAACGCATACCGCGTATGCGCAAGGCGAGGTTCAAAATCTGCAGTTGTGGGCTGAACTGGCGACACGGGCGTCAAGCGGGTCCATGAGTGACGCGGAATTGGGCCAACGCTTTGAGCGCGATATTCTGCCCTTTTGGCAGAAACAGAAAGATCTGCTCGAGAAAGAGAATAAAAGTCTTCAGGGGCCGGAACGTGAGTTCGCACTGCTTGTAGCCGATTTTGTAGATTTGCGTTTTCAGTGGGCAAGCGCTGCAATCGATGCGACCAAGAACCGCGATGCTGGTCGTGCGGAGGAGGCTCGAGAACTGATGACGCAAACTAATGCGGCCAGTGCCCGCATTGAACGGTTCGGCATCCGAGCCCGAATGGATCATCGCCCGCGGGCTCTCGCCGCATCTTCGCTCGTGACGAAAGTGCGCCGCTTATTCAGTGGCCAACGTTGGCATTGTGTTAGCGCGCCGCCCTACTATGGATTACCCCTTGCAGATTCGGACGATAAAACCGATGGTCCGGCAATCCGTCACGCCCTCGAGTGTCAGGCGCAAGAACTATTTCTGGAGGGGGACTTCGCACGCCTTGAGTCGCTAATGAATCAGTACGCGCATTCGTTGGAGGATTTGCCAGACGGCGGCTCTCGTATAGAGGGCTTAGTAGCTGGCCTGGATGATCTCCTTATGTATGGCGGTCTCACTACCGACGAGGTATTTGGGCGTACCGCGGATTGGCGGCGAAGAGTCAAAGGCTCTGTCATCGCCGAACTGATCGAAGCAATGGCCTTTGCCGACTGGGCGTACGCGGCGCGTGGCACAGGCGGCGCCAATACAATTAGTGGCCAGAACATGGCGCTGTATGCCTATCGAGCCGAGATGGCTGCTGCAGCGCTATCGGAACTCAAGGATCGCGCTGCCGAGTACCCACTTTGGTACACGCTGTCGATGGATGTTGGAGTTGACCAAGCAAAAGATAACGAGAAGGTAAAGGAACAATTGCGCCCAATATTCGAGCGAGGCGTGAAGATTGCGCCCAATTATCGACCTCTCTATGGGCGCATGTTGCGAATCCTGATGCCGAGATGGTTTGGCTCCTATAAGGAAGTGGATCAATTTATCAATGCCATATACGCGCAAACGGCGGCGGTTCGTGGCTATGAGCGCTATACGGAATTGTATTCCACGTACGCCCGGATGGAGGGCGACGATCTTGATCTTTTCCAAGATACACCTGCGTTTTGGAGTGGAATGAGGACAGGTTTCTATGGACTCGTTAAGCGCTACCCGACCAGTGATGTAATCCTCAATAGCTTTGCTAATTTCGCCTGTCGAGCAGGGGATAAGGCTGAATACAACCGCTTGAGAGATAGCGTCAAGCGACGTTTTTCCGCGACCGCGTGGTCCACCAAATATTCAATGGATGCCTGTGATAAACAACTCGGCGTGGGCAGTGAATTTCACGCCTTGGGAGTCTTAAGTGATGTTGTCGGACGTATCGAGTCACTGAGTGGAGTACGGATTGGAATGACTCGGGGTGATTTGCTCGCCGCGAAGGGTCGTCCGGTTCAGCAAGAGGAGAACTATTGGGTCTATAACACAATCGATTCGAAGCACAATGGAGTGGTGACCGCGGTGTTTTCCTTGTTTGGTGAGGGCTCCGAAGGAACAGTTGTTGCGGTTGCTTATAGCGGTGATCAAGCCTCGGCACCGCCGGAACTTCCCTATCTCAATGACACGAGCGTCATAGACGTTCTTCAGAATTACGGGCCGCAGATAACTGGGCATCTCTCGCTTCACGCTGACGTAACCTATACGTTTCGAAACGGCATTTACATAAATAGTCGTGACGAGAAGGTTTACAGGTATGGCATTTTCAAGACGCCCTCTTCCGCGCATCATTAGTTGCGTACTTGTTCAGCACTTCACCACCTTGACACCTGACAATGAGTTCGAGCGACCTCTGGTCTAGTTAGAGCGGACGCCGTGAGCGCGATGCAAATCAATACCAGGCCGAACCGGGTCAATCGCCGGTTGGAAGGGGTGCCCGAAGAGAATTGCCCCATTCACCAATGCACCTGGAATTTTTACGGCCCTAATCCGGCCGCTCGTGACTGACTCATTTGGTTCGCGACGAGTCGGCGGTGTCCCAGCCTCACCGGGCGATAGCTGGGAATCGTGCCAAAAGCACCACTTCTTGAAAGCTACCGGTTTGCGTCAAGACGCTTTAGTCTGGCTTTCTCTGAGAAATCGGCGAGCCAAATCTAAAAAATCAGACCTTTCCGTCGATGACTTGAATCCACTATCGCGAGCAAATACCAGCCCGCTGCGCGTGTCGAACTCTATTCCGCCCTTGGCCTCGGTAATTTTGGTAACGGAGGGCCATTCGCGACGATGTGTCTCGCCGAGCTGGGTTGCGATAAGCGCTTCGCTAGTGATTTCAAGCTCAAATACGAACGGTCCATCGCCGCCCGCATGTTCACGAAACAAACGCGGGTAGCTTGCACCCAGGGACTGACGTCGGATGAACCATGTTGCGAAGTAACTTATGACAGCGAAAAGCGCAGCACCTACCACGCGGTTCGTCGCAGGTCCCTCAATAATCAAGTAAAGGACTGAGCCCAGCAAAATGGATTCCATTGCTCTACGACGCCAACGCCACGTCAGCCATAATCTCCTTCGCTTGACCGCGCGCCGCATGACGTCGGCCATGTCATCGACGGTAAATTCGTACTGGATTTTCAGTTACCGCCTGCGGAACTTTCACGCTCGGAAACGTTCGCCCGCAGGCCGGCAAGAACGCCGACCAGCAACAACTCGACACGCTGACATGCAAGGATCAGGCGAACCTCGCGGCGAACACTGCCGGGCGACAGACCGGCGATTTCCTTTTGCGTCTGACAGTTGTCGGGACACCATTTGCGATTGAAAGGGAAAAGGCCAAAGAGCGGGAAGTGTTCACTGAGTGCATGCAGAAGCTTGGCTATGTAGTGACTCCGGCCGATGGGTCGGGCCCCGCGCCCGCCGCCGCGGCGACCGCACCGGCCCCACCGCCGCCAGTCCCCGGAGCGAATGAACTTGCGCTCGCGCTTCCTGACGGTTTCGTGACGCTGCCTCTTACGGACACGATGAAAAGCCAAGGTGCTGCCTTATACGCGCACAACCAACGCACAGCAGCACATGACCTTACTTGAGGGATTGGCCGACATGGTGTCCGGGATCTCCTAGCACGGGGGTTGAGTGGCGTTCCCGTGCTGCGTATAGGCAAAATGCTGCGGCGGCTCGTGGCCAAATTAAGTCGTGCCGACTAGTGACTGACATCCCGAATGCGGACGGTGGGTGGGGATGGAACGCTCTGCCCTAATCCGTGCCATTAACGAATCGGTAGTTACTCAGGCCGCACGTTATGTATACGGAGCCCACGATCACAAGGTCAGCTTCGTAAAGTGTTTGCGCGTCAATTGAGCCGGGCGGCTTGCCCAGGGCTACGTTTATGGACTATTTACGTGCTTGAAGAGTGTTGGGGCGATGCCATGCAGGCGGCAGTTGGGTTCGAATATGAATTGGTGCTGGAGTAGAGCCAAGTTCGACTCCCGCCTCCGCGATCGCGACCGCTCGATCGAAGATTCAAATTTGCGCCTACGTGAACTCACTCATGTTCGCCCTGGCGCAATCAAAAATGGCCAGCTTCGGCTTTAGCGGCACATGAACCGGCATAAAATCATGTTTATTATGGCATTATATATATAGTAATCAAACAGTTATACCGGCATAATATGCGGCATGATACCGGGTCATATTTCCCAAATGGAGCCGATGTTGCCCAGCGAGGCGGAGCCCGAATTGTTGGACCGTGCGTTCGACCTGGTGCAGCAGAGTTCGGCATTAGCCGCACCCCTGTCGATGCCGGTACAAGAGGAGTTGGGCCGGTTGGTGCGCTCGATGAATTGTTACTACAGCAACTTCATCGAAGGCCACCAGACTCAGCCGCGTGACATCGAAAGAGCGTTGGCACGCGACTTCGATGGTAATGAGCGCCAGCGCGATCTGCAGTACGAGGCGGTCGCGCATATAGAAGTGCAGAAATCCATAGACTTCGGCATTGACACGCCGGACGCGTGGCCCACCTCTGAAGTGTACGTACGCTGGCTGCACCGAGAATTCTGCAAGCGTTTGCCTGACCGGTTGTTATGGGTGAAGTCGGCTGACAGTGATCGACTCGTGCAAGTCATTCCGGGTCAATTCCGCGAGGACTTGGTGCGCGTGGGCCACCACTGGCCGCCGTCCGCGGATGCGATCGCCGCTTTCATGAGACGCTTTGAAGAAGCTTACGAGCCGAAACGTCTGTCAAAAGTTCAGCAGCTGCTCTCCGCTGCGGCCGGTCACCATCGGCTGCTTTGGGTTCATCCTTTCGTTGATGGCAATGGTCGGGTGGCGAGACTAATGTCGCATGCGCTGCTGCTGCGATTAGGGGTTGGGAGCAGTCTGTGGTCGGTATCTCGGGGGCTCGCGCGAGCGGTGGATCGCTACAAGAGTGCGCTTACCTATGCGGATGCGCCCAGAAGGAATGATTTGGACGGCCGCGGCACCTTGTCTGCCGAGGGCCTCAAGGACTTTTGCCGATTTTTTCTGGAAGTGTGCGCTGATCAAGTCGACTTCATGCGCAAACTGCTGCAACCCGGCGAAATCATTCGGCGCATCGAGCTCTATGTAAACGACGAAGTGGCCGCGCGACGCTTGCCGAAAGGTTCCTTTGAAATGCTGCGCGAGGCATTTTATCAAGGCGAGGTGCCGCGCGGACGCGCACCGGAAATCACTGGATATGAAGAGCGTCGTGCACGAGAAACGGTGTCGGCGCTGATTGAGAAGGGCTTGTTGCTGGCCAAGGGTCCGCGCTCGACGCTGACGCTGGGCTTCCCGATGATTGTGCTTGAACGCTGGCTGCCGACGCTGTATCCGATCGACCCGGCGATGATTCCATAGATTTGCTTCACCCAGACGAGGGAGATATGGACGAACTGGATAAGCTTCTAATTGGCCAAACTCTCGAGGGGGGCTGGGTAATCCAGGAACCTCGACATGTGCAACGCGATGCACCGAGCGCATCCCGAGCGTATCTAGCGAGCAATTCACAGGGCACCAAGGCCTTCGTCAAAGTTCTGGACCCTCAGTTCGCTCGAGGCGCAAGATAATCTATCGCAGTTTATTTATGAGCACGCCATCGTTGATGTGTGCGCCGAGAGGAATATGCATCGGGTCATTTCGCCAAAATCACCCTACGACCCGAAGGATCCCGCACTGAACCTCCCTCGAGTTGTACGGCTGCCATGAGGCACTTTTGTGGCTACTCGGCAAGCAATCTCGTACCGCGGACCTGGAATGTTCCAGCGAGAGA
>DATFZF010000074.1:0-39116 GCA_035314705.1 Steroidobacteraceae bacterium | reverse complement strand
TTAGAACTTGTACTGGAAATCCAAACCGATGGTGCGCGGCTGATTGGTCGACACCCGCGTGATGGCATAGGTCTGCCAGGCAAACACGGTGTTGTTGATGGTCAGCTCCGCCACCTTGTTGCTGAGGTTGGTGCCGAAAATATAGGCCGCCCAAGGTCCGCTGGCGAAGCCCGCACGCGCATCGATCAAATTGTACCGCGGCAAAATTTGTGGATACGCGGCTTGATCCCGCGTCGGACCCACCAAGGAACTCGAGAGGTTGACGATACCATTCAAACTATCCGTGTACGCCTTCTGAAAGTTCAGTCCCGCCACCGCCGTGTACAAGGGCACGCTGAGGACCCGCGTGCCGGGCAATATGCCGGCGGCAATGGCGTTCGCCGACGGGTCGTTGATCTCCGCGGTGTTGTAGGTTCCGGAAAAATTCAGGGTGAGTCCCTCGGCGACCTGGGCGGACACCTCGAGTTCGGGTCCGTAGGATCGCGCATTACCCGCGTTCGTGTTGTACGGATAGCCGCAGGTGAGGGAGATCACCTGCTGAATATCGGACCACCTGATGTAGTAGATGTCCGCGTTGACCGAGATGCGCCGATCGGCAAATTTCGCCTTTTCGCCGACTTCGAAGCTCAACACCGAGTCGGGTGTATAGCTCGGCTGCGAGGAGACCGTGACCGCGCCGGCATTGCAGTTGTAGGCATACGGATTGATCGCGAGTACCGCGGCGCTCGGCAGCGGAATGGGCAGATTGAAGCCGCCCGGCCGCGACCCCTTGGCGATGGTGCCGTACACCGTCAGATCTTTGGACGGCTCAAAGGCGAGATTCACCTTCGGCAGCACCGCATTGCCGCTGGCGCTCTGATCCAGAATGGTGTGGTCCTGGTTCACGGACGCGGTTCCAAGGCCGGCCTGATCGGCGTGATTCTTGATGTCAAAGTGGAAGAAACGCAATCCGGCCGTCAGTTTGAGAGCATCCGTGAATTTATACGTGCCCTCGCCGAACACCGCGCTCTGCTTCAGCGTATTCGGATTGTTGTCGTTGAAGACTACCCCGTTTGGATTAGCGGCAAAGTTGTTGTTGGCCTGGCTGTACGGCGGCTGCGTCGGATCGGGGTATCGCAGGTAGCTGTTGACGGGAGCCACGGAAGACGCGGGGCAGAAGCCGGCAACGGCGGAGGTGGCGTAACCGCAGGTCAGGGAACCCGCGAAGCCGGGCTCTTGGTTGTAGGTGATGTATCCAGAGTCGAGCTTCGCGAAATACAGGCCGCCCACCCATTGAATAGTCCCGTTGCCGTTCGAGGTCAGGCGCAGCTCTTCGGCGAATTGAGTGGTCGGATCGTCTTCGACATAGAGGTTCTGGATGAAATTGGGAACGTAAACGCCGTTGACCAAGTGAGTCAAGTCGTTGATGTTCTGCAAGGCCTCGGTCGAGTCCGTCGACTGCTCGACGAAGCGCTTCCAGTAGCTGGTGGCGGAGGTCAGCGTCGCGGGGCCGAAGTTGTACTCGAGCTTCTCGCTCGCCATTTTGAAGGAGTCATAGTACGGCTCCGGCTGGTTATAGGGCTGATAGAGCGCGAGGTAATGGGATCCCGGCGGATCCTGAAAATTGTTGTAGCCATCCGCATCGATGCGCTGGTACATCAAGGTCGTCGTGGCCGAAAGAGCGTCGGAGGGCTTGACGAGCAAAATCGCCCGCGCCGATGCAAAGCGCTCGATGTTGGCACCCTTGACCACCTGTTGCACGGGCATGTCGAGCACATCACCCCGAACACAGTTGTAGGCACACAGGGCCGGCGCGCCCGCACTGCCGGCCGGCTGGGTGGGGGACGGGAACTCGCCGGGCGGCGCGATGATGCGATCGATAAAGCCGCTGATATATTTTGCGGTCATGACGGTGCGAAGCGCCGCAATCTCGCCGAGAGGCAGGTTCAGCATCAGGCTGCCACCGGCGTTGGTGCCGCCATGGGCGGTGTCGGAGACCGTGGTGTCGGTGGCCGCCTCGAACATGCCCAGTTTGGGTTGGTTGGTGACCAGCTTGATGGTGCCGCCCATCGATCCCGACCCATACAGAGTGCCCTGCGGGCCGCGCAGCGTTTCCACGTGATTCAGGTCAAAAAGATCGGGATCGATGACGGTACGCCCGTTGAGCGCCACCGCGGAAGCCGACAGCGGCGTCTCATCGATGTAAAAGCCCACCGTTGCCGCGGTGCCGCCGCCGGCCGAGAGGCCGCGCATTTCATACTCGGTCTGGCCGGGACCGGCGGTGCGCAGGGAAATGCCGGGCACCTTGCCCACCAGATCTTCCACCGTCGTGATGTTCTCCTGGGCCAAATCGGTGGCGCTCAAGGCCGTGATGCTGATCGGCGTCGCTTGCACCGTCGATTCGCGCTTCTCGGCGGTGACCACGATCTCTTCCAGTTCGCCGCCGCCTTTTGCCGCGGGAGTGGCGCTGGTTGCGGTCGGGCCTGCTGCCGCCGGATCGGGGTTGGCCCATGCCGGTCCACTCAAGGTAGCCGCGCACAGAAGCGCTGCGATCAGCGACGCTCGGCTGGCGTCTGTTGCACACAACACTTGTTTCATGTCCGAATCTCCCTTAAGAAAACGGTAAAAATGCCTGCGCGGCCCCAAGGTCGCGGCGGAATTCGCCTTACAGAATCATCCCTTCACTCTTACATTAGCGACCCACGGGCGATCGGTAGACTCAATTCGTAACATAGGGTTTACTGACACGCAAGTTTATTGCACAACACACACGAGAAGGCCGGCTCCCGATGTTGCTGAAATGCCACCCGCTTCGCGCCGGCTGACTCTCGCCGCGGTATTCTCCAGCTGCCTGGGAGTCGGCCTGATCTTCGGCTTTCAGCCGCCCTTGATCGCACTCACCTTGAGCCGGCTCAATTATTCGAGCTTCGCGATCGGCGCGGTGACCGCCGCCAGCCTGATCGCGGTGATTCTGTGCGGACCCTTCTACCCGCGCATCATCGTTCGCCTCGGCCTCAAGCGCTGCATCGTTGCCGGTATCGTCTGTGCCGCGGCCCTGCTGCTGCTGATGCCGCTGCATCCCAGCGTCCCGCTGTGGTTGGCCCTGAGATTCGCCGCCGGCTGCGCCCTCGGCCTGGTGTGGATTGCAAGCGAGATATGGATGAACAGCGTCAGCACGGCCGAATCGCGCGGCACCGTCATGGGGGTCTACGGAACGGTGTTTTCCATGGGCATTGTCGCAGGCCCCATTCTCCTGGAGTTGACCGGGACGCGGGGTGCCACGCCCTTCGTTGTGGGCGCCGCCTGCCTGATCCTCACCTTGACGCCGCTGGCGGTGCTGCGCCAAGTCACGAGCGCGGCGCAGGAATTCACGCCCCTGCGGGGCTTATCGGGCGCGCTGAAAGCCGCGCCCATCGTGATGCTGGCCGCTCTCGTGGCGGGGCTGGTCGAGTCCGCGGACCTGACGCTGCTGCCGCTGTTCGGCCTGCACTCCGGGCTCGATGAACGGGCGGCGCTGCTGCTGGTCGCCGTGTTCATGGCCGGCAATGTGGTTCTGCAGGTGCCGATTGGGTTGCTCGCCGACCGTTACGGGCGCAAGACGCTGCTCGGTATCTGCGCGTTGGCGAGCTGCATTGGGCCGCTGCTGCTGCAGCGCTGCTTGGGTGTGCCGCTGCTGCTATGGCCTCTGCTGTTCGTCTGGGGGGGAACCTTGTATGCGTTCTACAGCCAGGGAGTCGCTCTGTTGGGGGAAGAATTCGCGGTGGAAAATCTCCCCAGCGCGAACACCTTATTCGTCATGGTGTACTGCCTGGGCGGGGTGATCGGACCGAGCGTGGGCGGAATCGCCATGGACCTGTGGCCCATCCGGGGTCTGCCGCTGCTGCTCAGCGGGGCGGCATTATTGATGCTGGCGGGGTTGGCGCTCGAGATTGCGCAGGGCCACCGCGCTTCACGGCAGCGTACGCGCGGTCATTGATTCGAAGGCCTTCACATGGTCGAACTCCGGCCGCGAGGATTGTGCGCCGTTGTCCGTCGACTTGAGCAGCGCGGAGTAGAAGCTCTTCGCCTGTGCCTGGTCTCCCATCGCTTCGGCGGCCTTGCCCGCGTTGAAGAGTCCGTTGAAGCGATTCGGGCTCAAGGCAAGGGCGCGGCGATATTCGGCCAGCGCCTCCCGGGGCTGGCCCAATTCGAGCAGCATGTCGCCGAGCATTTCGCGCGCGGGAATGTCGACCTCGCCTTGGCCGACCTTGTCCTGCAGATCCGCGCTCTCGCGCATATGCTTCAGTGCAGCCTCACTCTCGCCCTGCGCGAACGCCACCCACGCGAGCATTTCGCCGCGCGTGATCCGCGCTCCGATCGAATCGGCGTAGTAGGCATGCCGTCCCTTGCGCACCTCGTCTTGCAACGCATCGTACGCGGTCAAATCGGCCTTTGCGTGCTGCGCCTGGCGCAGATGTCCCGCGGCGATGACGCGCGCCCAGTAGGTTTGAGTCTGAGTCTCCGGCGGCGCGCCCGCGATGGGCTGCAGCGCGGCGGCGGATGTCCAGTCCCGCATCTCCAGAGCGAAGAAAATCGGCAGCTTGGCGCGATAGTAGGGAAACATTCCCGTCATATAGTGGTCGGCCATGTTCGGCATGGCCTCGAAGTGAGCGATCGCGGCGGCCGAATCTGCCATGACCGTTCGGGCGCGCGCATCCTGGCCGCTCTGCAGGTAGGCATAGAGCAGAAAGTCGTCCGAATGGAATTGATCCATGGCGCCGCTCATGTGGCGCGCCTCGGCGGCCTGCGAGGCAGCTACCGAGGCAGCGTTGGCATCGATGTCGTCCTGCCACAGGCCGAGCCGCGCAAAGATATGTCCCGGCATGTGCACGGCATGCGGTCCCGATGCGGCGATCTCGCCATAGTGGCGGGCGGCCGCCAACCCATCCGCTGCGAGCGACGGCGTATCGCAGGCGTGGATGATGTAGTGCACCACTCCCGGATGGTCGGGATACTTCGCGAACAAGGGGCCGAGCACCGCCATGGCCTTGTGTTCCTGCGCCAGGCTGGTGTCATCCGGCGTCTCCGCCGCCAGCAGCGACAGGGCATAGAAGGTCCCCGCATCCACGTCGCGGGGATAGTGGGCGTACAGCGCGCCCATGGCCGCGGCGTACTCGCCGACGCGCGCCGGGTACTCGCGCTTGTCGGCTGCGAAGAAGCGGCTGAGCGCCGCAATGTACTCGCGCTCGCGCGCGCTCTTTGCCGGATGCGAGCGGGCCGCCTGCATTTCCTTGCGGCCGCGCGCCATCGTCTGTTCATCCGGCCGGTCCCAGATTTGATGGAACAGGCTCATGGCAATGCCCCAGTGCGCCATGGCGCAGCCGGGATCGGCGCGCGCAATCCGCTCGAACTGCGGCCGCGCCTCGTCGTACCAGAAATCGTGCAGCAGGGCGATGCCGCGGTTGAAAGGTGCGCGCACCGACGGCGCACACGACTCCGAGAAGGACACTTTCCCCAAACGTTCGCCGGCGGATGCATCGGCTTGCGCAGCGACGGGCAGCGCAACCAGCGCAACGAGAAGCGGAGTTGGTATTTTCATGGTCTGGGATTATATGACTGAATCGCCGAACGCACATTTGACCGGCCGTCTTCATCATCGGTGCCGCCGCTGCCGGGTAGCCTGGCAATATTTGACATCTATTGCCAGTTGAGCTATCAAAGCCGGTACTGTCGATAGATCTCTTTAGAGGCGACCTCTTCGATAAGGAATGTAAATGAGCAGCAGCCTGAACGTTCAATTGACGGACGCATTGCGCAAGTATGTGAACGAACGCGCAAGCGACAAGGACATCTATGCAACACCGAGCGAATATATCCGGGATCTGATTCGCCAGGATATGCAAGATAGGGCGGTTGCGCTGAATATCCTGGAAGGTCTCGACGACCTCAAGCACGGCAGATTCTTCTCCGGATCCATCCTCGACTTCAAGGACGATGATTGAGGGAGAATGCGGCGCAAGCGCTACATTCTGACGAATAGGGCCGCCGGCGACCTGCGCGAAGCGCGAGCATGGTCGCGAGCGCGGTGGGGCAAAGAACTGACGAATCGATACTTCGATGACCTGGATGAAGGCGCGCAATACATCGCGGAAAATCACGCATCTTTGCGTGGCCGGCATGATCTCGCCGGCGGCACCGCGCTGCTGCTCCACCCGGTCCGCGAGCACTACCTTCTCGATGAGCCGCTCGATGACCAGATTGTCGTCATTGTCGCGGTAATCCGGCAAGGCCGAGATATCCCGGCCATTCTTCAGAAATGGGCCGCTCCGATCCGAAGGGAACTCACAGAAATCCGAGCGGCAATCAAGAGCGGAAAAATCCATGTCCCCACCGGACGCCGCCGGCCTTCGCAGCTAAGAAAACGCGCTAAGAACACCTGAGAACCAGTCTCGCAGGCCATCGCGCGCCGGCACGGCGGCACTCATAGCTTCACCATCACATGCCGCGGAACCGTGTAGTCCTCCAGCGCGTAGGCCGACAAATCCTTGCCGTAGCCGGAACGCTTGAAGCCGCCGTGCGGCATTTCGCTGATCAGCATGAAATGCGTATTGATCCAGGTGCAGCCGTATTGCAGCCGGGCCGCCACGCTCATGGCCCTGCCCACATCCTGGGTCCAGACCGACGAAGCAAGGCCGTACTCCGAGTCATTCGCCCAAGCGACCGCGTCATCGGCGTCGGTAAAACGGGTGACCGAGACCACGGGCCCGAACACCTCGCGCTGGACGATTTCATCCGACTGCTTCGTGCCCGCGACCAAGGTGGGCTCGAAGAAGAAACCGGCTCCCGCGCGCGCCTTTCCCCCGGTGGTGATTTCCACGTGCCGGGTTGCCGCCGCGCGCTCGACAAATCCCGCCACGCGGGTGCGCTGTTCCTCGGAGATCAGCGGTCCCATTTCCACCCCCGCGTCGGTCTGCAGACCCACTTTGAGCGTGCGCACCGCATCGCTCAAGTTGGCGACGAGCCGATCGTAAATCTTGGCGCCGGCATACAGCCGGCAGGCCGCCGTGCAGTCCTGTCCGGCGTTGTAGAAGCCGAAGGTCCGCACCCCGGCCACCACGGCGTCGAGATCGGCATCATCGAAGACGATGACCGGCGCCTTGCCGCCGAGTTCCAAGTGGGTGCGCTTGAGATTACCGGCTGCGGCGGAAAGAATCTTCTGGCCGGTCGACACATCGCCGGTGAGGGAAATCATGCGAACGCGTGGATGCGATACCAGGGGCGCACCGACGCTCTCGCCGCGGCCGCAGATGACGTTGACGACGCCCTTGGGAAGGATCTCGGCCAGCAGTTGCGCGAGTTTCAGCGCCGTCAACGGCGTCTGCTCGGAGGGCTTCAGAATCACGGTATTGCCGGCCGCCAGCGCGGGTCCCAGCTTCCACGCGGCCATCATCAGCGGATAATTCCAGGGCGCGATCGAGGCGACGACTCCGACCGGATCGCGCCGAATCATGCTGGTGTAGCCGGGTAGGTACTCACCGGCCAAGGCGCCGTGTTGGACACGCGCCGCACCCGCGAAGAACCGAAACACGTCCGCGATTGCCGGGATCTCGTCGTTGAGCGCCGCGGCCAGCGGCTTGCCCGTGTTGTCGGATTCGAGCTTGGCATACGCGGCGCCGTCCGCCTCGATGCGGTCGGCGAGGCGCAATAGCAGCGCGGCGCGATCCTTCGGCACCACCTGCGCCCACTTGAGGGAGGCCGCCTCGGCCGCGGCGACCGCCGCGTTCACCTGGGCCAGGCTCGCCTCGCGAACCTCCGCGAGCATTGAGCCGGTCGCCGGATCCAGTATCCGCTCAAGGGAGCCTTCACCGGCCACCAGCACGCCGTCGATCAAGAGCTTGGTTTGCATGTCAGCCCACCGCCGTGCGCTTCTTCTTCTCCACGTCGTCGAAGGGCAGAGTATGCGCCGTCGCGGGACCTTTGAGGTTCTTGCCGCGAATCTCCAGACGGGTTCCGTGCACCGCAACAGGGACATCGAGGCGGGCGATGGCCATTGATTTGCCCGTCAAAGTCGACACCATGGCGCAGGTGACGACGCCCACCTTTTTGTCGCCGGAGTAGACGGGGTCGCCCATGTCCGCGGGCGCCTTGCCGTCCACCAGCAATCCGAAGATCTTGAAGCGCTCCTTGCCCTTCAGCCGGTAGTGCGCGTCCGCGCCGTTGAAGTCGTTCTTGGCGGGGCTCACGGTGAAGTCGAGGCCGAGTTCCCAGAGACTGTCGCCGGGCGGATCCTTGTCGAAGGGATACATTTGAGACATGTCATAGGGATAGAACAGCAAGGAACTCTCCACCCGTAAATAATCCAGGGTGGTGAAGCAGGCGGGAATGATGCCGAAGGACCTGCCCTCGCTCAGGATCGCATCCCAGATGGGGCCGGCATCTTCGCCCTTGCAGAAGATCTCGTAGCCGCGCTCGCCGGTGTAGCCGGTGCGCGAAATCGTTACGGGGCGGCCGAACAGGGTCGCCGGCGTGTGGTGAAAATATTTGAGGTCGCGAATCCCCGGGACATGCTTGGCGAGGAAATCAACCGCGACCGGGCCTTGCAGGGACAGGTCGTGCAGATCATCGTCCACGATCATCGCGGCATTGCGGCCGACCACGTACTTCGTCAGGGTCTCATGACCCGCGCCGCTGCCGTGCACCACCATCCAGGAATTCGGGGCCAGGCGGTACAGGATGCAATCTTCGATGAAATGACCGGCCTCGTTCAGCATGCAGGCGTAGGCCGATTTCCCCGGGTAAATCTTGCTGACGTCGCGGGTGGTCGCGTAATTCAATATGGCCGAGGCATGCGGCCCGACGAGGTACAGCTTTTTCAGGCCGGACACGTCCATCAGTCCCGCCTTGGTGCGGATCGCCACGTGATCCTGGGCCACATCTTTCGCGTAGGTCCACGCCGTCCCCATGCCGTTCCAATCCTCGAGCTTCGATCCGAGTGCCCGATGCCGATCGGCGAGGACCGAGGTGCGCCAGCTAAGTGCCATGATTGTCTCCAGAGTGTGTCAATGATATGCGCCGTGGGCGCGCCTTATTCAGGTGCGGTGCCCGGGGTGGTGGGTGCGCCGTCGTCGAAGGGCGCCAGCCACGCAATCGCGGCGTCCCGGTAGCGCGTCAAGCCCTTGTAGTCGATCAGCGCGGGGTGCAAATCCCGCAAGACCCGGTGCACGCGGCGCGCCCATTTCGGCACCGTGGCCAACTCGCGCAGACTGATCAGGTAGCAGCGAATGCCGAACACGATGGCATTGCTGCGCGGCAGCCGCCACAGACCCTGCAACTCGACGCGCAAATGCACCAGGTCGCCGGCATTCTGCGGTGTCACCATGGCGCGGTCCGGCCCCCAATGGGGATAATTTTCGGGCGAGGTGTCCAGGCGCGGATGCACCGTCATGGTCCAATTCAGGCGCCGCACGGGCGACCCCAAGCGTAGATTGAGAAGAAACTTGAGAGCACGGTCGAAAACCTGGAGCTCGTGTGCGAGCGGTACGGGTCCATGCCATTCCTTGAAGGTCATGCCGATGTCGAAGTCCAGGGACCAGTCGGCCTGAGTGGTCACCATCCCGGCTTCGCACCATAGATCGCCTTCCCGCTGATCCATCACCACGAAGTCGCCTTGTGCCTGGCGCGTGATGTAGTCGAGGGGCTCGCGCGGCAGGGTGGCGGCATCGCCGAAGGTAAATTGCTGATCTATTTCCAACGGCCGATTGATCCAATGCCAGCGATTGCCTTGCCTGGAAAGCGAGAAGTGCGCGGGATAATCCTTGGCGAGGGACTCCATGATCAGTTCCAGGCAGTCCCACTGTGAACTCATCATATGGGGCAGGGCCTGGTAGCGCAGCGGCTCCGCGGCCAGCACGATGGCGCGCTCGCGGCATTCCGCCACATAGTGCTCATCGACATCGAAGGCGAATTCCGTGACCGAACCCGGCGGCCCGGGCAAATGCGGCTCGATGTTGACGGAATACATGTAGGCATCCTCGGCGAACGGCAGCGGGAACCGGCGAATCGCCTGCGGGCTATTGCGGTAGCTGAAGTCGTCGCGGAAAGTTTCGTGTGGTTTGAATACGGCGCTCATGTTGTCCGCTCCTAGAGGTCCAGCACCAGGCGCTTGCAGCGCGCCCGCGATACGCAGGGCATGATGTTCTTGGCGTTCGCCTTGTCCGCGTTCGACAAAAAGTGATCGTTGTGCATCAGCTCGCCATCCAGTTCCAGCACCCGCGTATGGCAAAAGCCGCAGACGCCGCCGCGGCAAAGATAGGGCACCTCCACTCCGGCCGCCTCGATGCTTTCGAGCAGGCTTTGGTCGGGAGGCACATGCACGCTGATTTTCGAGCGGGCCAGGAACACCTCGAAGGCGTCGCCGACCGGCGGCGCGCTGAATTGCTCCCAGTGGATGTGACTGTCGGGCCAACCACTGGCCTGCGCGGTGCCGATGACGTGTTTGATCATGCCGGCAGGGCCGCACACGTACACGTGCGTGCCCAAGGGCTGAGCCGCGAGCAGCGGCTCGAAAGGAATCAGCTGGCCGTCGCTGTCATAGTATATGTGAAGTCTTGCGCCCTCGCGTCGTCGCAATCGCTCCAGGAACGCGGCGTGTTCGGCTGAACGAACCGAGTAGTGCAGTTCGTAGGGGACGCCGCCGCCGTGCAAGTCTTCGAGTTGCGCGAGGATGGGCGTAATGCCGATGCCGCCGGCGATCAGCACATGTTTGCGGGCAATCTTGTCGAGGCCGAACAGATTCACCGGATGCGCGATTTCGAGGCGGCTGCCGAGCTTCACCGCGTCGTGCATGAAATGCGAGCCGCCGCGCGATTCCTCCATTCGCCGCACGCCGATCTCATAGGTGGTGAGTTGCGAGGGCGAGCCCAGCAACGAATACGGATTCTTATGGACGCGATCCTTCGCCTGCATCACGACGATGATGTGCGAGCCCCCGGAAAACACCGGAAGCAGTCCGCCGCCCACGGGCGCAAGCTTGAAGTGCTTGATCAGCGGGGTGACTTGCTCGATGCCGACCACTTCGACGGCGATGGTCTGCGCGTCGTTCACAGAAACACCTCTTTGAGCGGCGGCAGCTCGCCCGGCGCTTCGGCATCCACCATGACGCCCATGTAGGCGGCGAGGCGGCGTGAATAGTGGTCGCGCACCAGCAGCCAGCGCGCGCAGCCGGCGCAACGAACAATGTTGGTCCGCACGAATTCGGTGGTGGTGCGGCAATGAATGCAGTAAACGCGCCGCGCCAGGCTGCCGCACTCTTCCGCACGGATCTCGTCCTTGTTGAGGTTGAACTCGAGCGCGATCTTCATCGCCAGCCCGATGAAGCTCTCCGGTCCCGCGACATAGAGCCGGGTGCCCATCAACGACTGCGCAAGCGTGGTTCGAAATTGCTCGAGCAGCGCCGCTGTGCCGCCGAAGGCCTGCACGTCGCCGATGCCCGCCGCCTTGAACGCAACGACCTCGGGCGCGGCCTGCGCGTCGGGCGCGGCGCCGGGAGGGGCTGCCCCAGGGTCGGGCACGAACAGAACTCGCGTAGTCTTGAGTCCGGATGCCGCGGCAGCGCGCATTTCATCGATCACCCGGAGCAGCGGGGCGGCACCGACGCCCAAGCCGAGCATCAAATGGTAGCGGCCGCGGGTGTCGGCCTGCAGCGGCGCATAGACGGGCTTGCTCTTGATCCCGGTGACCAGCATTTAGTACACCGCAAGCCGGTGCGCGACGGCCACCACGGCTATTCCTGCCACCAACACGACGTAGGGCCAGATGCCGGCGCGCTTGATGATCTTCTCGCCGCCCGCCATGTCCAGGTCCTCCGCCATCTCGCGCGGAAAGGTGCCTTTATCCTGGATGTAATGGCGGTACACGAACACCGGCACGATGAGCGCGGCGAAAAGCAGGCCGGTTTTCAGGGTTCCGGCGCCGTAAACGTCGGCGCCAAATCCCATGAAGGCGAGGTTCACGAAGGACAATACGGCGCCGGCGCCGAGAATCCAGGTTGGAGCCCGCCATGGTCTTTCCTGCCGCGGCCGGTCCAGCCGATGGATCCAGCCTGCGTTCAGATTCAGGAAATTGAAGATCAGGTAGCCGATATTGGCCGCGCCGATGATGAACACCGAATCGGACAGCAGCAGCAGCACCAGATTGAATCCCAGATTGGTGAGCATGGCGTTGGTCGGCGCGCCGTGCGAGTTCACCTTGGCGAGGTATTTCGGCAGCCAACCATCCAGGGACGCTTGATACAGCGTGCGCGAGGAGCCCGCCATGGATGTCATAAGAGAGAGAACGAGCGCCAGAATCAGCATGATCACCACGATGGCGCCGACGAGCCGGCCGGCATGCACCATTTTCGCCATGATGGCTGCGACTCCCATGCCGCTGTAAACATCGGGCGCCAGCATGCCGGAGTACTCCGCCGCCGTGGTCACATTGCCGGCGGCGTCGAGCACCGCGGGATGCACCAGGGTGCCCAAGCCCAGAAATCCCTGGAAGGCGAACGGCACCAAGGTGTACACCACCACGCAGAGCAGGCCGGAATAGAAAATCGCCTTGAAGGTATCGGTCTTGGGGTTCTTGAATTCTCCGGTGTAGCACACCGCGGTCTCGAATCCGTAGGTCGACCAGGCGGCGAGGAACATGCCCGCCGCAAACACGGTGACTCCCGCCATGTTCCAGGTGCCGTCGGCGACGCGTCCCAGGGCGTCATGCGCCAACGGCGCCAACGGGAAAAAATTCGCCTTGACGAGGTCGCCGGTGAGAATCGGCACGATGCCGATGAGCAGCAGGGGAATCATGGCCGAGATCCCCAGGATCTTCGTGGTATTCGCCGATCGCAGGATGCCGCCGTCCTGAATGAATTTCACCGCCAGCAAGATGACCGCACCCAGCACGAAGACGGCGTTGATGCGCAAGCTCAAACCGGTCTTCAAGAAGCCCAGATCGAGCAGGGTCAGCTGCCAGGTGTTGATCGCGGCGTCCGGCGCGAACAGCCCGCTCAATATGTAGCCGGCGGCGAGCGCCGAACCGGTGGCCTGCACGGGAGACCAGGCGAACCAATTGCACCACACGGAGATGGGCGCGACGAGCTTGCCGTAGCGCACCCAGGCGATCGCGCCATAAATCGAGGTGCCGCCCGCCTTGTTGGGAAACAGCCCGGCGATCTCGGCGTAAGTGAAAGACTGAATGAATCCCATGGCGATCGACGCCGTCCAGACGATCCAGGACAGCTTGCCCACGGTTGCCGCCACGGCGCCGATGGAGAACAGCACCAAGGGCGGCACGCCGCTGGCCACCCAGAAAGCGCCGGTCCAATCGATGCCGCGCTCCAGACCCGCGCTCTTGGACGCGGTATCACTCGCGGTTGCTTCGGCAATCGAACTCATGTGTAACCCTCATTCAAAACAAACGGCGTAGTTCATCGGCGATCTCAAAGATGTCTCCCACAATGCCATATTTCGCCACGCCGAAAATCGATGCTTCGGCGTCGCTGTTGACGGCGACGATGGTGCTGACGTGTTTCATGCCCGCGAGGTGCTGAATGGCGCCGGAAACCCCCATGGCGATGTAGAGCTTGCAGGCGCTCGCCGTTTTGCCGGATTGGCCGACCTGGCGGCTCTTCGGCAGCCAGCCCGCGTCGGCGATGGGCCGCGAACAGCCCAGCGTGGCGCCCACGGCGTCGGCCAATTCCCGGAATTGCGGTACCTTGGCCTCCTCGCCGACCCCGCGGCCGATGGTCAGGATGAACTCGGCGGCCGTCATATCGACATCATCGCCTGCACTCAGTTCGATGAACTCGCGGCCCGCGGCGCGGCTCGCCGCCTGCGGTGCGGCGAAGGCCGCAACTCGCGGGGCGGCGGTCTGTTCCGGCGCTTTGAATACATTGCCGCGAACGCAGAGCAGCACCGTGGCTCGCCTGGGAAAATCCACTTCGACATTGACCTTTTGACCGTAGCCGCCGCGCGTCGCCACGAGTTCTCCGTCGATGCGCTCCGCCTTGAAGACATCGGTGGCGAAGCCCAGTCCCAGCCGGGCCGCGAGCGCCGCCGCATAGCCGAACGAATCCACGCTGTGCGCCGCCAGCACCACGTCCGGGGCCCGCTCCGCGATCAGCGCACCCAGCGCGGATTCAAACGTGTCCGGGTCGAACTCAGGTGAGGCGACTTTCACGGTCACGATCTCGTCGACTCCGGCGAGGCTCAACGGGGCGACGAAGCGCTCGGGCGAGTCGCTCAAGATGGCGACCGCCACCTCATCGCCCGGGCGGCGCAGGCCTTGTGCGGCGCCTACAAGTTCCAGCGATACGGAGCGCAATTCCCCGCGGCGCTGCTCGGCGATGACGAGAATGCCGCTCATGGGTGCGCTCCTTTGAACTCGCGAATGATCTCGGCGAGGCGCGCGGCTTGCTGCGCGGCGTCTCCTTCGATGAGCTGCGCCCGGCCCTTGTCCGGAACGTACATGCGCCGCACGCGCGACAAGGATCCCGCTTCACCCACGTCCGCGGCACCCAAACCGATATCCGCCAAGGACAGGACCTCGATCGGCTTGGCCGCCGCCTGTTTGATGCTGCGCAAGCTCGCGTAGCGCGGCGTATTGATGCCGAGCTGAATGGTGAGCACGGCGGGGCATTGAATCTCGACCTCGTGCAGCAGACCGCCCTCCAGTTCGCGCCGCAAGACCGCCGACTTGGCACCCGGCGCAAGGTTGAGTTGGGTAACGACCGCGGCGTGCGGCCAGCCGAGCAACGCGGCGGCGGCAATGCCCGTCGAGGCAAACGATTGGTCGGAGGATTGCACGCCGGCAAACAGCAGCTGCGGTGCCTCGCGCCGCGCAGCGGCCGCCAAAATTCGCGCGATGGCGATGGAATCGGAGCCTTCGATGGCCGCATCCCAGATGCGGATGGCGCGGTCCGCGCCCTTCGCCAGGCATTTTCGCAGGGCCTCGTCGACTTCTTCCGGCCCCACCGAGACCGCGACCACTTCCACGGGCTCCGCAGCAGCGGCCTCCTTGATCTTGACCGCCTCTTCCAGCGAGAAATCATCCCATTCGTTCAAATCGCGGATGAGAAAATCAGGGTCGACATCGCGTCCGTCGGCGCGGATTTCGAAATCCTCGTCGAGCGCCGCGACCTGCTTGACCGCCACCAGAATCTTCATGCCGGCACCGCCTCGGCGCGCTGCACGGGAATGGCCTCGCGAATGAGTTCAATGAGTTCCTTGACCACGAATTTTCCCTCGTTGCCGGTGGTTTTGAGCGCGTCCTCGAACATGGTGAGATCCTTGGGGCAGCTGACCACGTAGACCTCGAGTCCCGGAATCATCGCCGCCTCTTTCATGCGATTCTGCGCCGGTTTTTCGGATCCCACGGGATCGGGGACCCAGATTCTGCCGCCGCCGGCGCCGCAACAGAAGGAGTTCGCCTTGCAGCGCCCCATCTCGACGAGCTCGCAGCCGAGCAGCGCCAGCAATTCGCGCGGCGCATCGTAGCCCTTGTTGAAGCGGCCCAGATGACAAGGATCGTGAAAGGTCACGCGGTATTTCAAGGGGCGGGTCACCGCCAAGCGCTTCTCGGCGAACAATTGCTTCAGCAGCGTGGTGTAGTGCTGGATCTCGTACTTGCCGCCGAAGTCGGGGTATTCGTTTCGAATGGTGTTGAAGGAGTGAGGGTCCGTGGTGACGACGCTCTTGAACGAGGCGCTCGCGAGCGCATTGACGTTGGCCGTCGCCAGCACTTCGTACAATCCTTCCTCTCCCACGCGTCGAACGTCGTTGCCGGCATTCGACTCGCCATCGTAGAGAATTCCGAAGTCAACCTGCGCTTCCTGCAGCAGCGCGGCGAACAGCTGCGAGACTTTCTGATTGCGCGGATCGAAGGACGCGTAGTCGCCGACGAACCACAGCACATCCACCGGCTCCTTGCGCGCATCTTTGACGGCGAAGGGCAGTCCCTTGCTCCAGGTGCCGCGCTTGCGCTTGGATTCGCCGAAGGAGTTCCCGGTTTTGTGAATCGTCTGCAGCGTCTTGGTGAGCAGCGGATCCATGGCTCCGTCTTCGACCAGCTTGCGGCGCATCTGTACGATGATGGGGACGTGTTCCACGGCCACGGGGCAGATCTCGACGCAGGCCATGCAGGTGCGGCAGGACCACAGAGTCTCCATGGCGACCTGCCCGGGCGCCTTGCCGTGGACGTCGAGCTCGGCGGCCGAGGGCACGGCGCCGGATTCCAGCGTCGCATGCGCAAATTCCCGCAGGCTCAGGATCACGTCGCGCGGCGACAGCGGCGCACCCACCGCGCGCGCGGGACAGGCTTCGTGGCAGCGTCCGCACTTGGTGCAGGCATCGAGATTCAGCAGCTGCTTCCAATTGAAATCAGTGATTTTCGCGGCGCCGGCCTCAACCTGCGACTCGGGAACCCGCGGCAGCCTTTGCGCGGCCAGCGGGTCGCGCACCAGCAGCGAGGCGGCCGCCGTGAAAATGTGTTTGACCTTGGTGTAGGGGATGAGCGCGATGAGCACGAGCGCGATCAGGCCGTGAAACCACCACAGGCCGTGCCGCAGCAAGGCGGCAGCCTGTTGCCCGAGTCCCAGCGCGCGCATGAATTGCGCAAGCAGCGCTCCGACGGGGGACCACCAGCGGGTATCCCAGACATCGGGGCGATCGGCAAGCCACACCAGCCGGGCCGCCTCCAGCACATAACCCGTGCAGCCGATGATCAACAAAATCCACAGGAACGCCCAGTCCTCGCGGCGGTATTGCGGCCGGTTGAAATCCGGGTCGCCAGGTACGCGGTCCGGTCGCGCATAGTCGAGCTTCGGCAGCCGCATCCAGCCGCGCCGATACATCATGAACAGGAGGCCCGCGATCAACGCGACGCCGGCCACATCGAGGATCAGCGAGAACACCAGATAGAATGTGCCGTGCCAGAAACGAATACCGAACCATGGCTCAAGAATGTCGTATTCCAGCGTGATGGTCGCGGTGCCGGCGAACAGCAGCATGAATCCATAAAAAATCAGTCGATGCGCAACTCCCGCTCCCCGGTCGCGGCGCGCGACGCTTCTGCCGTCGAGCACCGAGCGGAACATGGCGCCGAACCGCGCCCACAGCCTTCCCTCGAGCTCGAGCGCGGCGCCGCGCCGATATTTGCGGATCTGCACGTAGACCCCGTACGCGAATATCGCGATCGCGGCGTAGCCCAGCACGTAGAAGAGCCGCACCTCGACCGCCGAGAACGCCTCGAATAGGATCCGAGTGACGGCGTCAGTGCGGCTCACGAGAATACTCAGACAGGCTCCTAAGTCTTGTACTCGAGCTCGAACTCTCCGCCGGGCATGTGCGAGGTGCCCCAGACCGCGACTTCACGCTTGTAGGGCAGCGGCAGCTGCGCGCGCTTCTCCTCGATTTCGCGCGCCAGCCGGTGGCCCGAGAACGTCGCGTCGGCAATGAGGCGCGGCGCTTCGGCGTCGCCGATCAAGTAAACATCCTTGACGCCGTTCTGTGCCCATTCGCCGTGGCGGGCCTTGAGCTCGGTGTGCAGAGCATTGTGCGAATGCCGGCCGGTGACCAGCACCAGCGAGTCGAATTCCACCCAACGCTGGCTCTTATTGACGTCGCGCGGCAGCTGACCGCGGCCGCGATAGGTGCGCTTGGAGCCGTCGCCGAAGATGTCGTACACCTCGATGCGTCCTTTTTCAATACGCGAGCCGAAGGCGTTGTGAATCTCCTTGATGTGCAGCTCGTGCATGCGCCGCATCATGTTCGGATACTCGAGCGTGAAGTGCATGTAGTTGGCCAAATGCACGCCCGTGACCACAGTCACGTCGTGGCCGGCTACGCTGAGTTTTTCCGCGAGGCTCGGCGCCATGAAGTAGGTGTCGGCGTTCAGGATCACGACGCGCTTGCCGATGGCCTTCTTGCCCTCCAGCACCTGCTCCGGGGTGAGCTGGTCCGGCTTCGAAGCGTCCGCACCCGGAATCGGTTCATGGCTCAGGCAATTGGTGCCGTCCGTATTCCATGAAGAGCCGGTCGCGATGACGATTTTTTCCGCGCCGTAAGCGAGGGCCGCATCGGCGGTCATCGGCTTTTGGCCGAGCGCCACCTGCGCCTGCTTGTTCTTCTTCACCAGTTTGTTGATCTGCAGTTCGCGATAATCGCGGTGGTAGCCCCACTCCCCGAGACCGGGAAGCGTGACGACGGAGTTCAAGTGACCGCCGATCTTTGCCGCCGTGTCGTACAGATGCACGGTGTAGCCGCGCTCCAGCAGCACCCGCGCGCATTCGGCGCCCGAGGGCCCCGCGCCGACCACCAGTATGGAGTCGTCGGAACCGCGCTTCGGAAATTTCTCCGGATGCCAGCCGCGCCGATATTCCTCGCCCGCCGTGGCGTTCTGCGTGCAGATCATCGGCGGACCGCCGATTTCCCAGCGCGAAATGCACACATTGCAGCCGATGCAGACGCGAATGTCGTCGTAGCGGCCTTCTTCGATCTTCTTCGGCAGCCAGGGATCGGAAATCGACGGCCGCGCCGCGCCGATGATGTCGGCGATCCCCTTGGTCACGATCTCGGTCATCTTTTCCGGGTCGGTGAAACGGCCGACGCCGAGCACCGGCTTCTTCGACACTTGCTTGACGAAGCGCGTCCAGGGCACCTGATGGCCCTGTTGATAGAACCTGGAAGGCCCCGCGTCCTCGCCCCACTCGGCAATGTCGCCGACGTCCACGTCCCACAGGTCGACGAGCGGATCGGCAAGCGCGATGAACTTCATGCCGTCATTCTCGACTTCGATGCCGGCATCGCCGTACAGGGTGTCGACCGCGAAGCGGGTGGCGATGGCGCAGTCGTTGCCGACGGCACGGCGGACTTTTTCCAGAGTTTCGAGCCAGAAGCGCGCGCGATTTTCCAGCGAGCCTCCGTAGCCGTCCTTGCGCTTGTTGTAATAGGGCGAGAGAAACTGCAGCGGCAGGTAGGAGTGCGCGCCGTAGACATAGACGATATCGAAGCCGGCGTCGCGGGACCGCAGCGCGGCGTCCACGTAGTACTGCTGCACCGTGGCGATGTCGTCCAGGTCCATCTCCTTGCAGTAGGTGAGCGTTTCGAATTCCGAGGCGTATTGGCTCGGACCCCGCGGCGTGGCACGCGACTCCATGCAAGGCGCATGCGATGCGCCGTACCAAAGCTCAACCCCCGCCAGGGAGTTGAATTGATGAATGTGATCGGTCATGGCGCGCAGATTGCGCACGTCGCCGGCATCCCAGATGCGCGCCGACAAGCGATGCGTGTCGTCCGATTCGGGGTGAATCGAACAATACTCCGTATTGATTCCCGCCCAGCCGCCTTCGGCCTTGAGCGAGCGATGCGCGGCCTGAAATCCCGGCTTGTCGGAACCCGCACCGATGCAATGGGGCACCTGATAGAACCGGTTGCGCAGCGTCTTGGGGCCGATCTTGATCGGCTGAAACAGGATGTCGTGTTTAGGGTCGCGCGCCATGCTCTTATCCTCTTTTTGCGAAGCGGTGGTTTACCTTAAAGGATGGGCTCGCACCTCAAGGCGAGGATCCCGTATCATATTCTCGATCTAACGGCGCTGGCCAGGCGGCCGCCGCGCCTGCACCACGCGTGGCGGCGAGCGGAAGGAATGCACAGCCATCCGAAATAAATAACATGTCAGTTACTGTAGTGCAAATTTATTGCGTGCAGTGTAAATTGACTTGCAAGCGCATGGAAGCTGCGATCCTTGCGTGACCCTTGGGATACAAAAGAGGCTTCGCGTGGCGCGTTCACCCAAAAAGCCGATATCGGCTGCGGTACCGGCGACGGGCTCGGGCAAAGTCGGCCGGCAGTTGGGCGCCGTCGCGCGCAAAGTCCGGGAGAGCCAGGATTTGACGCTGACGGATGTCGCGGCCTCCGCCGGTATCAGCGCCGGCATGCTCAGCCGATTGGAAACGGGGCATGTCACGCCGAGCCTCGAAACCCTGGTCGCGCTGGCGGGTGCGCTCGGCGTGCGGCCGGCGCTGCTGCTGCAGCAAGTGGGAGGAGACGAGGAAGGGGCGCAGCGCGTGCCTGCGGGCCAAGGACTCGAGGTGGTGCGGCGCGGCACCCGCCGCGGCCACACCTACCACTTGCTGGCCGCCCAACGTGGTCCGCGAAAGTCGTTCGAGCCCTTTCTGGTGACGCTCACCGATAAGAGCGAGGTGTTTCCGGGGTTCCAGCACCCCGGCACCGAATTCATTTACCTGCTCGCCGGCTCGCTGACCTACCGGCACGGTATTCACAGCTATCCGCTCGGTCCGGGCGATTCGCTCAGTTTCCGCGGCGACGTACCACACGGTCCCGAGACCTTGGACAAGGTGCCGATCCGGATGCTGTCCATCATCATTTACGATGAAGAGGCGTGATCACGGCTCCGCGGGATTCATCTGCTTGAGCTTCGCCTCCATTTGGGCGCCGAAATACGCCTGTGGGTGCGAGGGCGCGATGTGTTCGCGGCGCTCCCGGGCGGCGATGGCCGCCTTGGCCGTATCAAAAGCGCTGCGCAGCGAAGCCGCGGCGGGCAATGCGTCGCGATAAAACGCCTCGCCGAAATAGGTTAGATCGCGGTCGTTCGAACACCCAAACGAGGTGCGATCGGCCGCCGCCGCGGCGATGACGATGGTCCGCGGGTCGCTCAAACTGTCGATGAATCCCCCCGCGTAGCACGCCGAGATGATGATCACCCGCCATTTGATTCCCGATTCGCGCAGCGCATCGGCGAGATCCTCGTCGCTCAGGTCGTTGAGCGGAAGTTGAGAATTGGAGACCACGATCGCCGGATCGTCCGCGCCATGCGAGGAGATCGACAAGAACAGCACGTCTTGCTCGAGATTCATGCGCTTCGCGAGACCGCGCAGCGCGTATTTCAATCCGGATACGGTCGCGAGCGGAGCGCGCTCCAAGTCCCGCTGATCGTTGATCAGCGACAACTTTCTGCCGCCGATGTCATATCGCTCGCCGAGCACCCGCGAGGCCAATCCGACTTCCTGCGCGAACACCGCCTGGTCGCCGACGCCGGCAAAGCCGACAAAAAAGACCTTGGGCTGGGGCGAAGCGCCGCGGTCGATGGCCGACAGCGATTGATCGATGCGGGCCGCCTGCCCGAACAAGACGGCCTCGCCGTCGGCGAGAGCGTCCCCGGATTCGGCGGCCTGCACTTCGCTGGGGTTCCACACGTCCGGAATGACGTCCAAGGCATCGGTGAGCCAGCAGAAGCCCGCGACGAATACCAGGCCGGCGCAGGCGGCTAGGCGCTGCCTCTGCCCGGTGATGGCGCGCAAGCCGCGCCCCAGGTACAGCAAGGTATGGACAGCCACGACGATGATCGCGCCCAACAGCCATGAGCCGTCGAGATAGGGCGCGGCCACGCCCGCGAACGCCAAAGGTACGGGAACGGCGCCCATTGCCAATGCCAGCATCGGGCCGAACGCCGTGTGCGCACGCCATTGCAGCAGCGAGGCCAGCCCCAGAACCGCCAGCGCGTACCAGGCCAGCAGCGGGATTCCGCCGGCGAAGAACTGCGGGTCCGGTTGGGACTGCCAGCGGTCGATGGCAACCCATGCAGCAAGCCACGCCGCGCCCATGATGAGGGCAGCGCGCCTGGGATTGGCAATGGGTGCCGGGCTCACCGGCCTCAAAGCCCAGAGGCGTGCCATGAGCGGAGCCCAGGCTTGCGGCTGGATCTGTGTATTGGCGGGCGTCTCATTCATGATTGCCGCGGATGATAACCCAGGCTATTAGGGTATCCAGTTGTGCGGTAAGTTCCGGGCTACGGAGGATAGGGCACATGGCTTTGTACAAGTTGGGCGATTTTTCTCCGACCGTCGCGCTGAACGCCTATGTCGCGCCGAGCGCTTCGGTCATCGGTAAGGCGGTCCTCGCCGAGCACAGCAGCGTGTGGTTTGGCGCGACTTTGCGCGGCGACAACGAAATCATCAGCATCGGCGTCAACAGCAATGTGCAGGACGGCGCGGTCCTGCACACCGATCCCGGCTTTCCGCTGATCGTGGCGGCGGAGGTCTCCATCGGCCACCAGGCCATGCTGCATGGCTGCACCGTCGGCGAGGGCTCGCTGATCGGAATTCAGGCGGTTGTTTTGAACGCGGCCGTCATCGGCAAAGGCTGCCTGGTCGGCGCAGGCGCGGTCATCACCGAACGCAAGGTATTTGCCGACGGCAGCCTCATCCTCGGCGCGCCGGCCAAGGTGGTGCGCGAGCTCACGGCCGAAGAGCGGGAAAATATCAAGAAGATTGCGGCGAACTACGCATCACGCGGCGCTTACTATCGAACGCATTTGCAGAGGCTGACCGAATCTTGAGAAAGTCCGCGCGGGCGGCTAGTCATGCTCCAGCAGCGTCATGCCGGCTTGCAGCGTGTCCAGAGCGCGCTTCATCGTTGCCTGATCCTGAGTACCCTCGGCCGTCACGGTGAGTGAATAGACTATCGACGTGCGGGCCGCGCCGACGCCCTTGAACGTATCGACGGAGTTGATTCGAGTGCCGCCGTTGGTGGAGTAAGCGACGCCGGTATACGGGTGGCCGCCGGTCTCGATGGCGTGCCAGCGTTCGGCGAAACTCTCGGGCAGCCCCGCGGGAGGCCGCCTATATCGGAGCACGTCGATCCATTTGCCCTTGAACTCGGCATCTTCGAGATACAGTCCGCCCACGTCCCACACCGTCGCGTCGCCGTCCGCGTAGTAGCTGAATTTAATGATCAGATTGCTGTCAGCGTCGATCTTTTGCACCGAACTCGGCACCACCAGGTTGAAGCGCTTGGAACGATAGCGGAAATTCTTGCCATACTCGGCCTGGATGTCGAGCGAGCGCAGGACGCCCGGCCGATCCAGGGAGGCAGTCAGGTAGTCGCGCCACTGCTTCAGCGTACCCGCATAGGATAAGTAGACGAATCCGGTCAGTGATCGCAACTCGTCCAGCGAGATCGCCTGGATAGTGGTCGGCCGCTGCGCGACGATGGCGACGTAGCCCTGCGGCGTCGGCAGAGCGATCGAGACGACGACGGAGTCATTGTAGGGTACCTGCCATGTCCGCACCTGCCAGGTGCGGCCGTAGGTGTCGGAGAAAGTCGTGTCCGCCGCCGCCTTGCCCAGCGACGTCACGCGTACCGAATCGGAACCCACGGCTCGCCGGATCGGCATTCCCTTCAACACCAGGTCCATGAACAGCTTCGAGTCCGTGTAGAGATCCGCCCATTTCACCTCATCGGGCATTCGCAATCGCACCAGCGTCGCGCCCGGAAACGGAGCGGTCTCGACATAGCCCTTTTGATCGAGCTCCGATCGCTGCGGTTTCGGATCCGAGACTCCCCAAGCGCCGTCGGTGCGTTCCTCGATCGACCGCGGGAATACCGACACGTACAGCGAGTACAGCAGAGGCTGCGACTCGGCACCGCGGGGAAACATGTGCGCGCCGTGCTGCGCCTGATGGTGGGAGCGCGCCTTGTCAAAGGCATCCTTCGTGGCGGCTTCGGCCGCCGTGCAAAATTCGGCGATGGGCTTGGAGAGCGAAAACCGTTCGGACGCGTCGGTTGCATCCGAGGCGCGCATCATCGGAAACCGATAGGCGAATCGGCTTTCGAAACTCGCCCATTCGTCGCTGCCCTTGAGCACTTGATCGATCGCGACGGCGACGTTCAAGTTTTCGCTGGGGGATTTGCGCAGCACGACTCCGATGACTCGTCCCCGCCGGTCGACCAAGGGGCCGCCGCTGTTTCCGGGCGACGCTGCCGCCGAAAATCGCAGCCATTTCCAGCGTCCCTCGCGCTCCTCAGGGGTCTCCGACGTATACAGGCCGTCACGGATCACGATGCCTTCGCCATAGGCGTTGCCGACGGCAAAAACAGGCTCGTTGAGCGCCGGGCGGTCGTGTGTTTCCAGCGCCGTCACGCGCGGGGAATCCTTCACCGTGAATACCGCATAGTCCTCGGCTTCCGAATATTTGAGGATCCGATCCAACAGATGGATCTTGCCGCCCGCATCGCGAATGGCAACGGGGCCGAACTGGCTGCCGCACCCGGCGGCGATCACATGGGCGGCCGTCGCGAAGCGGCCGCCGCCGATCGCGAACGCCGTTCCCAGCGGCTTGTACTTCGCGGTACGTTCGGCGAACGGC
Source organism: Steroidobacteraceae bacterium (assembly GCA_035314705.1). Lineage (GTDB taxonomy): Bacteria > Pseudomonadota > Gammaproteobacteria > Steroidobacterales > Steroidobacteraceae > Bog-1198. Next base: position 14,959 of record DATFZF010000074.1, on the reverse strand, counting down.
AACAAATCGAGCGGCAGCGGTTTCTCGTAGCTCAAGGGATCGGCGTCGGGCTTGCCGAGCACGACTTCGAAGGTCGCTTCGCGCAGGCGCCGCTGCACCGAGGAATCGAGCGTTTCGCCGAAGGCGGGGCTGAACGCAATCGCGCACAGCAATGCGGTCAGTGACCATCGTTTCATGTACATGCGGATTCTCAGTGCGCCGGCTTGTCGGCGTTCTTGTCGCTCTTGACCGCTTCCTTGGTTTTTTCCGCAACGTGCTTCGAGGCGGCCGCAACCTCGTGAGCCCCTTGCTTGGTTGCGGCGGCCACCTTGTGGGCGACCTCTTTGGCCGCATCCGCCACGTGATGCGCTCCGTCTTTGGCCGCTTGCGCCACTACCTTGGCGTCGCGCTTCACGGCCGCGCCGACGGTCTTGGCGTCCTCCGACACCTTGGCGGCCGCATCGGCGGGCGGAGCGTCCGCACCGCGCACGATCGACAGCGGCGCAAACGCCGCAGTGAACACGACCATTGCCGGAAGTAACCTTGTCATGCCATTCACAGCCGCTTCTCCCTAACTGAATACGCCGCCATATTTCTCCCGAAGAACCGCTTTCTGCACTTTGCCCGTTCCCCCCACCGGGAGCGAGTCCAAAAAAATGACTTCATCCGGCACCCACAGACGGGCAACCCGTCCGGACAGGAACTCGAGGATTTCCTGCCCCTCGACCACCAAACCCACCTTGAGCACCACGAATAACAGCGGTCTTTCCTGCCACTTCGGATGCTTCACGCCAATCACCGCGGCCGCCGCCACCGCGGGATGGCAGGCGGCGGCATTTTCCAAATCGATCGAACTGATCCACTCGCCGCCGGTTTTGATGAGGTCCTTGACGCGGTCCCTGATCTGCATGACACCGTTTGCATCGATGGTGGCGATGTCGCCGGTGGGGAACCAGCCGTCGACGAGCGCCGAGGTTGCGCTCTTGTAATATGCGCTCACGATCCACAGCCCGCGCACCATCAACTCGCCTTGCGATATCCCGTCGCGCGGCAGGGTCGCGCCGTCTTGGTCCACGACTTTGATTTCGACCCCGAACACCGATTTGCCCTGCTTGGCGACGATGGAGTGCCGGTCCGCCGCCGGCAACTTCATTTGCCGCGCATCCAGCGCGCTCAAGGTTGCCACGGCCACGGTTTCGGTCATCCCCCAGCCCTGCCGCACATCGATTCCGTAGCGATCGCTCATCGTCTCGATCAGCGGCTGGGGCATGGCCGACCCGCCCGTAATGACGCGTCGCAGGGTCGACAAGCGCAATTGGTTGTTCTCCAGGTACTGCACCAGTCCCAGCCAGACCGTGGGGACGCCGGCGCTGACGGTGACGTTTTCCGCCTCCATCATTTCGTACAGCGCGGCGCCGTCCAGACGCGGGCCGGGCAACGCCAGTTTCGCGCCGCCGATCAAGGCGGCGTACGGGATGCACCAGCCATTGACGTGAAACATGGGTACGATGGGCAGGACGGTCTCCCGGGAAGAAACCGACAGGAGTCCGGGCGCGCAGATCATCATGGCGTTCAGCACCATGGAGCGATGCGAAAACATCGCGCCCTTGGGATTTCCGGTGGTGCCGGAGGTGTAGCACAGGGCGGCGGCGGTGCGTTCGTCGAATTCAGGCCATTCGAATGCGGCACGATGCGAGGCGAGCATCTCTTCGTAGCAATGAAGGCTGGGCACAGCATCGATACAGGGCATGTTTGCCGCATCGCCCAAGGCCACCCAAACCTCGACATTCGGGCAATGCGGAGCGATCGCCCCGATCAGCGGTGCGAAGGCGGCGTCGAACAACACGGCGCGATCCTCGGCATGATTGATGATGTAAATCAGCTGTTCGGGATGCAGCCGCGGATTGCAGGTATGCATCACCAACCCGCTGCCGGAAACCGCGTAGTAGGCCTCCAGATGACGATGATTGTTGCAGGAAAGCGAACCGACCGCGGTCCCGGCATCCAACCCCAAGCCGCGAAGGGCATTGGCCAGTCGCCGAATGCGCGCCGCGCACTCGGCATAGGTGTAGCGAAACACCGTCCCATCCGTCTCCCGCGAGACGATCTGCACATCTCCAAATTGCGCGGCCGCATGCTCGATGATGCCCGAGATCAACAAAGGCCGATCCATCATCAGTCCCGGCTGGAGCATCATTCATCCCCCGTTACACCGCCGCTCCGAGAGCCGCCGGGATTCCTCTATTCAATGAGTGTTATCCGCTCGCGTCAATGAATGTCGCCCGCCCGCGGCGCGCCAACCTCTTGCTCGCGATACGCCATCCAGCTCTGGTCGATCAGGTAGGCATGGATGTTGTCGACGTCCTTATCGCTCAAGATATCGTCGAAGCGCTCCATGCCCGCCTGCGCCATCACGCCCTTCAGAACGATGTCCTTGAAGGCCGCGTGCAGGCCGTCGTTGAGTTTGCGCAGGTCGGGCGTGCTGCTCGGTCCGAGCACATGGCAGCGCGAACATTCCTCCACGAATTTGATCTCGCCCGCATCGATCTGCGCCTGGGTCGCGGTTTGCGCCGGCGGTTTCGCAAAGGGAGCTTCGATGCGCGGCGCCGGCGTGGGGACCGCGCCGCCGCCCAATTTGAAGGCGATGATGCGGTTGGTATTCTCGTATTTCAGCGCCGCGCTGCTCGGCGGGATGGGGCCCACCGTGATCGCGGCTCCGCCATACCCGGCTTGGACCGCGACGAACTGCTCGCCGTTGACCGCGTAGGTCATGGGCGCCGCCATGAGATGGCTGCCGGTCTTGATCACCTTCAGAACCTTGCCGGTGTCGGCCGCATAGACCCAGAGTTCGCCGCTGCCGCGGCCCTGAAATACCAGGTTGCCCGCGGTGGACATCACGCCGCCGTCATAGCCGCGAATCCCCGAGGAGGTCTCGTGCTCCCAGACGATTTTCTGCGCCACCGGATCCCAGGCGCGCAGCAGTTCGCGCACCGGCTTCACCTTGCGCGCCGCCTTGATGGCCTGCATGTCGGGCACCGGCCCATACAGCTTCTTCAGCGCCGCGGCGTCGTAGGTGTCGTCCGGAAATATGCCCTGAACCGTAAAGAATCCGTCGAGGTATCGCATGGTGCCGCCGTTATGCAGCATATCGATCCACACCGCAGAGACATCGATGACCGGGATGTAAACCAAGTGCGTCTGAGCACTGTAGGACATGGGATTCCAAGTGTGTCCGCCGGCCCAGGAGGGATACACGTTCTTGGGCGAGGCATACCAATCGGCCTCGCGGGTCACGGCCGGCCGGCCGGTCTTCATATCAACATGCGAAGCCCAGTTCACATAGGTGTAGTTCTTGGCGGAGAGCAGTTCGCCGGTCTTGCGATCGAGAACGTAGAAGAAGCCGTTCTTCGACGCCTGCATAATCACCGGGCGGCTCGTTCCGTCCAGGCTCAAGTCGGCGAGAATCAGCTTTTGCACCGAGTCATAGTCCCAGCTGTCGCGCGGGGTGGTCTGGTAGTACCACGCCATGCGCCCGGTCGTCGCATCGACGGCCAGTATGGATGCGGTATACAGACTGTCGAGCTTCGCAGGTCCGAGCTGACGCAGGTCGTAGGGCGCCGCATTGGCGGTGCCGAAGTACACCAAGTTCAGCGCCGCATCGTAGGCAAATCCGTCCCACGCCGTGCCGCCGCCGTTGAACTCCGGTTTGCGATGCGGATCCCAGGTCTTGTCGGCCTGCGCCAATTCGGGATTCTCATAAGGCTGCCCGACGGCGGGGGGCACGGTATAAAAGCGCCACTTGAAGGCGCCGGTTTCCAGATCATAGGCCGCGACGTAACCGCGCACGGCGGTGCGGCCCATGTCGGCGCCGCTGTTTCCGATGACCACGACCGAACCCGCGATTTGCGGCGCCCCGGTGCTGGAGTAGGGCAGTTTGTGATCGGTGATGGTGTCGGCTTCCCAGATTTTCTTGCCGGTGGCCGCGTTCAACGCGTGCAGCCGTCCGTCCACCGACGCCACATAGACCTTGCCCTGCCACACGGCCACGCCGCGATTGACCAAGTCGCAGCAAGGATGTCTGCCGATGAAATAGTTCGGCTTCGGATCGTAGCGCCACAGCTCCTTGCCCGTCGCGGCATCCACCGCGTACACATAGCCCCAGGTTCCCGAGGTGTACATGACTCCGTCGATCACCAGGGGCGTCGCTTCCTGGCCCCGCATAGGACTGCCCAGGTCGTATGCCCACGCGAAACCCAGCTGCTTGACGTTCTTGGCGTCGATGCTGGTCAGGGGCGAGTAGTAGCTGCCGTCCTTGTCGCGGCCGCCGGTGAACCAGTTCTGCGGCTCACTGTCCGCCTTGGCCAAACGCGCGGCATCGAGGTTGCCGGGTACCCGGGGCGAGGCCTCTGCCGGCGACAGCGTCGACGCCAGCAGCAGCGCCGGCATCAGGGCGGCGCCCGCGAACCACACACCTGCGCGGCGGGCGCCTGGGCAGGCCAAAGTCGGATGTCTGAACAATTTAGTCTCCCACTTCGAGAGCGAAGCTGATGGCGCCGGCTGCCGCCTTCATCTTCGACGTCGACAGATGTGTGATCGGCGCGCTGATGTTGGCCTTGGGTACCGTCTGAATATTGTCAAAATTGGCGGCGCAGGTGTCAGGCAGTCCATCGGTTTTTGTGAGCACCACTTCGGTGGGAATGCTGCGAATCGTCGTTGTGATTGGAGCGACGGTGATGCTGTTGAGCACGGTTATCGCCGAGTCGCGCGTCAAGATCAAGACGGGGCGCCGCTTGTTCGGCGCGGGAAACGTGTACCAGCAGACGTCGCCGCGCTTCATCAGACGCCCCAAGCCTGTTGATCCATCCACGCGTCGAATTCGCCCGGCGCGGCGGGCTGTCTCGCATAACCATCAGCATGGCGCGATTCCAGCTCCCTGATCCGCTCGCGCCGAAGTTCCGCTTCGAGCGCAGTGCGGATGAATGCCGAGCGGGTGGTTTTGCGCAGGCGAGTCAGCTTGTCGACGGCTTTAAGCAAATGCGGGTCGATGGTCATTTGGATGGTCTTCATTGGCATATGGTCCAATGTGGATAGTGATCCACATGATAATCCACATCATGGTTCGCGACAACGCGATGGCATTGCACAATAGGCAAATGATTTGCGCCACAGTTAAATGTTCGTTTATATTCGCACATGGTAACCCCGCGGCTGAACCAGTGTCGCATCCGCGCATTTCCTTGAGTCCGCATGCCCCATCGCCTACTTCGTTTCGGCCTTTCGCGCAAGCATCCTGAACCGCGTATGTTCGCGCGCCACGACTCGCTCAAAGCGGGTTATGACGTGGTCATCATCGGGGCGGGCGGCCACGGTCTCGCGGCCGCGTACTACCTGGCGCGCGATCACGGCATTCGCAATGTGGCGGTGCTCGACAAGGGCTATCTGGGCGGCGGCAATACCGGCCGCAACACGACCATCATTCGCTCGAATTATCTGACTCCCGAAGGGGTGAAGTTTTACGACGAGAGCGTACGCCTGTGGCAGGACCTCGCCACTGATTTCGATTTGAATCTGTTCTATTCAACGCGCGGTCATTACACCCTGGCGCACACCGACGCGGCGATGCGCACCATGCGCTGGCGGGCGGAAGTCAACAAGCACTACGGCGTGCGCTCCGAAGCCGTCGATGCGGCCTTCGTCAAACGCGGCATTCCGTCGATCGATTTGAGCTGCGGCGGGCATGCGCCGATTCTCGGCGCCTTGTTTCATGCGCCGGGCGCCATTGCGCGCCATGACGCGGTGGCCTGGGGGTATGGACGCGGCGCCGATCGGCGCGGGGTGGAGATTCACCAGCAAACCGAGGTCACCGGGATTCGCCTGCAAGGCGGCCGAGTGGCGGGCGTCGACACCACCCGCGGGCACATCCGCACGACCAAGGTGTTGTGCGCCGTGGCCGGCTTCACGCCGCGGATTCTCGACATGCTGGACTTGCACACGCCGATCTACGTGCATCCGCTGCAGGCCATGGTATCCGAGCCCGTGAAGCCCTGGCTCGATCCCATCATCGTGTCGGGCTCGCTGCATGTGTATGTGTCGCAGTCCGCGCGCGGCGAACTGGTGATGGGCGCCTCGCTGGATCCCTACGAACTTCACAGCACGCGGTCCACGCTGGATTTCGTCGAGGGCCTGGCCGCGCACATGCTGGACATGTTTCCATTCCTGAGCGAGGTCAAGGTGAATCGCCAATGGGCGGGACTGGCCGACATGACGCCGGATTTCGCGCCCATCATGGGTGTGACGCCGGTCGAAGGATTCTATCTGGACGCCGGATGGGGCACCTGGGGCTTCAAGGCGACGCCCGTGTGCGGCAAGACCATGAGCCACACCGTGGCCTTGGGAACCAATCATCCATTGATCGAGGGGTTCGGCTTCGATCGCTTCGCGCACTACCGGCTCACGGGTGAAAAGGGCGCGGCGTCGGTGGGCCACTGATGAAGATTCTGGTGTGCCCGTTGAACGGTCCGCGTCCCGTATCGGAGTTCGCCTACGGCGGAGAAATCCGCCACAGCCCCGACCCGGACACCTGCAGCGACGTGGAGTGGAGCGATTACGTGTTCAATCGCTCCGGCTCGCCGGGCGCCAAATACGAATGGTGGTGCCATATCGCCTCCGGCTTCTGGTTCGTGGTGTTGCGCGACACTTCGCGCGATGTGGTCATCGCCACGTATCCCGCGGAGGAAGTGCGGCGTGGATTGGCCCCGCCCGCGGCATCGACGGGCGCCGTGGCGAGGGAGCCGGGAGCGGCGTCATGATGTACCGCGCACCGCCGCACGCGGCGGAATGGATCGATCGATCCGCGCCGCTGCGCTTCACTTTCGAAGGCCGTGCCTACCAGGGATTTTCCGGCGACACGATTTCATCGGCGCTGGCCGCCGCCGGCGTGCCCTACCTGGCGCGCAGCTTCAAGTATCATCGGCCGCGCGGCATCCTGTCCTTTGCCAACCACGACAGCAATACTTTGTTCCAGGTCGACGGCGTGCCGAATGTGCGCGGCGACGTGACCTTGCTGCACGATGGCATGGGTGTGTCGGCGGTCAATACCTTCGGCGGTCTGTCTCGGGACCGAGCGCGGGTCCTGGATCGCTTCGCGCGCCTGTTGCCGGTGGGGTTCTATTACAAGGCCTTTCATTCCAAGCGCCTGTTCCCGCGCTGGGAGCGGATGTTCCGCACGTTGACGGGCCTGGGATGGATTGGGCTCGGCGCCGCCCGGCAGTCGACGCCGAAGCGCTACGGATTTTGCGACGTGCTGGTGATCGGCGCCGGACCCAGCGGCCTGGCGGCCGCGCTGGCGGCGGCGGAGGCGGGAGCGCGGGTCGCCCTGGTGGATGAATCGCCGCGTCTGGCGGGCAATGGCGCGCCGCAGGCACTGGTCCGCGCGGCGCATGAGTCTCCCGCCATCACTCTGTTTCCGGGCACATTTGCCGCCGGCTACTATGCTGATCACTGGGTCGCGCTGGCGGACGCGGCGCGCATGACGAAGATGCGCGCCGGTGCGGTGGTGTTCGCCACGGGCGCGATCGAAACGCCCGCGGTGTTCCGCAACAATGATCTGCCCGGCGTGATGCTGGCCTCGGGTGCGCTGCGCCTCCTGGCGCGTCACGGCGTCGCCCCGGGCCGCCGGGTGATCATGGTCGCCGCCAACCTGGAGGCCTATGTGGCCTGCCTCGAGCTCCGCGCCAGGGGGGTGCCGGTCGCGGCCATCGTCGACTTGCGGCCGGCGCCCGACAGCAACGCGGCGGTGTCGGCCTGCGCCGCTCAGGGTATCGTGATTCTGCCGGGCCACGTGCCCTACGCAGCGATTCGCGGGCCGGATGGCAGCGTCGCGGGGCTGAATATTGCGCCGCTGAACGAGGCCGGCCATCTCGATGCGAACGCGCCAAGGCGCATCGATTGCGACGCGATCCTGATGAGCGTGGGATGGGCGGCCGCCACTCAGCTCTTTCTTCACGCGGGCGGCAGCACGCGGTTTTCCGAGGAGCTGCAGCAATTCGTGCCCAAAGACCTGCCGCCGGGAATTTTCGCGGCGGGCCGCATGAACGGTGTGTACGACGTCGAATCGCGGCTCGCCGATGGCCGGCGCGCGGGGTCGCAGGCCGCCGCGCACGCGGGATACGGGGTGCCGAGCAGTGCCGTGGTCGCGCGCAGCAGCCGCTGTCCCTCGCATCGCTTTCCCATCATCGATCACCCTGGGGGAAAGAACTTCGTCGATTTCGACGAAGACCTGCAGGTGAAGGACTTGGAAAACGCGGCTCAGGAAGGTTTCGATTCGAGCGAACTGCTGAAGCGCTACAGCACCGTGGGCATGGGCCCCTCGCAGGGCAAGCATTCCAACATGAATGCGCTGCGTATTCTCGCCCGCTTTCGCGGTGTCGGCGTGGAGCAACTCGGCCTCACCACCGCCCGGCCCATGTATCACCCGGTGCCGATGAAGCTGCTGGCAGGCCGCAGTTTCTATCCCGAGCGGCACACTCCCATCGACGCGCAGCACGCCGCGCTCGGCGCGGTGTGGATGCCGGCGGGCAACTGGCGAAGGCCCGAATACTATGCGGTGTCCGGCGAGTCGCGCGCGCAAAGCATCGAGGCCGAAGTCCATGCAGTGCGCAGCGCCGTGGGCCTCATCGATGTCGGGACGCTCGGGAAAATCGAAATTTACGGGCCGGACGCCGGCGAACTCTTGGATCGTGTGTACGCCGGGCGCTATTCCGATTTGAAGGTCGGCATGACCCGTTATGGCCTGATGCTCGACGAGTCGGGCGTCATCATCGATGACGGCGTCATCGCGCGCCTGAGCGAGGAACTCTTCTACTTCACGACCACGACCGGCGGCTCCGCCACCGTGTTTCGCGAAATGCTGCGCTGGAACGCCCTGTGGGGGCTCGACTGCGCGCTGGTGAACGTCACCGGCCATCGCGCGGCGTTCAACTTCGCCGGTCCCTCGAGCCGCGCGATTCTGCAGACATTGACGGATATCGACCTGCGGGAGGAGGCGTTTCCGTACCTGGCGGCGCGAACCGGCCGGGTATGCGGTGCCGCCGCCCGCTTGCTGCGCGTCGGCTTCGTCGGCGAGCTGGGCTATGAAATTCACGTTGCAGCCGGCCGCGGCCCCGAGGTGTGGCAGGCGCTCATCGCGGCGGGTGCGCCCCGGGGCCTGCGCCCGTTCGGCGTGGAGGCGCAACGCGTGCTGCGCCTGGAAAAGGGCCACTTCATCGTGGGTCAGGACACCGACGGGCTGACCGACCCCCTCGAGGCGAATGCCATGTGGGCGGTCGCCCTGAAGAAGCCGTTCTTCGTGGGGCAGCGCAGTCTGCGCATCCTGCAAGCGCGCGGGCCGCGACAAAAGCTGGCGGGCATCGAATTCGCCGCCGCGGCGCCATTGCCCAAAGAATGTCACTTGGTCATCGAGCAGGGTGCGATCGCCGGCCGCGTCACCAGCGTGACGCATTCCCGAGCGTTGAACAAATCCATCGGACTCGCCATGCTGTCCCCGGAGCTGGCGCAGGTGGGACGCGACATTCGCATACGCACCGACAATGGCGATCTGCTGGACGCACGCGTGGCGCCGGCAGCGTTTTATGACCCGAAGAATCTGCGCCAGAAGGCGGCGTCAAGCCCATGAGCGCGCTCGCCCTGACCTTGCACGAAGGACGCGATCGGCTGGGCCTCAAAGGCCCGCGAGCGCCGGAATGGCTGGTCGCGCACGGGATCGTGTTGCCGATGGTGCCCAATACCTGGGCCCACTCGCATGAAACCCCGGGCTCCGATGCCTTGCTGGTGGCGCGCCTCGGCACGGGCGAGTTTTTCCTCGAGGACGGTCCCGCAGGAACGGCGCTGAAAGGATTGTCGCCGGCCTTGGATGAGCAGCCGCGGGGCGTGTATCCGGTGTTGCGCGAGGATTGGGCGTTTCATCTCGGCGGCGAGCGCGTCCACGACGTGCTTGCGCAGGTGTGCAATGTGAATTTCGCGGGACTGCCGCTCGATTCGCGCCCCTTGATCATGACGCTCATGATCGGCGTCGCGGTGCTGGTCGTGCCGCAGAGCGCGGCGGGCGAGCAGGGGGGGCGTCATTATCGGATCTGGTGTGATCCGACTTTCGGTCCCTATGTTGGCGAGTCCTTGGGCGCGGTGGTCGTTGAATGCGGCGGTAGATACACGGGAGCATCGGAATGAATCAGCAGCAGGCAAAAAAATTCTTCGAAGAACACAAGATCCGCTATGTACTGGCGCAGTTCGTGGACATCCATGGCGCCGCCAAGGCCAAGGCGGTGCCGGTCGAACATCTGGAGATGGTGCTCACGGACGGCGCGGGCTTCGCGGGCTTTGCCCTGTGGGGCTTCGGCATGGGTCCCGAGGGCCCCGATTACATGGCGGTGGGCGACCTCTCGACGCTGCAGGACATTCCCTGGATGCCGGGCTACGCGCGCATCATCTGCAATGGGGTGGTCAACAAGAAGCCGTACCCGTACTGCTCCCGGGTGGCGCTGCAAGCACAAATCGCGCGCCTTACAGAGCGCGGGCTCACCTTGTACACCGGTATCGAACCCGAGTTCATGCTGTTGACGCGGCGCGCGGACGGCAGCCTGGCGCCGGCCGATCCCACCGACGATCTCGACAAACCGTGCTACGACTACAAGGGCTTGTTCCGCACCCGCGAAGTGCTGGACGAAATGGTGGCAGGGCTTCGTGCCGTGGGAATCGATGTGTATCAAATCGATCACGAGGACGGCAACGGGCAGTTCGAAATCAATTTCACTTATGCGGATGCGCTCAAGTCCGCGGATAACTTCACCTTCGTCAAGATGGCGGCCAGCGAGATCGCCCACAAGCACGGCATGACCGCGACTTTCATGCCAAAACCGTTTGCCAACCGTGCCGGCAGCGGCGCGCATTTTCACGTGTCGATCGGCTCGGCGAGCCAGAAAAATGCGTTCTTCGACCCGAACGACAAGTCGGGAATGGGCTTGTCGAAAATGGCCTACCAGTTCTTGGGCGGCGTGCTCGAGCATGCGCGCGCATTTTGCGCCGTCGCGGCGCCCACCGTTAATTCGTACAAGCGCTTGGTGGTGGGCCGCGCTCTGTCGGGCGCCACCTGGGCTCCCGCGTACATTGCCTATGGCGACAACAACCGTACCGCCTGCGTGCGTGTACCGCACGGACGCCTGGAAATTCGCCTGCCGGATTCGGGCTGCAATCCTTATCTCGTGTCCGCGGCGCTGATCGCCGCCGGGCTCGACGGCATCGATCGAAAGCTCGATCCGGGTCCGGCGCAGAACATCAATCTTTACCAGCTGTCGCTCGAAGAATTGGCGGCCAAGGGCATCAAGCTGTTGCCGCAGTCGCTCAACGAAGCCATCAACGCGCTCGAGGCGGACAAGGTGATCTGCGACGGCCTGGGGACGGATCTGGCAAATGAATTCATCCGCTTGAAACGCATGGAATGGACCGAGTATTCGCGCCATGTGTCCGATTGGGAGTCACGCCGCTACCTCGAGTTTTTCTAGGCGAATTTTTCTAGGAGCCAACCCATGTGTGGAATCGTCGGTCTTCTGATCAAGAATCCTGCGCTGCGCAATCAGCTCGGCGCGCTCATGGTGCCCATGCTCGTCGGCATGACCGAGCGCGGTCCGGATTCCGCAGGTCTTGCCGTTTACACCGCGCCGGTGTCGGAGCGGCACCATAAGCTCAGCCTGTACAGCGGCGAGCATGCGGTGGACTGGTCGGAACTGCTGGCGAGAATAGCCGCCGAATTCGCTCACGCGCATGAAATCTCGAGCCACGGCAATCATGCGGTGCTGACCAGCGCGGCCGATCCGGATGTGCTCGTTGCCTGGCTCGCGCGCCACGCCCCGATGATCGCCGTGCTCTCGGTGGGCCAGTCGATCGATCTCTACAAAGACGTGGGCGCTCCGGCGGATATCGCCGAGCGCTACCGATTCAAGTCGCTGCATGGCTCGCACCTCGTGGGCCATACCCGCATGGCGACCGAATCGGCGGTGACCCCCGCGCATGCGCATCCGTTCACCGCGGGGCGCGACTTTTGCCTGGTGCACAACGGCTCGCTGTCCAATCCGCATCTGGTGCGCAAACGTCTGGAACCGCTCGGCATCGAATTCGAAACCGACAACGACACCGAAGCCGCGTGCCGCTTCTTCGAGTGGCGGCTGCGCGAAGGCGATGACTTGAAGACGGCCGTGCAGCACGGCTTCCGTGAATTGGACGGGTTTTACACCTTTCTGATGGGCACCGATCAGGAGCTTCTCATCGTCCGCGACGCCTTCGCCTGCAAGCCCGCGGTGGTGGCCGAGACCGATGAGTACGTCGCCATCGCTTCGGAATTCCGCTCGCTGGCCCATTTGCCGCACATTTCTCATGCAACGCTGTTCGAGCCCAAGCCCGAGGAGATCTACTCATGGCGAATCTGAGGCCGGTGCCCAACTTGCGCGAATTCGATCTCGCCGAGGACAGCTTGAGGGACCTGAATTCATTCCTGCACAAGCAGACGGCCAATGAAGGGGTGTCGCAGATTCGGGTGAAAAATCCGGACGGCGCGCATTCGATCGCCTGCGGTCTCGATGCCGATCTCGACGTTCAGATTTATGGCCATGTCGGCTATTACGTGGCGGGCATGAACAAGAAGGCGGCGGTCACGGTGCACGGCAATGCGGGTCCGGGCGCCGCCGAAAACATGATGTCCGGCCGCGTGCACATCAGGGGCTTCGCCTCGACGGCCGCGGGCGCCTCCGCGCACGGGGGCTTGCTTGTCATTGACGGCGATGCGTCCCTGCGCTGCGGCATATCTCTGAAGGGCGCGGACATCGTCGTGGGCGGCAGCGTGGGCAGCTTCTCGGCCTTCATGGCCCAGGCGGGCCGGATCGTTATTTGCGGCGATGCCGAGGACGCGCTTGGCGATTCCTTGTACGAAGCCGTGATCTATGTGCGCGGCAAAGTGCGTTCGCTCGGCGCCGATGCGCGCTTCGAGCCCATGACGGACGCTGATCGCGCCGCGCTCAAAACGTTGCTGGCGCAAGCCGGACTCGCTCACGATCCCGCGGAATTCAGGCGTGTGGCTTCAGCGAAGAGTCTCTATCACTGGCATGCCGATGCCGACCAGGAGTATTGACAATGACGGGTCCGCAGTTGGAAGAATCGGCCGGTTTCGACCGGCAGACCATCGACTACATTCAGCGCGCCGCCGCGAGCGGTCTGTATGAGATCCGCGGATTGGGCGCCAAGCGCCGAGTCCCCAATTTTGACGATCTGTTGTTCCTTGCCGCCTCGCTCTCGCGCTACCCTCTCGAGGGCTATCGAGAACGCTGCGCGACCAAGACTTTGCTAGGCACGCGATTCGCCACGCGGCCGATCGAGCTCGCGATCCCGATCACTGTGGCCGGCATGAGCTTCGGCGCGCTGTCGGCGCGGGTGAAGGATGCACTGGGCCGCGCCGCAACGGAGGTGGGCACGTCGACCACCACGGGCGACGGCGGCATGACCACGGAGGAGCGCGCCTCATCGAAGACCCTGGTCTACCAGTGCCTGCCGTCGCGCTACGGCTTCGATCCGGACGATGTGCGGCGCGCGGACGCCATCGAGATCGTCATCGGCCAGGGCGCCAAGCCGGGCGGCGGCGGCATGCTCCTCGGGCAGAAGGTCAACCCGCGGGTGGCACGCATGCGCACCCTGCCCGAAGGCGTCGATCAACGTTCGGCGTCGCGGCATCCGGACTGGACGGGACCCGATGATCTGGTGATCAAGATCAAGGAGCTGCGCGAGATCACCGACTGGGAAAAGCCGATCTACGTCAAAGTGGGCGCGACGCGCGTCTTCAACGACGTGAAGCTCGCCGTGCACGCGGGCGCCGATGTCATCGTCGTCGACGGTATGCAGGGCGGGACGGCGGCAACGCAAACAGTGTTCATCGAGCATGTGGGAATACCCACGCTCGCCGCGCTGCGCCAGGCCGTCGATGCATTGGACGATCTGAACATGCGCGGCACCGTGCAATTGGTGATTTCCGGGGGCATCCGCAGCGGCGCCGATGTGGCCAAGGCGCTCGCCATGGGCGCCGACGCCGTGGCGATAGGGCAGGGAGTGCTGATGGCATTGGGCTGCAACAGCGAATCCTACGTCGCCGGCGGCCAGCACATATCCGCGCTCGAGGATTACGCGCGGCTCGGCACGGCGCCCGGATTCTGTCACCACTGCCATACCGGGAAATGTCCGGTGGGTGTGACGACGCAGGATCCGGTGCTCGAGCTGCGCCTGGATCCGGCGGTGGGCGCCAAGCGGCTCAAGAATTATTTGAAGACCGTCAACATGGAATTGACCACCATTGCGCGGGCCTGCGGCAAGCAGGACGTTCATCACCTCGAGAAAGAGGATCTGGTCGCGCTGACGGTGGAAGCGGCCGCCATGGCCGGAGTTCCGCTGGCGGGAACCTCATGGATACCGGGGCAGCCGGGGAATCCGGCATAGCGGGAGGGCTGGTCAGTCGAGCGCTTGATCGAGCAGCGCTGTGGACCGCAGTTCGAATGAGCCATCACCGTGCGGTCAACAGACGATGCACGCGCTCAGGATCCCGTGCGATCACCTTCAGGTAGGCCCGCGTAGGCTGGTCAGGTTCCGTCCTGCCCTGCTCCCAATCGCGCAGCGTGCCGAGGGGAATCTGATAGCGAACGGCAAATTCCTCCTGAGTGAATCCCAATGCGCGGCGCAAGGTTTTCCGGACAGAGGGCCAGGAAGACCGAGTGCACGGGCGACTCGGACTCGGCTCCTTGCACGCTGCGCAGGCGATCCGTACCCGGCGCACTCAAAAGCGCACCGGTCGGCTTAGATCAGTGCGGCGCGGCGTGTTGCGCAGCCCTGAACAGAGCTCCTCAATCCCATCTGCAGCGCCCTGCGCTCACGGTGCCGATCGGCAAGCATCCCG
>DATFZF010000073.1:0-19013 GCA_035314705.1 Steroidobacteraceae bacterium | reverse complement strand
CCGCAACGACGAGGCCACGATACGGTTCATGAGCGAGGGAGCTCTCGGCGCGGATCCGGCCGGGATCAAAGGCTCGCTCATTGAGTTTGCATGAACTGAAGAAAAATGCCGCCGTCGACCACGATTTTGTCGCCCGCATTCAGACCCGCGGCGATGGCGTAGTCGTCGCCGATGCGGCCACCCAATGTCACAGGCTCACGCGCGAAGCCGCCGTCGGTTTGTGCCAGATAGACAAAGGGCAAGTTCTCATCGTCACGCAAGACCGCCGAAACCGGGACCAGCAGTCCGGTGCTTTCCCGGCGCGCCTGAATCAGCACGCGGACATACATCTGTTTCTTGAGAAAGTTGCCCGGATTTTCGGCGACCACACGCACCACCACCGAGCGCGTGTTCGGATCCACCAGCGCAGATATATTGTCCACTTTCCCCGTGAAGCTCCTTGAATCGATGCCGGTGCGCACTTCGGCCGAATCGCCGAGGCTCACCATGGTGAGGTCGGCGCCAAAGACTTGCGCCATGACCCAGACGCGCGACAGGTTGGCAACCGTAAAACACGCTGTGGTTCCCGCCTCCAAGAGCTCTCCTGGAGTAATCAGCTTCTCGACCACGGTTCCCGCGACGGGTGATCGAATCAATCCCCCGGGGCGCGAAATCGGGCGGCCTTGCTCGATGTCCTTGATGGTTTGTGGATTGACGTTCAGGGAGACGAGCGCCTGCAGGGCGGCGTCACGGTCGGCCTCGGCATTGACGGCATCGGTTTCCGCCTGTTCTGCTTCGCGCTGCGCCACGCCTTGGTGCTGCAGAAGATCCTTGTCCAGGTCTGCCAGGTGGCGGTCGGTCTTGGCGGTGGCAAGCGCCTTGCGATAAGCGCCGATGGCCGCCGCGAAGTCGGGCGAATCGACCTCCGCAAGTGGGTCGCCCTTTTTGACTTGGTCGCCGAGGGACACCAACAGCCGCGATGCCGGACCGGAAAAGGGCGCCAGCACGCTGGTGGCCTGGTCGTTGTCGAAATCGACGGTCCCGGCGGCCTCGATTGAATTGTGAAATTTGGACGTCTTGACCTCGTACAGCTGAATATTCTTACGCTGAGCCGCCGTCAGCGTCACATTGCTGGGTTTTGCGTTCGATGTTTGCGGGTCGGCGTCATTTCTTGACGAACAACCGATGCATGAAATGATCGTCGTCACCGCCATGACCCAGGCCGCAGGTGCCTGCGCGGATTTGGCCCGAGAGCGCCTGAGCGGCATCCCGCGCGACGAATTATTTTGCATGTTTTTCCTGTAAATCCGTGCGATGCCACCACCCGCCGCCGAGCGCCTGAAACAACGCCGCCGTATCCATGAAGCGATTGGCCTGGGCCTGTATCAAGCCGATCCGGGCTTGTTGATCGGTTTGCTCCGCGTTCAGCAGGGCGAGATTGCTCGAGTAGCCATCCTGCAATTGCCGTTGCGCCAACTCCAGAGTGACCTTGGCGGCGTCCGCGGCTTTTGCGGCGGCCGCGAGGGCGTCGGCGTCCTGTTCCAGCGCCGTCAACGCGTCGGCGACGTTCTGAAAGGCGGTCAGAACCGTACTGCGATATTGTTCGGCCGCTTGATCGTAGGCCGCCTTTGCGGCGCGCTCCTGGTGCAGCAGCGCGCCGCCTTGAAATATGGGTGCGGTGACTGCCGCGCCCACCCCCCAAAATCCGGTGCCGGAAGTGAACAACTGATCCAGGGCGGCCGCCGAACTGCCGGCGTTGGCGGTCAGAACGATATTTGGCAGGCGATTCGCGATGGCGATGCCAATCTTGGCGCTGGCATCGTGCAGGTTTGCCTCGGCTTGGAGCACATCCGGCCGCTGCGCCACGAGCTCCGAGGGAAGGCTGACCGGCAGATCCAGCGGCAGCCGCAGACTGGCGAGCGCGAGCTGCTCGTCCGGCGACTGATTCGGAAACCGGCCCGCCAGAGCCGACAGCAGGTCGTGCAGCTGCGCCGATTGCTTGAGCAGCGGCGGCAGCGTGGCGGCGACCAGCGCGAGCTGCGACTCCTGCGCGGCGACGTCGAGACGGCTCGCATAACCCTTGACAAGCTGGTATTGCAGGATTTGAACCATGCGCGAGTTGGTGTCGATAAGTTCCCGGGTCGCGTCGATCTGCACCTGCAAAGAAGCTTTCTGAATGGCGGTGACCACCACATTGGCCGTCAAGGTGGTGTAGGTTGCGATCATTTGGTAACGAATCTCTTGTTCCTGCGCCGCCAATGACTCGACGGTGCGCCGGTTCAGGCCGAACACGTCCGGCACATAGGAAACAGTGACCTGCGGGGTGAATAAATTGTAGAGGAAGGCATTTGAATTGAGCGTGGGCGCGATTTGTCCTGATTGCCTCTGCCGGGTGGCTGAAAAATTGCCCGTGATGCTGGGATAGTAGACGCCCCTTTGGGCAAGAAAATTCTCCCGCGCGACGATGAGCGCCGCTTGCGCCGCCTTCAAGTCGTGATTGTTCGCGAGCGCGTGATCGATCAGATCATTGAGAGCCTGGGAATGAAACAGCGTCCACCAATCCGCGGAAAGGTCGCTGCCTTGCGCGAAGCGCTGGGCTTCCCCAGCGGCGACGTTTGGCGTTGCGGCCGTGGTCCGGATCGGGGTGGCCGTATAGTCCTTGACATCCGGAGCGGCAGGGCTCTTGAAATTCGGGCCCACCGCACAACCGGCATTGAGCAGCGCGGCCAGGGCCGCCAGGAAAGGCGGCAGGCGCGATCTACACCTCAGGTACTTAGGTAGCATTTGGGGAAACGCCGCGAACGCCGGGGCGCGGGTAGTGCAAATCGTCGCGGGCATGAGTCTCAGGTGCGGATATGGCTTTACAGGGCCGACGACCCCATCGGAACATGGGACAGCTTGGCTGTAAACAAATTCCCGGGCGCGCCGATTATTGGTCGCTGCCGCCTTTCGCGAAACGGCGAAAGAAACTGTCGGCCTTCCAGGCCGGCCGGATGGGGTTGTTGGCGACCTCGATCACCAACGCGCGAATGACCTCCTCGTAACCGGCCGCCGCCGCCAAGTCGACCGGCTGATTCGCGTCGTCCGACGGGGCGTGGTACCGCTCCGTCCTCCAGTCCTTCATGATTTTCTCCTCGGGCGAGCCGGTCGTGTAGCCGACGTCCAGCATCAGAGACGGGATGCCGCGGCGGATGAAGCTGTACTGGTCGCTGCGGATGAAAACGTTGCGCAGCGGCGCGGGATCCGGCTGCACCTGCAGACCGAGGCTGCCGGCCACGGAACTCACGCGGGCGCCAAGATCGGATTCATCGAGGCCGTAGACGGTCAAGATCTTGAGCGGCACGATGGGCAGAAACATATCGGTATTGATATCGGCGACCATCGCTCTCGCCGGCACCGTTGGATGGGCCGCAAAGAACTTGGAACCCAGCAGGCCTTTCTCTTCGCCCGTCACCCAGACGAACAGCACCGAGCGCCGCAGCGGGGTCCGCGCGTGTTTCAGCGAGCGCGCAACGTCGAGCAACAGTGCGCTGCCCGAGCCGTTGTCCATCGCACCGTTGTAGATGCGGTCGCCGTTGATCGGCTCGCCGATGCCGATGTGGTCGATATGGGCGGACAGTACGACGTATTCGCCCCTGAGCTTCGCGTCATGTCCGGCAATGCGCGCGACGATGTTCGTCGAGTCCAGATCGTGCGTCTTCGTATGCGTGAGGGCGCGCAGCGCGACGTGCAGAGGAAAGCCCGGCATGGGTCTGCGGTCCTTCCCGAGAGCGGCGATCTCGACGAACGTATGGCCGGTTCCCTCGAGCAGCATGTCCGCGTACTTCGGATTGAAGACGACACCGAGCTGCGCTCCCGCGGTTTCGTCGAATTCCGCGCCCGCCAGATCCATGCTCTGATGATTGCGGTTCAGCGACATGCGCGACCAGGGTATGTCCATGGACGCAGGATTGGGGATGCTGATCAGGCCGATTGCCCCGGCGGCCTTCAGCGCCTTCCAGCGTTCGTCGCGAGATTGGTAATGGGCGCTCAAGGCCGAAGGTATTTCCGCGGGGGAGCCCATGAAAACGACCGCAATCTTGCCCTTGAGATCGAGGCCCGCGAGATCGTTGTAGTCCTTCTCCGGGACATTGAGACCGTAGCCGACGAAAACCAGCGGCGCCTCGACCTGCGGCGCCGGCGCGATGCGTGTGCTGATGTAAGCCTGTTCGCCGAGCAGCAGCGGCTGCAGGTGGCCGTCGTCCCCCACGAGGGTAAGACGGCAATCCGCTTCCTGAATGTCCAGGGTGCGCAACTTGACGGTCTGGTAGTAGCCCTTCGATCCGGCCGGCCCGATGCCGAGCGCCGCGAGCTGCCGGACGATGTGGGCCTGCGCCTGCTGCTCGCCGGGGCTGCCCGTTTCGCGGCCCTCGAACTTGTCGTCCGCAAGCACTTTCACGGTATCCCACCAGGTACTGCCGTCGAAGTGCTCGGCCGCCTGAGCCGCGCACGTGAGGACCAGAAGCAGGGGCGCCAAATGTTTACCCAACATGAGTATTCCGTCCAAATCGACAGCGGAGCGGCGTAGCTTATCCCGCTCGGCGCCCGCGTTCCACGGCGGCGGCGCGCGGGCTTTACATCACCGGCACCGATCGGCATGCTGGCAGGGCGTAACCCGCGGGACCAGTAAAGGCGCCCGAATTGACTAACGGATTCCTGGGTATGGGGCGATGCATGCTGCTCGGTGTGCTGCCCCGCGTTGCGCGGCCGCGGTCCTAGGCATGTCAACGCAAAGTCTGCCGCGGTCGGTGCTCGGGCAAGTCGAGGTGCGCGGCGGCTCGATGCGGCGGTTTCTGCCCGCGGCCTTCAACTGGACCCTGATCGCCTATGCCCTCATCCTGTGCGTCGGCATCTGGATCTTCGCGGTCCAGCATATTGAGAGCGACTACCGTTCGACCATGGAAATGGAGCGCGAGCATTTGCGCAGCGTCAGCGGGACGCTCGAGGCGCAAGTCGAGGCCATGCTCGGCGACGGCGTGGGCGCTGCGCTCGCCGCCGCCAATGAACTGGATGAGGGCAGCAGCCTCGCCGCCGCCGACGCTGCGCAGGTCTCTGAGACGCTGCGGCACATGCTGACCGGCGGCCCGTATGTGCGATCGCTGTTTCTCGCCAATGCGCGCCGGTTCGTGCGGGTCGGCCGGGCCGCGGCTCCCGGCAATCAAATGGACCCGCCGGGCTGGCTGCTCCCCGCGTTGCAACTCACGTCGCAGGATGCCTGGGTGGGCGCGCCCATTCCCGATCCGGACAATCCCGCCGTGTCGGTGATTCCGGTCGCGCGGCGCGTCGGGCACGGCAGGTTGCAAAACACCTGGGCGGGAGCGCTGATCGAATTCAGCCTGTTGGACGACGTGTACAAGCAGAGTGAATCGGGCAGCGGTGTCGGTCTGTTCACGACGGACGGCACGACGCTGCTGGCGATTCCAGAGTCGAAGATGCGGCGGGTCGAGGGCCGCAATGTCGGCAGCTCGGACCTGTCGCAGCGGGTCTCGCACGGCCCCGATACCGGCGTGCTCGAAGGCGTCAGCCCGTTTTTCGGCACGCCGACCATCATGGCGTACAACCGCGTGGACGGATATCCGATGCTGGCCGAAGCGTCGCGGCGTCGCGGAGAGACGCTGGAAGCTTGGGTCGGGCGCCGCCGCAGCACCGTGTCGCTGGCGCTCATTTCCACCTTGCTGGTCATCGCGACCACGTGGCTGATGAGCTTCTTCCTGCGGGCGCTGCGGCGGCGCGACCTTCACTATCGCACCCTGTTCAACAACGCCGCCTTCGGAGCCTTCGTTTTCGAGGGCGAGCGGATCATCCAGGCGAATCGAACCAGCGCCGGCATGTTTGCCGTCGGCAGCCCAACGCAGCTTCATGGCATGCGCTTGTGGGACCTCTCGCCGGCGGCGCAACCCGATGGCACATCCTCCGAGGCGCTGTACCGGGAAAGTATCCAGCATGCGCTCGCCAGCGGCGCCGCCAGTTTCGAATGTATCTGCCGGCGGCAGGACACGGGTGCGCCGTTTGATGCGGCGGTGGACCTCTCGAGCCTCGAGGCCGACGGCAAAACGCTGACGCTCGCCGTCATCCATGACATCAGCCAGCGCAAGCTGTTGGATCAGGAGCGCGAGCGCGTGCTCAACGAACTGCACGAACTGGCGGCAACGCTGGTGCACATTCAGGACGGCGAGCGCCGGCGCATCGGACGAGACTTGCACGACAGCACCGGACAGGGCCTCGCGGCCCTGGAGCTCAGCCTGACGCGTCTGGCGCGCGTCGTGGAGCCGGTCTCGAATTTGGCGCGCACGCTGGTCGACGAATGCGTCAGGCTGGCGCGTCAGTGCTCCACCGAAATCCGCACCGCCTCGTATCTGCTGCATCCGCCGCTGCTCGATGAAATCGGATTGCTGAGCGCGCTGCGCTGGCTGGCGGATGGCCTGCGCCAGCGCAGCGGCATTGAAATAGAACTCGAATTACCCGAATCCATGGGCCGTCTGCCGCCCGAGCATGAATTGGCCCTGTTCCGTGTGGCTCAGGAAGCGCTGACCAATGTGCACCGTCACTCGAAGAGCCCGTCGGTGACCATCCGGCTGTTCGAGGAGGAGGGGGGGGTGATCCTGGAAGTCGAGGATGCCGGCCACGGCATCCTGGTCGGCGGCTCGTCGGGCAAGGTGGAAGATGCCGCTGCGTTGGGTGTCGGGCTGGCCGGCATGCGCGAGCGGATGCGCCAGCTCGGCGGTGCGCTGTCCGTGCGCAGCGGCGCGCGCGGCACCTGCGTACAGGCCCGGCTCGCGCTGGCCGGCGCCGCCGGCACGCGCACTGGAACGCCCGCCACGCTTGCGGTTTCGACGCCGTGAGCAATGTTCGGATCCTCATTGCAGACGATCACGAGTTGATCCGGCGTGGGCTCGTGTCCGCGCTGGCGGAGCGGCCGGAATGGAGCATCGTGGCGGAAGCAGCCGACGGCCGCCAAGCCTGCGAGATGGCAGCTCGCCTCACGCCCGAGATCGCGGTGCTCGATTTGACCATGCCGGAGCTCAATGGACTCGATGTCACCCGCGAGATCCGCGTGTCGACGCCAAAGACTCGCATCCTGATCGTTACCGCCCATGAGTCCGAGCAGCTCATTCGCGACGTGCTCGACGCGGGAGCCATGGGCTATGTCTTGAAGTCGGATGCAGGACGGGTGCTGGTTCAGGCTATCGAGGCGCTGCTCGACGACAGGCCGTTCTTCACCTCCAAGGTTGCACGCTTCGTGCTCGAGGGCTATCTGCGCTCGGGCGAGGAGTCCGCGGCACACTCCGCGGGGCCGGGGCAGGGGGCAGGGGCCCTCTCGCCGCGCGAGCGGCATATTGTTCAATTGCTGGCGGAGGGCAACAATAACAAGGAGGTTGCGCGTGCCCTGCAATTGAGCGTGAAAACCGTCGAAACGCACCGCAGCAATATCATGCGCAAGATGGAATTCGGTTCGCTGGCCGACTTGGTACGCTACGCGATTCGCAACAAGATCGTCGACGCCTAGGGGCCCCCGGCATCCCCGACGCCGGTTGCAGCCCCCGCGGCGCGCCCGGGACCCCCCGCTACACACTCTCCCCGGCCCCACTCGGGGAACTTCCCTATTCCCGTCGGCCACGCGCGAGCCTACTGTGCGCCCCCTATAGCACAGCCTGATATATCACATATGACAGATATTGAAACGATGACGGTCGAGGAGCAGCAGGAGCGGGTCCAGCGCCTCGCTAGCCTCGGCGAATTCGCCGCCGGTATCGCGCGCGACATGCAGGCACTCTTGGGGCCTGTCGATCAACACGCTCTGGCGCTGAGCGCCGAGACCTGCGGCAATGGCGCCGCGCAAGTGCGAGTGCAACAGATTCTCGCCACGGTGGCGCTCGCGCGCAATCTGGCCCATCAAGTCTTGACTTTCAGTCGCGGCGGTGTGGGCGAGTGCCGCGTCGTCTCTCTCGGCAGCGTAGTGCGAGATGCGCTGCCGCTGATTCGCGCGGCCATTTCGAACACGACCCTGCTGCGCATCGCGGTGGATGCG
This sequence comes from Steroidobacteraceae bacterium, assembly GCA_035314705.1. Lineage (GTDB taxonomy): Bacteria > Pseudomonadota > Gammaproteobacteria > Steroidobacterales > Steroidobacteraceae > Bog-1198. The sequence continues at coordinate 10,966 of DATFZF010000073.1, read as the reverse complement.
CAGGCGCCGCCGGTCGATGCCAGCTCCATCGCCATGCAGCGCGTGCTCCTGAACCTGGTGCTCAATGCGTCTCGAGCCATTCGGCAGCCGCACGGCGTCATCGAAATCGGTGTGGCCGGCATGGTTGACGCCGATGGCTTGGGGCCGCGGTTCGTGCGCCTGACAGTGGCCGACAACGGCATCGGCATGGATGGCGCGGCCCTGGGCGAACTGCAGCAGCGTATCGCCGCGCCGATGGCGGCCTCGCACGGCGCCGGTCTGGGTCTGCGCATCGTGCACCAGGTCGTGCGCACGCATGGTGGCCGGCTGCATCTCGACAGTCAGCCGGGCAGCGGCTCGACCGTGCGCATCGACCTGCCGGCGGCCTCACATCAGTTTGCGGCCAATGAACGCGCTGCGTTCGACCGCTACGAGCGGCAGCCCGTGCAGGGGCGACTGTCATGATCATGAACGCCAAGGACCACGCCGACGCCGATCCGGCCGCTGCGGCGGAGGTTCGGCTGTCCCAACTGCGGCGCCAGTATCGGGTCTTAAGTGCCTGCAATCGCACCTTGATTCATTCCTCGAGCGAGCAGGAACTGCTCACGGACATCTGCCGCGCCCTGGTCGATGTCGGCGGCTATCGGCATGCGTGGGTCGGCTACATGGACGCGCGCGCCGGCGCCACTCACGAACCCACCGTGAGCGCCGCGTGGAGCAACGGGGCGCTCGATCCGGCGCAGGTCGACGCAATGCACGCGCTCGGCGATCAAACACCGGCGCTGCGTGCGATGCACGAACGGGCGCCGCAGATCGTGCATGAGATCGCAGATGCACGATGGAGCGAGCCGTGGCGCGCACAGGCGCGCGAGCGCGGCCACACGGCAGCCATGGCCATGCCCTTGCTTGCCGACAATCGCTGCATCGGCGTGCTCGAAGTCTATACCGACCGCAAGGCGGGCTTCGAGTTCTCGGAAGTGGCGCTGCTCAACGAACTCGCGGCCGATCTCGCCTTCGGGGTCGCGACCCTGCGCACGCGGCGTGAGTACGAGCGCCAGCAAACCGATATCGCGCTGCTGACGCGGGTGCTGAAAATGCAAAGCGCCATCAATTCGGCGGTGCTGCGCATTCGCGATCGCACGCTGCTGTTGCAAGAGGCCTGCCGGGTCGCCGTCGAAGTCGGCCGCTACACCAGCGCCGTCGTTTGGGTGGTCGAACCGGGCACCCGGTACGCACGGCCGGGGTTTCGCGCCGGCAGACGCATGCCCAAAGTCGCGCCGGACAAGCTGTTCATCGGCGACGGCAGGGAACCCGATATCAGCCTGACGGCGCGTGCCATGCGGACCGGCGAGGTCACCATGGCCTGCGATCTCATGCGCAGCGAGCCGCCGGTGATCGGGCGCGAACTGCTGTATGCGGAGGGCGTCCGATCATTGGTGGCATTGCCGTTCATGGTGGACGGCCTCCCTGTCGGCGCGCTCACCCTGACTTCCGTGGACCCGAGTCTGGTGCGCGACGATGAACTGCTGCTGCTGCAGGAAATCGCCGCCTCACTGTCATTCGCCGTGCGCTCGCAGCAGCGCGCCGATGCGGCCGAGTACCTCGCGCATTATGATCCGCTGACCGGTCTTGCCAAGCGCTTCTTGTTTTGCCGGCGCCTCGACGAAACGCTGCGTTCGCGATTCGTCGCCGAACAGACGCAGACGGTCGCCGTGCTCGATGTCGATCACCTGCAAAATTTCAACGACACCTTCGGCCGGCATTTTGGCGACATGCTGTTGCAGCAAGTGGCCGAGCGGCTGCGGCTGCACGCCGGCAGCGACGAGCGCGTGGGCGATCTCGGCGGCGGCACCTTCGTACTGGTCGAGCCGACCATCGTCAGCGCCGACCAAGGCGTCGCCTCGCTGCTCGACAAGGCGATTTTTGCGGAACCCTTTCTGATCGACGGCCGCAGCGTCCGCGCCTCCTGCCGCTCCGGCGTGGCGCATTATCGGGTCGACGGCGAGGACGCGGGCACCTTGGTGCAAAAGGCCGAGGCGGCGCTCAAGCACGCCAAGGAAACCGGCGAGCCTCACCTGCACTACAAGCTCGAGATGCGCAGCGAGATCGCCAAGCGGCTGGCGCTCGAGCACAAGCTGCGCGAAGCGATCGATGCGCAGCAGTTCGAGCTGTATTATCAGCCGCAGGTCAACGTGGTCACCGGTCACATCGAATCGCTGGAAGCGCTGCTGCGCTGGAACGATCCTGAGCAGGGCCTGGTGCTGCCGGGCCAGTTTCTGCCCGTGTTGGAGTCCTCGGGGCTGATCGATCCGGTGGGCCAATGGGTCGTGCAGCGCGCCATGCAGGACTGCGAGCGGTGGCGCCGCCTGGGGTTGCGCCCGGTACGCGTCGCGGTCAACGTTTCGGCGGTGCAGCTGCGGGGCCGTCCGTTCATCGATTTCATGCTCGATCTGGTCAAGGACTGGCCGCGCGATCCGCGCGGCTTCGGCATCGACCTGGAGATCACGGAGACCGCGCTGCTGCAGGACATCGACGGTGCCGCCCGCCGGTTGCGCGAACTGCGTGCAGCGGGCATTCGCATTGCGCTGGACGACTTCGGCACCGGCTATTCATCTCTCGGCCTGCTGTCCAAATTGCCCGTCGACCTGCTCAAGATCGATCGCAGCTTCATCAAGGGCCTTCCCGACGACCACACCAGCATGACGCTCACCCATACCATCATCGATCTGGCGTCCGCCTTCGGTCTGGTGACCGTGGCCGAGGGCGTCGAGACCGCCGAGCAGTTCAAGCTGCTGCGTCTGCTGAACTGCAATCAGTCGCAGGGCTACTTCCACTGCCCGCCGGTGTCGGTGCAGAAAATCGATCAGCTCCTGACGCAGGATCAGTAGCGCTCAAGCCTCCCAGCTGCGCGCCGCTTCGAGGCCGTGACCCCGGGGACCCGCTTCGCGGCGCCAGAGCAGTGCGGCCGAGGACAGCGCGGTGAGACTGAGGAGGAAGAAGAACCACAGCATGACTGTGTAACCGGCCGGGTTGTCGGCACCGGCTCCCGCCTTGTCGGCGAGCCAGCCGGCGGCGAGATTGGATGCCGCCATGCCGAGTGCTTGAATCAAGGTGATGAGCCCGAGCGCCGTACCTAGACGCCGCGGCTCGACAATCAGCGTCGTGGCCGGCCAGATGACCGCCGGCACCAGCGACCAGCTGATGCCCATCATCACCGTGGTCACCCAGAGATTGAGATCGGTGAGTCCCAGCACGACGAAGGTCAATGGCAAGAGCAAGGTGCCGAAGAGCAGCATCAGAGCACGATGGCCCAGCCGGTCGGCGAGCAAACCAAACAGCGGGGTGGCGAAAATCGCAGCGAAGAAAACCCAGCTATTGGCGATGCCTGCCTGCGGCCTGGTGAGCCCCTTCGCGTGCTGGAAATATTCCACGGCATAGGTTTGGCGGAACGGAAAGAACACCGAGGCGTACAGCACGTGCACCCCGAGAATGTACCAATAGGACATGTCGAACTTCAGCAGATCCCGCCACACCACCCGCTCGGGCGCGGCAGCGGCCGAACGCGCGGGTGAGCCCGCCAGGGAGCGGCGGTCCACCCAATAGTAGATCAGCGCCGCAACCAGACCGGCGAGGGTGACGCCGGCGCCGAGCCACAGGGGCGCCTGCCAGCCGCGCTCGAACAGCGAATGCGCCCACGCCGTCGAGGAATTCTCCAGATACGAGCCGACGCGGGCGAGACTGAGATACAGCGACGCGGCGAGCGCGATCCCGCTGCGCGAGAACCACTGCGCGAGGCCCGCGAGCAGTGCGATGAAAATGGCCCCTTCGCTCACGCCGAACAGGAAGCGGCCGGCCACCATCAACTCGTAGGGATTGCCGATCGCCGTCAGTGCCGCACCGATCACCCCTATGCCCGCGGCCCAGAGTGCGATCCGCGCCGCGCCAAAGCGGTCAATCAGCACCCCGTTGATCAGCGCCAAGGCCACATTCGGAACGCTGATGATGGCGTTGAGCATTCCGATCTGCGATTGGCTGAAGCCGCGCTGCCGCACCAGCAGATCGGCGACTGAACCGATCACATCGGATTCGTAATAGCTGCTGGATACGGCGATCGCGGCCATCGCCAGCACCCACCAGCGCATCCGGGAGTGGCCGCTGCCGCGGCTCGCGCCGCTTAGGCTGGCAGCCTTCGTCACTGGAAGCGGGCGCCCTGCCGCGCAAGTTCCTCGTGGACAGCGCCGATGTTCAGTTGGTCGAAGGCTTCTTCACGCCGCAGCGAAACGGCCGCCGCCACTCCCGCGCCCTGGCCGCTCACGGCGCAGCACATCATGTTGCGGGCCGATGCATGGGAAATTTTGTCGCCGCCGATGCAGCGTCCGGCAACCAGCAGGTTGCCGACTCCTTTGGGTACCAAGGCTCGATACGGCACGTGCCAGTAGCGTCCCGTGGTCGGCAGGATCAGGATGCCGAAGCCGTCGATGAACTCGGGAAAGATGCCGATCGCATCCTCGAAACGAGCCTGTTCGCGCACATCGGTACCGGTGAGATTGTAGAGAGCGTCGATTTTGCGGGTGTCGCGGATGCCGAGCGTCATGCCGAAATTGCGCAGCTTGGCGTGCTCGCAGCCCGGCATGAAGCCGCGCAGCGCGTCGACCGCATAGATTGCCTCGCGCCGTCCCCGCATCTCGCCGATGGTCAGATCGGCGGGATCGGTGCCGTCGATTCCCGGCACATGCACGAGATTCAGATACGTCAGGTCCCCCTGATCGGTGACCGTACCCCAGGTGCCGGCGATGGTTTGCAGGCTGGGCGGGATGACGCCGGCTGCGAGCGCCTGTTTGAACGGCTTGCGCAGGAAGGGCGAGAACATTTGGTCCTCCTTGCCGGTGGTCTCGTAGTCCCACTCGCCGTTGCCCCCCCAGTCCGCATAGGTTTGCGGATCCGCCTTGACCGCGTCGATGAATTCCCGCTTGTTGACCCCGCTCATGGAGAACATGACGGACACCGCCATCATCTCCTCCTTGGGCGACTTGTGATAAGGCGCCCCGGCGCGCGCGGCCATGTCGGCATCCCCGGTGGCGTCGATCACCCGCTTCGCAAGGATGGCTTCGCGGCCCGCCTTGCTCTCGGTGATCACGCCCTGAATGGCGCCGTTTTCCATGATCGGCGCCACTCCCAGGCGATGCAGCAGCGGGGTGACGCCGGATTCCTGCACCAGCGTGTCGGCCACCCATTTGAACATCTCGGCATCGAGCGCGTGGCTCAAGGACTGAGGCTCAGGCATGGCGGCACCCATGGCCTTGGCGCGCTCCTCGAATTCGATGCCGATGCCTTCGCAATCCACCGTGTGTTCGTGGCGATACCAGGCGAAGCCTTCGACCCCCACCTGCGTGATATTGCCGCCGAAGCAGCCGTTGCGGTCGATGAGCGCGGTGCGGGCACCGGCGCGCGCCGCGGCGAGCGCCGCCGCCAGGCCCCCCGGACCGCTGCCGACCACGAGAACATCGGTTTCCAGAACCACATCCACCGAACGGGCGGCTTCATGGATTTTCTTCATCACGGAATAACCCTTTGATTATTTGGGGCTAAAAAACAACGGGTGCACCCAATTGTGACATCGAATGAGCCATTGCGGTGCGCGGGGTTGTGAAAATACATCGCTCTGGACGGGACGGCGAATCGCTGTCATATTTCTGTCATCACCTTATTGCTAATGTGCCGTACGCCTTAAGTCAAAGAACAACGCGAAGGGAAGAACGCGCCGAGAGGGATGAAGCCGAGCATCGGCTCCTTGGGATGTCGCGTCGTTTTTGAACGCTGCGTTCGCATCGTTTCCGTTTACCTGACTATGCGTATTTTTGTTACCACTGAGCCTTGAGGGAGAGAAGCTTGAACAACAACCAGAAGCTTGCCTGCGCAATCGCCGCCGTGCTCGGCGCCTGTGGCGGGGTGTCTCGTGCAGCAACCGCGACCGATACCGACACGAGCGCGTCCGGAATCGAAGAGATCGTGGTGACGGCACAGCGACGCTCGGAATCGATCCAAAACGTGCCCATCACGATTCAGGCGATCACGGGCGAGCAACTCAGTCAGTTGAACGTGACGACCTTTGACGACGTCCTCAAGTACCTGCCGAACGTGACCTTCAGCGCAAACGGTCCGGGCCAGGGCAACATCTACATGCGCGGCATGAGCGCGGGCTTTGCCGGCAACCAGTCGAGCGCGGCCATCGACCCGTTTCCGAATGTCGCGACTTATCTCGATGATCAGTCGATGGCGTTCCCGGCGCGCAATGTCGACGTCTACATGGCGGACATGGAGCGCATCGAGGTGCTGGAAGGTCCCCAGGGTACGCTGTTCGGCGGCGGCGCCGAGGCGGGCGCGGTCCGCTACATCACCAACAAGCCGAAGCTGAACGTCACAGAGGGCAATGCCGAGGCCTCCTACGGCACGACCGCCCATGGCGATCCCAACTCCGCGGTCACCGCGGTGCTCAACGTGCCGCTGATCCAGGACACCCTGGCCGTTCGCGCGGTCATCTACAACGATCGCCGCGGCGGCTACATCGACAACGTGCCAAGCCAATTCACGCGCTTCGCGACGGATCCGGGCACCATTTCCTACCACATCCCTTACCCGGCGGACGCGGCCACGGCCAACAACTACTCGATCGCGGCACGGGCGCAGAACCCGGTGACCTACACAGGCATCCGTGCCTCGCTGCTTTGGCAGATCAACACCGACTGGAACTTGCTGATCCAGCAAACCTACCAGAACATGGACGCGGAGGGCCTCGACGCGCAGTTCCCGCTCAGTTCGCAGGAGACGCCCCTCGGCGCGTGGCAGGAGACTTCGTTCTCACCGTCCTATGACAAGGACAAGTGGGAGAACACGTCTTGGACCGTCAACGGCAAGATCAGCGATTTCAAGCTGGTATACACCGGCGGCTACCTCGACCGCACCATCGACAATGTGATGGATTACACCAACTACGCGCGCTCGGCGGGCGGGTTCTACTACACCTGCGCCGGCGGCGCCGCCCCCATCGGCAACGGCGTGGGTCCGCTCAAGTGCTACTCGCCGGTCTCCTCCTGGAACGACCACGTCGAAACCACGCACCAGAGTCACGAGCTGCGGTTCAGCACTCCCGACGATTGGCGGCTGCGCGGCCTCGTCGGCGCATTCTGGGAGGACTTCGACATCAAGGACAACATGAACTTTCTGTACAAGTCGATCCCGTCTTGTACTCCAGCGAACCTGCTGCTGTACGCGGCGGGGACCCAGGCTTGTGTCGCCAACGTGATTCCCCCTGCCGGGTACGCGGTGGTCGATCCGAGCGCGCGCAACGACAATGTCGCGTTCGGCGAAGACCTCGAGCGCGGCTACAAGCAGACGGCGTTCTTCACGTCGGTCGACTTCGACCTGATCCCGAAGGTCCTGACGCTGACCGGCGGGACACGCTATTACAAGTATGAGGAGACCTTTCACGGCTCGCAGTACTCCACGAGCCCCGGATGCGCGGGTATCCCGAACGGCACCTGCGTGGGCAGCAAGCTCACCGATGCGACGCATGATGCGGATTACAGTGGATTCAAAAGCCGCGGCAACCTGACCTGGCACGTCGCCCAGGACGCCATGGTCTACTACACCTTCTCGCAGGGCTTCCGTCCGGGCGCCGGCAACCGCAAGAACAGCGCCGAGGTCAAGATCGACGTGGATCCGGTCACCGGATTGCCGACGGTCGGTCCGAATGCGAACCCGAATCTCGTCAAACAATACAATAAGCCCTACACCTATCCGCCGGACACGCTGGTCAACAACGAAATCGGCTGGAAGACGGAGTGGCTGGACCACCGCATCCTGGTGAATGGCTCGGCGTACATCATGGACTGGAAAAACGTCCAGACGCTGATCTACAACCCGCCCGTCTATGGCAACACGACGTTTGGCGTTGCGGGACCGGATTATCGGATCAAAGGTGCCGAGTTGCAGATTGTCGCGCGGGTTACCGACGGCTTGACCTTGCAGGGGTCGATTTCGCACAACAACGCATCGGAGACCAACTCGCCGTGCATCAAGTCGACGAACAAGGTGGCGAATAACCCGACACCGATCGGCAGCTGCATCACGCAAGTCTGGTCGCCGGCGCTAAGTGAGAATGTGCCGCTGCAAAACCCGCTCGGCGCCGTCGGTTCGACGCCGGCCTTCTCGCCGACGACCGAGTACAACCTGCGCGCGCGCTACGACTGGCGGGTCAATGATTACAAGATGTTCGTCATGGTCGGCGCGCAGCACGTCGGCGACATGCAAAACGAGCCGAGCAGCTTTCAGTCCGGCAATGGCGCCACCGTGCCGACAACGACATGGCTGCGATACGACCAGCCGGCATACACGACGTATGACGCGGCCTTCAACATCGCAAAGGACCAGTGGACCGTCCAGGCCTACGGCACGAACCTCGGCAACTCGGACGCGAGCCTGTTCACCTCGTCCGCGCAGTTCATCAAGTCGGAGGTGCCGCTCCGGCCGCGGGTGCTCGGCGTCAAGATCGGATTCAAGTTCTGACGCCGGGCGCCGGTCCGCGCCATTGAGCTAGACTAGAGGGTGGGCAGCGATGCCCACCCTTTTTCTTATCGGATGCCCATGACTGCCGCAGCAACCGCTCATGTGACCTCGACGGTGGAATCCGAGGTTTCGCGCATCCGTACGCTCATCAAGGAGCGGCGCTTCGCGGAGGGCGTGGCGGCCGCGACCGGCCTGCTTTGCCAAGTCCCCGAAAACCGCGATGTTCTCTATCTGCTCGCGCTCGGCCAGCGGCAGCTCATGCGGACCGCGGATGCGCTGGCGACGCTCGAGCAGCTCGAGCGGTTCCATCCCGGCTACAGCCGCCTCTATCAGGAGCGCGGCCATTGCTATGTGGCGATGAAGGATGCGCCGCAGGCAATTCAGGCATTCCTGCACGCCGTCGCGATCAACCCGGCGCTGCCGGCGAGCTGGGGCATGCTGGAGGGCCTTTACCGGATGTGCGGCGACGCCGACAACGCGGGCACCGCCGCGGCCCACGTCGCGAAACTCAAGACGCTGCCGCAGGAAGTGATCATGGCGACCGGGCTGTTCAGCGACGGCGACCTTTTGGGGGCGGAGAAAACCATCCGCGCTTTCCTGCTGGCCAAGGGCGATCACATCGAGGCCATGCGCCTGCTGGCTCGGATCGGCGCTGCCCGCGAGGTGTTCGACGACGCGGAGTTGCTGCTCGAGGCGGTGCTCGAGCGCGTCCCCGACTACGTCGCTGCCCGCCACGACTACGCCACGGTGTTGCTCGGACGGCACAAGTACCAGCAAGCCCTGACCGAGCTCGACAGGTTGTTGGGCGCAGATCCGGCCAATCGTCAGTACCGGACGCTGCACGCCACCGCCACGGTGGGCCTCGGCGACCATCCCCGCGCGATCACCCTCTATCAGGATCTGCTGCGGGATGCACCGCCGGGATCGCCCATTGCCGAACTGCATCTATCGATCGCGCATTCGCTGAAAACGCTGGGACGCCGGACTGATGCGATCGATGAGTACCGGGCGGCGGCCCGGGAGCGTGCGGATTTTGGAGATGCGTACTGGAGCCTCGCCAATCTCAAGACCTACCGCTTCACCGACGCGGAGCTCGCCTCAATGCGCGCTGCGGAGGCCGGCCTCAAGACCAGGCTCATCGACCGTTATCACCTGTGTTTCGCGCTCGGCAAGGCCTACGAGGACCGCGGTGAATACTCCGAGTCGTGGCGCTACTACGAGCGCGGGAATGAGTTGAAGCGGGCCGAGAGCCGCTACCGACCGGAACCCATCGAACGAAATACCGCCAACCAGAAGAAGGTCTGCACGCAGGAGTTCTTCGAGCGGCGCCCGGGCTATGGCGTGGCGAGCAGCGCGCCGATCTTCGTGGTCGGGCTTCCCCGCTCGGGATCGACGCTCATTGAACAGATCCTGGCCTCACACTCCGCGGTCGAAGGCACGCAGGAGCTCGCGGACATCCCGCGCTTCGTGCTCGAACTGCAGGGCCGCGACCCCGATCTCGAGTCGCCGCGGTACCCCGGCGTTCTCGCGCAGCTCCCGCCGGAGGAGTACCGGCGCATCGCCGAGAAGTACCTGAACGACACCCGTGTCTATCGCACGGACAAGCCGCGGTTCATCGACAAGATGCCGAACAATTTCCGGCACATCGGTCTTATCCACCTCATGTTCCCGAATGCGAAGATCATCGACGCGCGGCGCGAGCCCATGGCTTGCTGCTTCGGGAACCTCAAGCAGCTGTTTGCGCGCGGTCAGGAGTTCGCCTACAGCATCGAAGATATCGGCCGCTACTACCGTACCTACCTCGAGCTGATGGAACACTGGGACGCCGCGCTGCCGGGCCGGGTACTGCGGGTCCATCACGAGGACGTGGTCGACGACTTGGAGCGCAGCGTCCGACTCATCCTCGACTTCTGCGAGCTGCCCTTCGAGCCCACCTGCGTCGAATTCCACCGCACCGAGCGCAGCATCCGGACCGCGAGCTCGGAGCAAGTGCGCCAACCCATCTTCCGCGAGGGCCTCGACCAGTGGCGCCGCTACGAGACGTGGCTCGGGCCGCTGCGCGAGGCGCTCGGCGACGCCCTCGTGCGCTACCGCCGCTAAGATGCCCCCCGGACGCAACGATCCCTGTAGCTGCGGCAGCGGCCGTAAGTTCAAGCACTGCTGCGGCAAGACCCCCGCCGATGCCCCCGTCGCGAAAGCGCCGACGCCGGATGCGGCACGCGATGCCCACGCGCATTATCTGCTGGGCCAGGCGCTCGAGGATCAGGGCTTGCTCGAGCGGGCAGCCGAGAGCTTCGGGCGCGCAACCGCTCTGGACCCTAAGTTCGCCGACGCGCACAACGACCTGGGCCAAGTGCTGCTGCGGCTGGGACGGACGGACGCGGCGATCGCGAGCTGCCAGCGCGCGCTTGCGGTCCGGCCG
>DATFZF010000072.1:0-2061 GCA_035314705.1 Steroidobacteraceae bacterium | reverse complement strand
CTGTCGGAGTTAAGCACAAACCACGAACAAATCGGAGATTTCTTTCGATACTTCGCGGTTCTGCACAACAAGAGAATCCGCCGGTGGCCGTTGGCGACATATTCATCCGCAAAACTGCTAACTCCGACAGGCTGCTAGGGTGGATCATCGTCGTGCCGATGCTCATCGGCATGTTCACCGGTCGCTGGCTCGACCGCAGTCTCCACTCGGGTCTGTTCTGGACCGCGCCGCTGCTGATGCTCGGGTTGGCTCTCGGCTGCTGGTCCGCCTGGAAATGGATGAACAGCGCATGACGCTTCCACCCTTCAACAGCCTGCCGGCTTGGGCGACGATTCTGGCGCTCGCGCTGCATGTCTTCGCCGGGATCGCCGCCGGCGCGTTGTACTTTCGCGGGCTTGGGTGGAGCACGCGCCGCTTCGCCGGTGGCGGCGGCGCCGGGATGCTGGCGCTGTCCGGCGTGCTCCGCCTCGCCCTGCTGGGGATGCTGCTGGCGCTCGTTGCCCAGGAAGGCGCCCGGCCGCTCCTCGTCACCTCGCTTGGCGTGCTGATCGCCCGCGCGATCGTCGTACGCCGGGTCAAGGAAGCGGCGCCATGACCTCGCCGCTCGCCAGCGTCGCGCTGTTCCATCTGGGTCCGATCCCGATTGCGGCATGCGTCGTGACGACATGGGCGATCATGGCGGTGCTCGGTGCCGGCGCCTTCGCGGTCAGCTGCCGGCTGTTTCTCGCGCCGTCGCGCACGCAAGCGGCGATCGAGCTGTTCGTCGACACGGTCGACGATCAGATCCGGGCGACGATGCGCGCCGAGCCAGCCCCCTATCGCGCCTTCATCGGCACGCTTTTCACCTTCATCTTCGTCGCCAACTGGTCGACGCTGGTCCCCGGCATCGAGCCGCCGACCGCGCGGCTGGAGACCGACGCGGCACTGGCGCTGCTCGTGTTCCTGGCGGTGATCTGGTTCGGCGTGCGCGCCGGCGGCGTGCGCGGGTACCTAGCAACCTTTGCCTCGCCCAATCCGATCATGATCCCGCTCAATTTCATCGAAAGCCTGACGCGCACCTTCTCGCTGCTTGTGCGCCTGTTCGGCAACGTGATGAGTGGCGTGTTCGTCATCGGCATCGTGCTGTCGCTGGCCGGTCTGCTCGTGCCGATCCCGCTGATGGCGCTCGATCTGCTCACCGGCGCGGTGCAGGCCTACATCTTCGCCGTGCTGGCGATGGTGTTCATCGCCGGGGCGATCAGCGAAGGCAAACCGGACACATCCAGCGAAGGGTCCCCGTCATGAACTGGTTGGCCGCCGTTAGCATCATCTCGGCCGCCGTCGCGGTCTCGTTCGGTGCGATCGGACCGGCGCTGGCCGAGGGGCGCGCGGTGGCCGCCGCGATGGACGCCATCGCGCGCCAGCCGGAGTCGGCGAACACCATCTCGCGCACGCTGTTCGTCCTGGGTTCGCGGTCACTGGGCATGATTGGCGGATGAGGGCTCGCTTAATGCATTGATGTGATTGACTTTTGACGCCGGGCGCGGCCGCAAACAGCGCAAAACATAGGCACACGACTTGGTGTAATTCGTGTTGCGAATCCGGGGTATCTCCGGCTATGCCATGGGCATGTATCTGCGGATCACCCAGCGGCAGAACCGCGACGGCTCAACCGTTGCCTACTACGCTCTGGCCGAAAGCGTCTGGAACGCCGACACAAAGCAGCCGCAAGCGCGCGTGATCCATAGTTTCGGACGCGCCGATCAACTCGACCGTGCCGCCCTCGAACGGCTGGTCCGCAGCATCAACCGGGTGCTCGATGGCGGCGACGGCGCGGTTGCCGGCAAGCTGATCGCCGACATCGACATCGAGCGGGTATTCGAACTCGGCGCGGTGCTCGCCGCCCGCACGTTGTGGGAGGAACTTGGCATCGGACCGGCGATCCGCGCTTGCGCCGAACGGGCCAATCTCACCGCGCCGCATGAGACCGCTCTGTTCGCCATGGCCGCCAACCGGCTCGACGACCCGGTCTCCAAACTGGCCTGCGCCGAGCGCTGGCTGCCCGACATCACGTGGTTGCCC
>DATFZF010000071.1:0-2619 GCA_035314705.1 Steroidobacteraceae bacterium | reverse complement strand
AGACGTTCGATCTGCGGCCTTGCTTCGGCGTGAACGTAGAACATGCGCATCGGAAGGACGATGCGTGGTGCGTCGAGACATCGGGGAGGACTCTGACGGCGCCGAACGTCATCGTGGCGACCGGCTTCGCCGATTGGCCTTATTGCCCGCACTGGCCGGGCGAGGATCGCTTCGACGGCGACATTCGTCACAGCACCGCCTATCGCAACCCTACGCCGTACGCGGGCAAGCGCGTGCTGGTGGTGGGCCTGGGCAATTCGGGCGGCGAGATCGCTCTCGACCTGGCTGAAGCCGGCGTTTCTGTCGCCGTCGCGGTGCGCGGCCCGGTGAACATCGTGCCGCGGGATCTCCTCGGTTTTCCGATCATGAACGTCGCCATCCTGCTGCGACCACTGCCGCCGCGCGTCGCAGACGCGCTGTCCGCGCTGATCGTGTATCTGAGTGTTGGCTCGCTCCGCCGCCTGGGACTTCGGCGCGGCGAAGCGGGGCCGTTGGCTAGCATCGCCGACAGTGGGCGGGTACCACTGCTCGATTTCGGAACGGTGGCGAAGATAAGAGATGGGACGATTGTCGTGCGGCCGGATATTCGCGCACTCGATGAGGGCGTAGTCGAATTCGTGGACGGTCGTCGCGAGGCCTATGACGCGATCATCGCAGCGACCGGGTTCCGGCCGGATCTTCGGGCGCTGTTGCCGCGGGCCGAGGGCGCCCTGCGCAGAAGCGGCATGCCGCGTGTCAGCGGCGGCCCGACATCGGAGCCGGGGCTGTATTTCTGCGGGTTCCACATCTCGCCCACGGGCCAATTGCGCGACATCGCATTTGAGGCGCGGCGGATTGCGGAGCACATTTCAAAGCGCATGTGGGCAGCGCCGTAGGGTGTGCTTCCCCCCACCCGTCAGGCGCCAGGCCGGCTGGTGGCCAAGACTGATGCGGCGATGGTCGACGCATCCGCTTTCGTTTGACATTGGTGTCATTCCTGTTAGAGGATGACTTGCGGCTATGGCGATTTTGGTGTCGTGGCGCATTCACACCAAGCGTATGGCTGACATCATATCGGCTTGCCGGAGATAATCACCTCGATTGTCCCGAGATCGAGGATGGATATGGCGGAGAGTCATGTCGTGTCGGGGCTGGCCAACAAGCGCGCCGAGATTGCCGGCATGATCGCCCGAGCACAGCAGCAGATCGGCCAATTTCGCGCCGATCTGGTTCATCTGGACGCGAACATCCGTTTATTTGCTCCCGCAATGGAACCGGAGACGATCCCGGCGAAGAGGATCGGCCAATCTGGATCTTTGGTTCGAACCAGGGTGGTCGATGCGCTTCGCCGGGCTGGTGCGCCGATCCGCGCGCCCGACCGCGTCAGGGCGGTGATGATCGAAAACGGGCTTGAGCCAGCCGATCGCCGCCAGCTTCGCCCACGTCCAGTGGAAAGTCAGAGACACGTTGAACTGCCTCAACAAACGCGGACTTGTCGCGTCTGACGGCGTCGGCCACGGCGTCCTCTGGCGGATCGCCGATCAGGCGGCCTGACGAAGTTCCTCCCTCCGGCGATGCCGCTGCCAATATCCGATCCAGTCTCCGGCTCCATTGCGGGAGCAACCAGCCGGATGGTCGCGTCCAGATGAACCAAGGGGGACTCAAAATAAGACCATCGACCGCTCGCGTGGCGGCCTGACTACCAAGATCGTGGTGCTCATCGATGCACTCGGCAATCTCGTTCACTTCGTGCTTCTGCCAAGCCAACGCCATGACAGCGTCGCCGTCGATCCCTTGATCACCCGCGTCGATTTCGAAGCTCTGATCAGCGACAAGGCGTTCGACAGCGACAGGCTCCACACCGAACTGAACGAACGCGGAGCGGCGGCCGCCATTCCTCCCAAGGTCAATCGGGTCGAGCCGATAGTCTATGACGACGAAATGTACAAATGGCGCCCATCTGGTCGAAAACTTCTTCTGCGACATCAAGGCGTTTCGGCGGATCGCTACTCGTTATGAGAAAACCGACCAGTGCTTCGCCGCATTCATCAATCTCGTCGCTACGTTCCTTGGACTCAGGTGAGTGTAAACAGGCCCTAGCTTTTCAGCGGCCAGGACCTCGCCCTGGGGCCACCAGCGCTGGCTTCAGGACTTGGAGGCAGCCGCAAGCGTCCAGTTGGCCAGTAGCCACAGCGTCGCGAGAACGATGAAGGCGGCTACGAGTGCGACGTTGATCCAACCGCTCACGGCGCGCGCCGCCGTCGCTGCAACCACGCCACCATATCGGCGGGCCCACCAGCGCGCTCACCGGTGGCAAGGTGGATTGGCCCTGAGGTAAAGCATCAGCACGAAGTGGCGCAGTTCGTGGCCGTCCTTCCAGATGTCGGCGGCTACCTCGACGGTATCGCCGGCCACCGCCTTGACGGCGAAGCGCCCCCGTCCACCTGCGGCGCGACGCCTTCACTAACAATACGAACCTGATCGCGCATGCGCGGTGCACCTCTCCTTGAGCAGTTCCTGGTACATGCGGTGTGTCCGGGCGGCGATCGTGGTCCAGGAGAAATGTTCCTCGACGCGCCGGCGGCCGGCGCGGCCCATGGCGTGGGCCGCGGCACGGTCGCGCAGGACGCGGTTGAGCGC
>DATFZF010000070.1:0-106746 GCA_035314705.1 Steroidobacteraceae bacterium | reverse complement strand
ATCTACGATCAACTGGGCGGCGGATTCTCTCGCTATTCGGTCGATGGTCAATGGATGATTCCGCACTTCGAAAAAATGCTGTATGACAATGGCCAGCTGCTGTGCGAATTCTCACGCGCGGCCCAGACCACCAACGAAGAGATGTTCCGGCGGATAGCCGGCGAAACCGCCGATTGGGTGCTGCGCGACATGCGCTCGCCTCAGGGCGGTTTCTACTCCAGTCTCGACGCGGATTCCGAAGGTCACGAGGGGAAGTTCTACGTTTGGACGCCCACCGAGGTGCAAACGCACTTGAATCCCTGGGAATTCGCTGCGTTCTCGCGCCGCTTCGGCTTGGACCGCGAGGCGAATTTCGAGGGCGAGTGGCATTTGCACATCCGCGAATCGATCGACGCCATAGTTGCGGCGCTCGGCGAGGCAGTGTCCGGCGGGGCGGCGCCCGGCGAATCGAGGGCATCCGTCGATGCTCTGATCGGGTCGGCGCGCGCCAAAATGCTGAAAGTCCGGGAACTTCGGGTTTGGCCGGCGCGCGACGAGAAAATTCTCAGCGCGTGGAACGCACTCATGATCAAGGGTCTGGCGATTGCGGCCAGAGTGCTGCACCGCTCCGATTTGGCCGACGCCGCCACGTTGGCCGTCGACTTCATACGCCGGACGCTGTGGCGCGACGGCCGGCTGCTCGCGACCTACAAGGATGGGCGCGCGCATTTGCCCGCGTACTTGGATGACTACGCCTTTCTCGCCGACGCCCTGCTCGAGCTGCTGCAGACGCGCTGGCGCAGCAGCGACTTGGAATTCGCGCGCCAATTGACCGACGTATTATTGGCGCAATTCGAAGACGCCGAGGCCGGCGGATTTTTCTTCACGGCCGCGGATCACGAACGCCTGATCCATCGCAGCAAGACTACCAGCGATGATGCGACGCCATCGGGGAACGGCGTCGCGGCATCGGTGCTGTGCCGCCTCGGTTGCTTGTTGGGCGAAATGCCGTACCTGGATGCCGCCGAGCGCACCTTGAAGGCGGGATGGCCCATGCTCCAGCAATATCCCCAGGCACATATGAGCCTGGCAAATGCGCTGGAGGATTTTCTCGCGCCGCTGCAGATCGTCATCATTCGCGGCGATGCTGCGCAAGTTGAGCGCTGGTCCGCCAGTGTGGGCGCCCTGTACGCACCGGCCCGAATGGTATTCGCCATTCCGCGCGATGCCGCGGGGCTGCCACCCGCCCTCGCCGCCAAGCGCGCCTTGGACCATACCGTGGCCTACGTGTGCACCGGCATGACGTGCTCGGCACCCGTCTCCGATTTGAGCCAAATTGCGCGTGAACTGGAATCAATTGAACGCCAATCGTAAAGCGATCTTCATTTCCCTTGCAATTGCGATTGCGGTTGCGTGCTTCTTTATTTTCGAAGGTATTTACCAGGAGGCCAAGAGCGCCGCGATCGCGAAGCTGAATCAGCAAGAAATGATCTACGCGCGGCAGGCGGCCCGGGGCATCGAAGATTACTTTGCAACTTGGACGGGAAACCTGAACGCCTTGTCAAAGATGAATACAGTCGTCGCCGACGACCGTGAAGGCAAAGCCGTTCTGAAGCTATTCTACGAGACCAACCAAGCGCGGATCATGGAGATCTCCCGCGTGGACGAAAAAGGCGTGATCCGCGATGACTTCCCCGATAGTAACGCGGTGGGGCTGGATATCTCTTCTCGAAAACACATTATTGCGCTGACACAGGAACGCAAGCCCGTAATTAGTGAGGTGTTCAGAACCATTGATGGAATTGATTCGATTGCCCTTCATGTACCTGTCTTGCAGGGGGGTGAATTCAAAGGGTCGGTGGAAATCCTGGTCGACTTTAAAAACCTTGCAAAGCGCTATCTCGATGTGATCAAGGTCGGCGAAACCGGGTATGCCTGGGTGATCAGCGAGGCCGGAACCATCCTGTACACGCCGGTACCGGGTCTCATTGGCAAATCCATTTTGGAAGCCAACAATGACGACCCTTCGTCAGGTGCCCTGGTGACCGCTATGCTCCAGGGTCGCGAGGGCACCGCGGAATTCATCGCTCAAAGAATTGGCGCCCGGCATGTGCGCCCGATGAGGGAATACGCGGTGTATGTCCCTGTTCGCTTAGGGAACACCTTTTGGTCGATTGGCGTGGCCTCGAGTGAAGAGGACGTTTTGGCTGATCTGACGACTTTCCGAAATAGGCTGGCGGTGGCAGTTGGCATTCTTTTCATTGTCGGCGTGGTGTTGTCAACGCTCGGGGCGAGGGCATGGTTGATCGTCAAGGAACAAGAAAAGAACGCGCAGGCGGAACTTGAAATCGCGCGACAGCGTACCCAACTGACCCAACTTTCTCGCCTAGGTACCCTCGGTGAATTGTCTGGGTCCATTGCCCACGAAATCAGCCAGCCGCTCTCAGCCAGCCTCAGCAACGCACATGCGGCGCAACTGCTTCTCGCGCAGCCCGAACCAGATCTAGAGGAGGTGCGCGAGATCCTCAGGGACATCGTGGCTGATGATCAACGAGCGGTAGAGGTCATCCGTCGCCTACGTCAGCTATTTAAGCGAGGCGAAGTGCAACTCCAGCCGCTCAGCGTGAACGAAACCGTCGAAGAGATGCTCAAGCTGCTGCGCACTGGACTTATCGAGCGAGGCGTCACCGTTCACGCTGAACTCGCATCAAATTTGCCGGTTCTGCAGGGCGATCAAGTGGAACTCCAGCAAGTGTTGATTAACCTGGTCTCGAACGCTTGCGACGCGATGGCCGACATGCCGGGCGAGGCTCGAGTGGTAACGATCCGCACCGGACTGGACGGCAATGATTTCGTGTTGATCTCCATTTGCGATGCCGGTCCCGGCATTGCCGAGGAGAAACTGGAAAAGGTATTTGAACCGTTTTTCACCAGCAAGGTAAATGGCCTGGGCTTAGGGCTATCCGTCTGTCGCACGATCATCAATGCCCACGGAGGAAAGTTATGGGCCGAGCGCAATTCAGGGCGCGGTGCCACGTTTCATCTTAGGCTGCCCGTGCGTCCGCCTAGAATTACTGTGTGATGGCTTCGGCACCGGAGGACAATCCCGCGCTTCAGGCGATCTGGGACGCGGTTTGCGCCATTCCGCGCGGGCGGGTGTCCACGTATGGGGCCGTTGCACGAATTGCCGGATTTCCCGGCCGAGCCCGTCAGGCAGGATTTGCGCTCAAAGTGGCGCCGGATTCCTTGAATCTGCCCTGGCATCGCGTGGTCGGTGCCGGCGGCCGCATCGTGTTTCCAAAATCGTCGCGGCAGCACCGGGAACAGGCCCGGCGCCTGCGCGCCGAAGGCGTTGCGATCCGGGACGGCCGGGTGCTGCGCTTTGCCATGACGCGGCTCGAGGAGCCCTAGTGAGCCGTCAGCGGCCTCCCGAGCGGCGCGCATCAAGCCCGGCTCCCAGAGCGGCGGCCAGGCGTCGCTTGAGTTCCCCATGCGCTGTCTCTGAGTAGCGCGGAGCCGCAGCCCAGTCGAGCGCCCACGGCTGCGCGCTGCGCGTGGCCTCGGGCTCCGCGGCCTGGCGCGGGAAAATATGCGCGTGCAGCGCCGGCTCGACATTACCGAAGATGGCGTAATTGATGCGTAGCGCCGCGGTGACGGCGAGCAAGGCGTCCCCAACCAGGGCCATATCCGACAAGAATTGACCGCGCAAATCCTCCGGCAGTGCGTTCAAGTGCGGCACCACGGGATCCGGCAGCAGCAGGCAATAGCCCGTGAGCACCTGGTGCTCGCCCATGATCGCCCAGCCCGAGCGCAGTCTCGCGACCGCCGCCGGATAATCGGCGCGGCGGCAGCGATCGACCATCTCGTGTATGGCAGTCGGCCGCGTCATTGCCCGAGGGCTTGCGCCACCGCGGCGGCATCGACCGGTGCCGCGGAATTGCCGAAATTCGAGCGCAAATAACTGAACAATGCGGCGGCGTCCGCCGGTTTCAGCCAACCGAATTGCAGCATCTGCGTGGGATATCGGCCCACGGGCATCGACGCGGGTCTCTGCCCCTTGATCACCCATCGCGCCAATTCCGCCGGGTCTCCGAGCACCACGGGGGAACCCGCCAGGCTCGGATAAACCCCCGGTATTCCCAGTCCCGTCGGTTGATGACAGGAAATGCAATTGCCGTTGTAAATTCGCTCGCCCACGCTCGGCGCGGTCGTTGCGGCGGCGCCCGCCGGAACACCGGCACCCGCCGGGGATTCGCCGGGAGTTTTCGCGGAACAGGCGGCGAGAGCGCCCGCGAGCGCAACCATTGTCAATACGTTTCGTGGCATCTATGGTGGATGCTAGCAAATGCCCCATCGGAGTACCTCAATGTTGCGACCCGCCGCGAGTCCTAAGGCCGGTGCGAAGTTCGGCGCCGCCTGCGTGGCCGTCATCATGTGGGCCTTCTCGCCCGCGGCGTCCGCCCAGGCGCCGGCCGAGGACGCGCTGAAGCAGATCATCGAGGAAGGCAACCCCGCGTATGTCGATTGGTCGACGGCCGCGAGCGATCGCGTTCAGATCGGCAAACTCTACGCCACCAACGGCTATCGGCTGCTGTGGAGCGATGGTGAAAAGCCCACGCCGGCGGCGATCGCTCTGCTGCAGGAACTGCGCCTCGCCGGCGAGCGCGGCCTGGATCCCGAGGACTATCCGGGCAATCGATTGATGTACTTGGTGAGCGATTTGCTCGATGTCCCGCATGCGGGCATCGAGCAATGGGCGCTATTCGACGCCGGCTTGTCGCTGGCCGGGATGCGATTTCTGTCGGATTTGCATGGCGGGCGAATCGATCCCTCCGCCATGGGCCACGACCTCAGCGTGGGGCGCATCAATCTGGACATCCCCACCACGCTCGCGCGCCTCTCCACCGCGGTCAACGTGACCGTCGCGGTCGATGCGCTGGAACCGCAGTTCAGTCACTACGCCCTGCTGAAGAAGCAATTGTCGCGGTATCGGGAACTCGCGGGTCAGGACGGGCTCAACGCCCTGCCGGCATTGCCTGCGAAGTCGCTCAAACCCGGGGACGACTATTCGGGCGCGCCGCAGCTGCAGCGCCTGCTGCTCGCCCTGGGTGATGCCGGAGCGGGCGATCCCGCGGCGGCCGGTGTCGCCCCGCCCGCAGCGGACGCGCCGCCGCCGCAAAATCTCTCGCCGGCAATCGTCGAGGCCTTGAAACATTTTCAGAGCCGGCACGGCGAGAAGCCCGACGGCGTGCTGGGCGCCGCCACATTCACCCAGCTCACCCGGCCCCTCAATCAGCGCGTGCGGCAGATCGAGCTCACCATGGAACGCTGGCGCTGGCTGCCCTCGGAACTCGTGACCGCGCCCATCATCGTCAATATTCCGCAATTTCGCCTGTTTGCCTTCGAGTCGACCACCGATTCCGAAGCGCAAATACGCCAGATGGAGGTGATCGTCGGCAAGTCATTCGACACCACGCAAACACCGGTGTTCGCGGCCGACATGAGCTATCTGATTTTTCGCCCCTATTGGGAAGTGCCGTACAGCATCGCGCTCAAGGAAATCGTGCCCTCGGCGCGCGCCAACCCCGCCGTCATCGAGCGGCATCAGATGGAAATCGTCAGCGGCGGCGGCGACTCGGCCGTCGTCATGCCGAATACCGCCGAGAACGTCGAGCTGGTCGCCAAGGGAACGCTGCGCCTTCGCCAGCGCCCCGGCCCCAGTAATTCGCTGGGGCTGGTGAAATTCATGATGCCCAATCCCTACAACGTGTACCTGCATTCGACGCCGGCGCAATCCCTGTTCGCGGAAACGCGCCGCGATTTCAGCCATGGCTGCGTACGCGTCAGCGACCCCATCGGGTTGGCGCAATATGTGCTGCGCGATTCGCCGGAGTGGACGCGCGACAAGATACTCGCCGCGATGAACGGCGATAAGCCTCTCACCGTAACCCTCAAGAACCGCATCCGGGTGTTCATCGTCTACGGCACCGCAATCGCCACCGAGAAGGGCAATGTCCTATTTTTCGACGATATCTACCGGCACGATGAACGGCTGCAAAAGGCGCTGGAGGCGCGGCGCGCCCGCGGTTAGCCGCGGCTGAGTCACGGCTCGCTGCGGCGGCGCTATCCCCGCCACGTCCGAAACGCGCCCGTATCCAAGTGCACGAAGTCCGACGCCCGGTAATAGCCCACACCGCCGAGCGTCAAATCCAGCGCGTGCGTCGCGAGACTCGCACAGTCGAGGCCCGCCACACGCACATCGATGGCCCGGCCGTCCATGTGCAGACTGTGTTGGGCGACACCCGCGCTCTGCTCACGCAGGCGCGCATTGGTCTGCGGCGAGCGGTAGCCCGAGATCACGCTGAACTTGGGATCGACGCCCGCGGCGTGCGCGACTTGGAGCAGGTAATCCATGAGCGTGGGATCGATGGCATGCCGCTCGCCGGTGCGAAAATCCCGCAACAGCACTTCGATCGCCGACAGCGCTGCCGGGATGTACATCCCCTCACGGAAGTATTCGATCTCCAGCCGCTCGTCCGTATGCAGGTTCGTCAGCGCAATGCGTCTCTGCGCCGGGGCGCCGTCCGCCGCGACGGCCGGGCTCACCGGCGCTTCTTGGGCCCGCGCGCGGCCCATCGGCACGCCGGCCGCCGACAGGCCGGCAAGCAGCCCGCCCGCTGTCAGCAAACGCCGCCGGCTCCAGGTCATCGCCGGCTCCAGCTCATCGACGGCTCCTGTCGGCGAGCAGCCGCCCGCCATCGAGCGCCAACACCGTGGCGCGCGGGAAGAAGTTGAATTCCGATGCCGAGGCCCATGTGTAGGCTCCCATTGTTCGACCGATGACGATGTCCCCCACGTCGAGCTTGGGTAATTCCACCTGTTCGCAGATGACGTCGATGCTGTCGCAGGTCGGGCCCGCCAGCACCGATGGGTACGTCGGGCCGGCCGCGCCGAGCGCCTCCACCGGGTAGACCGCATGATCGTATACCTGACCGCTGTAGCTGCCGTACAGACCGTCATCCAGGTAGTACCACCAGCGCCCGCCACGCAGCGCACGGCCCATGACCGAACTCACCGCCACGGCCGCCGGCGCGGCGATATAGCGGCCGGGCTCCGCGATGATGTGCATGGTAGCCGCGAGTTCCTTCAAGGCAATGCGAACCGGTGCGCAGAATTCTTCGATGGGCATGCAGCGCTCGCGATAATCCACCGGAAAGCCCCCGCCGATGTCCAGGATGCCGGGAGCATGTCCCATTTGTTCGGCCGCCCGCAGCAGCTCGCCGCATCGGGCGATGGCCTCGACGTGCATGGCCGGGCCGGCCGCCTGCGATCCTGCGTGAAACGACAAGCCGTCGATTTTGATGCGCAATTCAGCCGCCAATCGCAGCAATTCGGCGACCGCCTCGGGCTCGCAGCCGAACTTGCGCGACAGATCGACCCTGGCCTCGGGGCTGCTGAACGACACCCGAATCAGCAGCGAGCTCCGATTGCGAAACTTAACGAACTTGCGCAGCTCGTCCGGGTTGTCGATGACGAAACGGTTCACGCCATAGGCCAACGCCGTGCGGATATCGCTGTCGCGCTTGATCGGATGCGTGTGGATGCAGCGCTCGGGCGCCACCTTCAAGCTGCGCATCAATTCCACTTCGCCATTGGTCGCCAAATCGAAGCAAGCGCCTTCCGCATGCAGCGTATCGATGACCGACGCCTGCGGCAGGGGTTTGAGGGCGTAGTGAAGATCCACGCCGGGCAGCGCGGCCGCGAGCCGCCGATATTGCCGGCGCACGCGCTCGGCATCGATGACGAGGAGCGGCGAGCCATAGCGTGCCACCAGGTGCTGGATCGATTCGCGTGAAAATGGATCCGCCGCGGGGTCCAGCTCCTGAGCGTAGGCGGCGGTGGTACTCGCTTTCAGCACATTGCGGCTTTAGCTCACACTGAGCTCTAGGGAGTCGTCGCCCAGGCCGCTGGCGCGCTGCAGCCGGTCGAGAATGGCCGCCCAGCGCTCATCCTGAGGCAGGCTCTGAACGAAGATCTTCAGGCAGCCGGCGCGATCCAGCGTGCGCAGATGGTTATAAAGATTATGCGCGTAGATGTCCGGCCGCTTGCCTGCATTGATCCAAGTCATGTGGCGCTGGGTCTGCAGCGGCGGCCGCATCGCGAGCACCGCGACCTTCTCTTCGCGCACCGTGATCTCGCCGGCCCGCACCTCCAAATCGTCCGACTCGACGATCTCGAGGGGGGTGGAGGGCGCGTAGTGCAGCGCGCGATCTCCCGGCGCCCGGGGAGCGGCTCCGCCGACCGCCAGCGTGCCAACCACCTGCTCGAGCTGCGAGCGGGTGATGAAGCCGGGCCGCAGTAGGCGCGCCTCATTGTTGAGGCACGAAACGATGGTCGATTCCAGCCCGATCGGTGAATCCCCGCCGTCCAGAATGACGCCGACGGCGTCACCGAGTTCGTCGCGCACATGTTCGGGTTTGGTCGGACTCAGGCGCCCGTATCGATTGGCGGACGGCGCCGCGATGCCGCCGCCGAAAGCGTTCAACAGCTGCTGCGCCATGGGATGCGAGGGAATGCGGATGCCGATGCTGTCCTGGCCGCCCGTGACGATGTCGTTGACGTTGTCCGCCTTGGGCAGGATCAAGGTCAGGGGGCCCGGCCAGAATTTGGCGGCCAATTGTTCCGCGACCTGCGGCACCGAGGACACCCAGCGACGCAAATACTTGGGGTCGTCCAGGTGCACGATCACCGGATGATCGGGCGGACGCCCTTTGACCTCGAATATCCTGCGCACGGCGGCCGGATTGGAGGCATTCGCTCCGAGTCCGTAGACGGTCTCCGTCGGAAACACCACCAGATCGCCGGCGCGCAGGGCTTCGACGGCTTCTTCGATCTCGGTTTGAGTAGCTCTTACCACCGAGCCATGATATCAAGACTGCGCTGCTGTCGGCGAAAGGATACATTGCATGAACACCAGGTCGAGCCAGCGGCCGAACTTGAATCCCACTTCATGAAAATGGCCGACGCTGGTGAATCCCAGGCTCTGATGTA
The DNA here is from genome assembly GCA_035314705.1 of Steroidobacteraceae bacterium. Taxonomy (GTDB): domain Bacteria; phylum Pseudomonadota; class Gammaproteobacteria; order Steroidobacterales; family Steroidobacteraceae; genus Bog-1198. The sequence continues at coordinate 97,716 of DATFZF010000070.1, read as the reverse complement.
AACCGATCGACACTGCATTGTCCGCGTCGATGCCGGCGATCATCACATGCTTGGAGCCGGCGGCTGCGCGCGCCAAGAGCTCCACCACCAAAGCCCGCCCGATTCCCCTGCCGCGGCGGTCCGATCGCACGTGCACGCTGTGCTCCACGCTGTGCCGATAGCAGGGCCATGCGCGAAACTCGCCGAAAGTGGCAAACCCGGTGATTCCCGTGGTGTCGCGGGCCACGACCAGGGGAAAGCCGCGTTCACTCTTGGCGTCGAACCAAGATTCGCCGCGGGCGGGCGTGAACTCCTCCTCCGAATAGACGGCGGTGGAATTGCGGATGACTTCGTTGTAGATCGCCATAATCTGCTCAAGATCGCGGCGCGACGCGTCGTCGATTGCGGGCTTCCTCTCGGACATGGCGATCACCTCCGTTTGCCGCGAATAGTAGACCAAGTTTCGCGTTGCGTGCGCCTTGGGCCCAACCATGGCGCGCAGCCACATCCTGCCTTAGCATTGGCGGATGACCGAGCCTGAGCACGAGCACAGCCACGAGCACGAGCACGAGCGCAGCGCCGTGAACCCGCTGGAGCTGCGCGTCCGTGCCCTGCAAACCGTACTGGCCGAGAAGGGCTATATCGATCCCGCCGCGCTCGATGTCCTGATCGACACCTATCAAACCAAGATCGGTCCGCGCAACGGTGCGCAGGTCGTGGCGCGCGCCTGGTGCGACGCCGGATTTCGCCGCCGGCTGTTCGAGGACGCCACGGCGGCAATCGCCTCCATGGGATTCTCCGGAAGGCAGGGCGAACACCTGGTGGCGGTCGAAAACACCGAAGATCAGCACAATATGGTGGTGTGCACTCTGTGCAGCTGCTATCCCTGGCCCGTCCTGGGCCTGCCGCCCACGTGGTACAAGAGCGCGGCGTATCGCGCACGCGCGGTCAAGGATCCGCGCGGCGTGCTGGAAGAATTTGGCCTGCGGCTGCCCGCGGCGACGCGCATCCGGGTGTGGGACTCGACGGCCGAGGTGCGCTACCTCGTCGTGCCGCGCCGTCCTGCCGGATCGCAGCACCTCGATGAACGCGAACTCGCGGCCCTCGTGACCCGCGACTCCATGATCGGCACCGGCCTGCCCCTCGAGCCAGGGTCTGCTCCGGCGCCGGGTGTTGCACCATGAACTATCAGTCGAACGCCGACCTCGGCGGTCAAGACGGCTGCGGCGCCGTGCACCGCGAGCGCGCGGACGAATTGTTTCATGCGCCATGGGAGCCGCGCGTTCTGGCCATCACGCTGGCCATGGGCGCAAGCGGACTTTGGAATATCGACATGAGCCGCGCCGCGCGCGAGACGCTGCCCGCTTATCGCGACTTGAGTTACTACGAGCTTTGGCTCGCGGGATTGGAAAAGCTGTTGTTGCAGAGTGGCGCCGTGCACGCCGATGAGATCGCACAGGGCCGGCGATTGCACGCCGCCGTACCCATCCCGCGCGTGTTGCACGCCGAGGAGGTCGCCGCGGTGCTGGCCCGCGGCTCGCCCACGGTTCGGCCGCCGCGCGGCCCCGCACGCTTCGCGCTTGGAAGTTGGGTGCGCACCTGCTGCGCCGCGCCGCCGCATCACACCCGACTGCCCGCCTACGCGCACGGCAAGCGCGGCGTCATCGAGCGCATACACGGCGCCCACGTGTTTGCCGACACGAATGCCCGTGGGCTTGGCGAACAGCCGCAGTGGCTCTACACGGTGGCATTCGACGGGAAGGAACTCTGGGGTGCCGCCGCGCCGCCGCAGCGGCTGGCGGTCTCCGTGGATGCCTGGGAACCCTACCTGGAGCCGGCTAGCCCCGCAGAGGGACTGTAGGCAGCGCTGCTCCTGTGGCCTACCGAACAGACAGCGGCGGCAACCGGCGCGCAAGCTTACGGGGTTAGGGAAACCGTCTGGGAAAGGAAACCCATGAAACTCGACCGCTCTGCCCTTGCGACGGGGTCGCGAAAGGCGCCGACCGGGATCACTGGTTTCGATGAAATCAGCGGCGGGGGGCTGCCGCGCGGACGCACGACGCTGCTGATAGGCGGCCCGGGATCCGGCAAGACCATCTTCTCGCTGCAATTCCTGGTCAATGGCGCGCGCCACTTCAGGGAGCCGGGAATATTCGTCGCCTTTGAGGAAACCTCCAAGCGCGTTGCGGCCAATGCCGCCAGCTTCGACTGGCAACTCGCGCAATTGCAGCGCAGCAAGCTGCTTTTCGTCGACGCGCAGCCGACGCCTGATCTGGTGCAATCGGGAGACTTCGACCTGTGCGGAATGCTGGCGGGCCTCGGCGTGCAAGCGCGGGAGATGAAGGCGCGGCGCATCGTGTTCGATGCCTTGGACATCGTGTTGGCGCTGCTTCCCGATCTTGCCGCGAGAAGACGGGAGATCTACCGGCTGCATGAGTGGCTGTTGGCGCACGAACTGACCTGCGTCATTACCTTGAAGGCTGGGGTGGAGGAGCCGAATTCCATCACTCAGCAGCCCTACGGCTTCATGCAGTTCATGGTGGACTGCTCGGTGATCCTGAATCACAGCGTGGTATTGGGCGTGTCGCAACGCAATCTGCGGGTGCAGAAATATCGCGGTTCCAGCTTTGACGAGAATGAATCGCCGTTCGTGATCGGCAGCGGCGGTCTCGATGTCGCCATCGTGCGCCTGCTCGGCGGGATCGACGCCGATGTCACACGCGAACGCGTGACCAGCGGCGTGAAGCGGCTGGACACCATGCTGGGGGGCGGCTACTACCGGGCCGCCTGTGTGCTGATCACTGGCTTCCCCGGTACGGCCAAGACCACTCTGAGCGGAGCGTTCGCGGAGGCTGCCTGCCGCCGTGGCGAGCGCACCTTGTTCGTCAGTTTCGATTCGGATGGCACCGAAGTGGTCCGCAACTTGGCCTCGGTGGGAATCGAGCTTGACCGGCACCTGAAGAGCGGGCTGCTGCGCATCATGTCGGCCCGAAACATCAGCGGCAGCGCGGAGATGTGTCTGGTGCGCATCAAAGCGCTTGCGCAGGCTCACAAGGCCCGCTGTCTGGTGATAGATCCCGTGTCCGCCCTGTCCAAATCCGGCAACGAATTGACGGCGTACGGCGTCGCCGAACGCCTGATCGATTGGTCGAAGGTCGACCGCATCACCTTGGTCTGCACCAGCCTCCTCAATGAGATTTCCGGGCAGGCCGAGGGCGACGCATCGCTGCATATTTCCTCCCTGGCGGACACCTGGATCCATCTCAATTACCTGGTGCAGGCCGGGGAACGCAACCGCGGCATGTCCATCATCAAGTCGCGCGGCACCGCGCATTCGAATCAGGTGCGCGAGCTGATCTTGAGCGATGCGGGGGTGACTCTGGCGGACATCTTCACCGCCGGCGGCGAGGTGTTGATGGGCACGATGCGCTGGGAAAAGGAAGGCGCCGAACGGGTCGCGCATGAAGTTGCCGAGGTCGCCGGGAAGCTCAAACGCGTCACCCTCGACGCCCAGCAGGCCGAGCTCGAGGTGCGCCTGAAGGCGGTGCAGACCGAACTCATCGCCAAGCAGGTGGAAAAAACCCTGTTGGCCCGCACCACGGCCAGCCGCAAGGCGGAGATCTTGCGCGGCCGCGTGCGCATGCGCGAATTGCGCGGCGCCGACGCGGCGGCCCCGCGGCGCAAATGAGCCGGTCATGAGCGCGCGGATCAAATTCAAGTTCCGGCTCTTCGTTGCGGCGGGCACGGTCAACTCCTCCCAAGCCATGGTCAATTTGCACGCCATTTGTCGGGCACATCTCGCAGGCCGGCATGATATCGAGGTCGTGGACGTGTTTCGGGAGCCGCAGCGCGCGCTGGCCGAGGGGATTCGAATGACGCCGACCCTGCTCAAGCTCGCGCCCGGCCCCGTGAAGAGAATCGTGGGCACTCTCGCCCAAACCGAGCGCGTGCTGGAGACTCTGGGCCTTGAAGCGGGCGCCGCATGAACTCCGCCGCCCCCCCTCCCGACGCCGACGACGAAATTTCCGTGGTGATCAAGGCGCTGCGCGAGGCGGATTCGCGCCTGGAAGTGCTGACAGCCGGCGAGGTGGATTCGGTGTACGACCGCCAGGGCCGATCGTATCTATTGCAGCGTGCCCAGGACCAATTGCGCGCCGCCGAGGCCGCCAAGCAGGCGGCCATCCTCAACGCTCTGCCCGCGCATATCGCACTGCTCGACACGCGGGGGTTCATCGTTTCAGTGAACGATACGTGGCAACGATTGGCGGACGGCGCCGTGCTCCGGGGCCCCGCCTATGGCATCGGAGTCGATTACCTCGAGGCTTGCGACAGCGCACCGGGCGGCTGCTCGGCCGATGGTCACCGCGTCGCCGCCGGCATTCGTTCCGTGCTCGCCGGCGAGACGCAGCGCTTTTCGATGGAATATACCTGCGATCCGAGCACCGACGGCCGCTGGTTTCTGCTCACCGTCACGCCCCTGGCTGAAAACCTTCGCAGCGGCGCCATCGTCATGCACATCGACATCACGGAACAGAAGCGCGGTGAGGAGTCGTTGCAGCGATTCGCCGCGGCGATGGACGCGACCGCCGACGCCATCTACCTGGTCGATCGCTCGAGCATGCGCTTCCTCCACGTCAATGAGGCCGCCTGCCGCGCGCAGGCGCAAACGCGCGCCGGCCTGCTGGCAATGACGCCCGCGCAGGTCCTCGCCACCCCGCAGCAGGAACTGGAGCGCATCTATGACGCGTTGATTGCCGGCGGCGTGGACGCGAAGCCCCTGGAACTACAGCGCCGCCGCGAAGACGGTTCGACGGCATGGGTCGAGTTGCGGCGTCACGCGCAGCAAACCGGCGGACGCTGGACGATCGTCAGCCTGGTGCGCGATGTCACCGAGCGCAAGGAGGCCGAAACTCGAATCGCACACCTCAACCGCGTTCACGCCATGTTGAGCGGAATCAGCACGCTCATCGTGCGCGTACGCAGCCGCGACGACCTGTTCAGGCAAGCCTGCCGGATCGCGACCGACGAGGGCGGCTTGCCCATGATCTGGATCGGCATGATCGACCGGGTCCTGATGAAAATCGTACCCGTCGCCTCCGTCGGCGTGGACGACGAGTCCCTGGCCTTCATCAGAGACCGGTTTTCATTGCAAGAGGGCACGCCTCTCGGAAATAGCATGACGGCGCGGGCCGTTCGCGAGATGCGAGCCGTGGTCGCCAACGACATCGAAACCAACGCCGGCGTCTTGTTCCGCGAGAGACTTTTGGAAAGTGGCATCCGTTCGATGGCGGTGTTTCCCCTGTTGATCGCCGACGCCGTGGTCGGCGTGGTTGCACTGTACGCCAAGGAAAGCGATTTCTTCCATGCGGGAGAGATGAAGCTGTTGACCGAACTGACGGGCGACATCGCGTTCACGATCGATCACATCGACAAGCAGGAGAGGCTGGACTACATCGCCTACTACGATGTGCTCACGGGGCTTGCGAATAGAAGTCTGTTCCTCGAACGCACGGCGCAGTACATCCGCGGCGCGCACAGCGGCCGGCGCAAGCTGGCCTTGTATCTCATCGATTTGGAGCGGTTCAAGAACATCAACGACAGCCTTGGCCGGGCCGCCGGCGATGCGCTCTTGAAGCAGGTTGCGGAATGGCTCACGCTCAAAGTCGGGGACGTGAATCTCCTGGCGCGCGTGGGCGCGAACCATTTTGCCGTCGTCTTGCCTGACATCCGCCAAGTTGCCGACGTCGCGCGGCTGCTCGAAAAAACCATGCATGCATTCTTGGGTCACCCGTTTCGCCTCAATGACGCGGCGTTCCGCATCTTCGCCAAGGTCGGAGTGGCCATATTCCCGGATGACGGCGCGGACGCAGACACCTTGTTCAAGAACGCCGAATCCGCGCTCAAGAGCGCCAAAGCGAGCGGCGCACGCTACCTGTGCTACGCGCAGAAAATGACGGCATCGGTGGTACACCGGCTCACCTTGGAAAATCAATTGCGTCTGGCACTTGAACGAAACGAGTTCGTGTTGCACTACCAGCCCAAGGTGAGCCTCGCGAGCGGCGAACTCACGGGCGCCGAAGCGCTGCTGCGGTGGAATGACCCGCGAACCGGCCTGGTGCCGCCGCGTCGATTCATTCCGGTGCTGGAGGAAACCGGACTGATTTACGACGTCGGGCGCTGGGCACTCAACGAAGCAATCGCGGATTATGGACGATGGCGCCGCGGCGGCCTGCGCGCGGTGCGCGTCGCGGTCAACGTATCGCCGCTGCAGCTTCGCAATCGGGGGTTCGTGGCCGAACTCACGCAGGCAATCGGGACCGATGCGCGGGCGGCGGCGGGATTGGAGCTCGAAATAACCGAAAGCCTCATCATGGAGGATGTCAGGTTCAGCATCGCGAGCCTGCGGGTGATCCGCGCGCTCGGCGTGACCATCGCGGTGGACGATTTCGGCACGGGCTTCTCCTCGCTCAGCTACCTTGCCAGACTGCCCGTGAACACCTTGAAAATCGACCGATCCTTCGTGATCGACATGGCCGTGGGACCGGAAGGATTGGCCTTGGTGTCGACGATCATCAATCTGGCCCACTCATTGAAGCTGAACGTGGTGGCGGAGGGAGTGGAAACGGAGGAGCAATATCGGCTGCTGCGTTTGCTCGACTGTGACGAAATTCAAGGCCATTTGTTCAGCAAGCCGGTTCCACGCGAGATATTCGAGGCGAAATATCTCGCGCCGCGGTCGACTCCGGGGGTCAACGATGAACTCGGCGGCCGCCCGCGCGCTCACGTTCTCAAGGCGCTATCGCCGCCGTGACCTCGGGCGGATCGAGAGCCGAGCGGGTCCAGCTGCCGTCGATTTGCCTGTCCAGCTCATAGGCCGGCCAGTAATGCTTGTCGAGCTTCAGGGTGATCACATCGGTTTGACCGTTCCAGCTCACGGTCTTCAGGCGCAATGAGGCGCGATCCCGTTTTCCGCTGACGGCTTTGATGAAGGCATCGAGGTCGGCCGTCGGCTGACCGTCCACTTCGGTGATGCGCCGGCCCGCATACAGGCCGTAATGCGTCGCCGGTGAGCCGTAGAAGAAGAAGGACACGAAAACACCGTACGGAGCGATGCCGCGTTGCGCGGCCATGGCGCGATGCGGGGCTTGAAGCGTGGCGCCGGCCCAGATCAGCACCCGATCGAGATCGCGTCCGCTCAGCGCCACTGTATTCATCTGCAGGGTCTTCTCGGCGCCATCGCGCCAGACCGTCACCTTGACCGTGGGATTCTGCACGGCGCGCTCGACCTCGCGGAAACGATTCACGACTTTGCCGTCGATGGCGAGCAGCAAATCGCCCGGCTCGAGCAGCGTGGCGGCGGGCGAACCGGCCACCAACCGGTCGATGCCGAGCACCTGGCGGCGCTGCGGGTTGTGCTCCTCGAAGCGCTTCACCCAGTCGTCCGGCAGCCCCAGCTGGCGCGCGCCGGCCAGCGACTGCACGTTGAATTCCGCTTCGAAAGAATACAGCGGCCGGCCCTCGGCCACCACACCGATCATTTCCGCGACCAGCTCCGCCGGCATGCCGCGGTTGACCTGTTCGAGCTCGCGCTGCGACTCGAACGCAAAACTCGACCACAGTGCGAGCACATTGCCTTTTTCGTCCGCCAGCACGCCGTCGTAATCGCCGGGCGGATTGATCAGGCTCACCGCCTCGAGATTGCTGTCGCGAAAGCGCAGCGTGCGCGACAGCGGAAATGAGACCACGTCGACGCTGGAAACTTGAGTTCTCTGCGACAGGATTTTCGAGTCGGCGCGCTGGCCCACGACCCACACATCATCGCCCGCGCTCAGGGGCTTGGTGAGCAATGTGGCGGCGCGCACCGGCGTGGTGCCGATCGACTTCGGATCGTACGCAACCACCGCGAGATTGTGCAGCGGATGGATGAAGACGACCTTGCCCGGCACCTCGACGGTGCCCGCAAAAGTGATTCGCACGTCCCCCATGGCGATCGGCACGGTGTTCCGATCGATGGCGACCAAACCGCGCTCGGCGTCCACGATGACGCCCGTGCCGTGGTAATTCTTCTCCGTGACGCCGGACACTGAATACGGCATATCGAAGTTCACCATCACCAGCGACGGGGCCAAACGGTCGATGCGCGGATCGCCGGACTTGGCGAACTGCGTCGAGGCCGGTTTCTCGCCGGCGGGAACCGGTCCCGGGCTGATGGCGATGCAGGGCCAGGTTCCCAAGGCGTCGTCGCGTTTGCATTTTCGCGCCGGAAACCAGCGCCTGTCCATGCGGATGACCTTCAACTGCGCGGCGCGCGGATCCTCCAGGGTCACGTAGCGGACCGGCGCCCTCGCGCCATCGGCGAGGTCCGCGAGAGCGCTCTCGAAGTCCCTGAGGTTCTCCACCTTCTTGCCGTTGAACGAGCTGATCAAGGCGGCGCGCGGAATCCCCGCGCTGCCGAATACATAGCCGGGATTGGCGACATACACGCCCTTGATGGGCACGTTGAAATGCCGTGCCTGCTGATAGGAGAGCGTGTGCACCACCGCTTCGCCGAATTCGATGTACTCGTCGGCGGTGATCGCATGCAAGGATTGGACATCCAGCATATGCCGCAGGGTCTCGCGGCCGCGCTGAACTTCGACGTTGATCTGCTGGCCGACGTGGCTGTCGAGCACATCCTCGAGCGCGAAGAACTCCGGGGTCGGTTTGCCGTCGATGGCCACCAGAATATCGCCGGGAGCCAACACCCCGTCGGCACCCGATCCCGGCTGCACGTCGTCGACCACCAGCATGCCGGTCAGTTTCGGGTAGGCGCTGCGCATCCGCGCCTCGGTGTCGGAATTGAGGCCGAGGCGTCTGAGCTCATCGTAGGGGGTGTACTTGAACACCGTTTCCAGCGTGCCGCGCGGCACGGGCTTGCCCAAGTCGATGTACTGCAATGCCCGCACCACCGCCGTGAGCGGCAGGTAGAAACTCGAGGCCGCGCCGGTCGCGCCGCCCGCATTCAGCGCCACCACCCGGCCCTCGATGTCGATGACCGGCGAGCCGGACGAGCCGCCGGAAGTGCTGGAGGCGGCTTGGAAGTAAAAGGTATTGAAATCGTTGTACTTGCCGTAGCCATACTCCGGTGCCTCGCGATCCAGGCGCGCCAGGGTGCCGGCCAGAATCGACAACTGCTCGCCCGCGTCGTTGCCGACCACGCGAATTTCGCGGCCGATCACGGCGCCCGCGGGATACAGCGGCAATTCAGCCGGTTGAATGAATTTGAGTTTGGCGGGATCGTAGCGATAGATGCCGAAGTCGTGGATGGGGTCGCGGTACACGGGATACAGCTGCACCTCCTCGCGATTGAGGAAGATGGCTTGCGCGGTGACGGGCCCCGGCGTCACGACGTGCCGATTCGTCAAAATGAGCCCGCGTTTGGCGTCGATGACGAAGCCGGTCGCCTGCGCCGTCGTGTTCCACTCGGTGTCGAAGGCCCGCGTGCAGTCGATTTGAATGGTGACCACGCCGCTGGCGATTCGTTCCAGGGTCTGCGCCCAGTTGGCGGGCGAGGCCGGAATGCCGGGCGCCGGCATGGGAGTGGGGGCGGAAGGGGCGGCGGCGAAGACGCGGGCAACGGACAAGACCAATACGGACAAAAGCAGCGCGGTGCGGGACATGCCGATCCTAGGGTTATTTGTTCAATGCCCGTGGTCGGACAAGATCAGAAGCCATACGGTTCCTAACAAGACGAAACTCAGCATGACGGCCGCCGATCCCATGTCCTTGGCCATGCCGGCCAGGGGATCGCGCTCGGTGCCGGACCGGTCCACGACCGCCTCGACCGCGCTGTTGAGTATTTCAACCACCAAAATCATCAGCATCGGGCTCACCAGCAGGGCGCGTTCAACCCCCGATCGGCCGAGATACAGCCCGCCGGGAATGACCAGCAGCGACAGCCCCACCTCCTGGCGAAACGCGGCCTCCTCCCGCCAGACCTGGCGAAATCCCTGGAAGGAATAGCCGAAGGCGCGCAGCAGCCGCGTAAATCCGGTGGGTTTGTTTCTATCGTTCATTCAAGCGGCCGGTTTCCACGCCAAATCAAGTTGCTTTGCTGCGCGTACGTCATCGAGCCGCCGCACCGGCATTGTATGCGGAGCCGAGGAGAGTTTCTCGGGCTCTTGCTCCATTTCCCGCCGGATCGCGATCAGCGCGTCACAGAATCGGTCCAGATCCTCCTTGGCCTCTGTTTCCGTGGGCTCGATCAGCAGGCATTCGGGCACCAACAACGGGAAGTAGGTGGTCGGGGCATGAAAACCATAGTCGAGCAGCCGCTTGGCCACGTCCATCGCCGTGATCTGGTACAGCCTGTTTTCGCGCTTCAGCGTGATGATGAATTCGTGGCTGGCGCGCCGCGAGGGATAGGCGGCCTCGAATCCTGCCGCCTCGAGTCGTTTCATCAAATAGTTCGCATTGAGCGTGGCGAACTCCGCGACCCGCACCATGCCTTCGCGTCCCAGCAGCCGCATATAAATATAGGCGCGCAGATTCACGCCGGCGTTGCCCATGAAGCCCGACAGCCGGCCGATGGAATGCGGCAGGTCGCGCTCCGTCAACCAGCGGAAGCGCGCGCCATCCTTGCCGACCATTGGAATCGGCAGAAAGGGAAGCAGCCGCGCGCCCACGCCGACCGCTCCGGAACCCGGACCCCCGCCGCCGTGCGGCGTCGAAAACGTCTTGTGCAAATTCATGTGGATGACGTCGAACCCCATGTCGCCCGGCCGCACCTTGCCGAGAATGGCGTTGAGATTGGCGCCGTCGTAATACAGCAGTCCGCCGGCCTCATGCACGATCCGCGCGACCTCGGTGATTTTTCGCTCGAACACGCCGAGCGTGGACGGGTTGGTCAGCATGATGCCCGCCGTCGCCGGGCCCACCGCGGCTTTCAGCGAGTCGATGTCGACGTCGCCGTTCTCATCGCAGGGAATCTCCTTGACGCTGCAGCCGCACATCGCGGCGGTCGCGGGATTGGTCCCGTGCGCCGCCTGCGGCACGATGATTTCATTGCGGCCCCCGTCATTTCGCGAACGATGGTAGGCGCGGATCATCGCCACGCCCGCGAACTCGCCCTGCGCGCCGGCCATGGGCGTGAGGCTGACGGCCTGCATGCCGGTGATTTCCTGCAGCATCTCTTGCAGCTCGTACATGCAGGCGAGAAACCCCTGCGGCTCGGGCCCGAGAGGATGCCGCCCGAGGAACTCCGGCAGCATCGCGAATGCGTTGCATGCCTTCGGGTTGTACTTCATGGTGCAGGAGCCCAGGGGATAGAAATGCGTGTCGATCGAAAAATTCATCTGCGACAGCCTGGTGAAATGGCGCACCGCCTGCAGCTCGGAAACCGCCGGCAGCGCGGGCGGCGCCGCCCGGCGTAAATGCGCGGGAATCTCGGCCGAACCGAATGCCGGCGGCGGGAACTGGGTGCTGGCCTGCCGTCCCGGTCGGCTCAGTTCGAATATCAGGGGTTCTCTCAATTGCAGATCGGTCATGTTGCCTCTCAAGCGGCCGCGCGCGATGGATTCATGATGTCGGCCAGCGCGCCGGCATAGGAGTCGATATCGGCCGCCAGTTTGGTTTCGGTCGCGCACACCAGGATCGCGTGTCCCAGCTCGGGATAGCGCTCGGCGAGGTCGAGTCCGCCGAAAATTCCGCGCCGGGCCAGGGCCGCCAGAACCGGTGCCGCGGGCCGGTCCAAGAGCAGCACGGCCTCGTGAAAGCGGGGCGCCGTGAAAGCAGCACGCACTCCCGCGACTCTGCTCAAGCTCGCGGCCAAATCGGCCGTGCGCTGCAGACTCACCGCCGCGACGCGCTCCAACCCCGCGGCGCCGAGCAGCGACAGGTAAATGGTCGCCGCCGTGACCATCAGTCCCTGGTTGGTGCAGATATTCGAGGTCGCCTTGCTGCGCCGTATATGCTGCTCGCGCGCCTGCAGGGTCAGACTGAACCCGGGACGGCCGTCCGCATCCAGGGTGCGTCCGACGATGCGCCCCGGCATTTGCCGCACATACTGCATGCGCGTCGCCATGAATCCGAAGTACGGTCCGCCCGCCGACAGAGGCACGCCGAGGGGCTGCCCTTCGCCGCACACGATGTCGGCTCCGCGGGCAACGTCGATCCGCTCGCCCCAGTGGCCCGGGGGCTTGAGCAGCGCCAGCGATATGGGATTGACCACCGCGATCACCAGGATCTTGTTTTGGTGGGCCCAGTCCGTCAGCTGGTCGACTTCTTCCAGGCAGCCGAAGAAATTCGGCTGCTGAACCACCAGGGCGGTGATGTCCTGTCCGCCGTAGGGCTTGAGGGACTCGAGCGGCGTGCGCCCCGCCGATCGATCGAAATCCACCGCTTCGAACGCGATGTCCTGATTGCCTGCGATCGCCCGCGCCACGCAGGCGTAGGTGGGATTCACCGACCGCGGCATTAAAATACGCCGCGAGGTCGCGGCGCGATTGGTGCGCACCGCCATGAGACAGGCTTCCGCCAACGCGGACGCGCCGTCGTACAGCGAGGCATTCGAGACCTCCATTCCCGTCAGCGCGCACATCATCGATTGATACTCATAGATCAACTGCAACGTGCCCTGGCTCGCCTCCGCCTGATACGGCGTGTAGGCGGAATAGAATTCGCCGCGCGTCGCTATCGCCCACACGGGAGCCGGGATGTGGTGTTCGTAGGCGCCTGCGCCGATGAAATTGAGCGGCCGGCCGTCCCCGGCCGCGCGTTCGCTCATCAAGCGGCCGAGTTCCATTTCGCCGACGCCCTCCGGCACCTTGAGCGCGCCTGCCCGCAACCCCGCGGGAATCTCTTCGAACAGGTCGTCAATGGAACGCACGCCGATCGCCTCCAGCATGCGGGAGATGTCGTCGGGGGTATGAGGAATGAATGCCATGTTGCGAGATCCTTAAGAGGCTTGGTCGGCCAGGTATTTCGCGTAGTCCGCCGCGCTCATGAGCGGGGCGCCGTCGATGGGCGCGTTCGTCTGCAGGCGGAACAGCCACCCGGCGCCATACGGGTCCTGATTGAGCAGTTCGGGTTGGCTCGCGAGCGCGGCATTGGCGGCGGTGACTTTGCCGCTCACCGGACTGTAGACATCGGATGCCGCCTTGACGGATTCGACCACCGCGCAGGCCTCGCCGGCCTTGAGAGCGCGGCCCACCTCCGGAACCTCGACGAACACTAGATCGCCGAGCGCACTCTGCGCATGGTCGGAAATGCCGATCTCGACCGCGCCGTTCGGCGCGGCGCGCAGCCACTCGTGGCTCTTGGTGTAGCGCAAATCACTCGGAATATTGCTCAATGTATATCCCCTATGGCTGGAATTAAGATCAGCGCCTTTCCGTGACGCACGAACGGCGGTTTGACGACGCTCGCGGCATGCAGCTTGCCGCGAATCTCGACCTGCACGCGCCGCGGGGCCGTCCTCGGCAGGCGCGCCAGTGCGATGGAACGATTCAAGGTGGGAGAAAAGGTGCCGCTGGTCACTTCGCCGGCGGGCACCACCTTTTGATGGCCGCGCAGCACCCCGCGATCTTCGAGCAACAGGCCGACGAGTTCATCGGCGGAGGTGCGGCGCAGGTTCAGCAGCGCCTGGCGCCCGACGAACTCGCGGTCGGCGGGTTCGAATGCCACGGTCCAGGCCAAGCCCGACTCCAAGGGATGATGATTCTCATCCATGTCGTTGCCGTACAGATTCATGCCGGCCTCCAATCGCAGCGTATCTCGCGCGCCCAGACCCGCGGGCTCGATTCCCTGGGCGCGCAGCGCATCCCACGTCCTGGCGGCGTCGACCGCCGGCAGCATCACCTCGAAACCGTCCTCGCCGGTGTAGCCGGTGCGCGCGATGAACCAGGAATCGAAGGCGGCACCGAAGAAATTCTCGAGCTCGGCCGCGGCGCTGCGGTGCTCGGGAGGGAGCAGCGGCAGGGTCTTTTCCCGCGCCCGCGGACCTTGGATCGCGATCATCGCCAAATCGTCGCGCAGCGCAGCCGTCACCGCGAAGCCCTCGGCATGCCGGCGAATCCACTGCAAATCCTTGTCGCGGGTGCCGGCATTGACGACCAGGCGGAACCGCGTGTCCGACAGAAAATAGACGATCAAATCGTCGATGACGCCGCCGTTGGGCAGCAGCATGCAGGAATACAATGCCTTGCCGGGCAACGTCAACCGGCCGACATCGTTCGCCAACAAGTGCCTCAAGAAATCGCGGGTCCGCTCGCCGCAGAGGTCGATGACCCCCATATGCGAGACATCGAACATGCCCGCGTCGCGGCGTACCGCGTGATGCTCTTCGAGCTGCGAGCCATAGTGCAGCGGCATGTCCCAGCCGCCGAAATCGACGATTTTCGCACCCTGCTTGACGTGCGTGTCGTACAGAACGGTCTTCAGGCCCATCGCAACCTCGCGGCGAGAAAAACAGAGACACGAGCACCCTTCGGTGCCTGCCCCTCTGTCCTTTGGACCTGAGAGATTGCGCGCTTTGACGGGCGCTGCTCCCCTTCGGTGGATCGCCATTGAACCTGCGATCGCTCTCCAGAGATCGCGAGAGTCTGCCGTTCGTGTGCCTGAGCGTTTCCGGGCGGTTGCGCCTTCGGCGGTCCTGTTCGAAAGGACTCTCTCCAGACAGCTCTTATCGCGATAGCCGCATGATACACGATCCGGGATGCCTGATACCCAGGCAGGCTCCTAGCCGCCCGACTTCTTGGCCGGCCATCCCAGTTTGTTGAGCTCTGCGACGATGACGTCGCGATGATCGCCCTGAACTTCGATGACGCCCTCGCGCACGGTGCCTCCGGATCCACAGCGCTTCTTGAGCTTGGCGGCCAAGGCTTCGATGTCGGATTGGGTCAGCGGCAGACCGGTGATCGTCGTGACTCCCTTGCCCGCCCGTCCCTTCACTTCCCGGCCCACGCGCACAGCCGCGGGTTTGGCGGCGCCGGGAGCGCCCTTGGGACACACGCATTCACGCACGGCCCTCAAGCAATTGGGGCACAGACTCCCGACTCCGGTCGAATAGACGATGCGCTCAGCCATGTCCGCATTATGCCCATTGGCATTTGCGGGCCGCCATCCCCCATAATTCACCCATTCAGTAGGACGCACCATGGGTTTTGCAGATTCCGTCTCCCTGCACGGGCAACACGTGTCGCTCGTGCCTCTGGCGCACTCGCATCACGACGATCTCGCTCAAGCCTTGCAGGACGGGGAGCTGTGGGCCCTGTGGTACACGCATGTTCCCACGCCCGACCGATTGCGCGCGGAGATCGACCGGCGATTGGAGCTGCAGGGGCAGGGTTCGATGATTCCCTTCGCCGTCATCGAGAAATCCACCGGCCAGGCGGTGGGCATGACCACGTTCATGCACATCGACGCGCTCAATCGGCGCCTGGAAATCGGCTCCACCTGGTATCGAAAGCGCGTGCAGCGCAGTGCCCTGAACACCGAGTGCAAGCTGCTGCTCCTGACCCATGCGTTCGAAGCGCTGAATTGCATCGCGGTTGAATTCCGCACCCACTTCTTCAATCAGCAGAGCCGCGCCGCCATCGAGCGATTGGGGGCAAGAATGGACGGCATATTGCGGCAGCATCAGATCGCGCCCAACGGCACGCTGCGCGACACCTGCGTCTACAGCATCCTCGATCGCGAGTGGCCGGCGGTCAAGGCGCATCTCACGCATCGCCTCGGCTCCTAGGGGGGCCGGCGCCGCCCGGCGCTGCAACTTTTTCGCGCCTGCCGTGTATTGGGTGTAAACGGACATACTCTAGTGCAAATGACTTCGGAGCCGAGTCACTCAGCCGAGTTCACGACCTTCATGCGTGCCTATCAAGACATGGTTTTCTCGACCGCGGCCCGCCTGACGGGCAGCGACGCGCCAGCGCAGGACATTGCTCAGGAGGCCTTCCTCAAGGCCTATGAGAACTTCACGCAGCTGCGCACCAGCCCGACGGCGGGCGGCTGGCTCAAGACCGTCACCACCAATCTGGCGCTCAATCACCTGACGCGTTATCGCAAGCGCTGGCGTTTCTTCTCCGAGCTCAAGGCCGAGGAAACCGAGGAGGATCCGGCGGGGTTGGGCGTAGACCCGCCGGTTCCGGACGCGCTGCTCGACCACCTGAGCTCCGAACAGCGCTGCGCCGTGGTCGACGAAGCGCTGCGCCGCTTGCCGGAACACCAGCGCGTGGTTCTGGTGCTGTATCACTTCGAGGAATTTTCCTATCAGCAGATCGCCGCCCGCCTCCACGTCTCGCTCGCCAAGGTGAAGACCGATATACGTCGCGCGCGAGCCGCACTGCTGCCCATGTTGATGTCCGCCGGGGTTGCCCCATGAAAGACCATCCGTCCGAGACCGAGCTGGAGCGGCTGCTGGACCGTACGCTGCGCGCGCTGCCCCTGCGGCGCGCGCCGCCCACGCTCGAGTCGCGCGTGCTGGGAGAACTCGAGCGCCGCGCCGCGCAACCCTGGTGGCGCCGCAGCTTCAGCCACTGGCCGCTGTTCGCGCGGTTGGGCTTCGTCGTGACCGCCGCCGCCCTGGCGGGGCTTGCGCTGCTGGGCGGTTCCTGGCCTGGCACTGCCCTGCAGTCCTTGCAGGTTGCCGGACCCGCGAGCACCTGGTTACAGCCCGCTGCGGCGATCACCGGTGCGGCGGGCAGCGTCGCAGCGTCGCTGGTCAATTCCATTCCGCAAACCTGGATCGACTTAGGGTTGGGCGCAGCCGTTGTGCTGTATGCAACCCTGTTCGGGCTGGGTGCCGCCGCCTATCGAATGCTTTACCTTCAGCCGCAGAGCGGCCGGGAATTTCAATGAAAACCTCCACGCTTCGACCCTTCTTGCCGCTCATTGCGCTGCTGCTCTGCGCGGGCACCCTGGTGGTCCACGCAAAGCCGGTGAAGCCGGCGGCGACATCGGCCGCGCCTGCCGCGGCGGCAACGCCTGCCGCGGCGGCAACACCCTCCCCCGACGCAACGCCCTCGACTGAGGCAGCGAGCGCCGCCGTTGCGCCGGAGAATCCGGACTGGGACAGTGACGAAAATTCCTACGACCATCGTGGCGGACACCGCAGGCACCGCAGGCACGGGTCTGGCGGCAGCGATCTGGTCAGCATCGGCAGCGATTCGAATCTGCAGCAGGGTCAGCAGGCCGATTCCGTGGTGTCGATATTCGGTTCCTCCACCAGTGACGGCAAGGCCGGCGAAGTGGTCTCGGTCCTCGGAAACACGCGGGTCACGGGAGAAGTCGGCGACGCTGCCGTCGCGGTCATGGGAAACACCACCATCGACGGGAAGGTCGGCGGCGATGCGGTCGCGGTTCTGGGCACCGTCGAGCTGGGACCGCACGCCGAGATCGGCGGCGATGTCGTGGCCGTCGGCGGTCAGGTGCTGCGCGATCCGGCCGCCATCGTTCACGGCCACGTGCAAAACGTGTTCGCGGGCAACTTCGGAAATCTGAGCGGATTGCGCATCTGGGTGCAGCATTGCCTGCTCTACGCGCGTCCGCTCGCCTGGGTGGCGGGATTGGGCTGGGCCTGGAGCATTGCCTTCTCCTTTTTGGCGCTCTATGCAGTGCTGGCGCTGCTATTTCAATCAGGGCTGACCCAGTGCGTACGCACCTTCGAAGCGCACCCAGGCCATAGCGTACTGGCTGCCCTGATCACCATGTTGCTGACTCCCGTGCTGGTCGTACTCCTGTGCGTAACCGTCATCGGCATCGCTGCGGTGCCATTTGTCGTGATCGGTTTGTTTTGCGCCGGGCTGTTCGGCAAGGCGGTCATCCTGGCGTGGATCGGCCGGAAGATGCTCCGCGAACCCACGGGCACGATGAGTCAACCTTGGTTCGCTGTACTCATCGGCGGATTGCTGGTCCTGGTGCTGTACACGATTCCCGTGCTCGGGATCGTGGTTTACAAGCTGCTCGGCATTCTCGGGCTTGGAGTGGTGGTTTACACGTTGATCCTGGCTGCACGCGAGCGGCAGGCCGCAAAGCACGAGGGCGTCAATGCAAGTGCCGCCGCGAGCGCGGCCACGTCCAGCGGCGCGCCATATAGCAGTGCGCCGGCCGGCGCGACCGCAGGTGCAAGCTCGGCATCCGGGCCCATGCCCGGCCCCGGCCCGGGGCCGGGCCCCGAGCCGAGCCCGACGCCGGGCCCTGCCCCGAGCGTGGCCCCGGGAGCAGCCCCCGGGCCCGCACCGGCCGCCCGTCCCGCCACCGTCACCGCCGCCCTGCCGCATGCCGGATTCTGGGTGCGCATGGTGGCGCTGCTTCTCGATGTGCTGCTGGTGGGCTTCGTCATGAGCGTGCTGCACCCGGTGTTTCACGTTCATTTGGTCGTGCTCGCGGTGTATGGCGCGGTCATGTGGAAACTCAAGGGGACCACCATTGGCGGCCTGGTCTTCGACCTGCAGGTCGTGCGGGTGGACGGCCGCGCAATGGATTGGGAAACGGCCATCGTTCGCGCGCTCGGCTGTTTCCTGTCCGTGGCCGTGGCCGGCCTGGGGTTCTTTTGGATTGCCTTTGACCACGGCAAGCAGGCCTGGCACGACAAGATCGCCGGTACCGTGGTCGTGCGCGTGGCGAAAGTCCCTCCCCTGGTATAATTGGGGGCATGAACCCCCGTAGAACGTCCCTAGGCGTAAAAGTAGGTGCGGTGACCATCGGCGGCAAGGCCCCGATCGTCGTGCAGTCCATGACCAATACCGACACCGCCGACATCGACGGTACCGTGGCGCAGGTCAAAGCGCTGGCGCGCGCCGGCTCCGAGCTGGTGCGGATCACCGTGAACAACGATGAATCCGCCGCCGCCGTGCCCCGCATCCGCGAGAAGCTGGATGCCCAGGGAATCGCCACGCCGCTGGTGGGCGATTTTCACTTCAACGGCCACAAACTGCTCAAGGCCCATCCGGACTGCGCCCAGGCGCTCTCGAAACTGCGGATCAATCCGGGCAATGTCGGCCGCGGCAGCAAGCGCGACCCGCAGTTCGCGGAAATGATCGAAACCGCCTGTAAATATTCCAAGCCGGTGCGAATCGGCGTGAATTGGGGCAGCCTCGATCAGGATTTGCTCACGCGCATGATGGATGAGAACTCGAAGCTCGAGGCGCCGCGGTCGGCCATCGATGTGATGCGCGAGGCCATCGTGGTGTCCGCATTGGACAGCGCCAAGCGCGCGGAGAGCCTGGGGCTGAAATCCGACATGATCGTGATCAGCGCCAAGGTGAGCGGCGTCCAGGACCTGATCGCCGTCTACCGCAATCTGGCGGGGCGCTGTACCTACCCCCTGCACCTCGGGCTGACCGAAGCCGGCATGGGCAGCAAGGGCATCGTGGCCTCCACCGCCGCGATGAGCGTGCTCTTGCAGCAGGGCATCGGCGATACCATTCGCGTCTCCTTGACGCCGGAACCCAACGGCGATCGCACCCAAGAGGTCATCGTGGCCCAGGAGATCCTCCAGACCATGGGGCTGCGCGCATTTACGCCCATGGTGATCGCGTGCCCCGGCTGCGGCCGCACCACGAGCACGTATTTCCAGGAGCTGGCGCAAAAAATCCAGAGCCATATTCGCCACCGCATGCCGGAATGGCGCAAACGACATTCGGGCGTGGAGGACATGTCGGTCGCGGTGATGGGCTGCGTGGTCAACGGACCGGGCGAGAGCAAGCACGCGAACATCGGCATCAGCCTGCCCGGCACCGGCGAAAATCCCGTGGCGCCGGTGTACGAAGACGGTGCGAAGACGGTGACGCTCAAAGGGGATCGAATCGCGGAAGAATTCCAAGATCTCGTCGAGCGCTATATCGAGCGCACCTACGCGAGGAACTAGCAGCGAGGAGAGTCCTTTGTGAAAGAACTGTCCGCCAGGAAATGCCTACCCTGCGAGGGCGGCGTGCCGCCCCTGACTTTGGATCAGGCAAAGCTGTTTCGCAAACAGTTGCATCCCGACTGGCAGATTTCCGAAGACTCCAAGAGCCTGAAGCGCTCGCTCAAATTCAAGGATTTCTACCGCACCATGAGCTTCGTCAATGCGCTGGCGCATGTCGCGAATACCGAGGACCATCACCCGGACCTGGAGTTGGGATACAACTACTGCCGCGTCGCTTTCACGACGCATTCCATCGACGGATTGTCCGAGAACGATTTCATCTGCGCGGCCAAGCTCGATCGGCTTTGAGCTGCGCTGCGCGCCTAGTCGGCTCGCAAAAACTCCGGGGAATCTGCGCCGAGCCCGAGGGCGTGTTGCGCCAGACGGCGCTTGACGAACGGCGCACTGTCGACAAAGCTCAAACCCGCGGACCGGATTGCGGCACTCAATGGATGTGGGTTCGAAAACAGTTGCTCCAGCCCGTCCAAGGCCGCGGCGGCAAGCAGGTTCTCGCTGCGGCGCCGGCGCTCGTAGCGGCGCAGCAGCCGGTGTTCCCCGAAATGAGCGCCTCCTCCGGCCTGACCTAAGACCTCGGCGAGCGCGGCGCAGTCCTGCAGCCCCAGGTTCAAGCCCTGCCCGGCCAGAGGGTGCACCACGTGCGCTGCATCGCCCAACAACACGGCGCGCGGCCGCGTGTACTCGAGCGCGTACTGCACCTTGAGCGGAAAACTTGCCGGCGGGCTCGACAGTTCGCACTCCCCGAGGAACTCGCCGGCGGCCGCCGTCAGGGCGGCGCCGAAGGCCTTGGGCTCAAGCGCGCGTAGGCGCGCCGCTTCGGCAATGGAGGTGCTCCAAACGATGGATGAGCGCCCGTCCGGCAGCGGCAGAAAGGCGAGCGGTCCGGACTCGAGGAATCGCTGCCACGCGGTGTTGCCGTGCGGCTTGGCGGTGCGCACATGCGCCACCAGCGCATCTTGATGGTAGGCATGGCCCGCGGTTTCGATGCCGAGGAGCTCCCGGGTCGTTGACTCACTTCCATCGGCCGCAATCAACAATTGGCTGCGCAGCTCGCGGCCATCGCGCAAGCGAATCGAAATATGGGTGTCGGCGGCGGCCAGCCTTTCGAGCCCGGCGTCGATCAGCACGGCACCTGCGGTCCGCGCGCCCTGCAGGCACTGCCATTGGAGAACGCCGCCGTCGACGATGAAACCCAGGTTCGGCTCCCCGATCCGCGCGCAGTCGAATCGCAGGGATCCCATCCCGTGTGGTTCGCCGCCGGCATCCCAGACGCACATGCGCTCGTAGGGGAAGATCCGCTGCGCCGGCAGCAAATCCCACACTCCGCACGCTTTGAGCAGCCGCTCCGATGCGCGGCTCAGGGCGAATACCCGCAGATCCCAGTCGGCATCCGCCTTGGGTTGGGCTGCAAAGCGATCTGCAATCACCGCCACTCGTCCGGGCGCACTCAGCTTGCGCGCCACCAGCAGGCTCGCCATGGCTGCGCCGACCACACCGGCGCCGACGATGACCACATCGAAGTCGCGGGCGTTCGTCCCGCTCATTGCAGGGCGACGCCGCGCGCCAGCTTCGGGATTCGCGTGCTGCCGCCGGCGCCGGTGCTCAAGCGCGCCAGCGCGGCCTTCGCCGGCGGCAGGAGGTCGAAGGCCAGAAGTCCGGCATTGCGTAGCCGCTGCACCAGGTGCATTGGATTGGCGAACATCCGCACGAGACCGTCCGTGAAGGCGATGACGCCGGCGCGATCGGCCGCGCGCCACGCGTCGTACTCGCTGAGCAGGCTCGAGGCTCCGGCATCGAACTCGTGGCTGTGACGGCGCTCGGCGAGAAGTTCGGCCAGGCTGGCGACATCGCGCAGTCCCAAATTGAAACCCATGCCGGCGACCGGGTGCAGCCCCTGCGCGGCATTGCCGACGATGACGCAACGCCCGGCGCTGGTGCGTGCGGCGCGCGTCAGCGACAGCGGGTAGGCCGCCCGGCGGCCTACTTTGAGAAAGCGGCCGAGGCGAAACCCGAATCGCCGCTGCACCTCGGCGAGAAACTCTGCATCGGACCATCCCATGGCCGCCTCGGCGGTCGCTTGCTTAAGGGTCAGTACCAGGGTGCACCGGCCCCCCTCGATCGGCAGCAGCGCCAAGGGTCCGCTGGCGGTAAACCTTTCGTAGGCCACATGGTCGTGGAAGCGTTGCGGCATCACCGTGGTGATGATCGCGGTTTGCTCGTAGTCGCGCGCTTCGGCCTCGACGCCAAAGGCGCTGCGCACCGCCGACTGCGCGCCGTCGGCGGCCACGATCAGTTTGGCATCGATGGCCGTGTGCGTGCCGGTTCCGGCGATCTCCAGCGTCACGGCGTGCTCACCGCTTTGGATGCGCGAGACCCCCGCGGGACAGCTGACATGCACGCCGCTATCGGCGCCAAGCCGCGACCACAGCGCTCGTCCCAGCTCGCGATTGGGCACCACGTATCCCATCGCCGTGAGGCCTTGTTCGGCCGCATCGATGCGCGCAAAACCGAAGTGGCCCTGGTCCGACACGTGGATCTTGCGTATCGGCGTTGCCACCGCGGAAACCTCGCGCCACACGCCCAAGGTCTCGAGTATCCGGCGGCTGCCGTTCGACAGCGCCGTGGTGCGTTCATCGAAGCTCGGCTGGGATGCGGAATCGTGCGCCACGGCTTCCACGAGCGCCACCTTGAGCCCGAGCGGCGCCAATGCGACCGCGAGGCTGGCGCCGACCATGCCGCCCCCCACGACGGCGATGTCGAAGCATGGCCTCGCCGCCTGCTCGCGCATCATGCGCCTTGCACCAGCGCTTCGACCGCTTCCGGCGATTTCTCGAGCGCCGCCGTGAGCACCTCGGGCGCGCCGGCGGTGACCAGCACCTCATCCTCGATGCGAATGCCGATGTTCCAGAATTCGCTCGGCACCCGCGGCGAGGGCCGAATGTATATTCCCGGCTCGACGGTCAGCGTCATCCCCGGTTCCAAGACGCGCCACTCGCCACCGACTTTGTAGTCGCCCACGTCATGCACGTCGAGGCCCAGCCAATGGCCGGTGCGATGACTGAAAAACTGCAGGTACGCTTCCGTCTTGATGAGCGCGGCGACCTTCCCCTTGAGCAGCCCCAGCTTGACCAGGCCCTGGGTAATCACGCGTACGGCGGCTTCGTGCGGATGGTTCCAGTGGTTGCCGCTGCGCACCTTGTCGATGGCGGCCAGCTGAGCCTCCAGCACCACGTCGTAGACCGCACGCTGGCACGGCGTGAACCGGCCGCCCACGGGAAACGTGCGGGTGATATCGGAGGCGTACAGTTCGTGCTCGCAGCCCGCGTCGAGCAGCAGCAGATCGCCCTCGCACAGCGGTTGATCATTGTCGCGGTAATGCATGACACAGGCGTTGGCGCCGCCGCCGACGATGGGGTAGTAGGCGATATCCGCATTGTGGGAGCGGAACTCATGCAGCACCTCGGCCATGACCTCGTACTCCATTTTTCCCGGGCGCGCGAAGCGCATCGCTCGACGGTGTGCGCCCACGGCGATTTGCGCGGCGCGACGCAGGCTCGCTTGCTCGGCGCGGCTCTTGTAGAGCCGCATGTCGTCGAGCGCATGCCTCAGCGCAACAAACTCGTGCGGCACACCGGCCGCCTGGCGCGACTGCGCCCGCAATCCATTGACCCAGCCGAGGACATGCGAATCGAAATCCGGGTGCATGCCCATGGAGTAATAAACCTGCGGGCGCCGCTCCATCAAGCCGGGCAAAATTTCATCGATGTCCTCGATGGGAAAGGCATCGTCCGCCCCGTAGCGTTCCACGGCGCCATCGGTTCCGGCCCGCGCGCCGTCCCAGGACTCGCGCACGCTATCGTGCTCCCGGACGAACAGCAGATATTCGGCCTGCGGACGCCCCGGCACGAGCACCGCCACCGCATCCGGTTCCGGGAATCCGCTCAGGTAGTAGAAATGGCTGTCCTGCCGATAGGCGTACTCGATGTCGCCGTTGCGGTGGCGCACGGGTGCGGCCGGCAGGATCGCGATGGCATCCTTGCCGATCATGCGCATGAATTGGCGCCGCCGGCGCGCAAACTCTTTGCGATCCATTGCGGGTCAATGCAGCCGCTGCTGGGCCGGATACACCTGGCGGCGTAGCGGCAGCAATTCTTCGAACACGACCTGGGCCGCGACCCGGATGAACTCGACCAGTTCCGCATAGGCCTGCTCGTTGGATTCGTCCGCCTCCGCGTCGTCGCCGGTCGCGCGCGAGATCTCGGTGAAATCCCGGACGATCTCGCCGACGTCGCCGTTCAACGCTTCCAAATCTGAAATATGTCCAGTCCCCAAACCGTAGAGAAAACCCGTGCACCATAACGCCAACGCATTGGCTCGGCCGTTGAGCGGGGACTCGTCGTCCGGCAACAGGGGCGCGAATTCCATGCCCTGCTCGCCGAACGAGGCCGCGGTCGCCGTGAATACCAATTCAATCATGGCCGCCGACTCATCGGAGAGCGCCGCGCCGTCGGGCAGGATCTCATTGATCCAGTCCTGCATCTTGTAGGGCGACATGGAACACAGCGCGCCGCACAAAGAGCCGTGCGCCTCGGCGGCGTCGGCCAGGCTGCCGGCCGTGGCGAGCACGTCCTCGAAGTCCTTGAATCGAATATCCGAGATCACCATTCCGGCGATAATACCGCAGGAAAGGCCCCCAGGGCCCTTTGCATTGCGCTTTGGCGCGCTCTATATTGGCAGCCTATGAGCGAAACCAACCCGAAGTCCCCGATTGAATTGGAACTGAAGCGGCTGGAGAAGAGGCTCGAAGACCTCTTCGTGACCGTCGGCCAGATCAAGGAAGAAAACCGCGCCCTGCGCCAGCGCCAGGAAACGTTGACCTCCGAGCGCGCCGGCCTGCTGCAGAAGAACGAACAAGTTCGCGCGCGGGTCGAAGCGATGATCGGCCGACTGAAGTCGATGGAACAGGCATGAGCGACAATCAAGCGCGGGTCAGCGTGCGGATTCTCGAGAAGGAATACCACATTACCTGCCCGATCGAAGAACGCTCGGACCTGTTGGATTCCGCCGAATTTCTCAACATGAAAATGCGCGAGATCCGCGACAGCGGAAAAGTCGTCGGCCTGGATCGTATCGCGGTGATCGCGGCGCTCAACATGGCGAACGAATTGATCCGCTTCCGCAACCGTGACGGCAATCTCGAATCCGAGGTGGGCGGACGCTTGCGTATCCTGCGCGAGCGCGTAGAGTCGGCCTTGGAGAAGGGTCGACAGCTCGAGCTGTGAGCAGCGCGAAGCGCCGCCCTCCTCGAACGATTAAGTTTGGCGCTGCCTGGGGTGTTCGATGCGGATCGGGTTACCTCTCGACCCTAAGTTTTAAACCCCAGGGGCCATTGCTTGCCGGCACCATTGTGCAAGTCCGCCTCGAGCGGAAAGCCTTAAGTGCCGCAGTTAGCCCCACCTGTTGCTCAGGTCGGGAGCAACGGTCCAAAACGGCATTTTCGGGTAGCGCCATCTCCATTCGATGAAAGCGAGCTTACGTAAACACCTGCGCGCGCAGCGGCGCTCGTTGAGCGCCGCCGATCACGCAACATGCTCATCACGGGCCGCCAAGGCGGTCGCCGCGCTGCCGATGTTCAGAGCCGGCAAACGCGTGGCGCTGTATCTGCCCTTCGACCGGGAGACGGACACTGGGGCGTTGCTCGCCGCGGCGCGCAGGCGAGGCGTGTCCGTCTACGTACCCGTCATCGTCGACCGGCGTCATGGCCGAATTCGCTTCTACCCTCTCGACGGCAAGTCGCGCCGCGGCGTATTCGGAATCGCCGTCCCTTCGGTACTGGCCCGTCCCGTGTCCCTGCGGTGGATGGACCTCGCGGTCATTCCGCTGGTCGGCGTGGACGGCATGGGCCGGCGACTGGGCATGGGCGGCGGATTCTATGATCGCGCGCTGGCGTTCCGCCGTGGCCGCCGCAGCTGGCCGGGGCCGCGCTTGGTCGGATTTGCTTTCGATTGTCAGCGAACGGATTTGCAATTCGCCGAGCCCTGGGACGTTGCCCTGGATTCGCTGGCGACGGAATCTGGAATGCAGCACTACAACCAGGGACAGGCTCCCAAAGGTACCCCATGAATTACTGGCTCATGAAATCCGAACCGGATAGCTTCAGCATCGATACGCTCGGCAAAGCCCCCAAACAGACCACCGCCTGGGACGGAGTGCGCAATTTTCAGGCACGCAACATGCTGCGCGACTCCATGAAAAAAGGCGATCGGGCGTTTTTCTATCATTCCAGTTGCGATGTTCCCGGGATAGCCGGCATCGTCGGCATCGTCAAGGAAGGCTACCCGGACAAGACCGCCTTCGACCGGGATCATCATCACTACGACGCCGATTCCAAGGCGGATGCGCCCCGCTGGTTCGTCGTGGACGTGAAGTTGATCACCAAGTTCGAGCGCGTCATCACGCTCGATGAGCTGCGCCGGCACGCGGCGAAGCAGCTCAAGGATTTTGTTTTGCTGCGCCGTGGGAATCGTCTGTCGGTGATGCCGGTGGCGAAGAAGGAATGGGATTTCGTTCTCACTCTTGAGTGAGGTCGCTCACATCGCTACCACATTGTCGTGCAAGAAGGGCGACGTATTGCTTGTAAATTAATAATTCGTGTATATACTCGGACCCCGGACTAACCCGATAACGGAGTTTCTATCATGGCAGCGAAAGCAAAGAAGGCGAAGAAGAAGGTAGCTAAGAAAAAGGCCGCTAAGAAAAAGTAAGCCTTCGAAAGTAATCAACTGTGCCCGCGTAAGCGGGCACAGTTGTTTTTGGGGGTGGGTAAATGAGTCCCGCATCGACCGAAAAGAAGCGCCGCGCCGCGCAGGCCGCGCTCGCATACATAGAAGAGGGCATGGTGTTGGGTGTCGGCACCGGCTCCACGGTGGCGGAGCTCATAGCAGCGCTGAAAGACCATAAAATAAGGCTTTCGGGCGCTGTATCGAGTTCGCGCCAGACCTCTGAATTGTTGAAGGCCGCCCGCATTCCTGAACTGGATCTCAATTCCGAAGGCGACCTGAGTCTCTATATCGACGGCGCCGACGAAGCGACCGCCGAGGGCGCGCTGATCAAGGGCGGGGGCGCCGCGCTCACCCGCGAGAAGGTCGTCGCCGCCGCCTCGGGAAGATTCGTCTGCATCATCGACGACAGCAAGCTGGTCGCGGTGCTGGGCAAGTTCCCTCTCCCCGTCGAGGTGATACCGATGGCTCGCTCGTATGTCGCGCGCCAGCTCGTGAAGATGGGGGGGCAGCCCGTCTGGCGCGAGGGTGTGGTCACCGACAACGGCAACGTCATCCTGGACGTCCACAACCTGCGGCTCGACGAACCGGCGGCCTTTGAAACCGCGGCGAATCAAATCGCGGGGGTGGTGACCGTCGGTCTGTTCGCCCGGCGCCCCGCGGATGTGCTGATCGTGGCGGGCGATGCCGGCGTCAAAACCTTGGTTACCGGGGTAAAGGGCTAGATTTCCAGCCTGGTGCCGATCTCGATCACTCGGCTGGGCGGCAGACCATAGTAGTCGGCGATCACCTGCGCGCTGCGCGCCATCTGCATGAACGCTCTGCGCCGCAGCGGCGGCAGATCCGAGCGCTGTCCCGGCAGCAATTCTTCGCGGCTCAGGAAGAAAGTCGTGTTCTCGGGCTCGTAAGGCACGCCGTGATTTTCCGCTTCCCTCAAGATCTCCGTGATGTTCGGCTTGTCCATGAACCCGACCTGGGCCACCACCCGTACGATGCCCTCGCATACCGGCGTCACGGTCACGCGCTTCGACGCCGCGATACGCGGCTGCTCACGGGTCACCACCGTCAACAGCACCACCCGCTCGTGCATCACCCGGTTGAACTTGATGTTGTTGAGCAGGGCGCGCGGGATGCCCGATGCCTTCGCATCCAGGAAAATGGCCGTACCCGTCACCCGCACGGGTGGGTCGCGCTTTAGTTCCTCGACGAAATCACGCACCGGCTTCTGCTCGCGCAGCATGCGCGCCATGACCGAGGCGCGCCCGCTCTGCCAGGTCTGCATCAGCCAGTAGATGATCAGCCCGGATGACAACGGCAACCAGCCGCCTTCTTCGAGCTTGGTCAGATTCGCCAGCAGGAAGGCAATGTCGACGACGAACAGCAACGACAAGCCGGTACGGAGCGCGCGGCTTTGCCTGCCGGTTCGGGATTTGATCAGGCTCAAAGTCAGCGGCGTCACGATGGTCATCGCCCCGGAGACCGCCAGGCCGTACGCGCCGGCCAAGGCCGCCGAGCTGCCGAAACCGATCACCAACGCCAAAGCCGCGGCCATGAGTATCCAGTTCATGGTCGGCACGTAGATCTGTCCGACGTTGTCGGCCGAGGAATGCTCGACGCGCAAGCGCGGCAGCAACCCGAGGCTCACGGCCTGGGTGGTCACCGAGAAGACTCCGGATATCACCGCCTGCGATGCGATCACGGTCGCCGCCGTGGCGATCATGACCAAGGGATACAAAGACCACGCGGGCGCCATCAAGTAAAAAGGATTGCTGATGGCCGCTGGATTCTCGATCAGCATCGCCCCCTGGCCGAAGTAATTCATGACCAGCGCCGGCATCACGATGCAAATCCAGCCGAGACGAATCGGCGCCTTGCCGAAATGACCCATGTCGGCGTACAGCGCTTCGCCGCCCGTGACGCACAAGAAGACACCGGCAAGCACCGCCAGCGCGGCGACCTGGTGCTGCATCAACAAGCGCAGGCCCCGCGACGGATCGAGCGCGAGCAAGACTCCCGGTTCACGCACGATCCAACTGACGCCCATCACCGCCAAAATCGCGAACCAGCCCAGCATCACCGGACCGAACACCTTGCCCACCGAACCGGTGCCGTGCCGCTGAATCAGGAACAGCCCAACCAGCACCACGGCGGTGATCGGCAGAACCGGAATTTGCGCGTCCGGCGCCGCCACGTGCAGACCTTCCACGGCGCTCAACACGGAAATCGCCGGCGTGATGGCGCCGTCCGCAAAGAACAGCGACGCACCCAGGATCCCGAGCAGTCCGTAAACTTTGCGGCGCGGACTCGCGCGCGCGGTGTTGATCACCAACGCGGTCAGCGCCAACACGCCGCCCTCGCCCTTGTTGTCGGCGTTCAAAACCACCGACACGTACTTGAGCAGGATGACCAGCACCAGGGACCAGAAAATCAGCGACAGCACGCCGAGCACGTGTTCGGGCGTGACGGCGATGCCGGGGCCGGTGAAACAGGCCGACACGGCGTAGAGTGGACTGGTGCCGATGTCCCCGAACACGACACCGAGCGCCGCGAGCGCCAATGGCGCAAGCCGTCCACTCGAATTGCGTTCGCCCGACATGGTTACCCGCACTCTTGTAAGAAAAGGGCCCATCGCTGGGCCCTGTTTGGCTGGGGGACTAGGATTCGAACCTAGGTAAACGGTGTCAGAGACCGTTGTCCTACCGCTAGACGATCCCCCAAATCCGATTGACCGTATACCGGGAGGCGGATAGCGTTGCCGCGATCAGCGTTTGGAGAACTGCGTACCGCGACGCGCCTTGCGGCGGCCGACCTTCTTGCGCTCCACTTCACGCGCGTCGCGGGTGACGAAGCCCGCCTTGCGCAAGCTCGATCGCAGCGTTTCATCGTACGCCATGAGCGCGCGAGTAATGCCGTGGCGAATCGCTCCTGCCTGACCTGTGATTCCGCCGCCTTCGACGTGTGCGTCGACATCGAATTTTCCGTCGAGCTGCACCGCGCCGAAGGGCTGCTGCACGATCATGCGGCCGGTTTCCCGGCCGAAAAATTCATCCAGAGTCCGGCCGTTGATCGACACCTTGCCGGTGCCCTGACGCAGGTAAACCCGCGCGCTCGACGTTTTGCGCCGGCCCGTGCCGTAAAAGGAATTGGCGGCTGTATTTGATGCCATTGTGTGTCTGTCCTTGGGAACTCTTAGATTTCCAGCGCTTTGGGTTGCTGCGCCTGATGGGGGTGGTCTTTGCCGCCGAACACATGGAGCTTCTTGTACATGCGCCGGCCCAGCGGCCCTTTCGGCAACATTCCCTTCACCGCGAATTCGATCGCGCGCTCCGGGTGCTCTTGCAGCAACTTGCCGAGCGAAATGCTCTTCAAATTACCAACATAGCCCGTGTGCTGGTGATAGAACTTGTCCGTGAGCTTGGCTCCCGTGACGCGCACGGTGCCCGCGTTGATGACCACGATGTGATCGCCCAGGTCTTGATGCGGCGCATAATTCGGCTTGTGCTTGCCCTTCAATCGATGCGCAATTTCCGAGGCCAGTCGGCCCAGAGTCTTGCCTGCCGCGTCGACCAGGTACCAGTCGCCGCGGGTTTCTTCAGGCTTCGAGAATACGGTGTACATGAAAATACTCAGCTGTTTCAGGTCGTTAACGAAAGGCGCGAAAGTGTACAGAAGGGCGGGCCGGGACGCCAGTCCCGCGCGCCCACGTTGCACCTATAATATAGTGTCTGTCATGGATACTCGCCGTTTTGGCTTATTTGACTTAATCATTGGCGAAATAGATAAGGCAATCAAGGTCTTAAGCACACCCGCCCGCCATGAGCGCGCTGCGCCTTGGCCGCTTCAGGCCGAAGTGCTGGGGGAATCGGACCGGGTCTTGTCGGCACGCCTGATGCGGGTCAACCACTCCGGCGAGGTGGCGGCGCAGGCCCTATATCACGGGCAGGCGTTCACCTCGCGTGATCCGGCCGTGTCCGCTGCAATGCATCGGGCCGCCACGGAGGAAAATGATCATCTCGCGTGGTGCGAACAGCGTTTGCGGGAACTGCAGGGCCGGACCAGCGTTTTGAACCCGCTCTGGTATGCCGGATCCTTCGCCATCGGCGCTGTGGCGGGCGCGCTGGGGCGCGGCACCGGTCTGGGCTTCGTCGCCGAGACGGAAAAGCAGGTCGAGGCGCACTTGCGCGAGCATATGGAGCGATTGGGGCCGGCCGATGAGCGCAGCCGCGCCATCCTCGAGCAAATGACTCACGATGAGATGCAACATGGCGCCCACGCGGCTGCGTTGGGAGGCAAAGAGCTGCCGTTTCCGGTGAGCTCGGCGATGCGCTTGACGTCCCGACTCATGACTCACGGGTCGTATTGGCTGTAGCTTAAACCCGTTAGTGCTTGCGATTCCGGGACTTATGTAATAAAACGTGCGCCAGCACAGGCGTTTAACAGACGATACAAAAATCGGGAGAGACCATGGAAGAAGGGGCAAAGGCCTTAAGCGATATCCCAGCGATCAATCGTTTCTTGAGCTACTGCCGGATTCGGACAGTCCCTTCCAAGACCGTGATCATCCACGCAGGCGATTTGCCGGACATTTTGTACTACATCATCTCGGGTTCGGTCGAAGTCATGATCGAAGACGAAGATGGCAACGAAATGGTGCTGGCCTATCTCAACAAGGGCCAGTTTTTTGGGGAAATGGGCCTGTTCTACGAGCAGCCCACCCGCAGCGCCTGGGTGCGTACCCGCCAGCAGTCCGAACTCGCCGAAATGACCTATCCGCGCTTCCGGCAAATCGCCGCCGAAAGCCCCGGTTTGATCTTCGAGTTGGCCACCCAGCTGGCGACCCGGCTTGATCGCACCAATCGAAAATTGGGCGATCTCGCTTTCGTCGACGTCACCGGTCGCGTGGCGCACGCCATCATGGATCTGTGCGGCGAGCCGGATGCGATGACGCATCCCGAGGGCATGCAAATCAAGGTGAGCCGGCAGGAGCTGTCGCGTCTGGTCGGCTGCTCGCGGGAGATGGCGGGGCGCGTGCTCAAAGTGCTGGAAGAACAGGGCCTGCTGCGGGCAACGGGCAAGACCATCGTCGTGTTCAACGCCCGCCCGAAGGTCAAGACGCGGCCGCTGATCGTGCCGGTGAAGGCCGGTGCGGGCGGCGGCGCCGTTGCCGCAAAGCGCCCCGAAACGCACGATGACGAAGAAGAAGACGACGACGACGAGGACGACGAATAGGCGGACGCCGATAGGCGGAGTTAAGCCTGCAGGCTCAGGCTGATTCCCCGCCGATCCGGATTTGCGCGCGCATGGCCTTGATCGTGGCGGCGTAGTCGCTGCTGCCGAATATGGCGGAGCCGGAAACGAAGGTGTCGGCTCCGGCCCTGGCAATCGCGGCGGCATTATCGACTTTGACGCCGCCGTCGATTTCGAGACGTATATCGCGCTTGGCCGCCTTGATGCGCGCCCGCGCCTCGGCGAGCTTAGGGAGGGCTTCCGGGATGAACGTCTGACCGCCGAAACCCGGATTGACCGACATCACGAGAATGAGATCGATCTTGTCGATCACATAATCCAGCCAGTTCAAGGGCGTGGCGGGATTGAACACCAGGCCCGGTTTGCATCCCGAATCCCGGATGAGCTGAATCGTGCGGTCCACGTGGTGGGTCGCTTCCGGGTGAAAGCTGATGTAGCTCGCGCCGGCTTTCGCGAAGTCCGGCACCAGCGCATCCACGGGGGTGACCATCAAATGCACGTCGATCGGGGCTTTGACCCCGGCCTTGCGCAACGCTTGGCAGACCACCGGCCCGACCGTGAGGTTGGGGACGTAGTGATTGTCCATGACGTCGAAGTGGACCCAGTCGGCGCCGGCGGCGAGAACCGCATTCACCTCCTGTCCCAGGCGGGCGAAATCGGCGGACAAAATCGATGCGGAGACAATGCTCGCCATGGTTAATCCTTCATCGCATGCCGCGCGCCGAGCGTATCCCTTCGTAGGCTTCCTGGATGCGCTGAGTTTTTTCCTTCGCCATTTGTGCCATCGACTCCGGCAGACCGTTGGCCACGAGTTTATCAGGATGGTGGCGGCTCATTTGGCGCCGATAGGCCTTGGTCACTTCCTGATCCGAGATGCCGGCGTCGACTTCCAGCTCCGCATAGCATTCCGCCAGCGAATCGGCCGCGCCGGCGTGACGCGCGGCTCCCGTGGAACCGCCGTAGCTCCCGCGCGGCGCATGCGCCGCACGCGCCCGCACCGAGGCCTCCATATAGGCGAATTCAAGCCCGGACATGCCGAGCCGTTCGGCCACCCGGGTTAGAATGGCGCGAGCCGGCGGCGAAATGCCATTGCCGGCCAGCGCCGCACGCAATTGCAATTCCATGAAGGCGCGCAGCAGGTCGTGCCGCTGGCCGCAGGCTTCACGCAGCCGCTCGACCGCGAGCTCGGCGTCATACGCGGCCGCTTTGCCGGCGCGAAAACACGCGATGGCGACGTCGCCGGGTCCGAGCTGCAGTTCATTCATGAGGCGGCGCGCCGCGTCGATCTCCGCCTCGCTCACCCGGCCATCGGACTTGGCGACATGGCCCATCAGTTCGAAAGTGGTGCGGAAGAACTCGTCGGAGATCGAAATTGAATTCGGCGCGCGCGGCGCGAAGCCTTGGCTCTGGTCGAACATGTGCCCGATGACGGCGCCAATCACCGCTCCCCAGACCGTGCGGGTGACCAGAAGGCCGATTAGAGCCCCGAAAAATTTGCCTTTCCAACTCATTCGCGTTGACCTATCCGACTTGTCCCGCCACAATCGCCGACCTTCCACTCCTCAATGGTAGCAGTCGGCAGGCCGCGCAACGATGCAACAGAATCCGCAATCAGCACCGCTTTTCGAGTCGCGTTTGCGCGGCCTCAAAAGGATTCACCAAGGCAAGGTGCGCGACATCTACGACGTGGATGCCGATCATCTTCTGATCGTCGCCACCGATCGCCTGTCCGCATTCGACGTCGTGCTGCCCGACCCCATCCCGTTCAAAGGGGAGG
Organism: Steroidobacteraceae bacterium; assembly: GCA_035314705.1. GTDB lineage: Bacteria > Pseudomonadota > Gammaproteobacteria > Steroidobacterales > Steroidobacteraceae > Bog-1198. The sequence goes on along the minus strand of DATFZF010000070.1, from coordinate 64,034 downwards.
TGCTCACGCAAATCTCGCTCTTCTGGTTTGCCAAGACCCAACACATCATCGCCAACCATCTCGCCGCTCTCAAGGTGGAGGATGTCGTTGCCGACGCCGCGGAGCGCGCGCAGCTGGCCGGCCGGGCCATGGTGGTGCGGAAGGTTCGGCCGTTGCCCATAGAAGCGGTGGTGCGCGGCTATCTCATCGGCTCAGGGTTCAAGGACTACAAACTGCATGGCTCGGTCTGCGGCATTGCCCTGCCCGGCGGGCTGCGAATGGCGGACCGATTGCCGGAGCCGCTGTTTACTCCCTCCTCCAAAGCTCCGGCGGGGCAGCACGACGAAAACATCGATTTCAGCGCCATGGTGAACACGATCGGGCGCGAATACGCCGACAGCATTCGGCGCTTCGCGCTCGACGTCTATCGATTCGCGGCGGAGCACGCGCTTGCGAGAAACATCATCATCGCCGACACCAAATTCGAGTTCGGCGTCGACGCGGCCGGACGCCTCCTGCTCATCGATGAAGCGTTGACTCCGGACTCTTCGCGCTTCTGGCCCGTGTCCTCGTACAGGCCGGGGATCAGCCCGCCGAGTTTCGACAAGCAATTCGTCCGCGACTACTTGGAATCCCTGCACTGGAACAAGAAGCCGCCGGCTCCGCATCTGCCGCCGGACGTTCTGACTCGCACCAGCGACAACTATCGCGAGGCGCTCAAGCTGCTGACGGCCCGGGAGCCCGTCTAAGTATTCCCCCCGAGCCGCCTCCATGTAGACTTGGGCGCATGCTCATCTGGCTGGATCGTCTGGAAGACGGATTGTTTCAAAAGTCGCGCGGCATGGGTCCGCCATGGGGACCCGCCTTGCGTTGGCTGCGCTACCCCGCGGCGCTGATTCGCGACTGGCTGGCCGACGGGATCAGCACCCGCGCAATGAGCCTGGCCTACACCACGTTGCTGTCGCTCGTCCCGCTGATGGTGTTCGCCTTTGCGATACTCAAGGGTCTTGGCGCGCGCGGGGATTTGCGGTTCATTCTGCATGAATTCTTCCGCCCGCTCGGCAGCGAATCTGCGCAGCTGACCGAGAGCGTCATGCAATTCGTCGCCAACATGCGCGGCGAATTGCTCGGCGCGATCGGCCTGGCGTTTCTCGTCTACACCGTGATCGCCACGATTCAAAAAGTCGAAGGGAGTTTCAATTTCGTGTGGCGGGTCGAGCGCCAGCGAAACTTCGGCCGCCGCTTCGTCGAGTACCTGAGCATCATGATCCTGGGGCCCATCCTGCTCGCGGTCGCGCTTGGGCTTCTGGCGTCCGCGGAGCAGAGCCCATTCGCGCAGTGGCTGCACGCCGTCGCGCCGCTCGCGCAGATCCTGCGCGATTTGGGCCGGATCGTTCCATACGTCATCGTCGCGGTCGTGTTCACGTTCATGTATTTGTTCATGCCCAACACGCGGGTGCAATTGCGCGCGGCGATCATCGGCGGCCTGACCGCCGGCATCATTTGGGCTCTGGTCGGCAAGGGGTTCACCGCCGTCATTGTCTATTCCTCCCAGTTGGTCGCGGTCTACAGCGGCTTTGCCATCGTATTGACGACGCTTCTCTGGGTGTACGTGAGCTGGCTCATCCTGCTCATCGGCGCACAACTGGCGTTCTACGTGCAATTCCCGCAGTACCTTCAGCATGGTCACGAAGCCATCGAACTCACCGGCGGCGACTGCGAGCAGGCGGGTCTGGCGATCATGTACCTGGTCGGACGCGACTACTTGGCGGGCAAGCGCTGCTGGAGCGCCGGCGCCCTCGCGGCCGAGCTCGACGTTCCGGGGGCCGCGCTCGCGCCTGTGATGGCGCGCCTGCAGCGCAGCGGATTGATCGTCGCGACGATCAGCGATCAATTCGTTCCCGGGCGCGACCCCGAAGGCATCCTGCTCGCCGACATCGTGGATGCCGTGCGCAGCCTGCAGATCGGCCGGTTGCCCATCGAGACTCGCCGCATAACGGCCGCGGCCCGCGTGATGGGCGAGGCGGATGCCGCCGTGCGCGAGCGGCTGGGCGCCCGGTCTCTCAAGGATATGATTGCCGAGACCTGAAAATCCGCGCGCTCAATCGCCGGCGATGGTCATTTCCTTCAACAGGATCGATCCCACCCGCGTGCCCCCGCGGGCATCGATGTCATCCCCCACGGCCACGATGTCTTTGAGCATTTCGCGCAAATTTCCAGCTATCGTGATCTCGGCCACGGGATACTGAAGGGATCCGTTCTCGACCCAGAAACCCGCCGCGCCGCGCGAGTAATCGCCGGTCACCATGTTGATTCCCTGTCCCATGAGCTCGGTGACCAAGAGTCCGGTGCCGAGCCGCGACAACAGTTTTTCCAAGCCGCCGGCGAAGTTGGGCGCGACCAGCAGGTTGTGGGCGCCTCCGGCATTCCCGGTCGTCTGCATCCCGAGCTTGCGCGCCGAGTAGCTGGACAGGATGTAGCCCGTGAGAACCCCGTCGGCGATGAGCTCCCGATCGCGGGTCGCGACGCCCTCGTCGTCGAATGGTGCACTGCCCATGGCCTTCGGAATGTGCGGCCGCTCGGCGATGGAAAATCCGGCCGGAAACACCTGCTGGCCCAGAGAATTCAGCAGGAACGAGGATTGGCGGTACTGGCTGCTGCCGCGTATCGCGGCGACGAAATGTCCGATCAATCCCCGTGCGATCTCCGGCACGAACAGGACGGGAGCGCGGCGCGTGGTCAGGCGGCGCGGCCCCAAGCGGGCGATCGTGCGGCGCGCACTCTCGCGGCCGATGGCCTCTGCTTGTTCCAATTCGTGCCAATCACGGGCGGTGCTGTACCAGTAGTCGCGCTGCATATCCTCTCCGCTGCCGGCCAGAACCACGCAGCTCAAGGTATGCGACGTGGTCGGATAGCCGCCGACGAAGCCGTTGGTATTGCCGTACACATGCAGCCCTTGGTGGGTGCTGAGCGACGCCCCCTCGGAATTGTTGATGCGCGCGTCAAATTTGAGTGCGGCGGCCTCGCAGGACTTGGCGATCTCGATCGCGCGATCCGCCGTGACATTCCAAGGGTGGGCAAGATCCAAGTCCAAGGGGGCGCGCGCCATCAGGCCGGCATCCGCCAGTCCCGCGGCGGCATCCTCGGCCGTGAATCGGGCGATGCTGCAGGCCTTGGCCACCGTTTCCCGCACCGCATCCGGCGACAGGTCCGCCGTGCTGGCCGAACCCTTGCGCTGCCCGAAATAGACCGTGATTCCCATGCTGCGGTCGCGTTGGTGCTCCAGCGTCTCGACCTCGCCGAGTCGCACGCCGACCGAAAGACCCGTATCCTGGCTGACGGCCGCCTCGGCTTGGCGTGCGCCGCGAACGCGCGCTTCTTCGAGGGCGCGCTCGATGATCGATTCCAGGTCAGTTTGGGTGAGACGAACAGGGTTGCTGGACACGGCCATCGACATCTCCACCACTTTCTTTGAGGATTCCGAGGGGCGATTCTACCGGGCGCAGGTGTAGCATGGGCGATATGACGAGCGAGAATGAAACCGATACTTCCGGTGAAACCGAAGAGCAGCGCCAGAGCAAGAGCGCCCGCAAACGGGAGGCCGCGTCCTTGCAGGAGCTGGGCGTGAAGTTATCGGCTCTCCCCGACCAGGAGATCAAGGCGCTGAACCTGCCGGACAACCTGTTCGTCGCGCTGCGCGACTTGCGCCGGCTGCCCTCCCATGGGGCGCAGGTCCGGCAGCGGCAGTATATCGGCAAGCTGATGCGCGACATCGACCCGGAACCGGTTCTGGCCAAGTTGGCGGAGCGCAAACAGCGCCATGATCTGGAGATTCGGCATTTCCAGCAAATCGAGCGCTGGCGCGATCGGCTGCTGTCGGAGCCCGTCGTGGGGCTGGACGAGCTTCTCCGGGAATATCCGCAGGCGGACCGGGCGGCGCTGGCCAGACTGCTGGAAAAAGCCGAGAAAGAGCGCCTGGAGCAGCGTTCGCCCGTCGGCGCGCGGGAACTATTTGCGTTTCTGCGCCAGTTGCTCGGGTAGATTGCTAAACTAGCGGCATGAAAGCCTTGGTCGGAATCATTATGGGATCGGCTTCCGACTGGGAAACGATGCAGGGGGCCGCCGACATACTCGACACTCTCGGTATCGCCCACGAGGTTCGCGTGGTATCGGCGCATCGCACCCCCGACCTGTTGTTCGAATACGCGGCGGCGGCGCGTGAGCGGGGCCTCAAGGCCATCATCGCCGGCGCCGGCGGCGCTGCCCACCTGCCCGGCATGACCGCGGCCAAGACCTCGGTTCCCGTGCTGGGTGTGCCGGTTCAATCCAAGACGCTGAACGGCATCGATTCACTGCTGTCGATTGCCCAGATGCCGAGCGGCATCCCCGTCGCCACATTTGCCATCGGCGCCGCGGGAGCGAAGAACGCCGCACTGTTCGCGGCGGCCATTCTCGCCAACGACAACATCGACGTGCGTACGGCGCTGGATGCCTTTCGCCGGGAGCAAACGGCCGCCGTGCTTGCCAAGCCGGATCCTCGCGGCACTTGAAGTTGACGCGCGTCGGCATTGTCGGTGCCGGTCAACTGGGGCGCATGATGGCGCTGGCCGGTTATCCACTGGGCCTGCGCTGCGTATTTCTCGACCGCAGCGCCACGGCACCCGGCGCACAGGTGGCACCCATCTTCACCGGCGAGTTCGAGGATCCGGGGCAGCTCGCCGCATTGGCCGCCTGCAGCGACGTGGTCACCTTTGACTGGGAGAATATCTCGGGGGAGGCGCTGCGGCCGCTCGAGAAGCTGACGCGGGTGCGCCCGCCGCGAGCGGCGCTGGAGGTGTCGCAGGACCGTCTGTCTGAAAAGGCGCTGTTTTCCAAGTTGCGCATTCCGGTGGCCGCGCATGCCGCCATCGACAGCAAGCAGCAGTTGCAGCGTGCGGCTCGGAAGCTTGGCTGCCCCGGCGTACTCAAGACGCGGCGCTTGGGTTATGACGGCAAGGGCCAATTCGTGTTGCGCAGCGTGGGCGATATCGACGCGGCTTGGGCCGCGATCGGCGGTCTCGGCTTGATCTACGAACAATATCAGCGCTTCTCGCGTGAGGTATCCATCGTCGGGGCGCGTTCCGCGGCGGGCCAAACCGTGTTTTATCCGCTCTCGGCCAACACCCACAGCGGCGGCATTCTGCGCTACGGCATTGCGCCCTTTGCAAATCCGGGATTGGAGAAGAGCGCTCGGACGTATCTGAAACGGGTGATGAGCGCGCTCGCCTATGTCGGCGTGCTTACCATCGAATTCTTCGTGGTCGAGGGCCGATTGGTCGCCAATGAGATGGCGCCCCGGGTTCACAATTCCGGGCATTGGACCATCGAGGGCTGCGTGACCAGTCAGTTCGAAAACCACCTGCGCGCGATCTGCGACCTGCCCCTGGGCAGCACGCGCGCCCTGGGGCACACCGCCATGATCAATTTCTTGGGTGAGATGCCGGACCGCGAGCGCCTATTGGCCATCGATGGCCTGGCCTTTCACGACTACGGCAAGGAGCCGCGCCCGGGACGCAAGGTGGGCCACTGCACCATCCTCAAAAGCCGCCCAACGGAGCGCAATTTGGCCCTCGCGGATGCATTAAAATTGATCTCATGTATCTAGAACTCTTCAAACTCCATGAATTGCCGTTCCGCCTGAGCCCGGACCCGCAGTTTCTGTACTTGAGCAAACAGCATGCGCGCGCCAAAGCGTACATGGAGTCGACGATCTGGTTTACCGACGGCTTCGTCGTGATCACCGGCGAGATCGGCGCGGGCAAGACCACGTTGATCGAAACCTTTCTGCGCGAATTGCAAACCGACGCGGTCGTGGCGCAGATCAACCAGACGCAGTTGTCGCCGACGGCGTTTCTACAGACGGTTTTGGTGCAATTCGGCTTCTCGCCCTTCAACATGAAGAAGGCGGAGGTGCTGGCCACGTTGAATGAATTCCTGGTGGAACAGCACGTCAGCGGCCGCAAGGTGCTGTTGATCGTCGATGAGGCGCAGAACCTGGGTCACCGCGTGCTCGAGGAAGTGCGCATGTTGTCGGGCATAGAATCCACCAAGGAAAAGGCCCTGCGAATCATTCTCGTCGGGCAGCCCGAGCTCAACGACAAGCTCAATTCCCCTGAGCTGGTCCAGCTCGCGCAGCGCGTGCGGCTGCGGTTTCATCTGTCGGCGCTCACGAAGGTCGAGACGGCCGCGTACATCGACCATCGTCTCGAGGTGGCGGGCTCTCAGGGCCGGCGGATTTTCGCGGAGGATACCTACCCCACCATCTACAAGTACACGGGCGGCGTCCCACGCCTCGTCAACACCCTGTGCGATACCTGCATGATGGCCGCCTTCGGCCACGACCAGGACTTCGTGACCGCGCAAGATCTCGATGCGGCGATCAAGGAGCTGCAGTGGACCGAATTCGGCTCCAGCACCAACCGCATGCACATTCCCAACATGGAACAGACCATCCCGCCGAACTCGGGCGGCGGCCACGCGGTCGGACGAATACTGCTGGCGAGCGAGGGCAGGACCGTGATGGAGCGCGAACTCAAGCCGGGCCGCCTGGTGATCGGGCGAACGCCGGACAACGACCTGCAAATCGACAGCAAATTCATCAGCCGTCATCATTGCCAGATCGTTACTCAGGCGGACTCCTGCCTGATCGAGGATCTAAACAGCACCAACGGCATTTACGTGCAGTCCAAACGCGTCCGGCGCTACAACTTGAACGACGGCGATGTGGTGCAGGTCGGCCAACATGAAATTATGTACATCGACGAACGGGTACCGCGGCTGCGCACCTCCGGCGATGCGGCCGAATCCGAACCGCATGAAAAGCCTTGAGCGAACCTTTAAAACCTAACCGTGAAGTGACGACGGCAAGTCGATGGTTTCGCCCGAATATTCGCGGCTCAATTCACGAAAATCCCGGCGCCGCAGCAGCAAGGTCAGCGCCGCCGTCTCCGTAGCCAAGCCGATCACGAAGGCGACGACGGCCTTCAGGCCCACCGGGTCGAGATAGAACACGAAAATAGCCAAGCCGCCGATTGCCATATAAATATACGGCAGGCTTTCATAAACAGGCTGAGCCAAGCGCATGGATGGTCCCCTCCGTGCGCTATGGTAATCCCGTCGCGGCGGTCAAATCCGTCGGATTTGACTTAAAACGGCATAGGATTACGCCTACCTCACTGCAGGCGGGGCCCCCGAGTCCATCTGCCGTGTCCCAGCCCGATACCTAGTCCTTGCCGACCAACAGCTCGGAGAGACGCGCCAGCCAGGAGTTGCGCCAGGCCTCGACACGGAGCTCCTCATTTCGCTGTTTTGGAGCGCGCCTGGCCTCCGACAGCAGATCCTTGGGCAGATTGATCTGAAACGTCCCCGTCAGTGAATTGTCGGCCATGGAAACTCCGTCGTTGCGTCGTTGATAACGTGACTTCAGCGTACCCAGTCCCACCCGCAAGCTGATGAGATCCGCCGCACGTTATTGTTGTTTCCCGGCGCCCGTAATTGCAACGCGTCGCCACGAAGCGACGCGCCGTCCGCCTCTCGCAATATGTTGCGTGAGAAGTTCGCATCACTCGAGGGTTCACCGAAACTATGGTGCGATTGCGCCGTGCAGCCGCGTTGCCTCGAATTCATCGCCCGGCAGCCAATTGACCGTGCCCTTCGCGATGAGCGCCTGCCAGCCCAACGCAAAGCCGAATTTCGCGAGCGCGGCATTGCTCGAGAAATCCATCGTCGGTGAATACTCGTCGCTGGGATTGTGATAATGCTTTGCGGTGTATTCGTCGCGCTGCGCCTTACCCCATTCCGGCGGATGCCCCGCAAACTTGATGCCCGTATTGATCGAGAATGCGGGAACGCCGGAGCGCGCGAAACTGAAGTGATCGGAGCGATAGTAGTGTCCGGCGCCGGGTTCGGCATCCGGCTGAATGGCGAAGCCGAAGGCCTTGGCCGTCTTCTCGACGATGGGATAGAACGAAGTGCGCTCGGCGCCCGTCACGCTCACGGATTGAGGCATGCCGATGGGCGGCACCGCGTCGAAATTCAAGCCGAGCGCGATCCGCGCGGCGGGGATCGGCAGGTGCTTGCCCAGATAATTCGATCCCAGCAGCCCTTTCTCCTCGGCCGTCACCGCGGCGAACAACACCGGATGAGGCGGGTGCAGCGGCGATGTGGCGAACGCATGCGCCAGCTCCAATACGATCCCGACGCCGGTGGCATTGTCGACCGCTCCGTTGTAGATGTTGTCGCCGCTCATCGCCGGGTCGATTCCGAGATGGTCGTAATGCGCCGAGTAGACGACCGCCTGCTCCGGCTCGCCGCCATCGGTGCCGGGCAACTGGCCGAGCACATTGTAGGACACGAATTTACGCACCTTGCTCACGATGTGGGCTTTGAATCGCACCGGCAATTCCCGCGCCTTGAACTCGCGGGTACCGGCGCTCGCCATCATCTCCTCGAGTTTCAGACCCGAAGCGCCGAACAGCTGCCGCGCCACGTCGAGCTGTATCCACGACGCCGCCTTGAGTTTCGGATCCTTGTCGTTGCTCAGGAACACCTGCTCGCCGCTCCATGAGTTGCGCACCACGTCCCAGCCGTAGCTCGCCAAGTCGGTGCGGTGAATGATCAAAGCGCCGACCGCGCCCTTGCGCGCGGCTTCTTCGAATTTGTAGGTCCAGCGGCCGTAATAGGTCATGGCTTCCGCGTTGAAGAATTTTGGGTCCTTCGACGGCGGCTGGTTGACGATCACCAGCACGACCTTGCCCTTGACGTCCACGCCCTTGAAGTCGTTCCAACGGTACTCGGGCGCCTCGATGCCGTAGCCGACGAAGACGATGGGTGCGTCGATATCGACGCTGTCCGTCTGCCATTGGTTGCCGATCACGTAGTCAGAGCCGAGTTTCAAGTCCAGCACGCTGCCGCGCTCGGGCGCCAGGGAAGACAGCGTGGCCGGCAGAGTCTGCACCCCGGTAAATTCGACCTTTTGCAGATAGCCGCCGTCATCTCCCGCCGGATTCAGGCCGTCCAGCGCGAATTGCGTGGCGATGTACTTCGCCGCAATGTCGCCGCCGCGCGCGCCGGTGCCGCGTCCCTCGAGCAGGTCATCCGCCAAAAAGCGCACCTGTGCGCGGATATGCTCCGCATCGATGCCCTGCATCGCGGCAGCCGCCTTGACGGGCAGCCCCAGGTCCGCGGCGGCGGCGCTCGACGCCCACCCTGCCGCAACGCACAGCGCCAGCACCCCCAGCCTGAATGATTGCATTTTCCGCTACCTTATCCGGTTCCGCCGACGGTCAGCGCATCGATGCGCAGGGTGGGCTGGCCGACTCCGACCGGCACCGACTGGCCTTCCTTGCCGCACGTCCCTACTCCCCCGTCGAGTTTCAGGTCGTTGCCCACCATGCTCACCCGCTGCAGGACGTCGGGGCCGTTGCCGATCAAGGTCGCGCCCTTGACGGGCGCGCCGATTTTGCCGTTTTCGATCAGGTAGGCTTCGCTGGCCGAGAACACGAATTTTCCGGAGGTGATGTCGACCTGGCCGCCGCCGAAATTGACGGCATACAAGCCCTTTGCCACCGAGGCGATGATCTCTTCGGGAGCACGCGAGCCGGCCCGCATGTAGGTGTTGGTCATGCGCGGCAAGGTCATGTGGGCGAAGGATTCGCGCCGGCCGTTGCCGGTTGCCGGCATGCCCATCAACCTTGCGTTCATTTTGTCTTGGATATAGCCGCGCAGCACGCCCTGCTCGATCAGCGTCGTGCACTGCGTGGGCGTGCCCTCATCGTCGACGTTCAATGAACCGCGCCGCCGATCGAGGGTGCCGTCGTCGACCACGGTGATTTCATCCGCCGCCACCTTCTGACCGATGCGGTTCGAAAACGCGGAAGTACCCTTGCGATTGAAATCCCCCTCCAGCCCGTGACCAATGGCCTCGTGCAGCAGGATTCCGGGCCAGCCCGGCCCCAGCACCACGGTCATGGATCCCGCCGGTGCCGCCACTGCATCGAGATTGACCAGCGCCTGGCGTACCGCCTCGCGGCCATGGGCGAACGGTTCCTCGCCGCGCAGCAATTCGTCCAATCCATAGCGTCCGCCGCCGCCGCTGTAGCCCTGTTCCCGGCGGCCGTTCTGCTCGACGATGACCGACACATTGACTCTCACCAGGGGCCTGACGTCCGCCGTCAGCGTGCCGTCGCTGGTCGCGATCAGTACGACCTCATGGATTGCGGCCAATGACGCCATCACCTGTTTGACTCGCGGATCGATGCGGCGCGTGTCGGCGTCGATGCGCATCAGCCATGCCACCTTGTCCTCGTCGCGTATCGCGTCGAGCGGATCCAAGGGCAGGTACAGACGGTGCGTCAGCGGCCGCCGCCAGGCCTTCACCGCGTTGCGGCCGCCGCTGCGCGCGATGGCGCGCGCGGCGTCGGACGCCTCGAGCAGTGCCGGAAGCAGCACTTCGTCGGTGTAGGCGAAGCCGGTCTTCTCGCCGCTGATGGCACGCACGCCGACGCCCTGTTCGATGCTGTGCGATCCCTCCTTGACGATGCCGTCCTCCAGCGACCAGGATTCTTCCCGCGACAGCTGGAAATACAAATCGGCGTAGTCCACGCCGCGGCTCATGACCGCGTCGAGCACCGTGGTCAATCGGCCCTCGTCCAGACCGGACGGAGTCAGAATCATTTTTTCGGCCACACCGAACATGGGATCGTTCATTTCAGCGCTGCGTGCGTTCATGCCGGCACCGCCGTCAGGGTGGGCCGTCCCAGACGCCGATTATCCAGCGCGGGAAAGCGCGCACGCGTCTCCGCTTCCTGGACAAGATCAATGTCCGCGGTGATCACTCCGGCGCCCTTGGCCAGGCGCGACAGCACTTTGCCCCAATAGTCGACGATGAGCGAATCGCCATAGGTTTCGCGGCCGCTCGTATGCGTGCCGGTCTGCGCCGGCGCCACCACATAACATAGGTTTTCTATGGCCCGTGCCCGCAGCAGCGTCTCCCAATGCGCGCGACCGGTCGGCACCGTGAACGCCGCGGGCATGGCCAGCCACTCGGCGCCCCGCGACACGAGCTCGCGGTACAGTTCGGGAAACCGCATGTCGTAGCAAACCGAGAGCCCGAGCCTCCCGACCGGCGTATCCGCGATGACGGGCTCGCGCCCGGGCATGACATGGGTGGATTCGCGATATTGCTCGTCGCGGCCGGGAATGGTGACATCGAACAAATGAATCTTGTCGTAGCGCGCCACGCGCTTGCCGTCGGCGTCGATCAGCAGCGAGGCGTTGGCGGCCCGCTTGTCGCGGCCGCCGCGAATGAGGATGGTGCCGCCCAGGATCCACAGCTTGAGTTTGCGCGCGCTGTCGCGCAGGAATGCCTGCACGGCGCCCTCGCCGTCGGGCTCGGCAACTTGCAGCTTGTCGGCGTCCTTGAGGCCGATGAACGAAAAGTTCTCCGGCAGGCAGGCGATGTCGGCCCCGAGGTCCTTGGCTTCACGCAGCAAGTCGCCTGCGGCGGACAAATTATCCGCCACGACGTGGCTCGAGGTCATTTGAATCGCGGCGACTTTGCCCATCTATTTCGGTGCCTCCGCAGCCGCGGCGGCCGCGTCTGCACTCTTGATTCGTTCGACAATGGGATTGTCCCAACTACCCGTGATTCGATAATACCCTCGTGCCAGGCCTTTCAGCGGTTGTTTGAACACTTGCGTGAACAGCAGCACGGCCCCGGCCACCACCGGCCCGCCCGCCAGGGCCGCCAACGGCAATGAATTGCCGACGCTGCCGGTAACCACTGCTGTTTGGTCGTAATCCTTGTTTTTCAAGCCGACGCGCCCAATTAGGCCGATTTCCGCCGCCGGCCCCTTGACCAGGAGGTTTTCCGTGTAGGCATTGCCTTCGCGCAAGTCGAAGTCGCCGCGAACGGTGTCGAATGCCAGTCCCTTGTCCGTCAGATCGCTGAAATCCAACGCCAATCGCCTCCGCAGCGCGGCAACGCTGGTGAGGCCCAATACCCGGCCGGCGCCGGGATTGAGCCCGACGACTTGACCCCTGTCGAGCGCCAGCTGCACATGCCCCGCCGCCCGGCTGAGCGTGCCCCCCGCCGGAGCACCCACCCAGTTCAGGTCGAAATCCATGCGCCCCGTTTTGGCTTCGATGACCGGAATGTAGCCCAGCTGCTTCAGGGTATCCTGCACATCGCTGCTGGTCATCGATCCGGCGATGTGCCCCAACCCCGAGTCCCTGCCGCGCCATGCGCCCGTCGCGTTCACATTGAAGCTGGCGCCGGCGACGGTCAACTGCCGCAAGCTGATGCCATCGTCCAGCTTGACGAGGCTCGCCTGCACGTCGCCGACCTGCCGCTCGCCCCATGCCAGATCGGCGGCGTGAAAATTGAGCGCCGGGATGCTGCGTGGATCGCCGCCGCTCGCTGCTTCTGCGGCCCCCTCCGCCTCCTGCTCGGGTTCGGCCGCCACGTCGAAATGCAGGCGCGTAAATTGCAGATTCCAGGGCTCGGAGGAATCATTGGCCGCCGGCAGTGCGATCGTTCCGACGACGTTGGGTCCGCCGACGGCAATGCGCAAGCCGCCCTCTGCCACCGCCAAATTCAAGGACACGTCGCGGAATGCAAAGCCGAGATAGTCGAGCTCGGCAACGTCCAGCTTGGCCGTACGCAAAAAGTCCGCCAGCGGCTTGGCGTTTTTATCGGGCGGGCTCAAGCGGAGCCAGCCCGCCAAATCCAGCCGCGCGACCGAACCGCCCACGTTGAGCATCTGGCTCTCGCTCGAACTCGACTCGCCGGCGCCGAACGTCAAGACCAGCCTCGCCAGCCGCATCCCGGTTGCATCCGGCTCCAGCGCAAAGGAGCCGCTCACCACGGATCCCAGCGCGAGCTTGCCCACCGCGCCGCCGGCCGGCGGCCATTGCATTTCAAACCAGGATGGCATCGGCACATCCGCCGGTTTATCCAGCGGCGCCGGCAGCTTCATCTCCAGACCGACGAGAGTGCTGCTCACGCGCAAGCTGCGCTCACGATTCGGGTCGGGTACGATTTTCAGCACTGCCCGCCAATCGGCCTGGCCGCCGATCGCGATGCTCGCCGGCAGCTCCAGCGCCGTGCGCAAGACCTCGCCGTTCAGCGTGCCGCGAAATTCGAGCTGGGTCCGCGACACCGGCCGGTTGCGCGGCGCCCGTGCCTGCATCTGAAACGTTCCGCCCAAGAGGCGGCCGTGAACATCGGCGCGAGCCACGTGCCCCCCGTCGATATCGAAGTCGCCGTTCATGTCGGTGGCCTTCAGCGCGGATGCGACCCGATTGGCCGCCACGCCCCCCAAGTGACCATGCACCAGCACGCGACGGTGCTCGAAGTCCTTGAACGGCAGAAACAAGTCCGCGCGGGTTTGCATCGAGCCTTTGGCCTCGACGTCGGAAAAGGCATGATCCACCGAGGCGTCCAGCGGGGTCGCGCGCAAGAATGCGAGCGCATCCCCGGCGTCGCCGCTCGCATTGACATGAATTTCCAACTCGCCCGTGTCGAAATCGGCGAAGCGCGCGTCGACCGAACCGAGCGGGACGCCGCCGACGCGGCCGGAGACGAGGCGCGCACTCAAGCCTTCGTTGCGAAATTCCGCCTGCCCCACGATGTTCTCCACGCGCGGCCAGCCTTCGCTGTAATCCAGCGTCATGCCGTCGAACGCGCAGCGGGCGAGGAAAATGCCGCTGCCGTCGCGAAACGGAAAATGCCGTATCGGCCCGCGCAGCACCACGTCCGCGTGCGGCATGCGCCCCGCGACCAGCGCCCGATCCAGCCAGGCGAGCGCCGGCGCAGCGATGTTGGCGCGCGGCAGATAATTGCGCGCGTTTGCGACATTGCCGTTTTCCACAGCGGCGACCAGCGTCATCACCGGCGATGAGCCGTCAGAGGGTTGGGCCCAAGCCAGCTGCCCGTGAATGGCGACGTCGCGATTCCTCACGTCCCAACGGGGCGTGGCGACCAGCAGCTCGTCGCTGCTGCGCTTCCAGTACAAGGTCGTCTTCAGCGTATCCAGGGTCACGGGCTGGGGAAACTGTGTGGGCCAGGTGAACACGGCCGCCTGGCTGTCGATGGCCGCGTAGCCGCCGGCTTCATTGCCGTCGATCGTCCCGGTCAGGCCGCGCAGGCCCGGAGCGCGGCCCACCGGCGCGAAGCCGAGACCGCGAAATTTCGCGGCAATCCGCATCCGCCATGGATCGGATACCGAGCTGCGGGCAAGCGCGATGACCGCATCCATCCACTCGCCGGTCGGCGCCATCTCCCGCAGCCGCTCCCGAAGGTCCTTCTGCGGCAGCAATCCGCTGAGCGGCAACAAGGCATCCAGGCGCAGGTAGCTCGCGCGCGCGCGCAAATCCAGCAACCCGGCGTCGCTGGCGCGCCAGCTCACATCGAATTGCGCATCGGGATCGCGGCGGCCGGCGCGCACCGCGCGCACTCCCTTGCCCGAGAGGCTCCAGCGATCGCCCGCATGGATGATCTGCAGCGCGCCGCCGATCTGTTCGAACTTCGCGCTCGGGCCGTCGTTCAACTGCGTGACGACTCCCCGTGCCGCGAAATTCAAATCAGCGCGCGCGAGCAGCCGGCCCGTCCCGTTCGCAGTCAACTCGAATTCACCGGTGCCCGCGTCGAGCCGGCTCAAATATTCCGGCAGCAGCAAGCGCCAGCCGGGGAATGAAATATCGCGTGCATGGACGCCCAAGTCCCAGTCCAAGGTCTGCAGGTCGCTGCGGCCGTGCGCGGCGCCGCGGACGTTCAGGGTGCCGCCCAGCGCCTGCGGCAGGCGCGCCTCGAGCAGCAGCGCAAGGCCCGCTTCGCCCCGCCGCACGTCCAAATTGACGTCTTGCAGCGCCAGCAGCGGCAGCGCGGAATTCCAATGCTGCAGGGTGACCATGGCGTGCCGGATCGCCACCGTGCCGGCCGGCAGATCATCGAGGGTGAGGCTCTCGAGCGCGGAGTCGTTGCCCCCCAATTTGATCTCGGACGCCAGCGCGAAGCTGGTCGGCCCCAAACGCGTGATGACGATGTTCGGCGAGTCGAGTTCGATCCTTCCGGCCAGCAGTTTGCCGCTGCGGAGCAGCTGCCAGATGTCGGCGGCGATGCGTCCGCCGGCGGCGCGCGCCAGGACGCGGGCGTTGTCCTTGGAGCGCAGCTCCATCCGCTCGAAGTGCAATTCCGGTCCATACCAGCGAAACGACGGCGACACACGGGCGAATGCGATGTGATACCCGGTTTGCGTGCGTACCCATTCCTTGATCTCTGCTTGATAGGCGGGCGCGCGGTCGAGCGCGATCTTGACGGCCAGCATGAGCAGGAGCACGAGGCCGAGCAGTCCCGCGACGCCATACAGCAGGATTTTTCCGGCCTTGGTGTAGCTCATTTACATCAGGACGACGTCGTATTGGTCGACGCTGTACAGGCTTTCGGTTTGCAGGCGTATCGGCTTGCCGGTGATCAGTTCCAACTCGCCCAGCGCGGAGGACTCCTCGTCGAGCAGGCGCTCGATCACATCCTGATGCGCCAGGACCATCAGCTGCTGGCACTCGAATTGGCGCGACTGACGCACAAGCTCGCGAAATACCTCGTAGCACACCGTCTCCGCCGTCTTGACGAAGCCCCTCCCCTCGCAGGTTGGACAAGGCTGGCATAACAGGTGTTCCAGGCTCTCACGGGTGCGCTTGCGCGTCATTTCGACCAACCCCAAGGGCGAAACCGACGAGATGCTGGTCTTCACGTGATCGCCGGCGAGCGCCTTCTCCAGGGCCTGGATCACCTGGCGGCGGTGTTCCGCCTCCTCCATGTCGATGAAATCGATGATGATGATACCGCCGAGATTGCGCAGGCGCAGCTGTCTTGCGATGGTCACCGCCGCCTCGAGATTGGTGCGGAAAATGGTTTCCTCCAGATTCCGATGGCCGACGAACGCGCCGGTGTTGACGTCGATGGTGGTCATTGCCTCGGTCTGATCGATGATCAGGTAGCCGCCCGATTTCAGCGACACTTTGCGATCCAGCGCTTTCTGGATTTCCTCTTCGACATGGTGCAACTCGAATACCGGCCGCGCATCGCCGTACAGTTCGACGCGCGGCAATGCCTCCTGCATGAAGGTGGCGGCGAACTCCTGCATCTCGCGATGCGCGTTTGCCTGATCGATCAGCACCTTGTCGACGTCGGGCCGCAGCAAATCGCGCAGGATGCGCAAGTGCAGCGGCAAATCGGCGTGCACCAAGTTGCCGGGCGGGGTCCGCAGGCCCTTCTGGCGCACGAACTCCCACAGCTTGCGCAGGTACACCATGTCATTGCGCAAGGCCTCGGGCGAGGCATCCTCCGCGGCCGTGCGCACGATGAATCCCGCATTCTCGGCGGGGTCCAAGCCTTCTTGCACCGCGGCGCGCAGGCGCTCGCGCTCGCGCTCGTCCTCGATGCGGGCCGAAACGCCGACGCCGTGTCCCTTCGGCATGTACACCAGGTATCGCGACGGCAGCGTGATGTACGTGGTCAGGCGCGCGCCCTTGGTCCCCAAGGGATCCTTGACGACCTGGACCAGAATTTCGTTGCCCTCGGCGACCAGCGAGCGGATGCTTTCGGTGCGTGGCGGCTCGATACCGGTATCCGCATGACGCGGATCGAAAATGTCCGAGGCGTGCAAGAACGCCGTGCGCTCCATGCCGATTTCGATGAATGCCGCCTGCATGCCCGGAAGGACCCGCGACACCCGTCCCTTGTAGATGTTGCTGATCAAGCCGCGGCGGCTGGCGCGCTCGAGGTACACCTCCTGCAGCACGCCGTTCTCGACCACCGCGGCGCGCGCTTCGTGAGTGCTCGCATTGACCAGAATTTCAGTGCTCATGGCGCGGGCCCCGCGGCGCTCCAGTGCGCTACGCCGGCCTCATTCAGGAGCTCGGCGGTTTCGAATAGCGGCAGCCCCATCACGCCGGAAAAGCTGCCGCGTAAATCCGTTATGAAGACCGCCGCCCGGCCTTGGATGGCGTAGCCGCCCGCCTTGTCGAGCGGTTCCCCGGTGTCCCAGTAGCCTCTGGCCTCGCCGGCGCTGATGGCACGAAACGTGACCTCGCTGCGGCTGATCCGGGATTGAAGGCCGCTCGCGGTTCGCAAAGCGATGGCGGTCATCACCTCGTGCGTGCGGCCGGAGAGCTGCCGCAGCATGGTCTCGGCATCTTCGCGGTCCGCCGGCTTGCCCAGTATCCGTCCGTCCAGCACTACGGCCGTGTCCGCCGCGAGCACGGGCACTCCGGCGGCGCCGCGGCTCTTTTCCCAGCCGGCATCGGCTTTGGCCGCCGCGAGCCGCATAACATAGCCCAGGGCCGTTTCGGCCGGTCGCACCGCTTCGTCGACCGCCGCGCCCACCACTCGGAACGGCACGCCGATTTGCTGCAATAATTCGCGCCGTCGCGGCGACGCCGAGGCCAGGTAGACGAAGTCCATGCGTCAGGATACCGAAATGAGGGCCTGTCCGAGCATTCCGGCGCTCGCCGTCGTCTTAGGCTCGGTGATACGGGTGGCCGGCGAGCAAACTCATGGCTCGGTAGAGCTGTTCGGCGACCACCACCCTGACCAGCGCATGCGGCAGGGTCAGCGGCGACAGGGACCAGCTCTGGTCGGCCCTTTCGCGGCACTGCGTCGACAGGCCGTCGGGACCGCCGATTAGAAGCGTGAGCGGGCGTCCAGCGCGCATACGCTCGGCAAGCCACGCGCTCAGCTGCAGGGTGTCCATGCTCTTGGCCGTGATTTCGAGCGCCACGACATAGTCGTCTCGCCCGATGGCGGCCAGCATGTTGGCGCCCTCCCTCTGGATCGCGCGGTGGGGGCTCTCGCCGGCGCGGCGGGTCGCGACGGGAATCTCCAGCAACTCCAACACCAGGGGGGTGCGCAGCCGCTTTTGGTATTCCAGGAATCCGCTGTTGACCCAATCGGGCAGACGGGTTCCGGCGGCGATCAACCGGCATTTCATGCGGCCGCTCTTAGGCGCGCGCGGCGCGCTTCGCGGCGCTCATGTCCCATAGCTTCTCGAGTCCGTAGAACTCGCGCACGCGAGGCAGCATGACGTGCACGATCATCTCGCTCAAATCGATGAGAACCCAGTCGCTGTCCTGCTGACCTTCTATCCCGTGCGGACGGAATCCCGCCTCCTTGGTCTTTTCGACCACGCGCTGCGCAACCGAGCGCACGTGCCGATCCGAAGTTCCGCTTGCGATCACCATGAAATCCGCGATGTCGGTGAGGCCGCGCACGTCGAGGACTTTGACTTCCAACGCCTTCATATCGGCCAAGGCATCGATCACCACGGACTTGAGCGAAGACTTCGCCTTGCCGTTCTTTGCGGCGCCTTTGAGCGCGCTCGCGGCCCGGAGCGTGGCCTTGCCCGCGGCCCGGAGCGTGGCCTCGCCCGCGGCCTTGGGGCTGCCCGCGGCCTTGGGCTTGCCGGCCGGCGGCGGGTTGTGGAGCGCCTTGGTGCGGTCCTTGATTTTGCTGGTCGCGGTCTTTTTATTGGCTGGCACTACGTTGTCCGTGTTTTGGAATAGCAATTGGCATCCAGGATGAGTTTACGCACGGCATCCGGCATGAGGAAGCGCGGATCTCGGCCCATGCCGATCAGCTGACGCACCTCGGTCGAGGAAATCTCCAGCTGAGTCACCGCGTGAATATAAATGCAGCCGGCACGCGACTCGTGCAAATCGCCGATTCGCCCGGTGCCGCGATCGACCAAGAGCTCGCCGAGCGGCCCCATGCCGGGCGCGCGCCAGCCGGGACGATGCGCGACCACCAAATGCGCCAGCTGCAGGAGTTCGCGCCACTGATGCCATTTCGGCAGGCTCAAGAAGGCGTCCATGCCCACGATCAAGCACAGGCTGCGATCCGGATATTCGTGCCGCAGCTCGGCGAGGGTCTCGACCGAGTAGGACGGACCTTCTTTGCGCACCTCGCGATCGTCGACCACGAAACCGGCTTGGCCGGCGGTCGCCAACTGCACCATTTTGAGCCGCAGTTGCGCATCGGCGAGAGGTTGATCGCGATGCGGCGGATTGCCGGCCGGAAGGAAGCGAATTTCCTTCAGCCGCAGCGCTTGCTGCAGCTCGAACGCAGTGCGCAAATGCGCGTAGTGGATCGGATCGAAGGTGCCGCCGAAAATGCCCATGGGGTTCATACGGCTACCCTGCCTGATTCCACGGTCGCATGCAAAGCACCGGCCAGGCCGCCGGCGAGTCCGGTCAACGCGCTCCAGGCATCGCCCATCGCCAGTCCTTTGATGACCCGATCCGTGTGATTTGCCTGCATGAGCAGGCGCGCCAACGGCAGTTCCCTGAGTCTCGACTGCGCGCGCGGCGAAGGCGTCGCCGCGAGATTCCAGCCGCTGCCGCGCGCCGCGGAACGCAGACGGTCGCGTTCTCGCGCCTGCCACATTCCGCGCAGCTCCCGCACCAGCGCCCATAAAATCAGTGTCGGTTCCACCCCCTCGCTCTTGAGGCCGAGCAGCACCCGCAGGGCGCGCGCCGCATCGCCTGCGGCGGCCGCTTCGGCGAGCTGGAACACGTCGTAGCGGGCACTGTCGCCGACCGATCGCAGCACCAGATCGACACTGACGGGCGCGCCATTCGCCAGCAAGGCGAGCTTCTCGAGCTCTTGTTTCGCGGCCAGCAGATTTCCCTCCACGCGATCGACGATGAGCTGTGCCGCGGCGGGTTCGACCTCGATCTTGAGCGTCTTGGCGCGCGCGCGCAGCCAGGCCGGCAATGCCGCGGTCTCCACCGGCCAAACGGTCACCCAGTGGCCGTGCTTCTCGACGGCCCGCACCCAGGGAGCATCGCTCGCCTTCTTATCGAGCTTGTCGGTGACCACCAAGCACACCACGTCGGGCGGCGGCTGCGCCGCCAGATCCGCCAGTTGCTGCGCGCCCTTGTCGGGTTTGCCGCTCGGCATCCGCAGCTCGAACAAACGCCGCTCGGCGAACAGCGATAACGAGTGGGTCGCGTGCTTGAGCTCGTCCCATGCGAAGCTGCGATCGACGAAGAACACCGTGCGATCGGCATATCCCGCCGCCCTGGCAGCGGCGCGGATGGCGTCCGCGGTCTCGCCGACCAGCAACGGTTCGTCGCCGGATACCAGATACATGCCGGCCAGGTTCCGCGCCAGGGCGGCGGGCAATTGATCGGCGCTTAAACGCAATCCAAGTTCACCACGCTAAAACCCCTCATTGATCTTCGCCCGCGCCGCCGCGTATTGCGCCGCCATCCCGTCGATGAGCGCCCCGACGGTCTCGATGTCGTGAATGCCGCTGACGCTCTGCCCGGCGCTCCATATATCCCTCCAGGCCTTGAATTCCGAGGCGCCGCCGGTGCCGAAATTCATTTTCGTTTTGTCGGCCTCCGGAAGTTTATCGGGATCGAGCCCGGCTCGCGTGACGCTGCCGCGCAAGTAGTTGCCGGCGACTCCGCTGAACAACGAGGTGTAGACGATGTCTTCGCCGCTGCTGTCGATGAGCATTTGCTTGTATTCGGCGCTGGCGTTGGCCTCCTCGGTGGCGATGAATCGCGTTCCGAGATAGGCGAGATCGGCGCCCAGCGCCTGCGCGGACAACACGTCCGCTCCCGTGCTCATGGCGCCCGACAGAATGATCGTTCCGGCGTAGACCTCGCGAATCTGTTTGACCAGGGCGAACGGGCTCAACACGCCGGCATGGCCGCCGGCGCCGGCACACACCGCGATGATCCCATCGACCCCCTGCGCGGCCGCCTTTTCCGCGTGGCGCAAGTTGATCACATCGTGAAATACGACGCCGCCGTAACCATGCACGGCGGCGACCACTTCGGCGGGCGGCCTCAAGCTGGTGATAATGATGGGCACGCGGTGCTTCACACACAGCGCCATGTCCTTCTCCAGACGATCGTTGCTGCTATGCACGATTTGATTGACCGCGAACGGCGCCACCCGGGCGCCAGGGTTGGCGCGGCCAAAAGCCGCGAGTTCGCCGGTAATTTCCGCGAGCCAGTCATCGAGCACGGCCGCGGGGCGGGCATTCAACGCGGGAAATGACCCTACGATGCCGGCTTTGCATTGCGCCAGCACGAGACGCGGCGTCGAGACGATGAACATGGGCGCCCCGATGACGGGCAATCGCAATCGGCCTTGCAGAATCTTAGGTATGGGCATGCAGCGCTCCGCGCCTCGGGGTTATAGAGTGTTTCTGTCATTATGGCGTAGTCTCCCGCACCTGCGCTCGTCAATCCTTGAAATACCATCACCAGCGGAAACATCATGCAATTTGACACCCTGTTATTCGAGCGGCGCGAAGGCATCGCCTACGTCGCGCTCAATCGGCCGGACCGATTGAATGCCTTGAATTTGGCCTTGATCACGGATTTGCGGGCAGCCGCGGCGCATATCGCCGCCGACGCTGATATTCGTGCCGTCATACTCACGGGCTCCGGGCGCGCCTTCTGTTCGGGCGCCGATCTCATGGGAGACGATCTTCTGGGCGACCCGAAGCGCAGCCGCGGCGAGAATATCGGGGCGAGCCTGCGGGACCATTTCAACCCCATGGTGAACGCCTGGTACGAATTGCGCGTGCCGGTCGTGGGGGCGGTGAACGGCGTCGCCGCGGGCGCGGGTGTGAGTCTCGCGCTGCTGGGCGACATCGTGTTGGCGGCACGCTCGGCCACGTTTCTCCAATTGTTCGCACCCAAGCTCGGCCTCATGCCCGATCTCGGCAGCACGTTTCATTTGCCGCGGCTGGTGGGGACTGCGCGCGCGAAGGGCCTGGCGTTGTTGGGCGATGCCCTGAGCGCCGCGGATGCGGCGAACTGGGGGCTCATTTGGGCTTGCGTGGACGACGCCTCGCTCGAGGCCGAGGCCCAGTCCATCGCCCGCCGCCTCGCCGCCGGTCCCACCCAAGCGTTCCAGCGCATCAAAGCGGTGTTCAACAGGGAGCTGCCCGTGACCTTGGCCGAACAGCTCTCGCTCGAGGCGGTCGTCCAGGCGGAGCTGGGCGACACCGTGGATTTCGCGGAAGGCGTGCAGGCGTTTCGCCACAAGCGGGCGCCGAAGTTCGCGGGAAAATAGCCAGAGCGGCGCCAACGCCGCTCAGTCGTTGAACGCCCCGCTCAGTCGTTGAACACGACGATCAATCGTTGAGCACCACGATCATCTGATCGACCGAAAGCGTGCCGCTCATCGAGTCATAGTGCCCGACCGCGTCGATTCGCGCGACCGCGTTCGTGCCGTTCAGTTCCGTCTGCAGCGCCGTCACGAAGTCGCCGAAGGCCGCGAAATTCTCGCTGGTCCAGCTCTTGCTGTGTGCGATCCCCAGCCACAGGGAGGCGGCGGACGGATCTGGAACCAGCGTGAGGCCGGTCGACAGGCTCGATGGATCCACGGTCGCGAAGCCGATTCGAATGCGGTGATCGGCGCTCAATTTCAGCATGGCTTGATTGATGACCAGCTGTGTGCTCGACAGGGTGGCGAACGGCGCCGTGGTGCCGGGCGGCGCCCAGTCCAAGTCGAGCAGTGCGCGGGTATCCGCGTAGCTCAGCAGGGTCAACGCGTTGAAGTCGGGCGGCGCTTGGCCGAACGGTGCCACGAACCCATAGAACTGCACCGGAACTCCGCTGCCGAGCGTGGTCGTGGGCAGTGCGCCGGGCACGACGCTGTAGGCCGCCGCGGTGGCGTCCTGGGCGGCGCTCATTCCCGTTCCCGCAAAATTCAGGCGCGACGGCGCCTGACCGTCGATCGAATTCAAATTGAGCGTGACCAGGTTTGTGGCCGAGGATGTCACGATCCCCCTCACCGTCGTCACCATCAATCGCGCGCTGCCCGCGGTCGCGTCGAGCGTGGTGTTGCCGGAGCTGTCCTTGCCCAAGGTACCCGACAGCTGCAGGTGTTGGCCGACGGAAATATCCTGGATCGTGAAAGTTCCCGTCTGGCCGTCCTCGCTGACCATGGTGTTCGCGCCCACCGTGACCGTCGCCTGGGCGACGTAGTTCTCGTTCGCATTCTGATTCATTGCTTCATGCGGCCAGATCAGCCCATTCGCGACGACAAAGATGTTTCCGGTGCGCGACAGCACCGTACCCTCCACGCTGTCGTGCATGATTCCGGGAACGCTCGAGCCGGCGAGCACATTGCTCGCGGTGAAGCTCTGCGTGGTCTTGTCCCAGGCGCCGTAGGCGACGACCATGGTGCCCATCGCGAGATTCGACAATTGCATCAGTCCCGCGCCGCCCATGGAACTGGCATTGTTGATCGAATAGGTGGTGGCATCGGTCGTCGCCACGGTGAATTGTCCGGTCGATCCGTCGCTGTCGTAGAACGGGCGCACGCTCAGTATGAAACTGTTGGTCGTCGTATCCGCGCTCACCAGCGCGCCGCGGACGCGAATCTGTTTGGTCGTGTCGGGCATAAGGCTGGCGGTCAGCACCGGATTGACGGTCACGGTGGTCGGATTGGTGGCCGACGGAGTGATGGTATTCGACGCCGCCAAGTTGAAGTCCAGCGCCAGATTCGCAATCGCGTGATCCGTGACGATGAAATTGTTGTGCGACAAATCCAGCTTCAAGGTCATTTGAGTGGGATTCGGCGCGGCCAGCGGCATCGACGTCGCGCCGTTGATCACGTTGGCGGCCGCGATCGTGACGCCGGTGGTGCCGTTGTCGACGACGATTTTCGCCGAGCTGAAGTCGATCGTCATCGACGCGGATACGTAGCTGCCCGCGGGGATCTGATCGGAACTGAGGATTTCCGACAGATTCACCAGCTGTGCAAAATCGACATTGGTGGTCACCGGAAGGGTCTCGACCACGGTGCCGTCCGAGCGCGTGAGCTGCAGCGACACGACTGTCACCATGTAGCTGATGAAATCTCCCGCCGCGTCGGTCACCGACACCATCGCGGTACCGCAATTGCTGCTGCAAGCTTGCGGGGTGCTCTGGCCGGCGCCTGGGTTCATCGAACCCGTTCCCATGCCGGATCCGCCGCAGGCGGCGAGCACCCACACCCCGACCAACACGAGCATCTGCCGCATACGCATGACTGTGGTGATCATGGTCTTGCTCCTTCGTCAATCCGCTGTGTCACACCCCTAGCGTGTTGATTCTCCGACTCGGAACCGCCGAAGCCAATTGTCGCTGGGCAACGACATAGACATAAAATATTTACAAGTGTGCGCCGCGGTATCTGCCGTGCGCCGCGGTATCTGCGCCGCCGCGCAAAGCGTGGCCGCGATCGCTAGCGCGCGGGAGCGCCGGCCGAGGGCTCCCGCGCCGCATCATCGACGCTGGAATAATCGAGGCCCGCCGGCGGCAGTTGCCTGAAGCTGGCGCGCAGCAATGCGTCCCGGCTGGCCTCTTTCAACCGCGCAATACGCAGCTCGATCTTGCGCACGGCGAGCCAGGCGGCGAACTCTCCCACGCTTTCCAGCGCCGTACCGTCCAGATCCGGGGATTCCTCGAGACTGAAAATCACGAGCCGCACATCCGTCTGCTGCAAAACGCGTTGGCGCGCCAGCGCCAGAAGCGGCTCGGCATTGGCGAAGAACAACGGCTCTTCCGGCCGCAATACGAGAATGCCCGGCGTACACGACGCCTGGGGAAAGCGCGCGACATTGACGAAATCATGCGCACCCATGCGCCCGAGCACGGAAAGCCGCGGGCTGGCCAGCGAATGCAGCAGCATCGCGAGACTGAAAGCGATTGCCGCGAGGAGCCCGTCGAGCATGCCGAACGCGATGACCGCGGCCACCGCGGTCAGCGTAACCAGCCGGTCGCGCTGCCAGCGGAAATACGGTTGGAAGACGGCCACGCGCAACGACTTTCCGACCGCATGGACGACGATTGCCGCGAGCACGGGAGCAGGTATGCGCTCGATCCACGGCAGACACAGCAGTACCAGCGCCAAAACTGCCGCGGCGGCATACAGGCCGGCGGCGCGCGATTGGGCGCCGGCCGCTTCGCAGGCCGACGTGCCCGAATAGCCTGCGCCGACCGGCGTTCCCTGAAACGTTCCGGACAGCAGATTCGCCAGCCCCAACGCGATCAAGTCGCGATTCGGCTGCACGGCATCATCGTGCTTCAAGGCGAACGTGCGGATCGAGCTGTAGGACTCCGCGTAGAGAATGAACATCAGCGCCAGGGCGTACTCCACCAGCGGCAGCCATTGCCCGCTCGTGGGCACGGCGAATTGCGGCGGCTCGAGGGCCAGATGGATGGGGCCGGTCAGCGCTACGCCGTGGGAGGCCAGCCAGGGCGCCGCGATGATTCCGGCGACGATCACGACCAGGGCGCCGGGGACACGCGGGACGCGCGGGACGCGCTCGAGAATGTACAGGCCGAGCAGTGCACCCAGGCCGGCCGCGATGCTCGCAGGCTCCCAGACGCCGGCATTGCGAAAGATCTCGGCGAGCAGCGCGAAGAACTCCGTGCTCCGCGGGTGCATGCCGACGATATGCGGCAGCTGCTTGGCGGCGATGACCAAGGCCAGCCCGAACGAAAAGCCGCGCAGCACCGGCCGCGCAATCAAGTTCGACATTGCACCGAGCCGGGCACAGCCGGCCAACAAGAACGCGACACCCGTTGCGCATACCAAGATCGAGGTGAGCGCGATGCGCTGGCCGGCCGCGTTGGCGCCCAGCGCCAAAGTCGCGGCCGCGAAAACCGCAGCGGACGATGAGGTCGCGGTGACGATCGCATATCGGCTGCGGCCGATGAGGGCATAGCAGACGAGTCCCGCAAACATTCCGATCACGCCGGCCTGAGGCGGCAGATTGGCCAGGCCCGAATAGGCCACCGCCTCCGGCAACAGCAGTCCGGCGAGCGACAGGCCCGTGAGGGCGTCGGCCGGATGAAACCTAGGTGCCAGGTTCATTTCCTCAGCCGACGGGTCCGCACCAACCGGGCAGAAAATCCGCGTCGCCGCTCTTCGCAAGTTTCAAGGCCCGGACCAACGCGGCGGAGAAGTCGTCGTCGAGGAGCTTGCGCTTCAGCCGGCGGCGCAGGAAGTCGGCCCACAGGAATTCGCTGAACGGCGTCGTATCCTTCGCAAATCCGCCGCTGCGGCGCAGTTCCCCGGCCAGACTGCGGAACGGATCGTCCACCAGGGCCGAAAGCCGCTTCGGCACCTCGTCATAGCTGCGCCGGCGGCCGCGCGCATCGAAGGGATGCAGCCAGCCGCGATTGTCCAGATAGACCCAGAAGGCATCGCGCGGCAGCCGCCGTAGATCGGCCACCACCGTGGTCGCAATGTTCCTGACGCCTTCCTGGTGCAAGGCCAGGGTCAAGTGGTGATGATCGATGACGTAGTACTCGTCCTTCGGCCCCCAGATGACGGGAATGAAATGAGTGCCGAGGAAATCGGCTTTCTTGCGATCCGGATGGTCGCGCCAGCTCTTGCGCTTGGCTTTCACCTCGCGCATTCCGACCGTGATTTGAGTCGGCCGCAGCGCCGCGATCGGCACGGGATGAATGCGAGGATCTCGGGGAAAGGACATGGCGATTGCTCCAAAGCCGCGGGCGTAGTTGCGCTCATAAGAATGCCGTACGATATCGCCGCTGTACAATGGCAGGCTGGCTTTTCGTGGGGGGACAGGGCAATGGGGATATCATGGCCGCGGCACATCTTGTGCGTTGCCGTCGCTGCGGCCATTGCCACCCTCGGTTCCGGGTGCTCCAAGCATGCACCTCCGGCCCCGGCGGCCATCGAAGTGACGACCATTACGGTCACGCCGCATCCCGCCACCTTTCCCGAGGACTACGTCGCGCAGACCGAAGCCATCAATGCGGTCGAGATCCGGCCGCGCGTCGGCGGCACGCTGCAGACACGCGTTCCGGTGGAAGGCGAGGCGGTCAAGGCCGGACAGCTGCTGTTCATCATCGATCGCGAGCCGTACATCGCCGCGCTGGCGCAGGCGAAGGCGGCTCTGGCACAGAGCGAGGCCGCATCGCTGCAATCGCAGCGTGACCTGGCGCGCGCCAAGTCGCTGTCGGAGATCGATGCCGTCAGTCAGCAGGAACTGGATGCGGCCGTGGCGAAGAACCAAGCCAACCTGGCCTCGATCGACGCCGCCAGGGCGGCCGTGAGGGCGGCGGAGTTGAATCTCGGCTATACCACCATCTTGAGTCCGCTCGATGGGGTGATGGGCCGTGCGCTGCTGCGTCAGGGCGGCATGGTCACCGCCAACAATACCCTGCTGACGACGATTTATCAGACCGACCGCATGTACGTGAATTTCAGCGTCAGCGAGCAGCGCCTGCTCGCCATGCAGCGCCAGCTCGGCCGCGCGCCGAACCAGAAGTCGAGGACACCGCCGCCATTTCGGATATTTCTGGCGGACGGTTCGGAATATCCGGAAACTCCCCGGCTCAATTTCATAGATCCGGCCGTGGACACCCGCACCGGCACGCTGGCGTTGCGCCTGGAGGTCGACAACCCGCAGCGCCTGCTGCACGCCGGCCAATTCGCGCGAGTGCAGGTGGTCGCGCAGCAAGATCCCAACGCCATCGTGGTGCCGCAGCGCGCGGTTCAGGATCTGCAGGGCAAGAACTATGTCTGGATCGTCGACTCCGCGGGCCGCGCGCAACAGCGCGACGTGCGCATGGGTCCGCGCGTCGGCTCCGACTGGCAGGTCCAGGAAGGACTCAAACCCGGCGACATCGTGATCGTCGACGGCTTGCAGCACATCAAGCCCGCGGCGGCGGTCAAAGGCACGCCCCTGGCGGCCCCGGTTCCGAGCGGGGCATGATCGACTATTTCATCGATCATCCGATCTTCTCCACGGTCCTCGCGGTCATCATCACGATCGCCGGCGCCATCTCTCTGTCAGGCCTGCCGATAGCGCGTTTTCCGCTGATCACTCCGCCGACCATCGTGGTATCGACGAACTTTCCGGGCGCCGACGCCGGCACCATCGAGCAATCCGTCGCCTCGCCGATCGAGCAGCAGGTCAACGGCGTGCCGCACATGATCTACATGGATTCGAAGAGCGCCAATGACGGCAGCTACAACCTGACGGTCTCCTTCGATGTGGGCACCGCGCAGGACATCGCCGCGGTCGACGTGCAGAACCAAGTGGCCATCGCGCAGCGCCAGCTGCCCACCCAGGTCCTGCAGCAGGGTGTGACGGTGGCGAAGCGGCAACCGCAGATCCTGCTCATCGTCGCCATCGGGTCCGACAATCCGCGCTATGACTATTTGTTCCTGTCCAATTTCGCGACGCTGCATGTCTACGACGCTCTGGCCCGCGTGCGCGGCGTGGGCCAGGTGGTGGTTTTCGGCGCTCGCGACTACGGCATGCGCATCTGGCTCGATCCGGCGAAGATGGCGCGGCTGGGAGTCACCGCCGAGGATGTGACCAGCATCATCAACGAGCAAAACGTGGTCGCGCCGGCGGGCACGATCGGCGCGGAGCCGGCGCCGCCGGGCCAGCAGATGCAGTACGTCGCCTCGGTGAAGGGCCGCCTGTCGACGCCGGAAGAATACGCCGGCATCGTCGTGCGTACGGGTCCCGACGGGGCCGTGGTGCACCTCAAGGATATCGCCCGCGTCGAACTCGCCGCCACCGATTATTCCCGTTCCACCAAGGTCAACGGCGTCCCCACGGCGAGCATCGGCATTTATCAATTGCCGGATGCCAACGCGCTGGAGGTGGCGCGCGGCGTGCGCCGGGCCATGGACGCGCTGGCGCCGACTTTTCCGCAGGGCATTCACTACTCCGTTCCATTCGACACCACGTTATTCGTGTCCGAGTCCGTGCATGAAGTCGAGGTGACGCTGCTGATCGCGGTTGTCTTGGTGCTGCTGGTGGTATTCATCTTTCTGGAGAGCTGGCGCGCGACGCTCATCCCCATGGCCGCGGTGCCGGTATCGCTGATCGGCGCCTTCAGCGCCTTCCTCGCGCTCGGATTCTCGCTCAATACCCTGACCCTGTTTGCCTTGGTGCTCGCCATCGGGCTGGTGGTGGACGATGCCATCGTCGTGGTCGAGGCCGTCACCGAGATCATGGACAGCCGCAAGCTGCCGGCGCGAGAGGCGACCAAGGCGGCCATGAGGGAGGTGGCGGGACCCGTGATCGCGATCGCCCTGGTGCTGATCTCGGTGTTCGTGCCGGTATCCTTCCTCGGCGGTCTGACCGGCCAGTTCTACCGGCAGTTCGCCCTCACGCTCGCGGTCTCCGTGTCCATCTCCTTGATCGTCGCGCTGACCCTGACGCCGGCGCTGTGCGCGTTGCTGCTCAAACCCACCGAGGAATCGCATTTCGGCGGACTGGCGGGCCGCGCGTTCGGCGTGTTCAACCGCGCCTTCCGGCGCTTCACGGCGCGCTACAGCACCTCCGTGCGCAATCGCATTCACCGCAGCGTGCAATCGATGACGGTGTTTCTGATTCTGGGCGCTGCGGCGCTGTGGCTGGTGTACGAGAGGCCCACCGGTTTCATGCCGGACGAGGATCAGGGCTATCTCATCGGGCTGGTGAGTCTGCCGCTGGGAGCCTCGATGCAGCGCACTGAAGCGGTGGCCGATGCGTTCTCCAAGCAGTTGCGCGCGCAACCCGAAGTGGAGGACATGTTCGCGATTACGGGCTTGAACGTGCTGACCGGGACGAATTCTCCCTACGCCGCCACGATCTTTGCGGAGTTGAAGCCCTGGGCGGAGCGCCGCGGCGCGCAGCACAGCGCGGCGGCGCTGGCGGCGCGCCTCAATCGGATCGGCGCGGGCATCAAAGAAGCGAACGTCCTGGTGTTCAATCCCCCGCCCATTCCGGGAATCGGGACCGCGGGCGGCTTCGAGTTCATTCTGGAGGACCGCGGCGGCGGCGACATTCAAAAGTTCGCGGGCGTGCTCGGCGACTTCTTGAGCGAAGCGAACAAGCGTCCGGAATTGACGCGGGTGTTCACGCAGTTCAACACGCGCACGCCGCAAATAGAATTCGTGCTGGATCGTGAACGGGCCAAGACGTTGGGTGTGTCGATCTCCAGCATCTTCGCCGGCCTGCAGACCTTCCTGGGCGGCAACTACATCAACGACTTCAATCTGTTCGGCCGCACCTACAAGGTGACGGCGCAGGCGGAAGCGGCCGCGCGCGCCGTGCCAGACGCGGTCAACGGCCTCTATGTGCGGACCGCCCAGGGCGACATGGTGCCGCTGTCCACCGTCGTCACCATCAAGCCCAAAGTGGGACCGGAATACATCGAGCGCTTCAACGTGTTCCGCGCCGTGACCATTAACGGCTCGCCCGCCCCCGGCTACAGCTCGGGACAAGCGACGCGGGCCATGGAGGAAGTGGCGCGCGGCTTGCCGGCCGGCTACGGCTACGACTGGACCGGCACGACCTACCAGGAAAAGATTTCCGGAGGCCAGAGCGGCGCAATCTTCGGCATGGCCATCGTGTTCGTATTCCTGGTGCTGGCCGCTTTGTACGAAAGCTGGGCTGTGCCTTTTGCGGTGCTGCTGTGCATTCCGTTCGCGGTTTTTGGCGCCTATGGCGGCTTGGCCTTGCGCGGCATGCAGAATGACATCTATGCCCAGATCGGTCTGGTCATGCTGATCGGCCTCGCCGCCAAGAACGCCATCCTGATCGTGGAATTCGCCAAACTCGAGTACGAGCGGGGCAAGCCCTTGATGGAGGCGGCGATATCGGGTGCACGCCTGAGATTGCGGCCGATTCTGATGACCTCATTCGCATTTATTTTCGGCTCATTGCCGCTGGCCACGGCCACCGGCGCCGGCGCCGCGGCGCGCCGGGTGCTCGGCACCGCAGTGGTGTTCGGAATGAGCGCCGCCACCCTCGTCGGCATTTTTTTGATTCCCGTCTTCTACGTGCTGATGCAGCGCATCGCCGAGCGCTTCAACGGCGCGCGCAAGCCGGTAACGGCAACGCTGCCATGACGCGCCGCGCCCCCTCCGTGCTGCGCGCCGCCGCGGCGATGTCCGCGGTGTTGGCCACGGGCTGCGCACTCGGGCCGGATTACCGGCGGCCCGAGACGGCGACGCCGGCGGCTTATCGCTTCGAGAACGATGCAACGGCGGATTCCGTGGCCGATGCGGGCTGGTGGCAGGTGTATCAGGACCCTCTGCTGCAGTCGTTGATTCGCGAAGCGCTCGCCAACAACCTCGACGTGCGCATGGCCGCGGCGCGAATCGATCAGGCGCGCGCCGTGCTCGGCTCGGCCCGTCTGCAGCAGCTGCCCCAGGTGTCGGTCTCCGCCGGCGCAACACGACAGCGGACGTCGCTGTCCGAGCTGCCGCCTGGCGTGCCGCCGGTCGGCAATGTGTTCTCCGCCGAAGGCGGCGTGTCCTACGAAATCGATTTCTGGGGCAAGTACGCCCGAGCCACCGAGGCGGCGCGCGCCCAGCTGCTGCAATCGGTCTATGCCAAGCAGGACGTCATGGCGGGCTTGGTGGCGAGCGTGGCCACCGCCTACTTTACGCTGCAGACCCTCGATGATGAGCTGACCATCACTCACCGCACGGTCGACTCGCGGCAGAAGTTCGTGGACCTGACTCAGGCGCAGCATGATCGCGGTACGGTCTCGGAGCTCGACGTGGCGACCGCGCAAGCGCAATTGGCCAGCGCCAAAGCAACCCTGCCGGACTTGCAGCGCCAGATCGGGCAAACCGAGGATCAGTTGAGCGTGCTGCTGGGGTCCTATCCAAACCAGGTGCGGCGCAGCGCCGGGGGAGCGAATTCGAATCTTGACCATGCGCCGCCGCCGGTGCCGGCCGCCGGCTTGCCCTCGAGCCTGCTGGAGCGCCGTCCCGACTTGCGCGAGGCCGAGCAGAACCTGGTGGCGGCGAATGCGGAGGTGGGCGTCGCCAAGGCCAATCTATTCCCGAGCATCACCCTCACGGCGCTCGGGGGCGGCGTCAGCGACGCGCTGTCGTCTCTTTTCAGCGGTCCCGCGCGCACTTGGGTTGGAGGCGCCGAGCTATTGCAGCCGGTGCTCAGCCCGCAGCGCAGCCTCTACCAACTCGAGCTCGCCAATGCGCAAAAGCGCCAGGCGCTGCTGCAGTACCAAAAGAGCGTGCGCACGGCTTTCCAAGAAGTCTCCGATGCGCTGATCGCGCGCCGCGAGGATGCCGAATTGCAGGCCGCCCAGGAAGCGCAGGTCGATGCGCAGCGCCGCGCCAATACGATCGCGCTGGCCCGCTATCGCGTCGGCTATGCCTCCTATTTCAATGTCATCGATGCCGACCGCGATTTGTTCATTGCCGAGCTGTCGCTTTCGGCGGCGCGCCTCAATACGCTCTTGTCCGTGGTGCAGCTCTACCGCGCGTTGGGAGGCGGCTGGCAGGTGGAACAAGCCGCATCCGCCGCCGCCGGGCTGCATTGATTCGTCGCGGCGCCCACAACAAAAAAGTGGATCATTTCGCCGATTCATGTGATGGTTGCCCGGCTGCCCCCCGGAGACGCCCATGTTGAAGATCTTTCATTCGCCCCGAACCCGGTCGCACCGCGTCCTGTGGTTGTGCGAGGAAATGGGTCTGCCCTATGAAATAGCCGCGGTGAAATTCACCGAACCGTCTCC
This sequence comes from Steroidobacteraceae bacterium, assembly GCA_035314705.1. Taxonomy (GTDB): domain Bacteria; phylum Pseudomonadota; class Gammaproteobacteria; order Steroidobacterales; family Steroidobacteraceae; genus Bog-1198. Next base: position 31,472 of record DATFZF010000070.1, on the reverse strand, counting down.
GGAATTGCTCGCCGTCAATCCCTTGAAGTCGCTGCCCGCGATGCAGGATGGGGCTGTCACGATGATCGAGTCCATTGCCATGATGCTCTACATCATGGGGACCTACGGGCCCACGGATCTGGAAGTAAAGCCCGGCGATCCCGACTACTCGCGGTACTTGCAGTTCCTGCTGTTCGGCGAAGCGGGCCTCGCGATGTACGGCAATCCCCTGGTGGCGACGAAGTTCTGGGCGCCCGAAGAAAAGCGCGCGAATTGGACCAGTGATTATCTCAGAGCGACTTTCGCGAAACGGCTCGGTTTCCTTGAAAGTCATTTGGGCAACGCGCCCTACATCGTCGGCAGCCGCTTCACCGCAGCTGACATCTCGGTGGGCTATACGGTCGGCATGGCTGGCTTCGCCTGCGACATCGAGCTGTCGCCGAAGCTGCAGGCTTACCAGGATCGCATGAAAGCGCGCCCCGCGTATCAACGCGCCGTGAGTCCTCCGGCCTGACGGCGAATCGCTGCGGCGCAATGGGCCGCAGTAAGTCTTTGGTCGCATATCAAAAACTGAGCGTTTGCGTGAGTCTTTTGCGAGGAATATTCCTCGCGGAAAGGCCACAGCATGCAGCACCTCAATATCCCGAAACTCTCGGCCGCAGTCTTGACTCTCGGTCTCGCCGCGCTGGTATCGCAGCGCGCGGCCGCGGATGAGGTCAACCTGTGGGACGGCCAGTTGCACTTCACCGCAACTCTGTACGGCTGGGTGCCGTTCATCTACTCGACGGTGAACCTCCCGGCGATAGCCGGCGGGGGTACTGAAACCGTCGAAACTCAGCCCAGCCAATATCTCAAGTACGTCAAGATGGGCGCATTGTTCGACGGCGCCATACAGAAGGGCGATTGGGGCCTGTGGACGGATTTCGTGTTTTTAAACTTGGGGACCACGGTTACGCATACCCGGCAGATTGGCCTACCCGGCGGCGATCCCCTGCTCGCAGTGAACCGCGAAGTTGACACCGCAGTCCGGGTAGCTATTTGGTCCCTCGCTCCATCCTACACGGTGGTGCACAATGACAGCGGTTCTCTGGATGTGATGGCCGGCCTGCGTTACACGAGCGCCAGATTGTCGCTCGCCTACGAATTCACCGCCCCGCCGACCAATTTGATGGTGGGCGGCGGGTTCTGGCCCACCCGCGATTCCACGGAGGGCCTGTTTGGGGCGAAGGGCCGGCTGAACCTGTCCAGCGACGGCAAGTGGTACCTTCCCTACCTGGTGGACATCGGCGAAGGCAATAAGAATTGGCAATGGGAGGCATTTCTCGGCGCCGGCTATCACTTCCACTGGGGCGACGTCACGCTGGGCGCTAGAAACCTCGAGTACCGAACCACAGATAACCAGGTGATATTCAACAAGGTGCGGTTTACCGGCCCTGTGTTTGGGGCATCGTTCCACTGGTAGCGCTCCTGACGGTCGCCTTGAGGACCGCCAGGAGCGGACACAAGATCAAAGGCCCGGGAGCGGTCGAGTGCCCTCGACGCGCACCGCCTTCAGCTCCTTCGGTTCGATGCCCAGCGCCCAGAGAATGGTCGGTGCTACCTGAGAGCTCAGCACCAGCGTCTTGACCGTCTGCGCGGGAATATCCGGATTCGAGACGACCAGCCCCACATTGGTGTCGCCGAAGCTGAAGCCGCCGTGCTCGGCATTCTTCTTGGTCGACGTCGTATACACGATGCCGTACTGCGGCTGGACGATGATGTCCGGCGTGCGATTGTTGTGCATCGGGTCGTTGAACTTCAGCTTGATTTCATCGCCGGCCATGACTTCGTCGACGAACAGTTCCTTGGCGTGATTGTTGATCAGCGACGCCACGTTCGCGGTCTGCGACTGATCCTGCAGCCACAGCAGAGCAATGTCGTCGTCCTGCGCGAAACCGCAGGGGCCGCTGGCGCAGTTGTTGGCGATGTTCACCGCTTTCTGTGCGGCGCTTTCGGCGCTGTTGGCCGGGGTCAGGCCGGCCACGAGATCGGCAAAATGTCCCGGTTTGATGATCTTGACCGGGTTGATCGGCGACTGCCCGTGCTTGGCGGTGACGATGATCAGGGTCGACTCCGACAGATTCCGTTGCTCCAGTGCGTCGACGATTTGCTGCAAATCGGAGTCCACCGCATCAAGGGCGTAGGCCAGTACGTCGGTCGGCGTGCCCGAGCCGTCGGTGTATCCGCCGGGCTGACCCGACAGACGCGCGGCATCGGCCGCGGTCGAGGCATTGATGCAGGTCGGATCCGGCGTGTCGTGGGACACTTTTTGGCCGACGCTGACGGCCTGGTAGTCCGTGCCGAACACCGTGGGGATGCCCGTCGCCGGCTTGCCGTCGTGAGTGAGCCCATGGATCTGATTGATGATACCGATCGTCTTCAGGTGGTCGTTCTCATGGGTGCAGATCACGCTGACCGTATTGTCCAGGCCGCCGACGTTGGTAACCTCCGGCGTGTAAAGATCGTCCACGCCGGCGCCCGAAGGTCCCCGGACCAGATCATACGCGGGGTGTTTGTCCGCCCAGGCGGTCACGCCGCCATGTTCCTTGACCACTTCAAAAATGGTGTTGGTCTTGAGCGCCTCATGCGGATACACCGGCACGCACTTCCTGTTCGAATCGATCCTGAAGGGCAGGGAATTCGGATTGATCACGTTCTTCGACAGCGGCAGACCGCTCACAGGGTCCGTGCCGTAGAGGTCGATGGTCTCGTCGAATGCGATCGTGCTGCCCTTGCCCGCGGTCTGGCCGGCGCCCGGCGCCGTATCATTCACCGTGCCCGCGCACGTCGAGTCGCCGTTCGCGAAGTAAGTGCGGTCGTAGCTCACGTCGTAGAATAGATCACTCGTCACCGGCGAGCCGCCGGTGACCAGGGCGAGCAATCCCGGAAAGGAGTCCGAATTGGCGGGGGTTCGGGCGTTGCTGTAGGTGATGCCGTGCTTCGTCAGTTTTGTCAGGGTCGAGTGCGGGTGGCTGTCGACGTAGCGCGCCACGTCGAGCGCGTGCAGGCCGTCCACGCTGATCAGCAGCACACGCTTTATTTCATCGTCCTGCCCGATTCCGTGCGCTTGCGCACTGATGGCCGACAGCGACACCGCGAGCGACATCGCAATCGAGATCGCGGCCGTGTGATTATTCAATCTCATCGGGATTACCTCCATGACAAATGGGCTTCGACAAATGGACTTGTGGGAACGTGCCGGTATCTTTTATTGCTTCGGCAGCAGAGCACGCTATCACTGAGTTGTGACAGGCTTGTGGCGGGAAGTTTGCAGTCGTGCTGTTAGGCGCGCTTGCCGATGCTCGCCACCGGCACGTTCACTTCCGCCGCGGGTGAGCGCGCCGCGGGCGCATTTTCGGGGCCGCAGTTATCGCATCCGCCGCAAGCCCCCGGAGCCTTGCCGGTGGACGCGGCCGCGAGCCGCTGCGCCGTTCGCGTGAGGCCCAGAAAGGCCGGTGCACGTGCCGATAGGCGGGAGAGCGCAGCGAACAGGCGCCGCCGCATGCTTCGCGGACCGAGCCTCGTCAGCGCGTATCCCGCGCTGACAGCGAGCGCGAGTCCCACCAGCGAATTGTCGAGCAGGCTGTTCATGAAGTCCGCCATCAACTCGTTAAGGCCAAGGCGACGCGATAGGTAATCCAAGAGCCCACGTAGGCCATCGCAAACAAATATGCCGCCATCATGATCGGGTAACGCCAAGAATTGGTTTCACGTTTGACCGTGGCGAGGGTCGACAAGCACTGGGGTGCGAACACATACCATGCCAGCAGCGACAGCGCCGTCGGCAAGCTCCATGACTGCGCGATCAACGGCGTGAGCGCGCCGCTCACGTCGTTGCCGGTCGCCGACAGGGCATACACCGTGCCCAGCGCGCCCACCGCGACCTCACGCGCCGCAAGGCCCGGCACCAAGGCAATCGAAATCTGCCAATTGAAGCCGATGGGCGCAAACACCACGGCCAGCCAGGCGCCCAAGTGTCCGGCGATGCTGTATTGGATCGGCGGGCCGGTGGCGCCCGGCGGCGGCGCGGGAAAGGAACTCAACGCCCACAAAATCACCATCAGCGACAGAATGATGGTGCCGACGCGGGTCATGAATATTTCGACTCGCTGCCACAGTCCGATGCCGAGATTGCGCAAATTCGGCCAGTGATAGGCCGGCAATTCGAGCATCAGGGCATGCAAGCCCGCGCCGGGGCCGCGGTGCTTGAGCACGAAAGCCACCGCCATGGCGCTCGCCACCCCCACGATGTAGAGCGCGAAGAGCACCACGCCCTGCAATTCCAATCCGCCCCACAGCGTGCGCCGCGGGATGAACGCGCCGATGATCAGCGCGTAGACCGGAAGGCGCGCAGAACAGGTCATCAGCGGCGCAATCATGATGGTCGCCAATCGATCGCGCGGATTTTGTATGGTGCGCGTCGCCATGATGCCGGGGATCGCGCAGGCGAAACTGGACAGCAAGGGGATGAACGCCCGGCCCGACAACCCGACGCTGCCCATGACCCGGTCGAGCAGAAACGCGGCGCGCGGCAGGTACCCGGAGTCTTCGAGCAGCAAGATGAAGAAAAACAGAATGATGATCTGCGGCAGGAACACCAAAACACTGCCGACACCGGCGAGCACGCCGTTGATGGCCAAATCCTTCAGCAGACTCGCCGGCAGCGCTCCTGCCAGCCAATTGCCGAGCGCGGCGACGCCGATTTTGATCTCGTCCATCGGCCATTGCGCCCAGGCAAACACCGCTTGAAATACCAGGAACAGCACCACCGCGAGAATCACGGGCCCGGCCACCGGATTGAGCACGACGGCATCGACGCGGTCGCTGAACGTCACGTCCTCGAGCCGATCGCCGCCCACCAATCCCAAGATTCTGCGCACCTCGGCCTGGTCGTATTCGATGTCCGATGAGCTCAAGGGTTGCCATGCCAATGCGCTCCGCGCCTGGCCGGGGGCACCCAAATCATCGAGTACGGTGATCAGCTCTTGGACGCCGGTCTTCTTGACGCCGATGGTTTCGACCACCGGCACGCCCAATTCGCCGGCCAGCCGTTTGGCGTCGATCACGATGCCCTTGCGGCGCGCGATATCGGTCATGTTGAGCGCAACCACCATGGGCAGGCCCAGTCTCTTCAGGCTCAGCACCAAGCGCAGATTCTGGCGCAGATTGGTGGCGTCGGTGACGCAGACGATGAACTCGGGCCGAGACTCGCCCGCGCGGCGGCCGAGCAGCACGTCGGCCGTGACCTGTTCGTCCGGAGTCAGAGGATCGAGGCTGTAGGCGCCCGGCAAATCCAGGATACGCACGCGCTTACCCGACGGCGTGAGCAGCGAACCCTCTTTGCGCTCGACCGTTACGCCGGCGTAATTGGCGACCTTTTGACGGCTGCCGGTGAGAACATTGAACAATGCCGTCTTGCCGCAGTTGGGATTTCCAACCAAGGCGACCAAGGGACTCGGAGCGCTTTGCACAGCCTCCATGGACTCACGCGGGCTGCGGCTGCTCCGGACACACGCGGATACAGGCGGCCTCGAAAAGCCGCAGTGCGAATGTGCCCGTACCGATGCGCACCGCAATCGGCGCTCGCGCCATCAGACCACGAGCCACGATTCGCACGGCTTCGCCCGGCAAAAAGCCCAATTCGGCCAAGCGCCTCCCGAGTTCGGGGGCCGCGGCATCGACGGCCGATACGGACACCACCCGCGCCGGCCTCCCCATCTGCAGGTCCGTAAGCCGGATGTCAGTGGGCGCTGGCGTCGAATCGGTGACTTGGGCCGTCGTCAACATAGATGCAATTCTATATGAGAATCGTTCCCATTACTATTACGGAGTCACAATGCTGCAATGCAATTCCGAGCAGCAGCGCCGTTCCTGCTAATCTTGAGGCCCCAGAAGTTTCGGAGGCATATGAAATGCCTACGCTTTTCGAGAAAATCATTGCCGGGGATCTGCCGGCCACCGTGCTCTATCGCGATGCCCGCGTAATCGCCTTCCAGGACATCAAGCCGGCGGCGCCGGTGCATATACTGATCGTCCCAAACAAGCCGATTCCCACTGCCAATGATATCGGCGACGAGGATGAAGCGTTGATTGGACACATGTTCATCGTGGCACGCGATCTCGCGCGCAGCCAAGGCATCGCGGAAGACGGCTACCGGTTGATCATCAACTGCAACGCGCATGGCGGTCAGGAGGTCTATCACCTGCACGTGCATCTGCTCGGCGGGAGGCCGCTCGGGCCCATGGTTTCGCGCGCATAAGTATCAAAAGAAGAGGAGAAGCGATGAAGAAGAAGAAGGACGCGCCGGTCAAGTCGCGCGCCGCACCGCGCCGGCCCCAACCGAAGCGCGCGGCGGCCAAGAAAAAACTCAAAGTAGGCGCGGCAAAATCCGCGGCACGCCCGCAGAAGGCGCGTCGAACATCCAGCTTGAGTCCACGCAATGCCGTTCGCCGCGAACTGTATCCGCCTCTCGAGCCCTTTCGGCACGGCTACCTGCGCGTCTCGGACGTCCATGAGATTTACTATGAAGAATGCGGCAACCCGGCGGGCAAGCCGGCCGTGTTCCTGCACGGCGGACCCGGCGCCGGCTCCGACAAGCGCGCGCGGCAATTTTTCGACCCGCGTCATTACCGCATCGTCGTGTTCGACCAGCGCGGCTGCGGCCGCAGCCGCCCGAGCGCGAGCCTGATCGAGAACACGACCTGGCATCTGGTCGCGGACATCGAACGATTGCGCAAGCATCTTGGGATCGAGCGCTGGCTGGTATTCGGCGGATCCTGGGGCAGCACGCTGGCCCTGGCCTATGCGGAGGCCAACCCCGAGCGCGTCAGCGAAATCGTATTGCGCGGAATTTTCCTGCTGCGGTACGCCGAAATCCGCTGGTTCTATCAGCACGGCGCCTCGGACATATTTCCCGACGCGTGGGAGGCCTACCGCGACGCGATCCCCCTCGACGAGCGCGATGACTTTCTGAGCGCCTACCATAAGCGGCTCACCGGCAGCGATCAACGCGCCGCGCTCGCGGCCGCGCGTGCCTGGTCGATCTGGGAGGCCTCCGCCAGTTTCTTGTACAGCAACGGCGATAACATCAAGAAATGGGGCGAGGATCAATTCGCTCTGGCCGTGGCGCGCATCGAGTGCCATTACTTCGTGAATCGCGGTTTCTTGCGCAGCGAAAGCCAATTGCTCGACGATGTGGTGCGCATCCGGCACATTCCGGCGACCATCGTTCAGGGACGCTACGATGTCGTCTGCCCGGCGGTGAGCGCCTGGGATCTGCATCGCGCGTGGCCCGAAGCGGAACTGCGCATCGTGGCGGACGCCGGTCACTCGGCGTTCGAGGCGGGCAACACGCATGAACTGGTGCTCGCGACCGACCGGTATCGTAGCCGATAAACGAGGACATTCATGCGCTTGACCCATTCGGCCCCGCTTGCCGTGGCTGCTCTCCTGTTCCTGTCATTCGCGCCGCCGGCGGGGGCCACCAAACTGCTGCGCTTTCCGAATGTGTGGCATGACCGCATAGTCTTCAGCTACGCGGGGGATTTGTGGACCGTGGGCTCCAATGGCGGCACCGCCGTCCGTCTCACGTCGAATCCGGGTCTGGAATTGTTCGGCAAATTCTCTCCCGACGGACGCACCATTGCGTTCACCGGCCAGTACGGCGGCGACGAGCAGGTGTACGTGATTCCCGCGGACGGCGGCGCGCCGAAGCAGCTCACGTTCTATCCCGCGCCGGGTCCGCTCGCTGATCGCTGGGGCTTCGACAATCAGGTCTATGGCTGGACACGGGACGGTTCGGCCGTCCTGTTCCGATCCGCGCGCGACGGCTACATGTTGACGGACTCGAGACTCTACACGGTTCCGATGACCGGCGGCGCGGCGACCGCGCTGCCCATGCCGGTGTCCGGGGCGGGAGCTTTTTCGCCTGACGGCAAGAAGATCGTCTATTCGCCGCTGTGGCGTGATTTTCGCAGCGAGAAGCGCTACCAGGGCGGTTGGGCGAATGATCTGTATATCTTCGATTTGGGGCATCCCTCGCTCCTGCAGGTGACGAACGATCCGCGCACCGACCGCGACCCCATGTGGATCGGCGACGCCATTTATTTCAATTCCGACCGGACCGGTGTGTTCAATCTCTACCGCTACGACATCGCGACGCGGCAGACCAGGCAGCTGACGCACTACGCGGAATGGGACGTACGTTGGCCCAGCGCCGACGCCGAAGGACAGATCGTGTACGAGTTGGACGGTGAGCTGCATATTTACGACACGCGCGACAATCAGGATCGCGCGTTGCTCATCACGGTGCCCGCGGACGCCACCACCGGCCGCCCGCAGGCGGTCAATGCCGCCGACAACATCGAGAGCCTCGCCTTGAGTCCGGGCGGCGAGCGGCTCGGCATCGTGGCGCGCGGCGACGTGTTCTCCGTTCCCGTGGAGCATGGCGTCACCCGCAACCTAACCCACTCGTCGTCCGCCCACGAGCGCGAAGCCGCCTGGTCGACGGACGGCAAGCGCCTGGCCTACGTGTCGGATCGTACCGGCGAGGAAGAAATTTACGTGCAGTCCCAGGACGGCACCGGCTCCGCCGATCAGGTGACGTCGGGATCGACGGCGCGCTATTACGCGCCGCGCTGGTCGGGCGACGATAAGCGCATGGCTTTTTCCGACAGCGCCGGCCGGCTGTACGTGATCGAGGTCGCGACCCGGCGGCGCATCACCATCGCCCGAGATCCGCTCGAATTGGCGGCGGATTATCGTTGGTCGCCGGACGGACAGTTCTTGAGCTTCTCGCTCAATGAAGCCAATGGCTTCTCCGCAGTCTTCATCTGGTCCGTGGCCGACGGCAAGTCGCGGCGTATCACCCCGCCACTCTTCAATGCACACTCGCCCGCCTGGGCGCCAAATGGCGAATTGCTGTATTTCCTGAGCGAACGCGAATACCAGCCCCTGCTCAGCACCGTCGAATTCGACTTCGCCACCGACCGTCAAACCGGCATTTTCGCCGTCACCCTGCGCAAAGGCGTCGCGAATCCGTTCGGCATCCGCGACGACGAGCCCGGAGACAACAAGAAGGAGGCGGACAAGGATGCGGACAAGGACAAGAAAAAGGCACTCTCCAAACGCCCCATGGGCATCGAGTTCGAAGGTATCGAGCAGCGCGCGATTCGCGTCCCTCTGGACGCCGACAATCTCACCCATCTCGAAGTCGGCGAGGAGAGCCTGCTGTACGAGCGCAGCGGTCCGATTTATTACGGGCGCGATTCGAGCCTCAAAGCCGGCGTGATGGCCTATTCCATCAAGGACCGCGAGGCAAAGCCCGTCGTGGAGGATGTCACTGCCTGGGGTGCGACGGCTGACGGCAAGCATGTGGTCGCGCAGCTCTCCTCAAAGGAAATCAAATACTACGAAGTCGGCACGGCGAAGAGCCCGAGCGAGGACGCCAAGGCGGTGTCGCTGGCGGGCCTGGCGGGCACGCGGATACCCGCCGCAGAGTGGCGCGAGGTTTTTGCCGAAGTGTGGCGCCGCTATCGCGACTATTTCTACGTCGCGAACATGCACGGCTACGACTGGAAGAAGCTGCGCGAGAAATACGAGCCGCAGCTGGATTTTGTCGGGTCGCGGGCGGATCTTAACTACGTCATCGCCGAAATGATCTCTGAACTCACGGTCCAGCATGCCTACATCGAGGGCGGTGATTTGGGCCTGCCGAAGCGGCCCTTTGTCGCGCTTCCCGGCGCACGATTCGAACTCGATGCCCAATCCGGCCGCTACCGGATCGCCAGGATCTTCGCCGGCCAGAACGAAGAGGAACGCTACCGCTCGCCGCTCACCGAAGTGGGAGTGGACGTCCATGTGGGCGATTACGTGCTGAATATCAACGGGCGCGACCTCAAAGCCGGCACCGACCCTTATGAGTTGCTGCAGGCGGTGCCCAATCAACCGGTCGAGTGGCGCGTGTCGGCCACCGCCGACGGCAAAGCGGCACGCAGCATCCGCTACCGTCCGCTCAGCAGCGAACATGGCCTGCTGTATCTGGCATGGGTCAGCGGCAATCGCAGCCGCGTGGACGGCATGAGCCAGGGGCGCCTGGGCTATATTCACATACCCGACATGGGCGAGGCGGGCATTCGCGAATTCATCAAATGGTGGTACCCCCAGGTTCGCAAGGAGGGCTTGGTGGTCGATGTGCGGGACAACGGGGGCGGCAATATTTCCCAAATGCTGATCGAAAGGCTGGCGCGCACGCTTCACGGCACCAGTTTCGCGCGCAATCACGAAGCGACCGAAACCTATCCGAGCGTCGTGCAGCCGGGACCGAAAGTGGCCTTGATCAACGAGGACACCGCATCGGACGGCGACATATTCTCGAACGCGTTTCGGCAATGGAAAATCGGTGCATTGATCGGCAAGCGCACCTGGGGCGGCGTGGTCGGCATCACCGACCACGGGCCCCTGCTCGACGGTGGCACCGTATTTGTGCCAGAGTTCGGCACTGCGGATGAAAACGGCCGTTGGATCATCGAGGGACACGGAGTGGATCCGGACATCGTCGTCGAGCAAGACCCCGTGGAAGTCATGAAGGGTCACGACCCTCAATTGGAGCGCGGGGTTTCCGAACTTCTGAAGCTATTGCCCGCGACGCGGTCTGGTTTGCCTCAGCAAGCCGCGCCGCCCGTCAAAACCGGGGTGCCATAGGCCATGTCGGAACTCGCCACCCTAGGACTGGCCCGCACGACAGATGCGCGCGAAATTGCGGAAATGTCGCGAGATCTGGTCGAACAGGGATTGACCTGGTCCTGGACTCCGGCGCGCGTCCAGCACTTCATTTCGGGACCCGAGTCTTCGGTGGTGGTTGCGCGGCGCGAGCGGCGCATTGCAGCCTTCGCCATCATGCATTTCGGAGAAGAGGTGGCACATTTGAATTTACTGGCCGTCGCGCCCGAGCATCGCCGACAGGGGCTCGGACGGCAACTCATGGATTGGCTGACGGCGACCGCGATCGAATCCGGGGTATTTCGCATCAACCTCGAGCTGCGCACCAACAACGAACCGGCACGCATCTTTTACGAGTGCCTGGGTTTCGACCAGCTGGGGGTGGTACAGGGCTATTACCAGGGCCGGGAAGCGGCCCTGCGCATGTCGCGGCGGCTGGCCAAGATCCCGAGTTAGCCGATCAGTTTGCCGCCGACCGATTGCCGTCCGCGTCGCGGACTTCGCTGCGCGGCTCCCGCTGCTGGATGAGCGGGTTGACGGCCTTGTGGGGAAACACCACCGTGACCCGGCAGCCCCGACCTGGGGCGGTATCCACCGTGATCTCGCCGGCGGCGGCCCGCACGCGATCCGCAATGCTCCACAGGCCGAATCCCGCCGAGCGTGTCTCGAACAGGCTCAGCTGCCACTCGAAGCCTACCCCGCGATCCTCCACCACGACGCGCAGCTCGTGAGGCGTTTCGCTGACCGTGACGGATGCCGATTGCACCCCGGAATGCTTGACGACATTACGCAGCAGTTCTCGAATGAGCTTGAATACGAGAACCCGCAGATCGAGGTTGTACGCCGCGGCATTGGGGTCGACGTGCAAGTCGACCTGGAGATTGTCCCGACCGCGCATGTAGATGCTGAGCCACTTCAGCGCGGGCTCCAATCCAAGCTCGTACAGGCCCGGGGGACTCAAATCCGCGATGACTCGTTGCGTGATCGACTGCACCTCGCGCACGGTATGGGTGGCCTCGCCGAGCAAAAGCCGCAGTTCGGGCGTCGCGCGCGCGACCGCCACATCCAGCGTCATGGCTAAGCCGACCAATTGCTGGCCGATGCCGTCGTGCAGGTCCACTGCCGTCGCGCGCCGGGCGCGCTCCTCCGCGCCGACCAACTGCCGCGCATACAGCTGCAATCGATCCTGCTTCTGGCGCAGACGATCGTTGAGATCGACGAGCTCGCTGATATCGCGCGCCACGCACCAGATGCGCACCAATCTCCCATTCTCGAGGACGCCCCTGAACCCGGTGATATATGTGAACTGCCGGGACTCGCTCGCCAGCGTAAACTGCAGGCCGTCCATCGAGTAGCCCTGATGCGCCGCCGTCCCGATGTGCTCGAGGTAAATCGCGGACCATGGCACATCCGCTCGCCATAGGCGTACGTCGGCCTCGGGCAGCCCGAACAGCCGGTTCAATTTCAGATAGACCAGGTTGCATTCAGCCACATAGGCGTGCTCGCGCAGCCATTCGACCTGCTCCTGCCCGGGCAGGCCGGGAGGCATCGGGACGATGAGCTCGATGCGCCACACGGCCTCGGAGCTTTGTTCGACGAAGTTCTGATAGCGCTCGCCGCTGGTGCGCAACAACTGCAGTGTGTTGCGCATCTCGAGAAGCACGATGCTCAACATGAAGTTGATCACCACGAGCGTCGCCAAGTACAATTGCACAGCGCCGACCCGCACGAAAGGATTCGGATCGCCCGCGAAGGGACCCAAGCCCCGGCTCGCATAGTAGGCTGCCGACAGCGCGGCCGCGGCCGCGAATAAAGTACACCAGCGCGGCGGCAGTCGAAATGCCGCGAGAATCACCAGCGCCAGCACGATGAACGGCTGATCGAGGATGGTCGTGACGTTGCCGGGCGGCACCGAAAACACCCAGGTCGTGGTGCCCAGCAGAGCGACCCCAATCAGCGCCGTTTCGAGCGCAGGCGGCGACGGCAGGGATATTTCGCGCAATCGCAGCCGCACGGCCCAGGCCATCACCACCGGCGCGACGCATAAAGATCCCAGCCAGGTGCCCGCCCACCACAGCTGCCACTCACGCAAGAAATGCGCGCCCCATAGGGTATTCGCCCAGCCAAAGGCGCCGAGAACCGCGCTGGCCGCCGCGCCGAGCGCAACCGCCAGGACGAACTTCAGTACGTTCTGAACCTTGGGAAATGCCGGTGTCGCCATGAGCCGGCCGGCGACGAACGCACCCACGACCGCGTCGATCGAATTGGCGAGGACGAATGGCGCGTACTGCAGCCAGGTAAAATGCTGGGAGTGCACGGCGGCGATGGCGAACTCCACCGTCATCTGCACGGCCAAGATCAAAAGCCAATTGCGCCGCGGCGCCAGCCATAGCGCCATGAACAGCAAGCCGGCGGCCGGCCACAAGATCGTCAGTTGCTGCGAACTCTCGCGCAGCACCAATCCGAGGACCACGAACAGCGAATAGATCAATGCGAAGCCGGCGAGCCAAAGCATCCGCCGCGCCCATCCGAGGGCCATGACGTCCCAGATGACCGCGAAGTTGCGGTACCTACCCTCCACGGCCGCCACCGTCATGTTCGAGACCTCCCTGCTCCGAAGAACCGTCGCGAGTGCCCATCGCAGCGTAAAATCCCGGCGGAAACCGATGCCGAAGCACCTGTCCTTCCACTCATACGTATACCCCATTTTTCGCGGTAAAATCCATGGGCTGGAACATCGGAGCAGCGTTATGGAACATTCCGCCCGCGCAGCGCAACACTCCCGACCAAACATCGCTGCGGCGACCACGGCATGAACACTCTCGCCGCACGCGCATTCGGCAGCACTGGACGCCGCATCCCGGCCATCGGTCAGGGATCTTGGAAAATCGAGGAAGCGGGCGTCGACACCGCCATCGAGAGCCTGCGCCGCGGTCTCGATCTCGGGCTGACGCATATCGACACCGCTGAGATGTATGGTTCAGGGACTGCGGAAACCATCATCGCCAAGGCGATCGCAGGCAGACGGGACGAGGTTTTCCTGGTTTCCAAAGTGCTGCCGGGCAATGCGTCGAAGCGCGGCACGCTTCATGCTTGCGAGAAATCACTGGCGCGCCTGCACACCGACCGGCTGGATTGCTACCTTCTGCATTGGCGCGGCGCCCATCCTCTGGAGGAAACGATTGCCGCCTTCGACTCACTGCTGCGCGACGGTAAGATCCTGTCCTGGGGCGTGAGCAACTTCGATGTTTCCGACCTCGACGAAGTGGTCGCGATTTCCGGCGCGGGACATCCTGCGTGCAATCAGGTGCTGTATCACCTGCAGGAACGCGCGGTCGAACATGCGGTGCTGCCCTGGTGTCAAAAGCACGGCACGGCGCTGGTCGCGTACACGCCTTTCGGCCAATCGACCGCGGCGTTCGACGCGCGTACGCAACAAGGCCGGGTGCTCGAGGAGGTGGCCGAAGCGCATCGCGCGACCGCCCGGCAGGTCGCGCTGCAATTTCTGCTGCGCCACCCGGAAGTCTTCGTGATTCCCAAGGCATCGAGCGTCGCTCACGTCGTCGAGAATGCCGGCGCGGCCGCTCTCGAATTGAGCGATGCCGAATTGCGGCGAATCGACGCGGCGTTTCCCCGCGGCAGGCCGCGGCGCGGCCTGCCGATGATTTGACCTAAGCGCCCATCGCGCGAGTTGCTGCCTCACATGCGCAGAATGTGCGGACCGACGGCGTCCATCGACGACGTTCCGGTCAACGCCAACGTCACGCGCAATTCGTTGCGCATGATTTCCACGGCCTTGATCACGCCCGCCTCCCCCGCGGCGGCGAGCGCATAGAGAAACGATCTGCCGATCAGAGCCCCACGGGCCCCCAACGCCAGCGCCTTGGCGATGTCCTGGCCCGAGCGGATGCCGCCGTCGAACATCACCTCGCAGCGGCCGTCGATCGCCGCGACGACCTCCTGCAACACTGAAATCGACGACGGCGCCCCGTCGAGCTGCCGCCCGCCGTGATTCGATACGACGATGGCGTCCGCGCCGGCGGCCACGCCCAAGCGGGCGTCCGCGGCGTCGAGCACGCCTTTGAGGATGAGCTTCCCAGGCCAGCGGCTCCTGACCCATTCCACGTCGCGCCAGTTGGCTGACGCATCGAACTGAGTCGCCGTCCACTCCGCGAGCGTGCGAACCGCGCTCGAACCGCCGATTCGGCCGGCCAGATTGCCGAAGGTGCGGTGCTTGCCGAACAGCACCTTGAGCGCCCAAGACGGTTTCGTCGCGACATCGAGGGCATTGCGCAGAGTCAGCCGCGGCGGGATCGTGAGGCCGTTGCGGGGATCGCGGCGGCGCTCGCCCAACACCTGCAGGTCGAGGGTGAGCATGAGCGCCGAACACTGCGCGGCGGCCGCCCGGTCGATGAGCTCTTGATTGAAGCCGCGGTCCTTCATGAGGTATTGCTGAAACCAGAACGGCTGCTGAGTCGCCGCGCGCACGTCTTCTATCGAACAAATCGACATCGTGCTCATGCAATACGGAATTCCGCAGGCTGCCGCGGCCCGCGCCGCCAGAATCTCACCGTCGGCGTGGAACAGGCCCGCGAGTCCGGTGGGAGCGATCGCCAGCGGCATCGACACCGGTGCGCCCGCCAGGGTGGTCGCCAGAGACACGTTGGACACGTCGACCATGACGCGCTGGCGAAAAGTCATCGCGTCCAGGTCCGCCGTGTTGCGCAACAGGGTCCGCTCTTCGTAGGCGCCGCCGGCCGCATAATCGAAGATCGCCCGCGGGATGCGTTTTCTCGCGAGCTTGCGCAGGTCGTCGATGCTGAGAATCATTGGCATGATGGCGGGGCCTCGAGCGCGGTCAAGTCGTAAAGCCGACCCAGCGGCCGAAGAACACCACGCCGATCCACAGCGACAGCGACAGCGCTCCGGCTAACTTCGCGCTCATCGGCGGGTCGTCCGAGTCCCAGCGCGCGACGCGCCGATAGGCTCCAAAGTTGAAAATCAGCATATTCAATGCCGCCAGCCCCATGCACACGAATTTCAGCCGAAACTGCAAATTCCCCGCATACGTCTCGGCCTTGGCCATGAACATCAGCGTACCGAACACGGCCGCGGCGCCCCAGGCGCTCCAGGTCCAGGGCAGTACTTCTCTCGAAAGCCGCGAGACCGGGACGTTGCGTGAGGCGATGCCGAGCAATCGCAAGTCGAGCATCGCAATCGAACCGAATACCAGGGTGAGCGCCATGACGTGCAGCGTCTCGACGATTGGGAATAGCCACTCGGTGCCGGCCGTTTCGCCGCGCAATGCGGCGGAAATCGGCCAGGCCTGAATGGCGCTGAGAAGCGCGGCGATGGTCATGCGTAGAAGGACCAAGTGTAGCCGATGAACCGGCCGCATACGATGATCGCCAGCCACAGCAGCGTGGACATTGTGGCGAAGACCCTCGCGTGCACGGGCCGGGTCGAGGCGGCATCCCACAGCGGTGCGTTGCGGCGCACGGCTTTCACGTACACGGCGGTCATGCTCGTCACGATGACGATCATCAGCATTTTTGCCCAGAACATCGGCGTCACGAATTGCCGCACCGGTTCCGTGATGGTTTGAACGAGACCCGTGAACAGCAGCACGGCCAAGCCGCGCCACATCCACGGCACCAGCGTCGTGCTCAGCTGCGAGACACTGCGCCCGGACCGGCCCATCCCCAGCAGCCGCAGATTGATCATGCAGGCGGAGCCGAAAACGATGGAGACCGCGATGATGTGAATGGACTGCGACGTGGGCACGACCCACGCCTGGTCCTGCAGGACTTTACTGAGCGCCGTGTTGGCAAGCCAATCAGCGAACGGACGAAACATCTTGACCTCGATGATAGTCCGGATACGCCGGCCTCGCAGGCTGAAGGGACGGATGCGCCGCCAGTTCGCGCAGCGCAATCGCGACCGCCGACTCCAATTGCGGATCGTGTCCTTCGCCGACTGATTTTGGATCCTGCTCGACCGCCACATCCGGGTCGACGCCGTGGTTTTCGACGTCCCACTCGCCGTTCGGAGAAAAGAAGGCGACGCTGGGCGCGGTGACGTGCCCGCCGTCCATCAAGACCGGAATGTCACCGATGCCGACCAGGCCGCCCCAGGTCCGCTTGCCGACCAACACGCCGAGCTTGGCCTGCTTGAACAGCCACGGAAGCGCGTCGCCGCCGGATCCCGACATTTCGTTCGCGATCATCACTTTGGGTCCATAAATCCCGGCATTCGGAGTGTGCTCGATTCTGCCGTATCGAGGCGACCAATACGCTTCGATGTGACGGCTCATCACCTCGATCATGTAGTCGGCCACCTGTCCGCCCGCATTGAAGCGCTCGTCGATGATCGCGCCCTGCTTTTGGGTCTGGGAAAAGTAGTAGCGATTGAAATTGATGAATCCTTCCGCACCAGTGTTCGGCAGGTACACATACGCAAGTTTCCCGCCCGACATCTGATCCACTCGCCGCCGGTTGGACTCGATCCAATCGATGTGGCGCAAGCTCGCCTCGCTGGCCAGGGGCACGACGGTGACGTCGCGCACCTTGCCGCCATCGGCCGCAGCGACGCGCAGCGTGACGGCGTGTTCGGCCGTGCCTTCGAGCGGCTGCTGAATGTCCACGGCAGCCCATAACTCCTGACCATCGATGGCGAGAATGCAATCACCGGGGGTCAACTTTAGACCGGGCTGGGCAAGCGGCGCTTTCTCGCGTGGATTGAACTCGCCGCCGGAATAAATCTTCGCCAGGCAGTAACGATTGTTGCGGATGACGTAATCGGCTCCGAGCAATCCGCCGGGCACGCGCCGGGCCCGGGGAATCGCGCCGCCGTTGCCCCGCAGATGACCCACCGAGAACTCCCCCAGCATCTCTTGAAAGACATAATTAAGGTCGGCTCTGGATGCGATCGAAGCAACGTAGGGCTCGTAACGGCGTTCGGCATCCACCGTGGGAGCGCCGTGGAAATTCGGATCATAAAAATACGCCCTCTCGATCCGCCACACCTCGTGGTACATCTGGGCCCATTCCGCCGCCGGATCGACCCGCACCGGCAGGGCGGTCAATGAAAGCGTGCCCTCGCCTGCCTTGAGCGGGACATTCGCGGGCGCAATCGCCCAGGTTGGCCGCACCTCCTCAGCGCCCGCGTCGGGCGGCGCATCGGGTTTGCGGTTCGAGATGGCGAGGAGCATCTTCTCGCCGTCGCCGGAGAGCTCGAATTGCTCGATGCGCTCGGCCAGCTTTTCCGTCTTGCGATCCTCCAGCGTCCAGCGGCTCAAGGTGGCGGCGCGATCGTCATATCGACCCGCGTCGGACCGCACCAAAAAGTACAGACTGCCATGGCTCCCCGCGCGGAGCGCCACATAGGCCTCGGCGGGCAGGGGCAGCGCCACGACACGCGACCCGATACCGTTCAAATCCACCCTGGTCGGCGGGACCGGCGGCGACGCGGCGGCAGGCGAACCAGCGGCAGACGACCCGGCAGCGACGGCCGGCTTGCCCGACTTGCCCTTGACGGCGTCCGCCTCCGGGGCGCTTGCGCCCTCGCCGCTTTCCTTCGGCTTGGCTTGTTTCGACCCAGGCGCCTTTTCGTCGTCCAATTCGGGAGCGATGGGCGAGGCCTCATCCGCGCTCAACACGACGGCGTACACATTCGAACGCACCTGGTACAAGTCGCTGCTCATGTCGAGCCCGTCGGAACTGGCTCCGGCATTCGTACTGGCGGCGTAGTAGAGATACTTTCCGCCGCGGTCGAAGGCCGGCAGGCGCGCGTCCGCCATCAGGCTCGTCAGCTGCGTGGACTGGCCGCTGTCGATGGAGTAAAGAAACAAGGCGTGCAGATGGTTCTCCATGGAACGCGAGTAGGCAATCCACTTGGAGTCGGGCGACCAGGAGAGTTCGTAGCTGGCATCCGAGAAGCCGCCATAGACGTTCTTGTCGTTGATGACGCTGAGTTTGCCGGTCACCGTGTCCAGCAGGTAGATGTTCAGGCGATTGTCGTGGAAGGCGACGCGCTTGGAGTCCGGCGACCACTTCGGCGAAAAGTAATACGCGGCTTCCTTGGCCAGCGGAAATTTCTTGACCGCGGCCGCGCCGGTCTGCGCGGCGCCCCTCTGCGGGGCAACGTGCAACGCGTACAAGCCGGATTCATCGGAGAAATATGCGATCGATTGCCCGTCCGGAGACCAGGCCGGGGAGCGCTCCATCACACCCGGGGTATTGGTGATGTTGCGGATCGGCCCGTCCTTCGCCGGCACCGTCAGAATCTCGCCGTGCGCTTCCACTGCGGCGCGCAGGCCGGTGGGTGAAATCGCGGCATGATCGATCTCCGCGGAAACGTTCTTGATGCTGGACCGCACTTCCGGCAGGTCGGCGTCGATCTCGATGGACACGCGATGGCCTTTGCCGCCGGCGGTATCCAGAAGATGGATCTCCCCCAGCTGGTCGTAGACCAATGTCGTTCCATCGCCGGCCAGGCTGCGAATATCGGGTCCGTCATTATGCAGCACCTCCGCAACGGCCTGCGTGCCGGGGTCGTAGCTGAAGATTCCGATGTGGCCGTTGCGTCCGGAGAGAAAAAAGATCCGCCCGCCGCTGTAGACGGGGAAGAAGTCCGATGCTCGTTCGTGCGGAATCTCGACCGAGTCGAGACCCTTGAGCCCGGTGACCCAAATCGTGCTGGCGCGGCCGCCGCGGTAGTTTCCCCACGAGACGAACACGGTGTGGTCGTATCCAAACGCGGGCGCCAACGGCGAGTAGGCAATGTGGGAACCGTCCGGCGACATCTGCCCCTGATAGGCCATGGGCAGCGGCAGCCGAACGGCTTCGCCGCCCTCGGCGGGAACGGAAAAGAGCTGTGTGTACCGGCTCGCCGACTCGCGGGTAGAGCGAAACAAGATGCGCTTCCCGTCCGGGGACCATCCCACCGCGACATCCGCGGCGGGATGATAGGTCACGCGATGCGGAATCCCACCCGTGGCGGGAATCGTGAAAACATCCGTGTTGCCGTCATATTCCCCGGTAAAGGCAATCGTTCTACCGTCCGGCGAGAACACGGGCGCGCTCTCCAGGCCCACCCCGTTGGTCAGCCGTACGGCGCGTCCGCCCTCGCGAGACACGGTCCACAGGTCTCCGGCATAGCCGAAGGCGATCAGCTCCCGGCTGAGCGCGGGCGATTGAAATAGGTGCGGCTTTTCAGCCGCGGACGCCGCATTGAATGTGAGGATCAGGCAGCACGCAAGTCCCGATGAAACGGTCATGTGGTGGATGCGATGCACGAAGCGCTCCGATGATCGGTTGAGAAGCCAATCCCCGATGTTGCGGCACGATCGTGTGCTTGCGCAACTCGCGTGCCGCGCCGAAGGCTGTCGGGTTCACATGCTATATCGATCGTCGGTGAATCACTTTTCACGCCGCTGCTGACGGCCATCTTTTTGACGATCTACTACGACCCGCTTCGCTTACTTGACGCTGTATCCGCGGCCCTCGAGGCAGGCCGTTTGTGCGCGGTAATAATCAGTCAGATTGCCGCGCACCTTTCCGCCGCCGGCCGTGGTCGGATCGTATCCAAGCTGCGCGACCGCCCATTGATAGCACTCGTACTTGTCCGTGACCTGCTGCTCCTGGCTCTGGCCGTTCTTCGGGTACGCGATGAGTTCGGTCGCCGGGGCTCCGGTTTGGTTGGGGGCACCGGCGGGTGGGCTCACTGTTTTATATTGGCCCACCCCAGGGTCATAGGTGAAATAGGTGTTGTCGGCATAGTAGTAGGGAACGCCGCCGTACCAATAGGTCGAGTAGTAGTACGGCAGGGTTGCGAAATACAGGCCGAGCCCCAAACCAGCCCAACCCCAGGGGTAGTAGCCGCCGTACCAGCCCCGGTACCCCCCATAGTAGCCGCGGTACCCGCCATACCAGCCGCGATATCCGCCGTAATAGCCGCCCCGGTAGCCGCCCCCGCGGTAACCGCCATAGCCGCCGCCGTGGTATCCGCCCTGCGCACCGCCGCCGCTATGGCCGCCGCCGCTGTGTTGCGCGAAAACCGGACCGCCCAATGCCAGCACCAGGCAACCGCAGAGGGCCACTGACAACGAACGAAACTTATTGAAGCTTGGCATGAGCGACTCCTAACGCTGTTGTATGAGACTCCCAAAAATCGCCGCAGTTCCACGAACACTCAGGGCGAGCCCCACGCTCTGACCCTAGCTTACGCCCCCGGCTGCCCCGGAATCCATGAGGTTCGCGCCAGGGGCAGGTGCATCAACGGTTCCCACTACGCGACGCAATACTTCTCGATTGCCCTCCCATTGAACTCCCTCTGCCAAAGCGGCGCCCAGCGACATGCGGCCGGTAAAGAGTCGAAGCAGCGTTTCTGGTTTTCCTTTGACGAGCGCGTCAGGATGTTCTGATACGCCCAAGCGGACAGCTATGTTACCGGCCGATGCCTCGATCGCGATGGGATCCGCGCCCGCGCGCAAATTGATCAAAATCTTGGGCTCTTGTGGCTTCAAGTCCCGCAGGTAGAGTTTGAGCGGCAGCACAAGCCAATGCGCCTGCAGCTTGTCTCCCCTCGAAGGGGTCGTGAGCAGCGGCGATCCCCACCGGCCCAACTCGAGAACCGCTTTTTCGAGGGCGCGTCCTCGGTCGGTCAGTCGGAACAAGGGCGTAGCTATCGGCGGAGCTGCTGCTTCACGAACCAAGATGCCGGCGCTTTCAAGCTCGCGAAGCCGAAGGGCGAGCAGGTTCGTGGCAATACCAGGCAACGATTTGCGAATGTCCGTGTAGCGGCACGCGTCGCGAATCAGTAGTTCTCGGACTATCAACAGAGACCACCGATCACCGACGAGGTCGAGGGTTTTTGCCAATCCGCATGCCTGCTTGTAGGTTCGCATGATGCCGCCTCAATGTAGACAAGAAACTCAAGCGAATGCTTGATAATCTCCACGTCCACACTTATAGTACCAGATAAATCTCCCGGAGCCGCCATGAAGCATTCCCTCTCCAGACTGCTGTTGGCCCTAGCGGCCGTGATCTTTCTATTTGGCGCGGCAATGCATGCGATTGCCTTTTTCTCCAAGGCGGCGCACGTCGTGGATGTGTCCGATTTGAAGCCTTTTTTTGGAAACGAAGTGAAGGTGCTCTGGCTTGCTGATTCAACCACCCTGACAGGGCTGGCGATACTGCTCGGGTTGATGGCTATCAGGCCTGGTTGCGCGTCACGGCCTGTAATACTGCTGCTGTCGTTCATACCCGCTGCGATCACCGCGCTCTTATATGTCTATCTAGGACCGTTCTACGCGGCGCACCTGCTTTTGGCCGCCACCCTAATGACCATCGTGGCGGCTCTGATGCTTCCGGCGCACGACATGTCGATCAGCCGGACCGCTACGGCTTAGACCAGGGCCTTAGGATCGGTGACATCGGAGGGAACTTGGAAGCCATCGAAATCATCGGCGCCGCCCAATCAGCCTATGTGCGAACCACGCGCATGGCATTCGAGGAAAAAGGAGTGCCTTATTCTCTCAAGATCGCGGCGCCGCACTCTTCGCTGGTCAACGCGTTGCATCCTTTCGGCAAGATTCCGGTGATGCGCCACGGCTCCTTCACGCTTTTCGAGTCCAAGGCCATCGCGACTTACATTGACCGCAAATTCGAGGGACCGGCGCTGGTGCCGGACGATGCGGAGTCCGCCGCATTGGTCGAACAGTGGATCTCGGCGATTAATACGAGCATATTCCCGACTGCCGTCGTCTACATGCAGGCGAATGTTTTCCCAAAAGGGCCCAATGGGACCCGCGACGAAGACGTTGTGGCTGAAACGCTACCGCAGGTTGGCCGCCATATCGAAATCCTCGATGGTGCGGTCGCGCCATCTGGACACCTCGCCGGGAAGCTCTTCACACTCGCCGACATGTACTTGATGCCCATGCTAGCGTATTTGCGACTCTTCCCCGAAAGCGCTGCCATGATTGTCGAGGCGAGCAATCTTGACCGTTACTTCGCCCAACATTCCAAGCGGAAGAGTTTTGCGGCGACCGCACCGCCTCCTCTGGAGGAACTCAGGCAATCGCGGACGTAATGCGATCCGCCGCGTCGTCTTGCGCAACGAGGGCGGCCTCCCGCCCTCGTTGCGCATGCCAATTCCAAATCAATCTTCGCGTTCTTTCCCCAGCGCTTTGCAGGGATTCCAAGCCAGCACCTGCCGGAAATTCTCCAAAATGTACTGTGGCTGGCCATTGGAACCAGAATAAAGTGAGGCCAGGATGGAACCGTATTCGGCGGTCGACGTTCCGCCGAAATCTTGTGCCGTGTGTGGCAAGTACCGTCCACCCAATTGCCATCGACACTGCCCGTCGGTGACCCGTGTCGAATAGATCGGGTAGAAGGCGGCCCCCACGGGGGGATTGACGCAACCGGCACCGGGATTGGGGTCCGCCGGATTGGAAAGATGTCGCTGACAGGGCGGATTGGTGTTCGATTCAATCCGGGGCAAATCCGCCTCGAATGCGACCCGCTGGTAGTCGGAGACGTTGCCCCAATCGTCCTTGAATACCGGGCTCGAGAAGATGTACGGCTCGGCGTGCAGCACTCGATCGAGACCGGTATCGGCTAACGTACCCGGCCACGTGTGCCCGCGGTACGGCACACCATCGAAGTCGACATCGGCATCGATGCATCCGCCGAGCGGGATATAACCAAAGGAAGCGGAGAATGCGGCGTCGAAGCAGAATGCATCATCGAGTCCGGGAGGGTCCTTCTTGCCTGACGATGTGCAATTGCCGCCTTCGGCATCGACCGAGGTGCAATATTCGAAGTGACCCGTCTCGTCCGAGAAGGCGATGTTGTAAGTATGTGCGGCCCACGGTACGCGCGTTTGCTCACTGGAGGTGGCGTACATCGGATGGAAATCATACGGAATATTATGGGTGGCGGCGTCGCAATTCGTGCCGTTCGGGTCGTAGAGAATCTGGCCGAAGCCATTGGCCGCGCTCGCGACCATGAATCCGCTTTGACCGGTGGTCAGATCCTTGACCGTAATCTTCAGTCCGTGCGGCGTGTCTTCCTCCGTAACCAGCAGTTCATCGCCCGGGTTCATGTACAGCGTCACCGCGTTGACAGTGAAGGTATTCCCGTTCTGAAGCAGCGGGCTCGGGGGGCCCAAGGGAACGCCGTCAGTTTGGATGTAGGCAAAGTTGACGTACTCGTTGATCCCGCCGCAGGCGGCGTTGTTGCCGGCACCGGTGTTGCCATTTTCGGAAAGGCTGTCGATGTTCAGCGCCGCCGTCCATTGCGTGACGCTGTTGCTCGTGAGAAACCAACCCGGTGGATAAAACTGCATCTCCATGAACGCGGTACCTGGATGCTTGCCAATGTAGCGCGGACTTTTCGGATCCGGGCTGCTAAAGATGTTGTCGTCGGTACTCGCGTTGCACACGGACGTGAATTCCGGATAGGACTGGGAATCGCATAGCGCCATGCCAAACCAAAAGGCCGGGTGCAACTGGAAATTCCAGGTCGTCCCCTTGCCGTCCTGTTGGGGTATTTGCGCGGGGTCCTTCGGCAGGCGCATTCGCCAGACATTATTGCTGCCCGATCCGCGCGCATTGGAATAAAAGAGCAGCGACGGTTCGTCGTGGCCGACGTACCAGGAATAGGGAATTTCAGCCTGCTCGGCGCAGAAAATTCCCCAGTTCCAGCTGCAATTGAGCAATTGTTGGCGAAACGATGAGCGTGATTGTGCAAAACTCGCAGATGAGGCCAGCAACGCGGTAAGGGCCGCCAGCCAGATGAGAGTTGAGCGCCGCCGAATTATGTGCTGCATGGATGTACTCTCCCAAGGTCATTGAGTCGTGAGTTCTAGAAGATCCCGTCAGATCGCTGAGCACAAGCTCGCCGCTCGCATTCGCGAAACACACTGCGTACCCGGTTGGTGGTGAAACACCGAAGCGTCCTCATTGCTCGAATGTTTTGGGCAATCCCTGCGGCCCGCTGGCTTCTGTACGGTGATGAACGTGCTCGATAGAAGGTGAAAATCTGCTCTCAGCGATTTCAGAAGTCAACACTACAAATTCACCACAACTAAACGGCGAGAAAAGACATACCGCATGGCATCATTGTGTCGGTTGTGCGCCACGTGGCGGTCGTCGATGGGGTGGCGGTCCGCCGGTTTCCGGGTAGTGGAGGTGAAGGCGATGGTTGCAGCGAAGTGGGTGAGTTGGGTCGGCCTTGGCACGCTGTTGCTCGCTGCCAAGCTGCAAGCCGCGGACAATCCGGAGTGGACCACACCCATCACGCCTTTTCGAATTGTCGGGAGTTTGTACTATGTGGGAAGCCAGGATTTGGCTTCCTACTTGATCGTGACTCCCCAGGGCAGCATTCTGATCAATTCAAACCTAGAAAGCTCCGCTCCACTGATTCGCCGTAGCGTGGAGCAGCTGGGCTTTCGCTTTGAAGATATCAAGATACTGCTCATTAGCCATGCGCATTGGGATCATGACGCCTCCAGTGCAGAGATCGAGCGGCAGACCGGCGCCGCGTACCAGGTCATGGACGGGGATGTGGCGGTGGTCGAGAGCGGCGGCGAAAAGGACTTCGCGTACCCTGAAACGCGGTATCCGGCGGCGAAGGTGGATCGGGTGCTGCATGATGGTGACACGGTGCGACTGGGAGATGTGGTCCTGATTGCGCATAAGACTGCGGGACACACTCGAGGGTGCACCACATGGACGCTGCAAGTGAGGGATGGAGGAAAACTCCTCAGCGTGGTGATTGTCGGCAGTTGGAACGTCAATTCGGGCTATCGTCTGGTCGACCGGCCGGGACAGCCGGCTTCCTATCCAGGCATTGCGACCGACTATCGGCAAACGTTCTCGCTGTTGAAAAGTCTGCCGTGTGATGTGTTCTTGGGCGCGCATGGAGGCTATTTCGATATGCTGAGAAAGTTGGAGCGGATTCGGGCTGGCGCATCGGAAAACGTGTGGGTGGATCCCGCAGGGTATCAAGCCGCCGTGGCCGAGCGAGAGCGTGCTTTCGACGATGAGCTGCAGCGGCAAGAGCTGTCGTCAAATCCTCGTTAGCGGGGAGATGCCTGCTCGCCGGCGTCCACCACTCATTCTCGATGATGTAATCAAAGAGTCATGAACAAATTTCGGGGACGGCGCAATCCGCGTGTTCGCCAAGTTGCGATGGCCGTTCTGGATGCGGTGCTGTTGGGGGGGCTGGTTGCCAAGTGGACATACCGCTGGGGCTGGCATGGCAACCTCAAAATCACAAACCATACAATTTGGCTTCCCACGGAGACGCGTCTCCCCGCTCCGTTGACGGTGGCATTTGCCTCCGACTTTCACGCCGGCCCAACGACGCACCCCGAACTCTACACTCGCCTGGCGCAAGAATTGGCCGAGAACGAACCAGATGTAGTCCTGTTGGGTGGAGATTTCGTCTCGCTACGGGCCGAATATGTCGCGCCGCTGGTGAGCGCTCTGTCGAGGTACAACCCGCCTTTGGGTAGATTCGCCGTGCTCGGAAATCATGATCTATGGACCGATGACGAGGAAATTTCGCGCCAGTTGATTGCTTGCGGCGTGGAGGTGCTTGTCAACCGGAACATTTCGCTAGAGCCTCCATTCGACCGCGTTTCGATTTGCGGGATAGACGATCCTTGGACCGGAGAGGCGGATTCTGCCAGGACATTCGATGGTGCCAAGGATATTAGGATCTGGCTGACGCATTCGCCGGATGGCCTGTCGCTACTCGGCGATCACAAATATGACGTTGCCTTTGCGGGTCATACGCATGGGGGCCAGATCTGTTTGCGCGATGGCACGCCCTTAGTTCGAGCCGGGGGTCCCCTTTCTCGGTCGCACTCGCGTGGTCGCTTTGATGTCCCTGGCAATGGACCGCTGATAGTCAGCCGCGGAGTCGGTTGCAGCAATCTGCCGTTGAGAATCAATTCGGACCCGGAATTGATCATTTGTGAACTTCGTTGATGCTTTCCGATGGCTGCCGAGGATGGACGCCACCGGGCGCCCAATCATGGCTGTTTCGTTTGTGGCCACCAGAAAACGGGACTAGGATTCGCTGACTGGAGGGCGAGTGCGGAATGCCGTCCCTCTGAGTAAACCATCGCATCGATAACGAGAGGCGCCTGGTGTTTGAGCTTCGAATAGTTCTTAGCTTCGCGCTGTTGACCATCGCCGCGTTGGCGCACGCGAAGGAGTATGGGCACTATGACCTTACGAAGATCGTAACGGTATCCGAGTCCCCCGACGGGAAACGCGCTGCGACGGTAAACTTTGTTCTGCTCAATGATGTCCTGAACGATCTCTCGATCCACAACAACAATTATCCGTCGCAGTTCGATTCAGCAGCGGACCGCGAGCGGGCGGTGGCCGATGTCACGGCGATATCCACGATGCTCGATGTTTTTGTGGATACTCCGGCCCCCGATCTGCAATTACTGATACGTGCGGCGGTTCTCTATGGCATCGGACATAATTTGGATGTCCCCGGCGCGGCGGAGAAGGCGATGTCGGCTTTCACCACGCTTCTGAACAAAACTCCCGACGATCCGCGCGCGAACTATCTCTACGGAAAATTCTTGTTGAGCGCCGGTAAACTTCGGGATGCGATTCCGGCATTGGAGAAGGCCAAATCTCTCGGTGCAGTCCTCGCGGACTACAGCTTGGGAGTCGCGTACATCTTGGTGGGCGACAAGAACAAGGCATTGGAGAATTTGCAGCAATATGCCAAGCAAGCGCCGGATGATGGCAGTGCCGCAAAGCTGATAGATGCCATTCGCAGCGGGGAAATCGAGTTTAAGACGGGTACTCCTTAGGCCGGTCGAAGAATGCGCTCGGTGTACATGCGGTTTCCATGGCGTACGTAGTATTTCTAAGAGGAGTAAACGTCGGCGGACATCGGACGTTTCGCCCCACGATGTTGGCCCAGCAACTGAGACACTTCCAGGTGGTCAATATCGGCGCCGCGGGCACGTTCGTCATCGGCGCGCCCACCAGTCAGGCGCGCCTCCGTGCGGAGCTATCCCGCAGACTCCCATTTGAAACCAGCATCATCATCTGCAAAGGCCAGGACCTTCTCGACGTCGCAAAATGCAAGCCGTTCGGCGCCGAGCCGGCCGGCCCCGGCGTGGTTCGCTTCGTCAGTGTCATGGCGAAGCGTGCGTCGCGGGTGCCGTCGATTCCCATGAGTTTTCCGGGGGAAGGAAAGTGGTTGTTGAGAATCCTTGCTACTGAGAAGCGATTCGTCTTCGGACAATACCGGCGCCACATGAAAGCCATAGGCTACTTGGGAATGATCGACGGGATCTTTGGCGTGCCGGTGACAACGCGCAACTGGAATACCATCCTGGCGATCGTTGAAGTGTTGAAAAATCCCTCTGCATTCGCCACCCGCAGCATCACTCACCGGGATAAACCGAAATAGATGATGAGGCTGGGGGCGGCTATTTGCCTCGGCAACACGGACCGTCCAACCACTTTTTGCCGCGGCGCCCTCGCGGGCGTCGCAGATTCGCATCAAATTGCGACCAATTCGATTGTCGCGCGATGTCCGTGCGCGCCGGCCAATTTGGCATCGCAAGTGAGCAGCGGCACCTCAAGTGCCTCGGCAAGCGCGACGTACGCTGCATCATAGGCGGTCAGCGAATCGCGCAGCTGCCAGACTCGTGGCACGAGCGCTTGGTGTTCGTGGCGTTCGATGCGCAATTGGGCCAGGTCCTGCAGCGCGTGCTCGGCCCGTGCGAGGGTGATTTCCTTGCGCTGCACCAGGCGCCTCAGAACTTGGGCGATATGCATGCGCTGCGAGGCATCAAGGGCCCGGTGCATCAATTGAGCCGCATGCTGGGTCTGGAGTCGCTCACGCATTTCTTCGGGCGCGGGAATTTCGACAATCTTGCGCACTTCGCTAATCAGAGGGAGCTCATGGACCGGTCGGGTATTCGCTTGACGGCGCCAGCCATAGCGTGGGGTTACCCCCGCCGGAGTACAATAGAGGCTGCTAGCGTCCGCCAATCGGTGGTACTGCCTGAATGTCATTAATTGAGGGGACGTCAATGATTTACTTCTTAGCGCTGTTGCCAGCAACGATGCTGACCGTCGCCGGTTATTTTGCGCTCTTTTTGTCGAATCGTTCGGAGGGGGCTTTCCGGACGTTTGGCAAATACCTGGGTTTTTGGGCCTTCACGTTGGCTGGATTGGTCGTGCTGGGGTCGATATTCGCTGCGGCTCACCATGGCCATCATTGTCCGATGATGCACGGGCATATGCATGCTAGAGGAGGCGAATACGGGGAAACGCAGGGCGGGGCTAGCCCAGAAACTCCGGCGGTCGCGCCAAATCCCGCTGCTCCGCCGAGTACCCCAGCGCCGTCGCATTGACGCTTCGCGCAAGCCCGAGGCATCGATCCCGCGCAGGTGCAGCGTTGCTCCAAGCCTCGGGCCGACCCTCCTTGCGTGCTCCCTGAAACGGTCTTGCCTGTCGCCGCGAGTTAGACGTAGTCTGTCGCCTGCCAAGGAGATCATACATTGCGCCTATTTCTAACCGCGATCGTGCTCGCTGCATGCCTCGCCGCACCCGTGACCGCCGAAATCCGACCGGATCAGGTGATATTCCGAGAGTTGTACAAGGAACTCGTCGAGACCAATACGACGCTGTCCGCCGGAAGTTGCACGCTGGCGGCAGAGCGCATGGCGTCGCGGCTGAAAGCCGCCGGATACAAAGAGGACGACATCCGGCTGTTCGGCGTATCCAACCACCCCAAAGAAGACGGGTTGGTCGCGACATTGAATGGAACGGACCCGAAGGCCAAGGCGATCCTGCTGCTCGCCCACATCGATGTCGTGGAGGCGAAGCGCGAGGACTGGACTCGCGATCCATTCGTGCTGGTCGAAGAGAATGGCTATTTCTACGGCCGCGGCTCGTCGGACGACAAGGCGCACGCGGCGATCTTCACGGATACGCTCGTTCGTTTGAAACGGGCCGGTACCAAGCTTCGGCGGCCGTTGAAACTGGCCCTGACCTGTGGCGAGGAAACCGGTGGGGCGTTCAATGGCGCCAACTGGCTGGTGACCGAGCACAAGGACTGGATCGACGCCCAATTCGCCCTGAACGAGGGAAGCGTCGGCCTGCGCGATGCCGGCGGCAAGAAGCTTTCACTTGGAATTCAAGCGGGAGAGAAGGTCTATCAGGATTTCCGTATCGAGGCGAGCAACCCCGGTGGCCACAGCAGTCGCCCGCGCCCGGATAACGCCATTTACAGCCTGGCCGCGGCGCTTGTACGCATCGGTCAATATGAGTTTCCCGTGCAGTTCACCGACACCACGCGCGCTTACTTCACCGAGACGGCAAAACTGTCCGGGGGCGAAGCGGGTGCCGCGATGCTGCGGCTGATCGCCAATCCCAACGACCTCGAAGCCAGCGCCATTGTGTCGAAGGATCCGACCTTTCACTCGATGCTGCGCACTACCTGCGTTGCAACGAGGCTGGATGGTGGCCATGCCAACAATGCGTTGGCACAGCGTGCGGGCGCCAATATCAATTGCCGGATGTTTCCAGGCGACACGATCAACAATGTCCTCGCACAGCTGAGCAAGGCCGCCGCCGACCCGTCGCTGACCATAGTCCCGACCGGCGAAATCAGCCCGACTCCGGCCCCGCCGCCGCTGACCCCGCTGGTCTATGGCACCGCCAAGACCCTTGCACAGAAGCACTTTCCGGGCGTGCCGATGCTGCCGGCGATGGCGACAGGCGCGACCGATGGCCGCTACCTCAACGCTGCGGGAATTCCCACCTATGGCGTCCCGGGTCGGTTCTCAGACCCCGACGGCAACGGCGTTCACGGTCTTAACGAACGCAAGTCGGTCGAGGGCCTTTACGAAGAGCGCGATTATCTTTTCGAGCTGATCCAGGCTTACGCGAACAGCAAATAGGCGGCTTCCACAAGGTTCCAAATGGCACGAGCGGCGAAAGCGCAGCCATGGGAGGGTGCGGGCTCAAGAGTGGGGACGTGCCATCAGTATGAGATAAAGAACGATCTTAAGTGCGGCTACGACCAGGCGCATTGCTGCGTATGCGCATCCGCAGAGTCCGGCCAGGTACACGATGATGAGGATGGCCCGGGGTCTGCCCCGCAGCTGTGAGAGAGGGTAGGCGTTGGCCGGCCAATAGGCACAGCTCGCCCAG
Source organism: Steroidobacteraceae bacterium (assembly GCA_035314705.1). GTDB lineage: Bacteria > Pseudomonadota > Gammaproteobacteria > Steroidobacterales > Steroidobacteraceae > Bog-1198. The sequence continues at coordinate 519 of DATFZF010000070.1, read as the reverse complement.
AGTATAAACAGACCCGGGGCGCAGCCGATGAGAACGATAAAAATGCTTACCACCGGGCTGCTGACAAGCGCCATCCAGCCAAGAACGACGACGAGTATCAAGGATACGACCGCGACGAGGGCGGCCGAAAGGCGCAGCACCTTGTCGAGAATCCAATGCATTGCGGGGCGCCCTTGAATCATGATTTTTCCGGCGGAAAAGTAACGCGATGTAGCTGCAACGATACACTCCCAGTCGACCATTGTGATCAACGGTTACGGGGGCAACACGACGCACCATGCGTTTTTTTTCTTACCGCGAGGTCAGGTCAGGAACCGGTGCGGCATCGCTCCACATGTGATGTCACGCAAGCCGCACCTCGACGCCGCGACGCCTGAGTTCCGCGACCACCGCGGAATCAGCGCCAGAGTCCGTGATCAGCATGTGCAGCTGTTCGACGCGGGCGATGAGCGAGATGTTTCGACGCATCAGCTTGGACGAATCGGCGACCGCGATGACCTGGCGCGAGATCGCGATCAT
>DATFZF010000069.1:0-4182 GCA_035314705.1 Steroidobacteraceae bacterium | reverse complement strand
CTCCAGTTGCCACCACAGCCACCGCCGCGGATCGCCACAGCCACCGTCCCCCGCCAACGCCTGTAGTGCAGACCTTTCCGACTAACCCGTTGATTGACAACAGACACGGCATCGAAAAACCCGCGAAACCGCGAAGACGGGCTAGCTCGACGCGGGCACATAGACATTCAGGTGGAAGGCCATCGGGCCTCCGGGCACATTCTGCGTATCCGTACGAACGAGCTTGCCGTCGATGAACGAGAGGACCTGGTTGGGGTACCACTCCTCGGCGAAAGTGTGCAAGACGGTCGGGTCGTGTACTGGAACGGTTTGCGGGTTACCGACGCCGAGCGGCTGGTTGCCGTAGACGTTCGTCTCCACGCTGTTGTTGGTCCCGGCGGCAATGCTGCCTAGCGTTTCGAAATCGGTCTTGTCATTGAGGTCGGTCGCTTAGTTGTAGTTGTATACCAAGATGTAGCCTAAGTTCCTGACTGATTAGTAAGTGGCGGTGCCACGGTGCTCGAAGCCGTCAAGGGACAATAGAAAGCGATAACAGCTCTTCTCACGTGTATTAAGGGCGACGCTGCCGCCTGGCCCCGCGGCGTGCGCCGCCCTAAGCGCCACTCACGCTCGGCCCGCGCCAGGCCGCCGGCATCCCGCTTCCGCCGTCACCGATCCCGAAGTCATCGAACGAAAACACACTGTCATGGCGGCGTGGGGGCACAAGCGGCGCGCACATCTCGGTCCGCACCGCGGCGGTGATGTCGAACAGCTTGCGCGCGGACTCGCCGGGCGTCGCACCGGCAAGCGAGAAGTATTCCATCTGCGGCGGAACGGCGAGCTGCGCGCCGCCTGTCTCATCAACGATGCAGATGATGGCCTCGTCCGCCACCGCGCGCGGCAGAGCCGCCGCCACCTTGGCGGAAACATCACCGGGTCCGACGACGACAACTCGGCAGCCGAGCAGGTCGTCGTGCGAATAGTCCTCCACGCCCACGATCCGCACGCCCGTAGCCCTCAGTGCTTGACGCATCACTGCGGCCGTGCCGTTCGTGTCGCCGATGCCGTCGACGATGACGACGCCTTTCGGCGCGGCGGCCGGGCCAGCGACCCGCATGAACCGGTCCGCCATGCGGATGCCCTCGTAATGCGCTGGCACCGTCGGGCTGTGGAACTCGTCGATCAGGCGGTGTGCCAAACGCCCGCCCCAGCGCAGGCTGGCGCCGCCTGCGAAGCATGGGTCCTGCGACGCCGCCACCGAGGCGGCATGCGAGGCGCCGATGAAGGCGGCAACTTCGGCCTCCTGCACCCCCAGCGGCTCGTTGCGCTTCTGGTTACCGCGTCCCGGCGCCCCGATGAACACCCTCGCCTGCTCGAAAGCGTCGCGCGCAGCATCAAGCCGGGTCGCGTGGGGGCTGGACGGCTCGACGGCCCGGGCCGCCGACGCCAGCTCGGGACCGATGCTGTCAAACAGTGCCGCGAAATCCTCCGCCGCTTCGTTCATCTCGATTCTGTTGTCGGCGTCATAGGCAGAGCGGATGGCCTTGGCCCCCGTCGACAGGCCGTAGCTCAGCTTATTTTCCGCGATCAGCAGCTGCTCCGGGGCGGCCCCGGGCGCCTGCGCCGCAGCTCCCGGCAGCAGCGCCCGCATGGATTGTTCGAGCTCGGTCCCAAGTTGGCGCGCGCGTTCCCCCGGGACGACGCGATAGATGAACTCAGGTCCGCCGCCCGTCGAGCCCGGCGCACGCGGCCGGATGCCGATCTGCTCGATCAGCCCCCGCTTCTTCGCGCGCTCGATGATCTTGTAGACGGTGCCGGGCACGATCTCGGTCGCGGCGGCGATCTCGGCTTTGGTGAACTGCTGCTGGGGCAGCATGGCCGAGAGCGCACGAATTTGTTCAAGCCCCAGCATCCAGGCCTCCTTGGCGATCTCCTGCCGGGAAAATAGGGCAGCAGGGTTCTAATACAAGTGTATCAAAACCGCCGGAGGGCGTCAATGAGTGGGGCGGCCTCGGCGTTGTCCCGCGCGCTACGCAGGCCCTTATCGATCACCGTCCATTGCCGCGTTCCCGGCTTGAACAGCCATTCCTTCAGCTTACGGCAGGCCGCGTCCCGCTCGGCCCCGCTCCACCGATACACGTTCAAGCGCAGCGACAGGTCGAGGAATTCCTTCTCGGTCGCGCCGGCCGCGTTGAACCAGCCCAGCACCGCGCGCGCAGCCCCGGAGCCCCTGGATACGCTCAGCGCGTGGGCGAACTGCTCCTGCCCGCCGCCCGGGTCCTTATCGGCACGCGCGATATGCAGCTTGTCCGCCGCATTGGAGATGCGCGTGCTCAGGAATCCCGGCCTGGCACCGAGCTCGCGCTTGACCACAAGGCCGACTGTGAAGTCCATCCACCCTTCGGCAAGCGAGTCATAGGTGCGATCGAGTTCGCGCGGCGGGCGGCCTGCCGCCATCTGCCACACATGGCAGAACGCTTCGTGAAGAAGCGCCGGCAGCAGATCGTCGGCGCACCGCACCTCGTAGCGATGCGCCGCCAGCCTCAGGACCACTGTGCTGCGTCTGGACCGCCCGCGCTCGAAATCGACGCTGGCGAGGAAGCTGATCGGATGGCCGGGGATCAGAAGCGGCGGCCTCTGGTCGGTGAACTCGATCCGGAGGCCCAGCGTCACGTCCGGCAGCTCCGGAACCGCATTGATGTAGTAGTCGCGCGCAAGCTCGCAGGCGAACTCCCAAGTCTGCTGGATCTCCCCGACGCACCGCCCGCCGTGCTTCTCGATCAGCGACCACTCGCGTGCGCTGTTGCGTCCGTCGCACGGCCGCGACAGCGCGCTCGCCACGGCACAGCCTCGGCAGCGCGCCTGCGCCGCGCGCCGCAGCACCCGCCGGCGCAGCCGGCGCCGGTCGGGATCGTCGCAATGGATGTCGTTGGCGCGCAGCCGCGCCGGAAGGCGGCCGAGGAACGCCGTCAGATCGCCCGCCGAGGGCAACTTGATCTCCGTTTCGGCAACCTTGCGCGCATCCCCCTGCAAGACGTCGAGATACGGGTCCTTGTCCGCGAAGTCCTCGTCACGCGCCGCACCCGAGACGGCTGCGCGCCAGGCGAAGGCTTTGCGCTGCGCGAGCGTGAGCACCGACGCGGTCCGCTTTCAGCGCGTTGCGCCGCGCCCAACCCTCTTGCGCCGAGGCGCTTTGCGCTTCGCGGCAGGCCGGCCGGCCGCCTGCTTCTTGGGGGCGGCTTTCCTGGTTTGCGGCTGTTTCCGTTCCGCCTTGCGTTCCCTGATCGCATCCGGACCGAAACGCTCATCGAGCCTAGGCCGAACGTACCGCCGGTACAGATCGCGGCCGATGCTGGCAAGAAACGCGCCGCCGCCGCCGCTGCCGAGCGCGACGGTCAGCCACGTATACGGGTCTGCGAGGTTCTGCCTCCGGCGCTTGAGCGTCACCTGGCTGGCCACGGCGGCGGCCAGGGCCTCGCGGATGATCGCCTCAACCTGTTCGAGGTCGATACCTTCAGCAACTTCCAAGTCGATGAGCGATCGGACCATCGTTCCTTCCCGTAGGACAAAACACCATCGGAAAATATTATCCATGCGGGGACGGAAATGCCAGCGCAACTATACCGTGCGCCCGATCCGTAGCCTGTCCTCCGCCGCTGCATCAACGCATTTTGCCGTGACGGATTCTGGTCAGCCTTCGAGCCTACGCGCTGTAGCAAGTCTCCCGTTCAAGCGGCTTGCAGGATACTGATCACAATGCCTGATCGGCACATATGATAAACCGGCGCGCCGCGGCCGGAACGTGTTCGAACATACTAGATTGGCAGGGCAGAAAGTTCCGGAGTTCGTCGCGGCTACGGCAATATCGCTGGGCCAATCGGACGCTCTTGAAACCGAGCATCGGTCGACATCGGCCCTTGATGCCGCGATGATCTTGTTCGAGCCGACTGTTGAGGTAGCAGTTGGTCGGATGTCTCATGCGGACGCACAGCTCGGTCCGGATCGCCTGCGCGTGTTCGCTTGGAACCGCTCGGGTATACCCCATCGAGAAGTCTGGACGAGGGCCTCATGCCTCCCCTCATTTCGGTTGAGAGATGCATAGTGAAAAAGAATCGGGAAACCTGTTCGGGGTTTCCGAAAAGACTCGAAATTGCGAGCCAGGCGTTCGAATGATGTTGGTCGACTGAAGGGCATTGCGGCGCG
>DATFZF010000068.1:0-2929 GCA_035314705.1 Steroidobacteraceae bacterium | reverse complement strand
CCTGTTCGCGGCCGTGTTCGTTTATATGCTTATGGTCGTCAACTACCAGAATTTCGGCGATCCGTTCGTCGTCATCCTGGCGCTCCCGGCGACGTTGTGCGGCATCGTCACGATGCTGTTCATCACCGGCACGACGCTCAGCGTCCCCTCGCTGATGGGCGCGATCATGGCAGTCGGCGTAGCCTCCGCGAACTCGATTTTGCTGGTCACCTTCGCGCGGGAACAGCAGCTCGCCGGCAGGACGGCGTTCCGGGCCGCGATCGACGCTGGCCATATCCGCATCCGCCCCGTTCTGATGACGGCAGGCGCGATGATCGTCGGGATGATCCCGATGGCGATCGGCGGCGCAGGCGAGGAGCAAAATGCCGCGCTGGCCAGGGCGGTGATCGGCGGCCTTCTGTTTGCGACCCCCACCACCCTGCTAATCGTCCCCTATCTCTTTGCCATGCTGCGCAAGCGCAACGACGGCGTCCCGGCCCATGGCGTATTTGAGGACCTCCCCGATGAATGACCTTGGCTTTCGCAATCGAACCGACGTGTTCACCGACTATCGTCCTGACGACCGGCCGGTCGACCGTGACACGCAGAACCCGCAGAAGGCTCGCCCGAAAGTGCGGCGCCGATGGGGCGTGCGTCTGTTCGCCGCGGGCGCATTCTTGTTGCTCGCCGGCGGCGTCGCGCTCGGCGCATGGCGCCACTATTCGCAGCAGCAACAGGTGATGGCGACTGCCGAGCAGGAGCGTGATTTCGTGCCCAGCGTGCGCGTCGCGACGGTCAAGGCGAACGCCGCCTTCATGTCCGTCACCTTGCCGGCGACGACGGCCGCATTCGCGCAGGCCGATATCTATGCGCGCGCGACCGGCTATATCGGTAAGCGCAACGTCGACATCGGCGACCGCGTCAAACAAGGCGAGCTGCTTGCAGAGCTCGCGGTGCCCGAGCAGGATGACACGATTTCCCAAAACGAAGCGACGCGCAATCAGCTCCAAGCGGCGCTGGATCAGGCGCAGGCCAACCTGAAGCTCGCGCAGGTGACCTGGGACCGGGACCGGCCGTTGGTTGATAAAGGCTGGGCAACCCAGCAGCAGGGGACAATCGACGTCCAGACCCTGAAGGCGGATGACGCGGCAGTAGGCGTCGCGCGGGCCAATATCGCGGCTCAGGAGAAACTGCTCATGACGCTGCACCAGAACCGCGACTATGCATCGGTGACGGCGCCGTTCAACGGCGTCATCACGCAGCGCAACGTCGACGTCGGCAGTCTGGTGCAGGGCAACGCTAACACCGGCACCTTCATGTTCGAGATCATGCAGAGGAACGTGATCCGCGTCTTTGTCTACGTGCCGCAGGATGCCGCCTTCGGCGTGGCGCCAGGCGTTGACGCCATCGTGCGCGTACCCGAAATTCCCAATCGCGAGTTCCCCGGCAAGGTGACCCGGATCGCCGACGCGCTGCAGAGCGGTACGCGCACGCTCTTGACCGAGATCGACATTCCCAATCCGGACGACGCGCTGCCGCCCGGGGTCTACTGCACCGTCGAGTTCAAGATTCCACGCAAAACACCGTCCTTCGTCGTGCCCGCTGAAGCAGTCATCTTCAACCGCAATGGCTTGCAGGTTGCGGTGGTCAACGACGGCAAGGCTGAGATCCGCAAGCTCAACGTGACGCGCGACTTCGGCACGTGGGTGGAGGCGGACGCCGGAGTGAAGTCGGGCGAGCAAGTCATCCTCAATCCCCCGGTCACTCTTGTCGACGGCGACAAGATACAGCTACGCTCTGACGCCACGGCGCCGGCCACATGATCGCTATTCTGCTGTGGCCCGGCGATGCTCTACCAAAGGCCCCCGGGGCCCTCGGAGCGCCAAGAACTTCGGAGAGCCTTCCGCGCGTTTCCGTCCGAGGGGATGCGCTGGCTGCACGGAAAGAAAATTGCTATATCCAATTGCACATCGCGCTCGCTCACAGTAGGCGGCTCGAGCCTCGTTAGGGCGATCTCCGCTTGGACTTGTCTTCGCGGGTGTTACACTATTTCTCGGCGCCGCATTCATCGAACGCGGGCAAATTGTCTTTCTGTACTTCAATTTCCAGGTCGAGGATACCGGCAGTCGCATGTGCGCGTTTGGGCTAGCCATAAAGGTTTTGCGATGAATTTTCCTCCGTTTCTGCATCACGTCGGCATTGTCCAGCCCGACGAAAGTGGAGCACTTGAACAAATGTCGCTGCTTGGTCTGGAGGAGGAGTACCGCGGATTCGTGCTGCGATGGTCTGCGCTATGTATATTCACTAGAGCCCGGAATGGTTCGCAGATTGAATTTGTTATTCCGAATGATGGTCCGCTCGCCAGTTTTAACAAAGGCGTCGGCGGCCTCCATCATATCGCGCTTCAAGTTCCCGACCTCGACGAGGTTGCAGTAGAACTTCATGCTCAAGGAATGAAATTGCTGGAGGTAGAACATGTACGGGGCGCCGGCCCATTCATTTGCAATTTCTTGAGCCCCGGCTTCACGAGGGGATTGACGGTCGAATATGTGCAATTGATTAATCCCTAGAGATTCGCGGAGTAAAGTCGGCGGGGAAAAGAATGAGCCGCCCTTGAAAAAGACTGAGCAGGCCTGCCCGTGAGAGGGCCGATGACCGATGACGGCTTGTCTATTCTGCATGGGAAACCGACTTTTATCGGAAAATGGGGCCATGGTTGCTGGCAATCTCATCCGCGCTGATCGGAATCCTCCTGATCGAGTTGTTCTGCTGCTGCACAACGAGATCGGTAATGTTACTACCATTTTCCCTGATGACGACTTTGCGATCGAATACGACTATCCTTTCAGGGATCAACAACTTCGGTCTGGTGCAAGACGCCGACCGCGGTCAACACCCTTCAAGGCAAAGGCACGTCGGCGGGCACGAGCGTCAACCTTAGCACCCAGTA
>DATFZF010000067.1:0-7052 GCA_035314705.1 Steroidobacteraceae bacterium | reverse complement strand
GAGCACCAGGACTGGCACCTCCTGGTGCGGCCGCACAATCTGCCGCTGGCCTGAACATGATTTATCATGGCCACAAGGTCCTCGCGGCGTTGTTTCTGGCGGGCTTCATGGTGTACGGAGGCGGTCTGTACAGCTTCGTGCTGTTCGTTCCGCCCTTGACGCAAGAGTTTCACTGGAGCCGCGCCGCCACCAGCGGACTGGTCACGGCTTTTTGGCTGAGCGCACCGATGATCCTGCTCGGCGGGCTTGCCATCAAGCGAGTGGGCGCGCTGCGCTTGCTGCTCGTGGGCATCGCCATCGAGGCCCTGTGCGTGGGCCTGCTGCCGACGCTGTCCAGTTTCGGAGAAATGTACCTGCTGCGGGCGGCGATGGGCTTCGGCAAAGTGATGTTCGCGGTGACGCTGCCCTATGTGATTTCGCGCTGGTACGTGCGGCATTATTCCCTGGGACTCGGCATCGCCTGGGCCGGGTGGCACGTCGGCGGACTGGTGCTTGCGCCGCTGACGGGCCTGATCATTGCAAATTACGGCTGGCGCCCCGCGTGCCTCGCCATCGCCGCCGGCCTGCTGAGCGTAGGCCTGATTCCCGTCCTGCTCACGCAGCGTTACCAATCGCCGGCGCAAGTCGGCTTGGCATTGGACGGCGATCCGCTCCCCGCTCCGCGCGGCGATCCCGGTGGCCCCGCGGCAGGCGCAGCGGCGCCCGGCGCGGCCGTGGCGGGCGCCGTCGACGAGGCGCCGGCCGGCGCGCTCGGCGACTTGCTGCGCTCGCCGATGTTCTGGATCGTTGCGCTGGTGACCCTATTCTTTTACTCCGCCTACGGCGGACTGCTGACGCAGGAGGCGGCGGTGGTCGAGGGCGCCGGATTCTCGCCGCGCCTGTCCTCGCTGGTGTTGGGGTCCACGGCCGGCTTCGCCGCGGTGGGGGGCTTGGGATTCGGATGGATATTGGACCGCTATTCGATTCGCGCTGCCGGCGTGGCGATTCACGTGCTGCTGCTCGCCGGCGCCGCCTCGTTGCTGATCGTCGCCCGCAATCATTCGGCGGCGGCCCTCGTGTCCTACGCCGTATGCTTCGGCATCACCATCGGTGCCGGCGACGTGTACTTCGTCGCCGTGCTGCGCCGGCGGTTTCCAAAGGTCAGCGTCGCGTACAGCTACAGCGCCTGGTATTTTTGCGAGATTCTCACGCTGCTGATCGCCGGCCCCGCCGCGGGCCGGGTGTTCGACCTGACCGGCAATTACCACGCCACACTGGCGCTGCTCGCCGGCAGCGCGGGGCTCGCGCTGCTGCTGTCGATCTTCGTGTGGCGAAGGCCGGGACTCGAAAGGCGGCCGGCCTCAGTGTTGTCGCCCGCCGACGAACCGGTATAGCCCGCCGCCGCCCGAAACTGTTCCCAATGGGAACTGTGCATTTGACAGCTTCAGCCTGCCACGATAGCGTCGGAAAACGTCAACGTGCTAAGGAAGGCTGAATGAAACCCGCCATTGCCGCCCTCGTAATTGGATGCTCACTCATTTCGGCCGCCCTTCCTTGCGCCGCTCAAGAGCAGCCGCGGGCTGCGCAGGACGACGCGAGCGCGTCAATCCGCAAGCAGCTGGCGGAACTGAAATGGATCCGCGGGCCCCAGCAGGTTCAGCTCTTCGGCAATTCAACTTTTGACGTGCCCGCGGGATACGTGTTCCTGAACCCGGCGGACACGGCAAAGCTCGAGGCGATTACCCACAATATTGGCGGCGGAACCGAATATTTTCTCGCGCCCGAGGATCTACATTGGGGTGCCCACTTCAGTTTCAGAGACGACGGCTACGTCAAGGACGACGAAAAAATCGATGCCGACGCCTTGCTCAAAAACATCAAGGACAATACGGCGGCGGCGAACAAGATTCGGCGTGAGCGCGGCTGGGACGAAATGGAAGTGATCGGATGGCAAGCGCCGCCCCACTACGACACGCAAACAAACCGGCTCGAATGGGCCGTTAGCGGCAAGGATCTGAAGTCGGACGGCGAAGTCGTCAACTTCAATACGCGCATTCTGGGCCGCGGCGGGGTGATGTCCGCGGTGCTCATTGCGGATCCGCAACAGCTGTCGGCTGCGACCAACGATTTCAAATCCACCCTGTCGGGATTTACCTACTCCGCGGGCCAGCGCTACTCCGAATACCGGCCTGGCGACAAGGTGGCGAAATACGGCTTGGCGGCCTTGGTTACCGGCGGCGCCGCGGCGATCGCCGTCAAGACCGGCCTGTGGAAGGTCGTTGTCGGCGCGCTCGTCGCCGGCTGGAAATTTGTAGCCGCCGCTCTCGTCGCCGTCTTCGGCGGTATCACCAAGTGGTTTAAGCGCAAAAGCGCTTAGATCCCTTGTCGTACGAAGTCGAATTGTTCGGACTTGCGGTGCTGTTTTATCTGTACGATTCGAGTGTATTGCTGTATTCCAACGAAGCCGTATTCACCTGCGACAGCCGCCGGAGGTGGTCGGCGACCACGGGTTGGACGGGGTTTGTGTTTGCGGGCCGCTCTTTGTGCGCGCTCAATCCCTTCACTCCGCACCGGCCGTCGTTTCGCCTAAGCTGGGACTTCGGCGCGCTGCCTGAATGCAAGGACTCATCGTGGAGCGAGCGCGCTCAAGGACTTGGCAGGCTTGCACCGTGGACCTTGAGCGCAGGTGCCGCACTTTTCTTCCTCTTGCCGTCGGGAATGTTTACCGCGCTGGGGATGTACGCCGTCATCCCCGCCCTGGTTATTTTGTACGGCTCGACGCTAATCGCTTTGTTTCAATTGCGGCGCAGCCAATCCCGCGCCGTGCTCAGCCGCAAGCGGTTTTGGGGCTTGGCCTTCGAGTGCATCGCCTGCCCGCCGTTCGCGGTCAATATGGTACGGCGCATGACACTCGTCGAGCGGATCATGGAGCCCGTACCCCTGGCCGCGATTCGACTGCTCGATGGCGGGCGATGGGCCGGGTTGCAGGCGCGATGCCTGTCGCGCCTCGACGCTGAAATTCAGCGCGCGGCGGAAGACTCCGCCGAATTGCAGGCCTTGCAGGCGCAGAAGCGGCGCCTGAGTGATTTGGTTTGCCGAACATGACGCTCAATGAAATCGCCGTCATTCTATTTGGACTGTTCGCCGGTTATTGGGTGGTCAGCAAGCTGTTGTTTCGCCACCCCAAAGCACCGGTCAACCCCGATCCCGCCCCGCCAATAAGCTCATCGCCGAAGTGGCACGAAGTCCTGCAGGTGGCGCCTTCCGCGAGTCCCCTCGAAATCCGCGACGCCTACAAGCACATGATTTCAAAATACCATCCGGACAAGGTCGACAGCCTGGGACAGGAATTAAAGGACCTTGCCGAACATAAATCGCAGGAGATAACCGCGGCCTATCAAGAGGGCATGCGCGCGCGCGGCGAAGTTCCGTGAAGGCGCTGCTGGCGCTGCTCCTTGCCGGCAAGCTGGGTAAGATTCTCTTCTCGGGGGGATCGATGCTCGTGTCGATCGCCGTTTACGCGCAAATATTCGGCTGGCGCTACGCGGCGGGCTTTGTCGTGCTGCTGCTGTGCCACGAAATGGGTCATTACATCGCCGCCAAACAAAGGGGTCTTGATGTCGGGCTTCCGACGTTCATCCCCTTTGTCGGCGCGTGGATCAATCTCAAGAATCAGGGCTTGAACGCAGAGACGACCGCCTTCGTCGGATTGGCCGGGCCGCTGCTGGGCAGCACCAGCGCGTTTGTCGTCTACCTGCTGGCGCTGCATTACGAGAGTCATTGGCTTCTCGCCATCGCTTATGCGGGTTTTGTGCTCAATCTGTTCAATCTGATTCCCGTCGTTCCGCTCGATGGCGGTCACATCGTGGCGGTCATTTCACCGAAAATATGGATCATCGGCATTCCATTGCTGGTCGCATTGTTCGTTTGGCGGCCAAATCCCTTATTGATCATTGTCGCAATCCTTGCGGTCCCAAGGGTCTGGGCCGCCATCCGAGGCACGGTGCCGGCTCACGCGGAGCCGCAGCTGGCCAACAATGCATTGAAAGTCCGCTTTGCCGCGGAATATCTCGGACTCGTGTGTTTTTTGGCGCTGATGGCGTTCGAGGCGCATTCGCTGGTTTGAACCAGGCAGAGGACTCCGTGGCGCAAGCGAAAACGGCCGTCAACGTGGCTGCGCGACGAAATTCAATGACCCGTGGCATCGCCGCGCCGGCTGGATTCGAACAGGAACCAGGTCCGGCGTTCGGTTTCGTCGATCCAGTTCTCGATCAGGCTCGCGGTCGCGATGTCGCGGTGCTCATCGACCATGTCGTGCACCTCACGCAGACGTGAGGCCAAGGTCTGATTGTCCTCGCGCAGCTCCGCCAGCATGTCGAGCGGCTCGACGTATTCGGCGTCGTTGTCCTTGATGCGCTGGATGCGCGCAATGTGGCCGATCGAGCGCAAGGTCGAACCGCCGGTTTTGCGGACGCGCTCCGCAATCGCGTCGGTCATCGCATACAGCTGGTCGGCCTGCTCGTCGAGCAACAGGTGGTAGTCGCGAAAATGCGGTCCGCTCATGTGCCAATGGAAGTTCTTGGTCTTCAGATACATTGCGAACACATCGGCGAGGATGGCATTCATGCCGCCGGCGATGTCCGCGGATGCCTTGGCGCCGAGATCGGTGGGGGTGATCAGAGGTGCCTCGCGACGGCGCTTCAGGTCGGTCTGCTTTCGAGTGTCGTTCTTGGCCACGATTTCTCCTCGCGTTCGGTGAGCATATGGGAATGCGAATTATACGCCGAGCGGCGCGGCCGGCGCATGCATAAGTTTTGCCGACGTTTGATTCGCCCCGCGGAGCCGATCGACCTGGCTGCTAGTCGATCGGAAAGGACATTGCTTTCGGCAAGGTCGCCGCCACCGGCGCGTCGGGCTCCGGTTCCCGTGCGCTCGTGTCGACGCGGCGCCACCATGGCTCGACGCCGTCCGCGTGCGCCGGCTCGACCGGTTGGCCGAGCCGCGGCATCACGAGCCGCGCGCCTGCTTTCGGACCGAGCTCCAGTAATGCCTCCGCGGGCTGGTCCCAGGCATGCATCGCGAGACTGAACGTGCCCCAGTGCACGGGCAGGAACGCTCCGCCGCCAAGCAGCGTCAACGCCTTGAGCGCGTTCTCCGGTCCTAGGTGAATGTCCCCCCACGCGGGATGGAAGGCGCCGACTTCAAGCATCACGAGGTCGAACGGTCCCAGCCGTTCGCGGATCGTCTGATATTCCGTCGTCAGACCCGTATCGCCGCTGAAGAACACCGCGTGCCGCTCGGATCGGATGACGAACGAGGACCACAGCGTGGCATTGCGGTCCTTCAGGCCGCGTCCGGAGAAATGCTGCGAGGGTGCGGCGGTCACCAGCAACGGGGTGTTCGGCACCTGGTGCGACTCCCACCAGTCGAGTTCGACGATGCGCTCCGGCCGCACGCCCCAGGCTTCGAGGTGCGCGCCGACCCCGAGCGATGTCACGAAGGGCACGTCGCGCTTGGCGAGTTCACGGATGGTCGGGTAGTCGAGATGGTCGTAGTGGTCGTGCGAGACGATTACCAGATCCACCGGCGGCATGGCTCGCAGGGGAACCGGCACCGGCTGAAAGCGCTTGGGGCCGGCGAGCCGCGAGGGCGACGCACGCGGTCCCCACACGGGATCAGTGAGCACGCGCACGCCGTCCATTTCAATCAGCACGGTCGAATGCCCGAGCCACGTGGCGCGCAATCCGCTGGCCGCCGGCTTGACCCAGGATTCGAGCGGGTTCACGGACGGCAGCGGACCTCGCGGCACCCGCCGCTCGCCGCCGCAGAGAAAATCGCCGAGGCTCGGCATGGATGCGCCGGGGTCGCGCAGGCCGGGAATGACCGGGTGAAGATTGCGGAACCGATCCCCCGTCCACAGCGGCGAGGCCTTGATGCGCTCGAGCCGCGCGCCCTGTGGTTTACTGCCGAGTGATTTCATAAGAAACCACAGTTTAGCTTGTACGGAGCGCCTCGTGCAGTGAATACGTCATTTGATCGGCGTCAGCTCGCACACCACCCCTCGTTGCGAGAGCGCAGTCGCGCAATCCTGCGATTCGTATGGATTTGAGTTTCCCGGCAGGGGAATGTAGGCGACCGTTCCTTGCGGTTGATCCGCACACAGGTACTCGACGACGTACCGCTTCAAGTGATCTTCCTGCCCCACCAGACGGATCTGGCCCACGCTGCAGGTAACGCCGTTGCGGGCCAGCGCTTCCTTGAACGTCTGCGTGGTCACCGGCGTTTCGACGGGACCGGCATCGGTCATCTTGCATTTGATGCCCTGCGTGGCCGCCTCGGCGCAGCTCATCACCAAGGTTGCCGCGGTCGCACCCGGCTGCGCGATGCGCAGCAAGAACCCCCTGCCGTCGGTGCAGGCGACCTCCGAGTAATCCGAATGCGTCGACTCACTCCGGCCGAATAGCTTCAGATCACTGACATCGCACGGTGCGCCGGATCCGGCCACGATCATCGACGCCACCCTTGCATACACATCCCGGTTCTCCGGAAGTTTGCAGAAGAAGCTCGGCTCCCTGCCCTTTGCCACATCGGCGGCGCGTGCCTCCTCGGCATTCAAGCAGGAGATGGCGATCGGCTTGTCCGTCCCCTGCGTCTCCAGCAGGTAACCGGCCCCGTCGCTGCAGGCGACCTCATAAACGCGCGTCTCCATGTCCCTGCCTCCCGTCTTTGCACGACGCGTGCCGGCCACGACCAGCGTTGCATCGCCGACCTGGCAGGCAATCTGCAAGGACTCGAGCAGCGCAACGCTTTGGGCCGTGGCCTTGGCACGTGCCAGCACAGGATCCTTCGGCATCTCGGCGCTCGAATCTTGCTTGTGATCGCCGCTGAGCTTCTCCAGGTCTGCGTGTGACAGCGACCCGTTCAATCCGCTGTTGTCCTGGTGCGTACCGGGGGCATTTTGCGCATGGACGAGCGTGTTCGCGGCGCCGATCATCCCGATGGACGCAGCCAGTAGCGTTGCGCAGAGCCGGCGTTTCCCGGTCATTGCCGCGGCTCGCGGCTTTGGCGGTCCA
>DATFZF010000066.1:0-63378 GCA_035314705.1 Steroidobacteraceae bacterium | reverse complement strand
TTTGCGGCGGATCTCGCAATCTTTGAAATCGACCACCCGGCGACGCAGGCGCTGAAAATCCAGCGCCTCAAGGAATGCGGCACGGCACTGCCGGAGCCGGTGCATTTCATCGCGGCCGACCTCGCGCGGGAGGCGAACTTCGCGACGCTGCGCTCCATCGCATCCTATGCGTATCCGGGCAGCGAATTGGCTTTCACCTATCTCGACGAACGAGCCCTCGCGTCGCAGTCCGAATCGTTTCGGGAGGTGGCGAAGACGGTTGCCTCCATGGGCGAGCCGTTCCAATCCGGATTTCGTCCCGAGAGCCTCGGCGGCGAACTGCGCGACTGCGGTCTTCACCTGCTGGAAGATCTCGACGGCGAACGCATGGCCGCGCGTTACGCCAGACCTGATCTTTACGACGCAGGCACCGGCCGCTTCTCGCACATCGCGTTGGCGCGCGCCGGCGTGTAGGCCAGACCGCCGTTTAGACTCGTTCAGATGACTCTTCGAGCGGCGGCCGTTGCGGGATTCCCAGTGTTCGGCGTGCCCTCGGGCTCGATCAGCAGCACATGCGCTTCATCTTCGGCGAACGGACGATGTTCCACACCTTTGGGAACAACGAAAATTTCCCCCGGACCGAGCGTGACCACTCCGTCCCGCAGTTGAATGTTGATGCGTCCCTTGAGGACCAGAAAGAAGTCGTCCGAATCGTCATGTTTGTGCCAGACGAACTCGCCCTTCACTTTCACGACCATCAGATCATGTCCATTGAACCGGCCCACCACGCGCGGTTGCCAGTGCTCCGAAAATGTCGCCAGCTTGTCGGCGAGGTTGATGGGTTTCATGGCCCCATGGTATCGCTAGCGTATGGCCACCAGGAACAATCTCGGGAACGGCAGCAACACCGAACCATCCACAAGCGCCGGGTAGGCACGCGCCACGGCCGCCGTGTAACGCTCGAGATACTCTGCGCGCCACGGCGCGTCGAGCGGCTCGAGGAACGGCCGCAGACCGCTGCCCTTGAACCATTCGACAATCGCGGCCGCGCCGCCCGGCAGCGCGTGATAATAGGTGGTGCGCCACACATCCACCCGGGAGCTCGAGGGGCGCAGTAGTCCGTAGTACTCATCCGCACTCGCGATGGGGGTGCGGGCCGCGGCGGCGGCCGCGAGGGTGCGCGCCCAAGGTCCGTCGGCGGCAATCTCACGCATGAGCCGATGCGCGGGTACATCGAGGTTGTCCGGCATTTGAATGGCGAGGGCGCCGCCGCCTGAGAGTCTGCCCACGAGCGCAGGGAACAGCCGGGCGTGGTCCGGGACCCAGTGCAACACGGCGTTGGCCAATATCACATCGAACGGTCCAGCATCGTTCCATTCTTCGATGCCGGCGATCGCGAATCGTAGCTGCGGCAGCCGCCGGCGGGCCGCCTCAATCATGTCGGGTGATGAATCGATCCCCGAGACCTCAGCGCTCGGGAAGCGCGCGGCCAGCAGCTCGGTGGAGTTCCCCGGCCCGCAGCCGAGGTCAATGGCCGACCGTGCCGCCATATCGGGCAGCGCGGAGAGCAGGTCCCGCACCGGTCGGGTGCGCTCGTCCTCGAAGGCCACGTATTGCTTGGCGGACCAGCTCATGCGCACAAGATGATATCAGCAACTATCTAAAAAATAAGAGAAAAAAGCACATTTGCGAGGTGATTTCAGGGTCTGATTTTCGTATACTACTGGATATAATTCCAGTATCAGGAGGCTGGCATGGACGGCGGTACAACGGCTCTCAAACCCTCTCTTTCGCTCGATGAACTCGAAGCGCAAATCACGGAACTGGCCGGTCAACTGAACGCCGCGACGTATCGTTGGCTCACGCTGATCGCCGAGTTCGATCGGCGCGAGGGGTGGGCAGACGGGAAATTGCCCTCCTGCGCTCACTGGCTGAACTTCAAATGCGGCCTGAATTTGGGAGCGGCGCGCGAGAAGGTGCGTGTCGCCCATGCGCTTGCCGGCTTGCCGAAGATCGCAGCCTCCATGGCGCGCGGCGAATTGAGCTATTCGAAAGTGCGGGCGGTGTCGAGGGTCGCCTGCCCGGCCACCGAAGAGACATTGCTGATGATCGCCCTGCATGGCACGGCCCATCATGTGGAGCGCTTGGTGCGCGGTTATCGGCGTGCGCAAGAGGCCGAGGAGCTGTCGCGCGAGGCGCATCAACACGCGAATCGCGCCCTGAACTACTGGTTCGCGGAGGACGGCAGCTTGGAAATCCGAGGCCGGATGCCGGCGGCCGCCGGCGCGCTGTTTATCAAGGCGCTCGGGGCGGCTCTAGAAACGATTCCGGAGAATGAGATCAGGGCCGAGGTGGTGGCTGAGCAACCGATCCGCTACGAGTCGCGGCGCGCCGATGCACTGGCGCTGCTGGCGGAGCAGTTCCTCGCCGAGTCCGGCACCTCATCGAACAGTGCCGATCGCTTTCAAGTGGTGGTTCATGTGGATGCCGAGACGCTGCGCGAGCGCAGTGCGGGGCGCTGCGAGATCGAAGGCGCTGCCGCGATCCCCGCCGAGACCGCGCGCCGTCTTGCCTGCGATGCGAGCCTGCTCAGCGTGCTCGAGAACGAACACGGCGAGCCGCTCGATGTCGGGCGCAAAACGCGCAGCATCCCGCCGGCGATACGCCGCGCCCTCAATACCCGCGATGCCGGTTGCCGCTTTCCTGGCTGCACCCACCGGCGCTACGTCGATGCGCACCACATCGAGCACTGGGCCTACGGCGGGGACACGAAACTCGACAACCTCGTCACCCTGTGCCGCCTGCATCACCGCCTGGTTCACGAGGGCGAGATCCGGATCGAAGCGCTTGCCGGCGGCGGCTGGCGTTTCCTGCATCCGGACGGCCGGCACTTCGAGCTGATCCGCTGCACGGAATCCGACGATTACGATGGGGACGAGCTGGCAGAAACGCACGCAGAGCTCGGCATTCATATCGACAGCGACACCGCCGCGACTCGCTGGCGCGGCGAGCGCATGGACTACGAACTCGGCGTCTGGATACTCTGCAATCAGGCCAATCGCGCCCGCGGCGAATGTGACGTTGCCGCGGAAACGCCTGGGCGCGAATTCTAGTCGCGGGGGTTCACGACGAACACGCGGCCGCCGATCGACAGCTCGTTCCATTTGGGCCTGATCGCCGACATATTGCCCTTGGCCAATTCGCCGGCGATGGCGGTGTCGAAATCCGTCATGGGCCGCGGATCCACGGGTCGGGATTGCGTGTAGCCCACGAGCTTCCAGGAACCCGCGCGGTTTTCATACACGACGCCGCGAATCGAGGTCAGAAACACGAATTCCTCCAAACCATCGCCGTTCAAATCGACATAAATGCCTACCGCGGCGTTCGACCATCGGTCATAGTCGAAGACATTGCCCGGCTTGCCGAGATCCGCGGTGAGCTTGTCGATCAAATCCCGATCGAGCATGCGGCCCACAGGAAAGATTCGTAGCTTGGCAAGCATGGCGGGAATATCGACTACAACCCGCGACGCCGCCCACGACGATGTCTGGGCCAGCATGTCCTCGGCCCGCCGTCGGATGTCCGCGGCATTCGGCCCGGCGTGCAGCTGCGTCAATTCTTCGAGCTTCGCGCGGCCATAGCGGCCTGAGTCGAAACGCAAATAGTGCAGCGCCGTGTTGCGCTGCTCATCCGCGGCCTCGAGTCCCTTGGCCATGACCATTTTAAATTGGCTGTCGGCCGCCAGCCGGTACGGCGACAGCAGCGGAGTCAGCGCCGCGGCAATCACGGCGATAAGCGCCAGGGCCGCGAGGACATTCACCCGCGCAATGCCGCCGAGCCAGGGACCGCGGCGAAACGCTGCCGCCGAATACCCCGCCGAGTAGAGCAGAGCTGCGCCCGCCACCACGAATGCCCACACTCGTCCGACCGTCAATCCATAGTGCTGCGCGCGCGTCGCCAATGCATAGAGCGCCGTCAACGACACGATCACCGTGAGCGGCACGACGAACCGCAGGAACTGCGCAATCCATTTCGGATACGGCATCGGTACCGAGCCGTCGCGATACGCGGCGTTCAGCAGCAGCACCATCACGGCCGTCAGCCACAGCAGCCACGCCGCTCCGATCGCCTTATGCCCCGTGAATACCAGGCCCGGCAGCTTGAACACGAGCGCAACGGTGAACAGCGCGAGAATGACGCCCGCCAGCAAACCCAGCCACTTGAGCACATTGAGCAGCTGCTCGAGAACGACCGACGTCAGCCGTTCGATCGAGCCGATCAAATGCAGCGCGCATCCGAAAGTCAGCGAGGTGACGGGATAGATGAAAACCGGTTCTTCGAACAGCTCTCTGAAGTAGTCGATTCCCAGCATGTGAAACAGCATCTGCCAGAGAAACAGCAGCAGCCAAAAAATGCCGGTAAACAATGCCGCTTCGGCCAGCATCAACTTATTTCGCCAGGCGTCGGCGAACAGCGATCCGTACTCGACCGTCCAACGTCCGGCCGCCAGCCTGCCCTGCGCGAAGGGCAGCGCCAGCAGCCACAGCACGGTCAGCAAGAACGCGAGCGACACATGCTGGTCCGCGCCGCGCAAGGGTTCGGCCCCCCCGGAAGAAACCGAGCCGCCGTAATGCCAGCCGAAATAAAAATACGCCGCCGCGAGCAGGGCGCCGAGGCCCCATAACGCTGGGTTGCGCGCATGCCGGGCCAACAGCTGCAGAGTGAGCGGAACGAACACCGCGAGCGCGTACAGCGCGATGAGCCAGGGCTGATCGGTCGCCGGCCAATGATGGTTCTTGATCGCGAGGTGCAGCCCGTACAAGGACCAGCCTTGGACGACGGCGGCAAACAAGATGAGCGGCAAGCCCGCTTTCTCCGGCGTCGAACCCGTTTCTGTCTGCATGATCGCCCCTTGCCGCCGCAGTCGATGCGGCCAGTGTCTGCATCAATTATGGCAAACCCGTGGGCGATTTCCGCCGCCTACTCGAGCTCTCGAAACCCCTCGCGCGCCTGCGGATGTGCGGCGAGAAGCGCATCCATTCGCCGCAGCCGCGCATACGCGGCTGCGCGCAACTTGAGCGGCGCGTCCTTGAAGGACTCGCGCAGCGGCACCCGGTCCGTTTCGATCAGGACGGCGGCCAGTGTCGCGGCTTGCAGCAGATCCTTCTCGGCCTTCGCCGGCTCATGCGCGCGGCGCGTGCTCGCGTAGAGCTTGTGCCAAATCATGCGCGACACCTGCGGCAGCAGGACGGGAACGCAGTGGCCGCCGGCAAGCAGGGCGGCCGCGCGGCTTCCCTCGAACAGATAGTCGTGGAACGGATCGGCGATGAGTTCCACACCGAGGCCCAGGGCGCACGGCGGCAGCGGGGCCGCTTGCGTGCCCGGAGACGGGACCGGGGCGGCCAGCTTCAGGGAGTATCGGCGTGTGGGATGGATGCTGCGGGCGGCGGTTGCAACGGCACCGTACTCGTTGAGCCAGCCCATGCAGCCCAAGGTGCCGACCACGACGAGTCCGGCTTCCAGGATTTTTTGGTTGTGCAGTTCGACCAGAACGGCAGCGACGCCCTTGTCTGCGACGTGATAGCCGAGCTTCGAGAGCGCCGCTACCTGCTTGGCGGTCCGGTCGGAGTCCGCGATCCGGCTCTGCATGGCGGCATGCGCGGCTGCGTTGCCGACCGGGCCCACATAGTCTTCAGATCGCGTCCTGGGCCTGGGGTAGTAGGAGCGGTACCAATATTCACGACCCGTCCCGCTCCGCTTCACCAGAGTGCCGGGAGTTCCCCGTAGTAGATGGCCCGCGGCATTGGCGCGCTCCTTGACCTCCACATACAGGGTGCGAATGGCCAATTCCTGTAAACGGTAGAGAGGGCGAACCGTAGGCGACATGATACCCACTAAGTATAATATTCAGTGGGTAACTCCCTTGTTACCCATTACCTAACAAGTTTAGTGGGTAAACGCTCCGGGCGCCCAAAAAAAAGAGCGGACCGACAGGGCCCGCTCTCTTTTGACCGAATACCCTTTGGGGGGTATTACATGTCCATACCGCCCATGCCACCCATGCCGCCGCCGCCGCCGCCATGTGCATGCTCTTCTTCCTTGGGCGATTCCGCGACCATGACTTCGGTGGTGAGCAACAATCCCGCTACCGAAGCGGCGTTCTGCAGAGCCAGACGCGTCACCTTGGTGGGATCGAGGATGCCCATTTCGATCATGTCGCCATACTCGCTGGTCGCCGCGTTGTAGCCGAAAGTGCCCTTGCCCTCGCGGACCCGGTTCAGAACCACCGCGGCATCTTCGCCGGCATTGCTGACGATCTGACGCAGGGGCTCTTCGATCGAGCGGGCCAGGATCTTGATGCCCGTGGTCTGATCTTCGTTCTTGCCGACGAGTTTCTCGATGGCCTTCAACGCGCGCACCAGCGCCACGCCGCCGCCCGGAACCACGCCTTCTTCGACGGCCGCACGCGTCGCGTGCAGTGCGTCTTCGACGCGGGCCTTCTTTTCCTTCATTTCGATTTCGGTCGCGGCACCGACTTTGATCACGGCAACACCGCCGGAGAGCTTGGCAACGCGCTCCTGGAGTTTTTCCTTGTCGTAATCGGAGGTCGCTTCCTCGATCTGCTGGCGAATGCTCTCGACGCGGCCCTTGATGTCCGCAGCCTTGCCGGCGCCGTCGATGATGGTGGTGTTCTCTTTCTCCACCAGGATCTTCTTGGCTTCGCCGAGGTCGTTCAGCGTCGCTTTCTCGAGCGACAGGCCGACTTCATCGGAGATCACCGTGCCGCCCGTGAGGATGGCGATGTCCTGCAGCATGGCCTTACGGCGATCGCCGAAGCCGGGAGCCTTGACGGCGGCGACCTTGACGATGCCGCGGATGGTGTTGACGACCAACGTCGCAAGCGCCTCGCCTTCGACGTCTTCCGCAACGATCAGCAGCTGACGGCCACCCTTGGCAATGGCTTCGAGCAGCGGCAACAGTTCGCGTATGTTGGAGATCTTCTTGTCCACCAGGAGGATCAAGGGCTTCTCGAGCTCCGCGCTCTGGCTCTGCTGATTATTGATGAAATACGGCGACAGGTAGCCGCGATCGAACTGCATTCCCTCGACCACTTCGAGCTCGTTCTCGAGGCCCGAACCTTCCTCAACCGTGATCACGCCTTCCTTGCCAACCTTCGCCATCGCATCCGCAATCGTCTTGCCGATGCTCTCGTCGGCGTTCGCGGAGATGGTGGCGACCTGTGCAATGGACTTCGGATCCTTGGCCGGCTTGGAGAGCTTCTTCAGCTCTTCGGTGGCGGCGATGACCGCCTGGTCGATGCCGCGCTTCAGATCCATCGGGTTGATGCCCGCGGCGACGGCCTTGAGGCCTTCGCGGATGATGGCTTGCGCCAGCACAGTCGCGGTGGTGGTGCCGTCGCCGGCTTCATCGGAGGTGTTGGAAGCAACTTCCTTCACCATCTGCGCGCCCATGTTCTCGAACTTGTCTTTGAGCTCGATTTCTTTGGCGACCGATACGCCGTCCTTGGTGACGGTGGGGGCGCCGAAGCTCTTGTCGAGCACGGCGTTGCGGCCCTTGGGACCTAAGGTGACTTTCACGGCATTCGCCAGAATATTCACGCCCTTGAACATGCGTTGCCGAGCGTCGTCGCTGAAGCGTACGTCTTTAGCTGCCATTTGCTGATACCTCTAAATTGAATTGATCTTGTGAGAAGTGAGTGTTACTTGCCTTCGACAACGGCCATGACGTCTTCTTCACGCATGACGACCAGCTCATCGCCATCCATTTTCACTTCGGTACCGCTGTACTTACCGAAAAGGATCTTGTCGCCGACCTTGAGGTCCAGCGGGCGAATCTCGCCGTTTTCCAAAATCTTGCCCTTGCCGACAGCAACCACCTTTCCAAAAATGGGTTTTTCAGTCGCGGTATCGGGGATTACGATGCCGCCTGGCGACTTACGTTCTTCCTCTTCTCGTTTCACGATCACGCGGTCATGAAGGGGACGAATCTTCATAAGACAAGACTCCTATTGCTTTGAATTCGGGATTTGTTGACCAGCAGAGGGTTATTAGCACTCTCCACCTGTGGCTGCTAATGATAACGACGAATTCGCCCGATTCAAGCCCTGCGTCACAGAATTTTTGCGGCTCCGCAGCAGATCGGCCGATTCCGGGCAGATTCGCCGCGCGATTTAGGCCGCTGGGCGCACTTAAGCTAAAGTGCGCGCATGAGAGTGTCGCTCCTGATTCTGTTGTTGGCCGGTCTCGCCGGCGTCGCCGGCGCCAAGCCCTGGTGGATGCGCGGAGTCGAATCCAATGAAACCGACTTTTTGTCGCCCGATGCGGCCTTTCGGGTCGGCGCCAGCGTCGATGGCAACGTCGTGCGGGTGCGCTGGGTCATCGCCGACGGCTACTACTTGTATCGCCACAAGATCGAGATCAAGGCGGAAAGCCCGGATCTGCTGGTTTCTCCGCCCGCGCTGCCCCAAGGCATTCTCAAGATCGATCCCTATTTCGGCAGTCAAGAAATCTATAAGCAGCAGGTGGAGGCTGTGGTGCCCTTTACCCGCTACGACGCGGGCGCCCACCCCCTGCAAATCAAAGTAACCTATCAGGGCTGCGCCGAAGCGGGCCTGTGCTACCCGCCGATCACCAAAGTACTGTTTCCCGAACATGCCGCCCCGGGCGCCCTCGTGGTCCCCCTCGCCTCTCATCCCTGGGAGGGTGTGGCCATCCTCGCGGGCGGTTTTGCCTTTGTATTGGCGGGGTTGTTACTGCGCAAGGGACGCAAGCTCGACCTGCCGGCCTCATGAACACGGCGCTGCTGCGCGTGGTGGCCGCCGCCCTGGTCGTGGCCTTGGGGATTTGGGCCGGAGCCGAGGTCTACTCCTCTCGCACCGCCCTGCAAGCCCACCGCGGGGTCAAAGTGCCGGCCGGAGAGGCAAGCCCCGCCAATCCCAGCGATTTGGTGAACGCGGACGCCGCACCCTCGGGCACCGACCCGATGGGCGTGTTCCCGCCGCCGAAGATTCCGGATCGGCTGCCGCAGTTCTCTTTGGAGAACAGTGCGGGCAAACCGACTGCGATCGCCTCCTTCGGCGATAAGTCCTTGATTATCAACTTCTGGGCCACCTGGTGCGCCCCCTGCCGCAAAGAGATCCCGCTGCTCCAGGCCCTGCATGCGGAATGGGCCGGACGCGATGTGAGCGTGGTCGGCATCGCCGTCGACTACCGCGATCCCGTGCTGGAATTCGCCCGGCGCTTCAATATCGGCTATCCGCTGCTCATCGGCGAACAAGACGCCCTGGATGCCGCCGCCGCCTTCGGTGTCCAGTCGCCCGTATTTCCGTTTACGGTGTTCACCGACCGCCGCGGCGAGGTGGTCGCGCTCTTCATCGGCGAATTGCATCGTCCGCAGGCCGAACTCATCCTCTCCCAGGTGCAAAACCTGAACAAAGACCTGGTGCAGCTGCCGGATGCCCGCCGCGCCATCGCTCTGGGCCTGCGCGCGCTGGCGGCGAAACGTTCGGGATAGATCAGGGGTTTCCGGCGACGTTCGCCGCCGAAGGTTGCCATTTCACCCCAATTTCTGGTTATTATCGCGGACCTTTGCTACGCGACAGCGCTGGACTTGATCTCAAGATGGCTCGAATTCTGCTGCTCAACGGTCCAAACCTGAACCTTCTGGGGTTGCGTGAGCCCGGCATTTACGGGTCCGCGACTTTGCCCGGCATCGAGGCCAAGCTGGCGGCGGCGGCGCGTGCTCGAGGCCATGAATTGATTGCGTTCCAGAGCAATGCCGAGCACGAACTGATCGGCAAGATTCATGCGGCGAAGGGCGATGGTATCGCGTTCGTGATCATCAACCCGGGGGCCTTCACCCACACGAGCATTGCCTTGCGCGACGCCTTTCTCGGGGTCGCCGTGCCGTTCATCGAGGTGCATCTGAGCAATGTGTTTGCCCGAGAGCCTTTTCGCCAGCATTCCTATCTGTCGGACATCGCGGCCGGCTGCATCGTCGGATTGGGACCCATCGGCTACGAATTGGCGCTCGAAGCCGCGTGCGCACGCCTGACCGGCACCTAAATCAATACGTAAGGGGTTCGCGGATGGACATTCGCAAGGTAAAGAAACTTATAGAGCTCTTGGAAGAGTCCGGCATCTCGGAGCTCGAGATTTCCGAGGGCGAAGAATCCGTGCGCATCAGCCGTCATCCGCGTATGGCCATGCAGGCCCCGGCGGCAATGGGAACTCCGCTCAACGTGGCCGTGCCGGCCGCGCCCGCCCTGCCGGCGACCTCCGCCGGCGAACACAAGCCGCGCAACGATGAGTACACGGTAACCTCGCCGATGGTGGGCACCTATTATTCGGCGGCCTCGCCCGGCGCCAAGTCCTTCGTCGAGATCGGGAGCGAAATCAAGGTCGGCCAGATTCTGTGCATCATCGAAGCGATGAAGATGATGAATCAAATCGAGTCCGACAAGGCTGGCCGGATCACCTCGATCCTCGCCAAGAACGGCGAGCCGGTCGAGTTCGGCCAGCCGCTGTTCATCATCGAATGATCTCAAGATGATCGAAAAAGTCGTCATCGCGAATCGCGGCGAGATCGCTCTCCGCATCTTGCGTGCCTGCCGCGAGCTCGGCATCAAGACCGTGGCCGTGCACTCGACCGCCGATTTCAACACGAAGCACGTGCTGCTCGCGGACGAGACCGTGTGCATCGGGCCGCCGCAATCGGCGCTGTCGTATTTGAACATGCCCGCCATCATCAGCGCCGCCGAAGTGACCGACTCGGTTGCGATTCATCCGGGCTACGGTTTCTTGTCGGAGAACGCGGACTTCGCCGAACGCGTCGAAAAGAGCGGCTTCATCTTCGTCGGACCCCGCGCCGAAACCATCCGCTTGATGGGCGACAAGGTCTCCGCCATCAAGGTCATGAAGGCCTCCGGCGTGCCCTGCGTGCCCGGCTCGGACGGGCCTCTTGCGACGGACATCGACGAGAATTTTCGCATCGCCAAGGACATCGGCTATCCGGTGATCATCAAGGCGTCGGGCGGCGGCGGCGGCCGCGGCATGCGGGTGGTGCACACCGACGCATCGCTGCTGAACGCCATCAGCGTCACCCAGTCCGAGGCGCTCGCCGCCTTCGGCAATCCCCAGGTCTACATGGAGAAGTTTCTCGAGAAGCCGCGGCATATCGAGTTCCAGGTTCTCGCCGACAACTACGGCAACGTGGTGCACCTGGGCGAGCGCGACTGTTCGATGCAGCGCCGCCACCAGAAAGTCATCGAAGAGGCGCCGGCTCCCGGCTTGACGGCCAAGCAGCGCAAGACCATGGGCGAGCGCTGCGCGCGGGCGTGCCGGGAGGTCGGCTACCGCAATGCCGGCACGCTCGAGTTTCTGTACCAGGACAACGAATTCTATTTCATCGAAATGAACACGCGCGTGCAGGTCGAACACCCCGTGACCGAGCTCGTGACCGGCATCGATATCGTCAAGGCACAGCTGCTCATCGCGGCGGGCGAGCCGTTGCCCTACGACCAGAACGACATCCAAATTCGCGGCCACGCGGTGGAATGCCGCATCAACGCCGAAGACGCCAAAACGTTTGCGCCGTCTCCGGGACCCATCCGGCTATGGCACGCGCCCGGCGGTCCGGGCATTCGGGTCGACAGCCATATCTACACCGGCTACAACGTGCCGCCGTTCTACGACTCCATGATCGGCAAGGTCATCGCCTACGGCGACACGCGCGACACGGCCATCGCCCGCATGCGCAACGCCCTCGCCGAGATGGTCGTCGAAGGCATCAAGACCAATATCCCTCTGCACCAAGAGATATTCAATCATTCCGCCTTTCGTCAGGGCGGTACCGACATCCATTATTTAGAGCGGCGCCTGGGATTGAAATAGTCGCTCGCGATGTGGCATCGATGACGTTCTATGAAATCGAATTCCCGCTCGCGGCCTTGGATTGCGAAGCAGTCGAGGAGGCGCTGTTCGAGATCGGCGCCAGTTCGATCACCTTCGTGGATCGCGGCGATGAGCCCGTACTCGAGCCCGGCCTTGGCGAAATCAGGCTGTGGAGCGACACGCTGGTGCGTGCGCTGTTCCAGGAGGCCCCGGGCGGAGCCGCGCGCAATCTCGATCGGCTCGCGGCCTCGCTCGGCGCGGAGGTGGGCGCCGCAGCGCAGGTCAGACCGGTCAAGGACCAGGATTGGGAGCGTGCATGGCTCGCCGACTGGACATCGATGCGATTCGGCCGCCGCCTCTGGGTGTGCCCGCATGACGCGCCGCCGCCGCAGGATCCGGACGCCGTCATCGTGCGGCTCGATCCGGGTCTCGCGTTCGGCACCGGCACGCATCCCACCACGGCGCTGTGTCTGCAGATTTTGGATTCACTGCCCGTCGCCGGCCGCACGGTGATCGACTACGGGTGCGGCTCGGGCATCCTGGGACTGGCTGCGCTGAAGCTGGGCGCCGCTCACGTGTGCGCCGTCGATCTGGATCCCCAGGCGCTTATCGCCACACGCGACAACGCGATGCGCAACGGTGTCTCCTCGCGCATCGATGTGCGCGGCGTCGACGTGCGCGGCCTCGACGCGCAAGGAGGCTTGCCGCCGGCCTTTTGTGTGCTCGCCAATATTCTCGCCGGTCCCTTGGTCGAATTGGCGCCGACGCTGACCGGCGCCTGCGAGCCCGGCGGCTACATGCTGCTTTCGGGGCTGTTGAAACGCCAAGCCCATGAGGTAAAAGCCGCCTATGCGCCGGCTTTTGATATGGTGCAAGTCGTCGAGCGCGATGACTGGTGCTGCATCTACGCTCGCAGAGGCGCTTAAGGGTGTACACGCAGTGTTCGGAATGTGGGACCGTCTTCAAGCTGTCGGCAGACGTGCTGCGCGCCGCGGGCGGCCAGGTGCGCTGCGGAAAGTGCGGCGAGGTCTTCAACGCCCTGGCGCGGCTGGCGGAAGCACCGAGCGCGTTCGAGACCGGCGAATCGCCGCTCGACTTGGAAGCGCGCGCCAACAGCATTCTGGAAACGGCGGCGGCGCCGCGCGTGGCTCAGCAAGTGGCAAAGGACGAGGAGGAATTTGCTCCCGCAGGGGTCGAGATCGCGCAGCTCGAAGTGCTGGACTGGAGCGATCAGGATCAAGCCGAACGCCGGGATGCCGAGGCGCAGGAGGAAACCTCGCTGGAATTCACGCTGCCGCCGGGCGAATTGGATCGGATTTTCGTCGAGACCAAACTGCGGGCACCGCAGGCAGCGCCTGAGGACGCCGAACCGCCGCCGGACGCGCAAGCCGAGGGCGCCGCCGCCGGCGCGGCGCGCACCCAGGTCAGCGGTCTGGAAGTACCGGAAGACGTGCGCCGCCAAATGCTGGCAGGCTTCGAGCCGGTTACCGAGTCGGACCCTCAGCTCGAATCGGAAATCGAGCTGCTGAGCGGCTCGGCCGGCTCCCTGGTCCCCGCGCCGCGGCCCGCAGCGTTCATGGCCTGGCTCATCGCCGCCTTGGCCGCGGCGCTGCTGTTGATCGCGCAGATCATGCATCAGAATCGAGAATGGGTCGTCGCTCACGCCCATGGACCCTTCGGCGCCGGCGTGCGTGCTCTGTACGGAGCGCTGGGCACCCCGCTGCCCGCGCCTGCGAGTCTGTCCGCCTACCAGTTGCGCCAGTGGGGCGTGACGGGCGATCCGGAGGCGAATGGAAAATTGCGGCTGCGCGCCAGCATTTTGAATACCGCCCCTCAACTGCAACCCTTCCCGCTGCTGCGGGTGACGCTGGCTGATCGTTTCGGCAAGAGCATCGGCACGCGCGACTTCGAGCCCAGCGAATATTTGGGCAAGCCGACGGCGCGGCTGCTTGCTCCGGGCGAGCGCGCCGACGCGGTATTGGAAATCCTCGATCCGGGCAAGAACGCCGAAGGGTTCGAAATCGACGTGTGCTTGCGTGGCGCCGATCAAAGAATCTCCTGCGCCAACGATGCTGCGGCGCAGGCCAAACGATGACATCGAACTCCATGCGCGCGGTGAAGATCGGCCCGCACACCCTGCCGTCCAATGTGTTGCTCGCGCCCATGGCGGGCGTCACCGATCGTCCCTTCCGCCTCCTGTGCCGGCGCTTCGGCGCCGGACTTGCCGCGTCGGAAATGCTGAGCGCCGACGTGCGCTTGTGGGACACGCCGAAATCGCGCCGGCGCATGGATCATACCGGCGAGCCCGGCCCCCGGGTGGTGCAGATCGCCGGCTTCGATCCCTCGATGATGGCCGAGGCGGCGCGCCGCAACGTCGACGCCGGCGCGCAAATCATCGACATCAATATGGGTTGTCCCGCGAAAAAAGTCTGCAATCGCCTGGCCGGATCCGCGCTGCTGCAGGACGAGTCATTGGTTGCACGAATTTTGCATGCTGTGGTGCGGGCCGTCGAAGTGCCCGTCACGCTGAAGACGCGCACCGGCTGGGACTCTGAGCACAAGAACGGCGTGAGCGTGGCGCGCATCGCGGAAGACAACGGTATTCAAGCACTTGCGATCCACGGCCGCACTCGCGCCGATCTTTATCGGGGAAACGCCGAGCACGAAACCGTGGCGGCGATCAAGGCCGCGATCAAGATTCCGGTGTTCGCGAACGGCGACATCGATTCTCCGCAGCGCGCGAAGGCGGTGCTCGAAGCGACCGGATGCGACGGCATCATGATCGGCAGAGCGGCACAAGGCCGGCCATGGATTTTCGACGAAGTCAATTTTTTCCTCACCGAGGGCGAATCGCGCGCAACTCTGGCGCTGGAAAAAGTCCGTGATATTATGCGCGCCCACCTCGAAGACCTGTACGCCTTTTACGGCGATGAGACCGGTGTTCGTGTGGCACGTAAGCACTTGAGTTGGTATTTCCGGCAGCATCCGGGACAGGACGCCTTGCGGAATCGTCTCGTGCTGATCGAGACGCCCCAGGAGCAATTGTCGACGCTGTTGGAACATTACGACACGGGGATGATTCGCGCTGCATAAGCGCGCATAGTTGGATAACAAGACGATCGACACGGAATTTTGGACGGGCCATGGTCGCAAAAAAGAAATCGAAATCACGCAAAGAAATATCGCCGAGTTTCAACGGCCGCGATCTGAAGGTGAACGGCAAGGGCGTGCCCCTGCGTTCGCAGGCCGAAGAGGCCTTGCAGTGCTATTTTGAAACGCTGAACGGCCACAAGCCCGCGCATTTGTACGATCTGGTGATGCGCGAAGTCGAAGAACCCTTGTTCAAGGTGGTCATGGGCCACGTACAGGGCAATCAAAGCCGTGCGGCGACGATACTCGGCATCAATCGCGGCACATTGCGCAAGAAACTCAAAGAGTTCGGCATCAGCGAATAGGCCCGCCATTGCTCACGCCCGTCCGCCGCGCGTTACTCAGCGTCTCCGATAAGACCGGCATCGTCGAGTTCGCGCGCGAATTGAAGGAACGCGGCATCGAGCTGCTGTCCACCGGGGGCACCGCCAAGCTCTTGGTGAACCACGGTATTGTCGTCAAGGAAGTCGCCGAGCACACCGGCTTTCCGGAAATCATGGGCGGCCGCCTCAAGACCCTGCACCCGAAGATTCACGGCGGCCTCTTGGGACGACGCGGTCTCGACGAAGCGGTGATGCGCGTGCACGAGATCGAGCCCATCGATCTGTTGG
This sequence comes from Steroidobacteraceae bacterium, assembly GCA_035314705.1. GTDB lineage: Bacteria > Pseudomonadota > Gammaproteobacteria > Steroidobacterales > Steroidobacteraceae > Bog-1198. The sequence continues at coordinate 47,726 of DATFZF010000066.1, read as the reverse complement.
CGGTCAATCTCTACCCGTTCGCCGCCACGGTGGCGCGCCCTGACTGCACCTATGACGATGCGGTCGACAATATCGACATCGGCGGCCCCGCCATGGTGCGCGCCGCGGCGAAGAATCATGCCTCGGTGACCGTGCTCGTGGATCCGGGCGACTACCGCTCCCTGCTCGATGAGTTGGCGGCCAACCAAGGCGCAACCACCGTCGCCATGCGCCAGAGGCTCGCCGCCAAGGCGTTCGCGCACACGGCGCAATACGATGCCATGGTGTCCGCCTATTTCACCGGCGCCATCGGCGGCGGAGCCCCGACGTTTCCGGATGACCTGAATCTGTCGTTTCGCAAGCATCTGGATTTGCGCTACGGTGAAAATCCGCATCAGCAAGCCGCGTTCTACACCGATCCGCGCGCCATCGGCGCCTCCGTGACCAGGGCCAAGCAGATTCAGGGCAAGGAGCTCTCATACAACAACATCGTCGACGGCGACACGGCGCTCGAATGCGTGCGCCAGTTCGATTCGCCGGCGTGCGTCATCGTCAAGCACGCCAACCCCTGCGGCGTCGCGCGCGCAGACAGCCTCGCCGAAGCGTATGCGCACGCCTACCGCACCGACCCAACTTCCGCCTATGGCGGCATCATCGCCTTCAATCGCGAGTTGGACGCGGTGACGGCGCGGGCGATCCTGGATCAGCAATTCGTCGAAGTGATTCTCGCACCCGGCGTGTCGGAAGCGGCGAAAGCGCTGCTCGCGCCGCGGGACACGGTGCGCGTGCTGCAGGTCGGCGATTTGACCCTGCCCGTGACGCAGCTGCTCGAATACAAAAGCGTGGCCGGGGGCCTGCTGGTGCAAACGCGGGACACCGGCGTGATACGTGCCACGGAGTTGCGCGCGGTGACCCAGCGCGTGCCGACCCTGTCCGAGCTCGATGATTTGATCTTTGCCTGGCGGGTCGCGAAATATGTCAAATCGAATGCCATCGTGTGCGTCAAGCACAAGGCCACGGTGGGTATCGGCGCCGGGCAGATGAGCCGTGTGGTGAGCAGTCAAATCGCCGCCCTGAAGGCCAAGGATGCCGGTCTCGACATGCACTCGGCCAGCATTGCCTCCGATGCCTTCTTTCCGTTTCGCGACGGGCTCGATGCGCTCGCCGAACTCGGAATCAAATCGGTCATTCAACCGGGCGGCTCGAAGCGCGACGCCGAAGTCATCGCTGCCGCGGACGAGCACGGCATCGCGATGGTGTTCACCGGAATGCGTCACTTTCGCCACTAGCCAGAGGCCTGTCTCTCCCATGAAGATTCTGATCGTCGGCGGTGGCGGCCGCGAACACGCGCTGGCGTGGAAGTGTGCGCAGTCGCCGCGCGCCCGCGAAGTGTTCGTCGCTCCGGGCAATGCGGGCACCGCGCTCGAGCCCAAGGTGCGCAATGTCGGCATTGCGGCCGACGACATCGATGCGCTGCTCGAGTTTGCCGCCCGCGAGCAAATCGGACTCACCCTCGTGGGGCCCGAAGGCCCGCTGGTCGCCGGCATCGTCGACCGCTTCGCGGCCGCGGGCCGTCCCTGCTTCGGCCCCACGCAGGCCGCGGCGCGGCTGGAAGGCTCGAAGGCGTTCACCAAGGATTTCCTCGGACGCCATCGCATTCCAACCGCCGGCTACGCGGCCTTCGACCGGGACAGCTTCGATCCGGCCTATGTCCGCGCGCAGCGGCTGCCGGTGGTCATCAAGGCCGACGGGCTCGCCGCCGGCAAGGGCGTGGTCATCTGCGAGACACATGAGTCGGCGATCGATGCGGCCATGCGTATGCTCGATGGGGGCTTCGGCGACGCCGGCCGCACCATCGTGGTCGAGGAGTTCCTGCGCGGCGAGGAAGTCAGCTTCATCGTGATGGCGGGCGGCGAGTCCGTGCTGCCGCTCGCGACCTCGCAGGACCACAAGCGCCGCGACGACGGCGACCTGGGACCGAACACCGGCGGCATGGGCGCTTACTCGCCCGCGCCCATCGTCACCCCCGAGCTGCACGCGCGCATCATGCGCGAGGTGATCGAGCCGACCTTGAACGGGCTTCGCGCCGACGGCAATCCCTATCTGGGATTTCTCTACGCGGGATTGATGATCGCGGCGGACGGCACGCCCAATGTGCTCGAGTTCAACTGCAGATTCGGCGATCCGGAAGCGCAGCCCGTGCTGATGCGGCTGCAGAGCGATCTCATCGACCTGTGCGAGGCGGCGCTCGCGGGCCGCCTGGATCGAATCGACGCGCGCTGGGACCCGCGCGCCGCGCTCGGCGTCGTGATGGCGGCCGGCGGCTATCCGGACAGTTTTCGCAAGGGCGATCCGATCAGCGGTCTCGATGCGGCCGCGCGGCTGCCGGGAAAGGTATTTCACGCCGGCACGCGAATGGACGGCCCGGATGGCGCGCCGGTCGTCACGGCCGGCGGCCGCGTCCTCTGCGCCGTGGGTTTGGGCGGCACCGTCGCCGCGGCGCAGGCCCAGGCATACGATCTGGTGCACGCCATTCATTGGAACTTGGTGCAATACCGGCGCGACATCGGCTATCGCGCCATCGCGCGCGAGCGGATTTAAGTCCGCGGCAGAAAGGCCTGCAGAATCTCGACGGTCTGCGCGGCGAATTGATCGACGAAGAAATGGCCGCCCGGCAATGATGCCTCGGTCACGTTCGCGCAGCGCTTGCGCCACTCGGCCGGGATGTCGTAGAGCTGGGCCATCAGGCCGCGCGATCCGTACAGGACCAAGGTCGGGCAGTCGACCCGCCGGCCGAGGTCCGCCGTGTCGTGCTCGAGGTCGACGCCGGCGGCCGCGCGATAGTCAGAGCATGAACCATGGATCATCTGCGGGTCGCGCCACGCTCGGCGGTATTCCGTCAGCGCTTCGGCGTCGAAGTCGGCAAGCCTGCCGGCGCCCCAGCCGACGAGACAGGTCTCGTAGAAAAAGTCGGGATCGTTGCCGATCAAACGCTCGGGGAACGGTTCCGGCAGCGACAAGAAATACCAATGCCAGTAGGCGCCGGCCACTTTGTAGTTGGTCTCCAAGAACATCGAATAGGTCGGAACGATGTCCATCAGCGTCAGGCTGATCACGCAGTCCGGGTGGTCCAGCGACAGGCGAAAGCCGGTTCGCGCGCCGCGGTCGTGGCCGATCATGTGAAAGCGCGGGAAACCCAGCTGCCGCATCAGCCCCACCTGATCAGAGGCCATGGCGCGAAACGCATAGTTCGATTTATCGGGAAGGCAGCGCGGCTTGGCCGAATCGCCGTAGCCGCGCAGGTCGGCGCATACGACGGTGAAGTGCTGCGCCAGCCGCGGGGCGACCCGCCCCCACATGGCCTTGCACTGCGGGAAGCCGTGGAGCAGGAGCAGCGGCGGTCCCGAACCGCCGATGACATAGGCGATGTCGATTCCCTCGATGGCGGCGGTGTTGCGCGCAAATCCTTCAAACATGGTCGACCCGCCCCGGCGCCGAGCGGCGCGGTGCCGCGGGCGGCTCGCCCAGCATTCCCTGCCCCGCGCGGCGCCGCGCGCCGCGCGCCTCGGCCAGGTTTTCCGCCACCGTGTTCATGCGGGCGCACTCCTCGAGGCGTAAATCGTGGGTCTCGGGCACCGGCCGGCCGGCGGCCCTCATGCCCGCCAAGCGCGCCCAAACGGCACGCTTCTTGCGGACCTGGTGCGGTTGAAATTCGTCGAAATCGCGGAAGCTCACTGCGCGCGGTTCGATGACGAGGGCGCCGGCCGCGAGCGCCGCTCGATACAGTTCGAGGCCGCGCAGGGTGCGCACGATGATCCCGTTGAAGCCCGCGTCCTCCCCGGCGGGACCGCCTCCGGGCCAGACATCCGAGGCCGAGATGTCGGCGCTCTCGCCGATGGCATCGGGACATATTTTGCATCGGGGCTGAATCTGCCACGTGGCCTCGTCCTGCCACATTTGCTGATAGCTCAATTCGTACGCGCGCCCATCCAAAGTTTCCAAGCGCGTGGGACCCGGACAGCCGTTGCCGCGATAGCGGAACAAGGCGAGTTCCTCGGGCCGGATGCCCAATTCGCGGAGCACTTGCTCCGACTTGGTGAGGTCCGACGCCCCGCCGCAGACGAAGGTCAGCGCGTAGCGCAGATATCGATCGACCCGCGCGTCGATCCGCGCCAGGTTGCGCACGGCCCCGACATCGCAGGGTTTCGCGATCAGCGCGAACGGCTCGGCGCGGTCCAGCAGCGCGGTGAAGTCGACCAGCGGCGCGCCCGGACCATAGCGGGACCCCGCGGCCTCGAGCACCGAGGCCGCGTCGAAGCTCAAGGCGCGCTCGGTGCGCATCGGCTCCCGGCTCGACGCCGCGGCGTGCAAAATGAATTTTACCCGGCCGCTCGTCAGCAAGTACTGGCCAAGCGCGGTCAATACGCCGCCCGCCGAGGCCCGGAAGCGCACCTTGGGATCGGCCGCATAGCCGATGGCCAATTGCTCCGCCGGACCCCACACCACGTCGCGCGCCGCCTCGCCGGATTGAGTCCCGCCAGGCGCGCCCGCGACGCGCATGCCCGGACAGATGGCGTTGATGCGATCCAGGGTGGCGGTTTCCAAGCGCGTGCGCGCGACGGGCCGCTCCCGCCCTTCGGGAGTCAGCACGATGTCGACCTTGTCCGCGCCGGCGACCGCCCGGCACAGCCCGCAGCCGATACAAAGGCCGCCGGCGACGATTTCTTCGAGAGTTAACGGCGTATTATTTGCCATCCTACCGATCCGACCTTGCCGAGGAATGCGCCCATGCCCCACGTCCGTCCCAGTATCGCCGATAAGCGACGTACGTTTCACCGCCTGCACGAGGCGGGTTGCTTCGTCATCCCCAACCCCTGGGATGTCGGCAGCGCGCGATTCCTGCAAGGTCTCGGTTTCAGGGCGCTCGCGACCACCAGTTCGGGCTTCGCGTGGTCGCATGGCCATCCGGATGGCGGCATGTCGCGCGACCGGATCCTCGATCACCTGACCGAGATGGTCGAGGCGACGGATTTGCCCATCAACGCCGACTTCGAGAGCGGATTCGCGCCCGACGCGGCCGGCGTCGCCGAGAGCGTGCGTCTCGCCGCGGAGAGCGGAGTGGCGGGCCTGTCCATCGAAGATTCGACCGGCGATGCGTCGCAGCCGCTGTACGAACTCAATACCGCCGTCGACCGAATTCGCGCGGCGCGCAAAGCCATCGATCAGGCCGGCGGCGATACGCTGCTGGTCGGCCGCGCCGAATGCTTTCTCGTGGGACGCCCGGACATCGAGCACACCATCCACCGGCTCAAGGCCTACGCAAGCGCGGGCGCCGACTGCCTCTATGCCCCGGGTATCCGCACGCGCGATCACATCCTCGCCGTGGTGGCCGCCGTGGCGCCGAAGCCGGTGAATCTGCTCATGGGTTGGCCGGGAGATTTCACTCTGCAGCAGATTGCCTCGCTCGGCGTGCGCCGCGTGAGCGTCGGCGGCGCCTTGGCGCGTTGCGCCTGGGGCGGCTTCATCCGGGCCGCCAGGCTCATCATCGAACAGGGCAAGTTCGACGGCTTCGCGGACGCCGCTTCGGGCAAGGAGCTCGACGAGCTGTTCCGCGGCGGCTGAAAAAAGGCGGCCCTCGTGGGCCGCCTTGTCCGGCGCTTAGGCTCAGTCGCTTCGGCCGGCAACGCTCAGCGGCCGTCCCGATCCTCGAAGTGGAAGATGTCGAACAAATCGCCGATGGCCGGGCTGTTGAGCGGCACATAGGGATTCTCGTCATCGACCCTTGGGTTGGGGAAGTTGTCCCGGCTGCGGCCGGTCAACGGGTCGAGGCCCCAATTGCGCTCGATGAACTTCAGGATGGACACATGATCGGCGTAGGTGTGGCTGACGTGTCCGCCGCGAGTGAACGGGGAGACGATGATCAGCGGGATGCGCGGCCCATCGCCGAAGAAGTCCAGCGGCTGAATGTAGCCCGAATCATAGAACCCGCCGCCCTCGTCGAAGGTGATGATGAGCGCAGTGTCGGCGAACAGATCCGGATGCGCTTGCAGATGATCGACGATGTCCCTGACCATGCCTTCGAAGAGATCGAGTTTCGAGGAGGCCGGGTGGCCGTCGAGCAAGCCGTCGGGCTTGACGAAGGAGACCGCCGGCAGCGTCTCCGCGTCGATGGCGGCGAAGAAATCCGTCGCATCCTTGATGTGCGCGGCGCGCTGGGCGGGATCCCCCATGATCGCCGTGGCGTAGGACTCGAAGTTGCAGATATTGCAGTAGGCCGCGCCCACCAGCACGGTCGGATCCTTGCTGGTCGGATTGTGCTGCAGGTTCACCGCGGCGTTGTACGCCCCGCCGTAATACGCCCAGGAAATGCTCTTCTCGTTCAACGCCTCGCCGATGGTGCGCACGTCGGTCGGCGGGACCGAACCGCCGCCGGCGATGCCCGTTGCGTCCACGGTACCGTCAGGGAGGAAGCCGGGGCTGTCATTGTTGACCATGTAGAAACGGCCCGCCTGGCACTTCGGATCCGGGTGGTAGGGAAGCGACTTCAAGTAGTCGCGAATCGGCTTGATGCCCGGCTGCGTGGGGTCGGCGCACTCGGTGAAGTTCCCGTCGAAGAGAAGATCCACGGTGTAGACATCGTCGGTACCCGGCAGCGGATTGGGATTCGCGATGTGCGAGGGGGGCATCGTGGGTCTGCCCTGGCCGTCGGACCAGAAGATGGCATCGCCGGTACCCAGCATGACATGATTCGCGCCGGTGCCGCCCATGACCGCTTGATGATAATTGTCGCTCATCGAGTATTCATCGGCGAGCGCCTTCAAGACCGGGACGTCTCCCGCCTGAACGTTATAGAAGGCCATGGAATTGCCGCCGCCGTTGTCGTCGATGGCCGGCGGGTTGTCGAAGATGCTGTCCAGCTGGTTCGTATAGTTCGTGATGACGAAGGGATACAGATCGCTCAAGCATCCGGAAGGATTGCGCCGCGTGGCCTGCTTGACGCTGCAATCCGATTGCTGCCACATCTCGAACAGCCGGTGCGTCGTGTCCCCGGTGTAGGAATCATAGGGCAGATTCGGTCCTTTGAGGGCGAAGGGTCCATTCGGCAGCGCAGCGAAGTTCTGCACGCGGGTATCGGGATCGGGTTGCACGAAGGTCTGTGAGAATTCGGTCGCGGCCCCGGTGGTCAGCAGGACTTCATCCGCGGGCTCCAGCGACGGTTCGACGGTTTCCAGGAAAGCGGCCGGCGTGCCGAACGGGAAGATCGTCTGGGTCGGCGCGAAGTTCAGCGTCGGCGAGGGAAGGATCTGGTACGGGACCTTCTGATCGCTGTCCAAGCTGATGAAGTAGCTGGTCTCGAACGGCGCGACCGCCTGGAACTGCGCGGCCCGGGAGAAATGCTTGCCGGGCGCGCCCTCGGCGGTGATGATGCCCTTGGACAGCAGGTTCGAGATCGAATCCTCGCTCTTCGGCACATAGGTCGCAAAGATGTGATCGAAGGTGCGGTTCTCGCCGATAAGGACGATGACGTGTTTGATGGGAGTGCGTGTGTGGCCGTCCCCCGCGGCCAGAGCGCCGGCAACGGCGTTGCCCACGGTAAATTGGAACAGGCTCGCCGCCACGGCGGCGGTGCGGAGCCCCTGAAGACACTTTGAATCCATCCGCTGCAGCGACATACGAAGTCCTCCTCAATGTTTTTGGCCCGGAGCTGATTCCGGACCTCAGCAAGGTAGAGGATTCGAATTACATGCGGATTGCCGGGCCGTTAAGCGCAGATTGCGTCGACCAAGTGATGGCCCCTGAACAGCCGGCCCTTCTCCGCCAGGAGAACGAACAGCAGACTGGCCGCTCCGCAAACAAAGGATCCCGCGGCCAGCGGCAGCACGGTGCCGTTGAACTGCCGGCCGATGAGCGCCCCGACCAGCGCGCCGCCCAAGGTCGACACGAAGCCCTGCAGGCACGCGCCGACGCCCGCGACCGACGCGACCGGCTCCATCGCCATCGCGCCGAAATTGGAAATTGACAGCGCGAAACACGCCATGGTCGCGGCCTGGAACGCGACGAAGGTCCAGATTTGCTCCAGCCCCAGGGCGGCGACCACGGAATGCAGCCCGGTGATGGCGAGGTAGGCGAGCAGCGCCGTGTGCGATATGCGCCGCATCCCCAGGCGCTCGACGATTCTCGAGTTCAGGAACGCGGCGACGCCCATGAAGGTCGCGCACAGCGCAAACATCGTGGGCATGAGATTGGCGCGGTGAAACACCTCGCCGAATATCTGCTGCACCATGCCCACATAGGCCATGATCCCGCCGAACATGACGCCCGTCGCCAGCGTGTAGCACAGCGAGGTGCGGTTGAAGGCCACCAGCCGAACGGCGCCCGCGATGTGGGAACGGGTCAGCGTCAAGCGGTACTCCGGATGCAGCGTCTCCGGCAGGCGCCACAGGGCCCATGCGCAGACGAAGCCGGCGAAGATGCCGCACACGATGAAGATGTAGCGCCACGGCGCCGCCAACAGGATGAGCGCGCCCAAACTCGGAGCGAGGATGGGAACCGTCAAGAACACCATGAAGGTCAGGGACATCACCCGCGCCATGTGCCTGCCCGAATACAGGTCGCGGATGACCGAACGCGTCACCACCGCGCTCGACGCCGCGAGGCCGTGGACGAAGCGCCAGGCGAGCAGCGCGTGGAAACTGCCGGAAAGGCCGCACAGGAGCGCCGCCAGGACGTAGAGTCCGAGTCCGCCGATGATGATCGGCCGCCGGCCGAAGCGATCCGACATCAGGCCCCAGAACAGCTGCCCGCATCCCATGCCGGCCATGTACGCGGTGACGATCCATTGAACGTGGTTCTCGTTGGCGACTTGAAGCGCGCGAACGATGATGGGGAACGCCGGCAGAATGGCGTCGATGGCGATGGCCTGGGTCGACATCATCGCCGCCGCCAGCGCCACGAATTCCAGGAAGCCGATATTAACGGCTTCGCGCTTGTCCGACATGCGTCAGGCCTGCGGTGGCGCCGGCACCTTGCGCGCGATACTCGTGGCCATGGTCACGATGGACGCCAGGTCGGTCAGGTTCGCGGGCACCACCAGCGTCGTGCCGGCCTGCGCCAGTTTGCCGAATTGCTTCACGTATTCCTCGCCGATGCGCAGCTGCATGGCCTCGATGCCGCCGCGGTCGGAGAGCGCGATGCCCACTTGGCGCAGCCCTTCGGCGGTTGCCGTCGCCACCGCGAGGATGGCCTGCGCCTGGCCCTCGGCCTCGTTGATCTGCTGCTGCTTGTTGGCCTCCGACTGCTTGATCACGCGCTGCTTGTCGCCCTCGGCGGCGTTGATTTTCGCGTCGCGCTCGCCCTCGGAGGTCAGCACCACCGCGCGCTTCTCGCGCTCGGCGCGCATCTGCTTCTCCATCGCGGAGAGCACATCCTTCGGCGGCGTGATGTTCTTGATCTCGTAGCGCAGCACCTTGACGCCCCAGGGCGCGGAGGCCTTGTCCAGCTCGCTGACCACATTGGTGTTGATCTGGCCGCGCGCCTCGAAGGTGCGGTCGAGTTCGATCTTGCCGATTTCGCTGCGCAGCGTCGTCTGCGCGAGCTGCGAGATGGCGAAACCGAAATTGGTGATGCCGTAGGAAGCGAGGTGCGGATCGAGCACCTGCATGTAGAGCACGGCGTCGACGCCCACCTGCACGTTGTCGCGGGTGATGCAGATCTGTTCAGCGATGTCGATCGCGATTTCCTTGAGGCTGTGCCGGTAGGCCACCCGCTCGACGAAGGGAACCAAAATGTGAAAGCCGGCCTGCAGCGTGCGGCTGTACTTGCCGAGGTTCTCGATCACGTAGGCGCTCTGCTGCGGAACCACGGTGGCGGTTTTCGCGATCACGATCACCACGACGATGGCGATCACGATGAATGCGTAGCTGAAAGACATGTCCAAGGAACTCTCCTACCCGTACCCTTCAGGCGTCGCCGTGCACGACGAGCGTCAATCCATCGACCCGCGAGATGCGCGCCTGCGAGCCGGCCGCGATCAGCGACTTGCCGCCGTTGACCGCGCTCCAGGAGCAGCCGCGAAATTCCAGCCGGCAAGTCTCTCCGGGAGGCAGCGCCTGCGGTAAAACCACGGTCTCGCCCGCCGGGCCGCCCTTCACCGCCGGCAGTCCGCGGCGCATGCGTTCGTAGATGCGCCGCCGAAACAACAGCATGGACGACGCGGCGAGCACCGCAAAGACGAGCCACTGCAGCCAGGGCGCCGATGTCAGCCCGGCGAGATCGAGCAGCCCGACGACGAAGGCGCTGCCGCCGACGAATACCAGGTAGAACTGGGCGTCGATGAACGCCAGCTCCGACCCCAAGAGTATGGCGCCGACCGCGATCCACGCCCACCATTGCATGACTTCGCTCCCGAACCTAGCGCTTCATGGCGTCGAAGAAGTCCGCATTCGTCTTGGTGTCCTTCATCTTGTCGAGCAGGAACTCGATCGCGGCCAGCTCGTCCATGGGATGCAGGAGCTTGCGCAGAATCCACATCTTGGACAGCTCCGAGGGTTCCGTGATGAGTTCTTCCTTGCGCGTGCCCGAACGGTTGATGTTGATCGACGGGAAGGTGCGCTTCTCGGAGATGCGGCGATCCAAGTGGATTTCCGAATTGCCGGTGCCCTTGAACTCCTCGAATATGACATCGTCCATCTTCGAGCCCGTATCGACCAGGGCGGTGGCGAGAATGGTGAGGCTGCCGCCCTCCTCGATGTTGCGCGCGGCGCCGAAAAACCGCTTCGGCCGCTGCAGTGCATTGGCGTCCACGCCGCCGGTGAGCACCTTGCCCGAACTCGGCACCACGGTGTTGTAGGCGCGCGCCAGGCGGGTGATGGAATCGAGCAGAATGACCACGTCCTTCTTGTGCTCGACCAGCCGTTTGGCTTTTTCGATCACCATCTCGGCCACTTGCACGTGGCGGCTGGCCGGTTCGTCGAACGTCGACGACACGACCTCGCCCTTCACGGTGCGGGCCATCTCGGTGACCTCTTCGGGCCGCTCGTCGATCAGCAGCACGATGAGGTGCACTTCGGGGTGATTGGCCGTGATCGCGGTCGCGATGTTCTGCAGCAGCATGGTCTTGCCGGCCTTCGGCGGCGAGACAATGAGGCCGCGCTGGCCCTTGCCGATGGGTGCCACCAGATCGATGGCGCGGGCCGTCAAATCCTCGGTCGACCCGTTGCCGCGCTCCAGTTTCAGCCGCTCGGTGGGATGCAGCGGGGTGAGATTCTCGAACAGCACCTTGCCGCGCGAACTCTCCGGCGAATCGAAGTTGATTTCGCCGACCTTGAGCAGCGCGAAATAGCGCTCGCCGTCCTTGGGAGGCCGGATCAATCCGGAAATCGAATCGCCGGTACGCAAATTGAAGCGGCGAATCTGGCTGGGCGACACATAGATGTCGTCGGGGCCCGCCAGGTAGCTCGAGTCCGAGGAGCGCAGGAAGCCGAAGCCGTCCTGCAGAATCTCGAGCACTCCGTCGCCGTAGATGTCCTCGCCCTTGCGCGCGTGCGCCTTGAGCACGCCGAAGATGATGTCCTGCTTGCGCGAGCGGCCCATGTTCTCCAGGCCCATGGTCTCCGCCAGCTTGACCAGATCGCTGATCGGCCGCTTCTTGAGCTCGGTGAGGTTCATCGAGCTGCGGCTGCGCGCGAGGTCGGTGGGCGCAATGATCTCTAGATCGTCGCCGCCCTCCGGCAAATCGCCGTAATCTTCCTGCGGGGGACGGCCCCCATTGGTATTGCCGTTGCGGTTGTCGTTGCGGGGTCCGCGATTCGAGCGATTGGACCGGCCGCCGCCGCCTTGGCCACCGCCGCCCTGTTGCCCGCCGCCCTGGCCGCCGCCGCGGGACTGATTACCCAAGTAGCCTCTCACAGGTTGCTGTCCAGAAAGGCGGCGAGCTGCGATTTGGTGACTGCTCCCACTTTCTGGGCCTCCACGGTGCCGTTCTTGAACAGGATCAGAGTCGGAATGCCCCGAATGTTGAATTTCGGCGGTGTCGCCGGGTTGTCGTCGATGTTCAGCTTGGCGATCCGGATCTTGTCTTTGTACTGGTCGGCGATCTCATCGAGGATGGGCGCGATCATTTTGCAAGGTCCGCACCATTCGGCCCAGAAATCCAGCAATACGGGCTTATCGGACTTGAGCACGTCCTTGTCGAACGTGGCGTCGCTGGTGTGAACGATACTTGGGTTACTCACTGCGGAAATACCTCCTTTTGGAGATTCATTTGTAGATAAGGGGCGGGTTGTTTGTGGGAGAGCAGGCCCCCAACGCTCGCGCGAAGTGACGATGCGCGGCCGTTCGGGCACAATACAGCGGCTTTAGCGGTCTTGATTACCTTAAAAGGGTACCGATGATACGGTTGATGGGAGCGGAAACACCGACTCCTGGTTGGCTCTATTGTTAACCGGTCCCCACCATTTTGCAAGTTTCTGCAATCCTCGAAGAGAAAATGTCAGACGCCCATCTCAGCCTTCTTAGGTTCGATTCGTTAAATATTCCCGATTCGGTGAAGCGGGGCATTGCCGAATTGGGCTACACCCGCTGCACCCCCATTCAGGCGCAAACCCTGCCCGTGGCCCTCGCCGGCGGCGACGTCGCGGGTCAAGCCCAGACCGGCACCGGCAAGACCGCGGCCTTCCTCGTCGCGCTGTTCAACCGCCTGCTCACGGATCCCGGCGCGCCGAATCGGCCGCAGAATGCGCCCCGCGCCATCGTCATCGCGCCGACGCGCGAGCTCGCGGTGCAGATTCACTCCGATGCCGAGGGAATCGGCAAATATACGGGTCTCAAGCTCGCGATCGTGTTCGGCGGCGTGGATTACGAAAAACAGCGGCGCGTCCTCGAAGAGGGCGTCGATGTGCTGATCGGCACGCCCGGCCGCATCATCGACTATTTCAAACAGCATGTGTTTGATCTGCGGCATATCCAAGTGGCGGTCATGGATGAAGCGGATCGTATGTTCGATCTCGGATTTATCAAGGACATCCGCTTCATTTTGCGGCGATTGCCGCATCCGACGCTGCGCCTGAACATGATGTTTTCGGCGACCTTGTCGCACCGGGTGATGGAACTCGCCTACGAGCACATGAACAATCCGGCGCTGATACGCATCGAGCCGGACAAGATGACGGTCGACAAAGTGAAGCAGGTGCTCTACTTCCCCTCCACCGAAGAGAAGATTCCGCTGCTGATGGGACTTCTGCGCCGCATCGACGCGCGCCGCACCATGGTGTTCGTCAATACCAAGCGCGTGGCCGAGGTGCTCGAGCGCACCTTGACGGCCAACGGCTTCGTTGCGCAGGCCATCTCGGGCGACGTCCCGCAAACCAAGCGCTTGAAAATGATGCGCGACTTCCACAACGGCGACATCGCCGTGCTGATCGCCACCGATGTGGCCTCGCGCGGCTTGCACATCCCCGATGTCAGCCACGTGTTCAATTTCGATCTGCCGAACGATGCGGAAGACTACGTGCATCGCATTGGACGCACCGCGCGCGCCGGAGCCGCCGGGGATGCCATCAGCTTCGGCTGCGAGGAATACGCCATCGCGTTGCCGGATATCGAACAGTACATCGGCCATCAGATTCCGCGCGCCGCCATCGAGGCCGTCGATTTGGCGGTGGTGACCGCGCCGCCGCCCGCCGAATGGCGCGAGCGGGCGCCCCGGCAGGGACAATCTCGCGGGGGCGGTGGCTACGGGGGCGGCCGCTCCGGCGGTGGGCGTCCCGGCGGACCCGGGCGTTCCGGCGGCGGAAGATCCGGCGGTGGCCCGCGCCGCGGCCCCTCCTCCCCCTCCCGAGCGCCGCACGCGTCCTCCCCGGGCGCACGCCCGGCGGCCCAGCCGCAGCAGCATGCTCCGCGATCCGCTGGTGAGACCGGCGGTGCCGGCGAAGCGGCGGTGCAAGGACAGGGACAAGGCGACCCCTCACGCCGCAGACGGCGGCGCGGCCGCGGCGGCGGCGGACCCGCGGGTCCGGCGGCCGCTACATGAGATCGGCGATCCGGTCGACCGCGGCGTAGTCGCCCGTGGGTTGCGGCGGCCGGCCCGAATCCGGACAGCGCACCGCGCGCAGCCAGCCGATGCCGTAATCGCGGGCGGCATTGAGCACGGCTAAACTATCATCCACGAATAAGGTGCGCTTCGGCTGGAACCGCTCCTCGGCTGCCAGCCGCGGCCAGAATGCCGCTGCTTCTTTCGGCGCCGCAAACGGGTGTGCGGAATAGCACGCGTCGAAATACTGGGTCAGCGCCACCTGCTCATTCTTCAGGCCCAAGGTCTCGGGGTGCGCATTGGTCACCAGCACGCGCCGCTTGCCGCTCTGCTTGAGTTTCAACAGGAATTGTTCGGCTCCCGGCAGAAAGCCGACCTGGGCCAGCGCTTCTCGCTTGATGCCGCCGATGTCCAACTGAAGTTCCCGGCTCCAATACTCGATGCAATACCATTGCAGCGTCCCCTTGACTCCGCTGAACTTGGGAGCCAACAAACCCTGGGTGGCCTCGAGCTCGAGCCCGTTGGCCGCCGCGTACCGGCGCGGGATGAGCTCCTGCCAAAACCAATTGTCGAAGCGCAGGTCGAGCAATGTGCCGTCCATGTCGAGCAGCACCGTATCGATGGCGGACCAGTCAAGCGCGGGCGCGGTGTGCATGTGCGTATGATACCAACCGATGCGAGATCTCCATGCCCTAAGTCATGCCCTGCTGCCCATTGCCGCCCGCGCAGGCGCCGCCATCATGCAGGTGTACGGCATGGGCTTTACCGTGCAGCTCAAAGAGGACGATTCGCCGCTGACCGCGGCGGATCTGGAGTCGCAGCGCATAATCCTCGAGGGACTGAAGCAGCTCACTCCCGACATACCCGTTCTCGCCGAAGAATCCGCGGAGGTCCCTTGGAGCGAGCGCCAGACCTGGCGCGAATTGTGGGTGGTCGATCCGCTCGACGGCACGCGCGAATTCGTGAAGCGCAACGGGGAATTCACCGTCAACATCGCCTTGGTGGTGGAGCATGAGCCGGTACTGGGGCTGGTGGCGGCGCCCGCCCTGGGGCTTACGTACTGGGGCGCCGCGGGGGTGGGCGCATTCAGTCATCATCGGGACGCGCCCGAGGTCCCCATCCACGTGTCGGCGCCGCAGCACCCGCTGCGCGTCATCGGCAGCCGCTCGCACTCGAGCCCGGCGACGGCGGCCTATCTGGCGCGCCTCGGACCGCATGTGATGACCGGCATCGGCAGTTCGCTGAAATTCTCACTGGTTGCGGAAGGCCGGGCGGATCTATACCCGCGCTTCGGCCCCACCTCGGAGTGGGACACCGCCGCGGGTCAGGCATTGCTCGAAGCCGCCGGCGGCCGGGTCACGCGGCTCGACGGCCATCGTCTGCGCTACAACTGCCGCGACAGCATCATCAACGGCGACTTCCTCGCGTTCAACGACCCGAGCGTCCTGCCGCCCGCCTGAGCATCGCGCCTAGCCGTGTCCGGCGGGCTCGCACAATTCCAGCGTGGCATCCAGCAGCGTCGGAATATCGAACACAACTTCCTGCTCGGCCATGGTCAGCCGCGCCACGCCCGCGGCCGCGATCAACGCCGCCGGGACGTGAATTTGGTCGCGTTTCGGGTGCGTGGTCCAGGTGGACAGGCGCGCGTCCGTGAAGGCGCGATTGAGCGCACTCCAACGCAGTTGCGCCGCGCGTGCCAGCGGCGTATCGCCGCCCCAGTGCCGCTCCGCCAGCACCAAGGACGTATCCGGCGCCGCGGCGCTGTGCGGCGAGGTCATCAAATCCTGCACGTACCGCACCATTTCATTGGGGTCGACACGCACGGCCAGGTTCGGTTGCAGCTCATTGGTTTTCATTGAGCCTCTATGGGGGGCGTCCACGGGAATTCCAGGGGGCGCAGCGCAATGGGGCTGCGCGACACCCCGCGGGTGCACTGCAGCGTAATACGAACGCCCGCTGCGCCGTGCGGTAAGCTGCACGGCATGACGGAAGATCTCTGGCTGCTGGTATTCACCGCCGCCGCCCTGGCGGGCGGCTATAAGCTCTGGCAGCTATCGCTGGATGCGCGCGAGGCCGCAAACCGCATCGCCAAGGACACCTGCTCGCGCGCGGTAGTGCAGTTCCTGGATGGCACCGTCGCCTTCGCGGGTTTTCGCGTGTCGCGCGATGCCGGCGGCCGGCGGCGGCTGCTGCGCACTTATACATTCGACTACACCAGCGACGGCTTCGAGCGAGCGCAGGGCTTCATCGTGCTTGCGGGCCTGAAGCTCGAGGCCGTGGGGCTTGCCGGCAGCCCATCGTGAGCGGCCTCAATATCGACCTGCACACGCATTCGAACTGTTCCGACGGCGCCTTGACGCCGGACGAACTGGTGGCGAGCGCCGCGGCGGCGGGCGTCCTGGCGCTGGCGCTCACCGATCACGATACCGTGGCAGGCCTGGAGCAGGCGCAGCGTAGTGCAGGTGTGCATGGGATCTCCCTGGTCCCGGGCGTTGAAATCTCCGCCTCATGGCGCGCGCAGGCCATCCACGTGCTGGGGCTGTGGATCGATCCGGCCTCGCCGGAGCTTCAGAGCGCGCTGCGCGCACAGGGCGAACGGCGCCAGGTGCGCATGCGCAAGATATGCGCGCGCCTGGAAAAACTGGGTCTGCCCGGCACGGAGCTGCTCGCTGCGGTGCAAGCCAGTCCCGGCGTACCGACGCGCGCGCACCTGGCCAACGCCATGGTCGCCGGCGGGCATGTCGATCGCGCCGAGGAAGCGTTTCGCAAGTATTTGGGAGCCGGCAAGCGAGCTCACGTCGCCGCCGATTGGCCCGCCTTGGATGCCGTGGTGGGCTGGATCCGTGCCGCGGGGGGCGTCGCCGCGCTCGCCCATCCGGCGCGCTACGCGCTGTCGGGCGGCGCCCGCCGCCGGTTGCTCGGCGAATTCGCGGCCGCGGGCGGCGCCGCGCTCGAGGTCGTGTCCGGCGCCAACGGCGCGCAGCATGCGGAAGGCCTGGCCGCGCTCGCCGTGAAGCATGGCCTGATGGGCTCGGTGGGCTCGGACTTTCACAGTCCACAACTGACTTGGAATCCCTTGGGCCGCTCCCTTAAGCTACCGGATTGCGTCACGCCGGTGTGGCGCAGTCATTATAAATAAGTGCTACCGTGAGCGACGACGACAGCAACGTCAACACCGACTTGTTCAAGAACATCGAGCGCCTGCGCCAATTGCGCATCGAGCATCGTGATCTGGACGACATCATTTCGCGCCTCACCATGGATTTCAAAATCGACGAATTGCAAATGAAGCGCCTCAAGCGGCGCAAGCTCATGCTCAAAGATCAAATCGCGCGCCTCGAGAGCCAGCTCATTCCGGACCTGAACGCATGACCGAGATCGTGGAGCGTATCGCCGCGTTCTTGGACATACTGTCGACGCGCAACATGCTGCTGGAGATCGGCGCCGCGGTCGTCTGTCTCCTGGCGGGCGGATTCGTCGGCACCACCCTGCGCAGCCGCCACGAACGGCGCCGGATCAAGACGCCGACGGCGTTGACGTGGAGCTATTTCGCGTCGCAAGGCAGCGTCGTCGCGATCCCCTCCATCATGGCCTTGGGATTGGTGGTCCTGGCGCGCGCCCTGCTGCAAAACCTGAACTTCGACGTCACGCTGCTCGATGCCGCGGCGCGCCTGATCGCCGCCTATGTCGTGGTGCGCGTCGGGGTGCTGCTGTTCGCCGCCAGCCTCGGCAACAAGTCGTGGATGCAGCATTGGGAAAATCGGGTCACCCTGTTCATTTGGTTCATCATCGCCGCCGAGTACCTGGGTTGGCTCGATCCCATCATCAGCACCCTGGACAGCATCGGCCTGGCGGCGGGTAAGAGCCGCATCACGGTGTGGTCGGTGCTGAAGCTCCTGTTCACGCTGACCCTGTTCGTGCTGGTTGCGGCCTGGATCAGCCGCTGGGTCGACCGGCGGCTGAACAAGCTCAGCACTCTCGCGCCTTCCACCCGCATCGGCATCGCCAAGTTCGCCAATGCATTTTTGATTGCTCTCTCCATCCTCATCGGCCTGAATGCGGCCGGCGTGGACTTGACCGCGCTCACGGTGCTCACCGGCGCCATCGGTTTGGGATTGGGGTTCGGCCTGCAGTCCATTGCCGCGAATTTCGTCAGCGGCTTCGTGCTGCTCATGGATCGCTCCATCAAACCGGGCGACGTCATCAGCCTCTCGGGCCAGAGCGGCACCAGCACCGAGAATTTCGGCTGGGTGCAGGAATTGCGCGGCCGCTATGTGGTCGTGCGCGACCGCGACGGCGTGGAAATGCTGGTGCCGAATCAGCAGCTCATCTCCAATGCCGTGATCAATTGGAGCTACACCGATCCGCGCATTCGCCTGAAGCTGCCGGTCCGCGTGAGCTACCGCGACGATCCGGAGTTGGCCTTGAAGGTCCTGCTCTCCGCCTGCCAGGGCCAATCGCGCGTGCTGGCGGACCCCGCCCCCGTGTCGCGCCTGCTGCACTTCAGCGACAGCGGCATCGAGCTGGAATTGCGCTTCTGGATTTCCGATCCGCAGGAAGGGGTCAACAATGTGCGCTCGGAAGTGAATCGCGCCATATGGCGCTTGTTCAAGGAGCACAACATCACCATCCCCGCCGCGCAGCGCGAAATCGTGGTTCGCAACTCCACCGCGAACCTCGACTGACCGTATGCCGCTCCACATCGCGCCGGACATCGTCATTCCCGACGAGGAGCTGGAATGGAAGTTCGTCCGTTCCTCGGGCCCGGGCGGTCAAAACGTCAACAAGGTGGCGAGCGCCGCGCAGTTGCGCTTCTTGCTGCCGCAGAATCTCTCGCTGCCGGTAACGGTCAGAAACCGGCTGCGCCGGCTCGCCGGCCAGAAGCTCATCGACGACGGCAGCATTTTGTTCAAGTCCATGAGCGAGCGCACCCAGGAGGGCAATCGCCGCGCCGCGGAGGAGCGCCTCACGGCGTTGATCCGCGCCGCCATGGTGGAACCGAAAATCCGCAAGAAAACCCGTCCCACCTTGAGGTCCAAGGAGCGGCGCATCGATTCGAAGAAGCGCCGCGGCGCGACCAAGGCGCAGCGCGGCGGGCGCGGCGCCTGGGACTAAACGCTCTGCACGGTGAATTTGAGCGGGTCGCAAGGCGTGGGGATGCTGATCGGTGCGAGCCTTCGTCAGGAAGGGCACAGCGACCCACCGATCAGCGACCCTACTGACCCAGCGTGACCTGCAAAATGCTATGCCGTATCTGCTCGGACAGCACCAACTGCGCATCCGCCGCCACCCCCAGCAACGGCTCGCCGAATGACAGCAGGCCATCCGCCGAGGCCTGAATGACATTCCGGCGCAGCAGCAGATCGAGAAAGCCGCGAAACAGGCTCTTGTCGAAGAACTCCGGCGAATTCAGTCCATACAGCACGGACATGCGCTGCGCCATCAAATGGCAGCGCTGCTCGAGCGCTTCCTGGGTGATGCTGCCGCTGCCCGCTTGCAGCAGCAGCGCGATGGCCAGGTAATAGCGTTCGATGGTCTGAATGGTCGCCTGCGCGAGAATCGACAGCCGGATGGCCTCGAGCGAGGTGGAGGCGGGACGCTGCCATGCGCTGCGATCGGCATTCCCCTGCAGCAGATTGAGCCTTGCGAAGGTGTCGAGCAAGGAATCCGCGACCGCCCGCACCGACGCCTCGTCCCAGCGCAGGTAGAGCTCGGCCGCAATGTAGGGATAGACGCGCCACACCATGCGGTGGATGTCCTCGGTGCGCATGGCGGCATTGCTCACGAAGCAGCAGGCGAGCAGCGACGGCATCGCGAATAGATGCAGAATGTTGTTGCGGAAATAGGTGGCCAGCACCGCGTTGTCGGTGTTCATGCGCATGATGTCGCCGAGCGGGTGCTTCTGCCGCTCCAGCAGTCCCATCGCCTCGGCGTAGCGGATCATCTGCGCGCCCGTGTCCTGCGTCACCGTCACCAAGGGCCCGTAGGGCGCGTCGTGCAGCAGCCGTTGATAGAGCTCGATCTGGCGCTGCAGATCGACTTCCGCCAGCGCCTGGCGCGGGGTGGCGAGCATCGCCATGGCCACCAGATTGATCGGCGTCACGGCGGCGGCCGCGTTGATCTCGATGTTGATCCGCGCGGCGAGATCGGCGACCGCGTCGTTGATCCATTCCGGCCGCGACTCCGGGTCCTGCGGGCCGGCGCCGCGCCAATTCGGATTGTGGCGGCACAGTAATTCGTCGAGTGAAATGGGCTGGCCCAGATTCACGTGTACCTTGCCGAGCTTGCTGCGCAACACCGATACGGTGGCCTTGATCAGCCCGAGCAGGGTTTCCTTCTCCTTGGGCCGGCCCGACAGCTCGCCGATGTAGGTGCGACCTTCGACGATGCGCTCGTAGCCGAAATATACCGGCATGAACACCACCGGCCGCTCCGGGTCGCGCAGGTAGGCGTGCACGCTCATCGACAGCATGCCGGTGCGCGGCGAGAGCAGGCGGCCGGTGCGGCTGCGCCCTCCTTCGATGAAGTACTCCAGAGGGTGGCCGCGCGCCATCATGAATCCCAGGTACTTGGCGAACACCATCGCATACAGGGCGTTCCCCTTGAAGGTGCGGCGCATGAAAAATGCACCGCCCTTGCGCAGGAAACGTCCGATCACCGGCAGATTCAGATTGATGCCCCCCGCCACGTGCGGCACCGCGAAGCCCTTGCGATAGATCACATAGGAGAGGAGCAGGTAATCCATGTGGCTGCGGTGGCAGGGAACGTAGATGATCTCGGCGCCGTCGCCGATCTCGTTGAGTTTCTCCACATGCTCGAAATCCACCCCGTCGAACAGCCGGTTCCACAGCCAGCCGAGCACCACCGACATGAAGCGCACGAAGGCCTGCGAATAATTGGCGGCAATTTCGACCGCGTATTTTCGCGCCGCCAGCAGTGCGGCACGGCGCGGCGTGCCGCGCTCCTGCATCTCGCGCCGCACGGCGCCGCGCACGTCCGCGGTCTTGAGCAATTGCGTCATCATCGTGCGGCGGTGCGAAAGATCGGGCCCGATGGTCGAGGCGCGCTGCGCCCGCAGGCTGGCGCGCAGGTTGCGCAGCATCCAGCGCACGCTGCGCTGCTGGCTCATGCCGTCCTGCAGAGCGTCGCGCAGCCGCAGCGGCTCGCCGAACTCCACCACCGTATTGCGGCCGTTGACCAGCACGCTCAAGACTTTGCGAAACCGCCCGACCAACGCCCAGTCTTCCGCGAACAGGAGCCGCCACAGACTCTGCTCCTTGTGCGGCGCGCGGCCCCAGAATATGGATACCGGCAGGAGATCGACATCGATCTCTTGGTTCGCGGCGGCGGCGGCGACGAGCTTCGTGAGGTAGCGCGGCGCGCGTACCGCCTGGCGCGTGGTGAACAAACCCGCGGGGCGCATCAGCTCGAAGTAGGCGCGATCCACGCGCCGCTTGCCGAGCAGCAACCGCCTCTCGAGACGCGGCAGCTTGAGCTGGGTGCACACGATGCTCAAGACTGCGAGATCCGCCTGGCTTTCGTGTTCCAGCACATAGCAGACGGGCCTTGGGATGGCCGCGATGGCGGCGGCGGCGGCATCGGGCTTGATGGTCGCCCGCACCCACAGGCTCAAGATTCTACGGACGCTCCATTGCCACGCCCGGCGAAGGCCTTCAACGGGGTGCATGGCGTCTTCAGGACTTACGGAGACGTATCGCCGCGCTCCTGACTATCCACCGTCTTGCGTGTGCTGTCTGCGGCCTGGTCCACAGTTTTTTGCACGTCGCGAGCGCGCTGTTCAGTCTGCAGCAGCGGATCGAATACGGTCTTCTTGGGCGGCGGCTCGGGAGAGGCGCAACTCATGATGAACAAAACCGACAGCGACATTGTCAAACACTTCAATGGGCGCATGTGAACCTCGGAACTGTCAGCCCCTGTAAAGGCGCTCAAGTGTACAATCGATGAGGACTTGCCGTCACTCGGAGTTCGCGCATGTTTCGTTTCGTCTTGGCTTTGCTTTTGTCCGGCAGCGCGTATGCGCTGGAATCGCCGGTCGACATCGAGACCGCGGCGCGGATCTATCAGGAAGCGGCCACCCGCGAACAGGTGCGCGCCACTTTGGCGACGATGCCGGAGCACATTCGCCAGCTCTTTTCCGCGGATACCTCGGCGAGGATGTCCGAGCAGCAGCTCGACGCGGTGACCGCCGCCGCCAAGCGCGGATTTCGCATCGACGTTTTCGAAGCGCCCGCGTTGAGCGCGCTCGCGGGCAACCTCGATGAGGCGACGGTGAAGAAATCCGAGGTCTTCCTGCTGAGCGATCTGGGCCGCCGCATGGTGGCCGCGGACGTGGCCACGGCCACGCTCGACGAACACACCATCGACAAGATCATGAATGGCGAGATCGCCGCTCCCACGACGCCCCAGCGCGAGGCCCTGTTCGAGAAACTCGAGCGTGCGGCGCATTCCACCGAGTCCACCGTGCGTATTTTCTTGAGCATGGGGCAGGCGGTGGCCATCGGCACCGCGGTCGGTGCGGGAAGGGACTCGGCGGCCGTGGCCGAGACTGCGCGAAAATCCAGCGATGCCAGCCGTCCGGGGTTGGAGCTCACCATGCGCGCGCCGCTGCGGCGGTATCTGGCCTACAGCTATCGCGACATGAGCGATGCCGACCTCAAGCGTTTGTTGGTGTTTCTGGAATCCCCGCCGGGCAAACACTATGTGTCAGCCTACATCGCCTCGCTCGGCGCAGGCTTCGACGCCATGGGCACGCGCTGCGGCGAACAGCTGGGAGAAAGCCTGCGCGAACTGGCCCAGGCGCAACTCGACGTTCCCACCAACAGCCCGCCGCCGACCATCGCCGCGCCGGCGCACACTCACTGATCCTCTTTCGGAAGCGCCGTCAAGAACGCCCGCAGCAGCTCGCAGATCGCATCGATCTGATCCTCAAGCCGGTGATCGGAATCGAGCAGGTGCAGCGCCGCCCGATGCTCGCGTGCCCAGCGAATGCTGTTTTCGACCGGCACGATGACATCGTGCCAGCCATGCACGATGGCGGTCGGGCAGGTCACATCCTGCGGCGTGTACTGCTCGTAGCCGGCCATGTAGAAGGCCGGCGCCAATAGAAAAAGGCCGCGCGCGCCCACCCGGCTCGCCGCGGCCGCACTGACATGGCCACCCATGCTCGAGCCGACCAGCACCACGCCCTCCTTGCGTGCTTCGGCGGCGCCCAGAAGCTTGCGGACCCGGTCGCCAGGGTCGTCCAGGCCGCGATAGTCGATCGACTCCACGGCCAATCCCAGACCGCGAACCATCGCCGCCATGGCCGTGATCTTCGACCCCCAGGGGCCGCTTTCCTTGCCATGCGAAAACACCACGCTGGCGAGCGGTCCGGTCATAACGTCCCAACGCTAAAGGAATTCAGGTGCATGGCCGCTAACTCAACGATGGCACTGGATGAAGAGCAATCAAGCGCCGCGCACGAAATGCGCCGCGCCATCGACTGCCTGCGCGATTGCGCCGCCCTCGCCGAGGTCGATCCCGAGACGCTGGAGGTGCTGGCGGCAGGAGTCGTGCACTTTTCCCTGCCGGCCGGCAGCTTGTTGTTTGAATCCGGTTCCACTCCGGACGCAGTATATCTGCTCGCCAGCGGGCGGCTAGGCGTCAAGACTCTAGGGCAGGTGCGCCTGACCGCCGAAATCGAGCACGGCGAGCTGGTTGGAGAAGCCGGCTGGCTGCTGCAGGAGCAGCGCAGCGCCAGCGTATTCGCCCTGCGCGACAGCGAGCTGCTGCTGCTGCCCATGCCCCTGCTCGACGCCATTGCCGCGCAATCGACGCGCTTCTCACTGGCGCTGGCGCGCCTCTGCGCCCGGCGGCTGCGGCGCAGCAATCGGCCGGAGGTCGCGCAGACACGGGCGCGGGTGTTCGCCATTGTTCCCAACAGCGTCGAAGTGGACGTCGCCAATCTTGCGACGCGCCTGGTCGCGGAGTTCGCGCGCGCCGGCCGCACGGAGCTGGTGTGGGATGCGCGGGCGAGTTCCCACACCGCCGCCTGGTTCAATCGCATCGAAGAGCTCAATGACTATGTGGTGTATGTGGCGGATCCCAGCGCCTCGGGTTGGACGCGGCAGTGTTGCCGCCAGGCCGAGGTGATCCTGCTGGCGGCGCCGGCCGGCGCGCGGGTCCAACCCTGGCCGAGCGGCATCGCCGAGACGGCGCTCGCCCGCGGGGCGCGCATCGAGCTCGCCTTGCTGCACGATGAGCGCATCGAAGCCGGCGCCGCCGCGCGCTGGCTGCGCGCGACGCCCGCGGCCATGCACCACCACATCGTCGACACCGCGGATTTCGCCCGGATCGCCCGCCTGCTCACCCGGCGCGGAGTGGGATTGGTTCTGTCGGGCGGAGGCGCGCGCGGCTTCGCTCACTTGGGGCTCATTCAGGCTTTGCGCGAGGCGCGCGTGCCCATCGACTTCATCGGCGGTGTGAGCATCGGGTCCATCATCGCCGCCGGCGTCGCGATGGGATGGAGCGACGAGGAGATGCGTGTGCGCTACCGCCGCAGCTTCGTCGACACCAACCCGGTGAACGATTACACCTTTCCCTTCGTGGCCCTCACGCGCGGGCGCAAGGTCTCGCGGCTGCTGCAGCGGGAGTACGGCGACGTGCTGATCGAGGACTTGCGGCTGCCGTTCTTCTGCGTCAGCGCCAACCTGACCACGGGCCGCTCGCTCGAGCATCGCGAAGGCCGGCTTGCGGACGCGCTGCGCGCGTCGGTCGCCATCCCCGGGGTCATGCCGCCGGTGTATCTCGGCGACGACGTGCTGGTCGACGGCGCCGCCATCAACAATCTCCCCGTCGACATCATGCAGACTCATGTTCCGGGGTTCGTGATCGGCAGCGACGTCGGCGCGGATCGGTATGCGCTCGGCCGCCGCGGCAAGCGCCGCATCAATATCTTTCAAATTCTGATGCACACCGGCATGGTCAACAGCTCCTCGAGCGCGGCCGCACAGCGCGAACTGGCGGACGTCCTGTTCAAACCCCCGCTGGTGAATATTGATCTGCTCAACTGGCGCGCCTTCGATCGCGCGATTCAGGCCGGCTACGAATTCGCGCGCACCGCGCTGGAGTCCCTGCCGCAGGTGCCGCGTCTGCCGGCCGCGGTTCAGCGCAGCTCGCGCCACTCCCTGATGGCGGAACTGGAAAAGCGTCTGGCCGCCATGATTTAGGACAGGCTCCGCGCGAGATCCTCGACCCACTCGAGCTCCGCCGGGCTGTAGTGCGCGGAATTCAATCGATTCATGCTCAAGGGCTTGAGCTTGCTGCCCGAAGCCGAATGCACGATGCGGAAGCTGTGCATCCCGGATTTTCGCATGGCGGCGAAGCCGAACACGACTTGAAAATCGCTTCCCTGTTCGCAGCTGACGAAAAAGGCGTCCTGCATGCGCCGCGTGCCGAAGGCCTGCGCGTCATACAGCCCCTCGAAGAACGCGCGGACCTGCGCTGCCGCCCGCTCGGCGACCTCGACCTCGGCCGGCACCGCCGCCGCCCAGCGGGTCCCGCGCTCGATACAGTTGACGATGAACAGCGCAAGACGCCGCGCCGCCAGATACTGCCAATCGGCATTGGCGGCCGCGCCCGCCGCCAGGGTGCGCGCGCCGACGCCGATGCGCGCGGCGGAGCGCACCGCCAGGATGGTGTTGACCCCCAAGGTGGCGAGCCGCATGCGGCGATCTTCGGTCACGAGGCAGGTGGGGCGGTAGCCGGGACGCAGGATGGCCTCGTCGCTTTTGGCGGGGACCCAAACGGGCGAGGCCTCGTCGCAGCGCGCCAGCATGCCAGCGACCGCGCCGCAGGGCGCAAAGGACTCGAAATGACCGCGCAGCTTGTCGTGCGCCAGCACACGCGGGAAATACATCAGCGCATTTTCATTGGAAAAATTCCAGTCCCGCATGCCCCTGAGCGCGTCGTCCGCGGTGTGCCAGTGCGACGGCGGATCGACGATCAAGAGCGCGCGGCGCTCCTTGCAATATCGGGCCGCCACCAACAGCGCGCTCGGCCCCACGTCCTGCTCGCGCGACAGCGGCGGGATGCACAGAAAATTGAAATAATCCGCGGCCCCGAGCGCGAACAGACCGGTGCGGTCGTGCGCCGTGCCGATGAGGTCGTAGTCGGTGAGCGGCGCCCCGTCATCGCCGTCGGCATTCGAGTTGACGTAGCCGCTGGCCAGTCCGCTGGCCGCATCCAGGGTCCGATCCGGCCGCTGCGGGGGGATTGCGCCGGCGAGCCGAATCAGCTCCGAATCGGCCAGCGCCCTCGGCAAATAGCGCTCCGCCTTGGGCTCCACGGAGAGCTTCTGGAATATCTCCTGATCCTCCACCTGCGCGGTGCCCTGCACGCGCACGCGCTGCACGGTGAGATTGAATTCCTGCTCCGACAAGACGTTGTCGTAGTCGACGCTGGCGCGAAGAAATTCGCGGGTGCCGGGACGCACCGCCTGCAAACGCAGCGGCGCCGCGCCCGCATGCAAGGTCAGGGTCGCGGAGCGTGCGCCGTTGATCACCCGCACGATCAGCGCCTCGCGGCCGCCGTTGTCGAAGAACTGCTCGACGGCGTAACCCAAGGGACTCGGCTGCCACAGACCGCCGAAGATGTGCTGGAATTCCGTGAAGCTCGCGATGAACACCGGACGATTGACCGGCCCGCGCAAGGTGCGGCCGACGAACGCGGTGCGCGCCGTGCCGAGGCGCTTGATGGTTTGATCAGGGCCGCGTTCTTCCTCGGCTTGAAGCCCCAAGTTACTCGGCGTCACCAACTTTTTTCTCTCGGGCGCACGCGGCGGACTCTACCACACTTCGAGCTGCTTCCTCGACGCGGCCCTGCTCCTCGACGCGGGTCTGCTCCTCGAGGCGGGTCTGATCTTCGACGCGCGCCTGCTCCGCTTCCGCCTTCTTGCGCGAGATCTCCTCGAGCATCACCTTCAGCCACTCGCTGCTCATTCTGAATCCTCGGCGGCGGCGGGATTGACCAGCGCATCGATCGCCGCGGCGGTCTCCAGGTCGTAGCCCGGACGCGCCTTGGGAAACACGCGCTTGGCCACTTCGGCGCCGGACGGCGTGCTCATCAGCGCGGCATACAGGGGCGCGATCAGCCTGCGGCGTCCGACGCTCTTCAGGTAGTCCTCGAGGCGCGCATAGCCCGGCTGATAATTGCTGCGGATCACGAGTTCGAGCCAGCTGTGTTCGATTTCGGCATTTTGACTGCGCGTGAATCCGTACGCTTGATCCAGAGCCGCGAGCTGGCCGGCGCTCAACGCCGCCGGCATGCCGTTCAGGAAATACATCCACTGCGGCGCGATCCAATCGAGGCCGAATTTCTTCGGCTGCAGACTACCGCCGAGCCACGCGCTGCGCGCATCGTCGACGCTCGCCAGGGCGCCCGCGGCCGGCAATACGGCGGCGGCCGGTATCCCAGCGGCCGTGACCCAGTCGCGGACTTGCTCGCGATTGACGATGCCGGGATAGCGGTCGAGTAGATTCTCCTGCAGGTACCCGGTGAACTGTTCGGTGCTGATGCTCTTGAACGCGAAGTGGTCGAAGTACGCGCGCAAGAAGGCATCGAATCGGTCGCGGCCGAATTTCGCGTCGAGATAGCTGAAGAACAGCCGGCCCTTCTCCGCGGGCACGGCGCTCCAGGTCTGGGCGGGATTGCGGTCGCGCAAATCGACCGCCAGCACCTGGTCTTGAGGCTTCAGCACCGCCAATTCTTCGCGCAGGCGCTGCAGGCCCAGCACGGCCTCCATCGACGCGCGCTGCTCGCCGTACACCGCGGTCATGATGCGGGTCTCCATATAAGCGGCGAGCCCCTCGTTGAGCCACAGATCGCGCCAGGTCGCCTGGGTGACGAGATTTCCCGCCCAGGAATGCGCCACTTCGCGCGCGATCACCGACACCAGGCTCTTGTCGCCGGCGATCACGGTGGGGGAGATGAATGCGAGCCGCGGATTCTCCACTCCGCCGACGGCCAACCCTGAGCCCGGCACCAGGATGTCGAAACGGCTCCAGCGGTACGCTCCGAATGCCTTCTCGCCGGCCTGAATCATCGGCTCGATGTCGGCGAACTCCTTGGCGGCCGCCTTGAGCAGCGGCTTCTCCGCATACACCCCGCTGCGCGGGCCCGTCTCCTTGTATTCGATGTCGCCGACGGCCAGCGCGATCAGATACGAGGGGATGGCCTGCGCCATGACGAATGAATATTCGCCATTGCGCTTGTGCGTGGGATCGTTTTCGGCGCTCATCACCGCCAGCACCTTGGAGTCGGTGTGGACCATGGCCTTGTAGGTGGCCCGCACCTGCGGTGTGTCCTGCAATGGGATCCAGGTGCGCGCGCCGATCGGCTCCGAGCGCGTGTATAGAAAGCCCTTGCGGTGGCCGGCGGTTTGTTTCGCCGTGAGCCAGTGCAAGGCGGTGCCGGTGGGCAGCGTCTCGTAGTCGATGCGGATGGACTCCAGCGTCTTGCGCGACGGCGGCAATTCGATGACCAGCGCTTGCCCAAGAATGGGATCGGGCTTCTCCATGTGGAACGGCCGGCTCACCCAGATGGTTTGATTCTTGGCCGTGGCTCCCAGCACATCCGTGGCCTTCTGGCTCACGTCGTTGATCATCAGGTCCTTGGTGTCGAGCACCAGCTGCGTCGCGCGCGGATCGAGACGCTTGAACTCGAGCGCGGCGACGCCGTTGATGGTCTTGGCTTCGAGATCCACGCGCAGATCCAATTCCAGGTGCGTGACCCGGAACTGGTCGACGTTGGCGAAGGAATGATAGTCCAAGCCCGGATCGATCGGCGATGTGTCGGCGGCGGGCGCGCGCGCGCTCAAGGAGCTGAGCACCAGACCCGCGACCCAGCAGCGCACAGCGGGCTGCCGCATCAGTGAACGGCGGCTTGGGTTTGTGCCGCGGGAGGCGCTTCGGTGCGGCCGCTCAGCAATTCCTTGAAGGTCTTCTCGTCCACCAGCAGTCCGGTTTGTCCGTCCCAATTCGAACCCGCCGGCAAGGTGTTCTCGACAATGAGCGACTTCGACAGCACCTCGTCGATGCCGGGCTGCCCGCCCATGACCGGCACCGGCACCGCGCGCGGAGCGTGCGCCAGATCGCCGACCCGCTGCCAGTCGATATCCTTGTCGTGGTCCGAGATCTTCTTCTGCAATTTCGGCTTGAGCAGCAGGGTCAGCAGGCGCTTGCTGTTCTTGCTCCAATCGCGCGAGTCGTCCTCCATCACCGCATAGGCCTGCAGGTACAGAGTACCGTCGCGCCATCCGAAAACGTACGGCTGGTTGACCACGGTCACTTTGGTGCCGATGGGCAGGAGATCGAAAAATACGGCGATGTCCTCGGGATACATGCGCATGCAGCCGTGGCTCGAACGCATGCCCACGCCATAGGGCTTATTGGTGCCGTGGAGCAGGTAACTCGGCCATTCCAGCCGGAACTCATAGGCACCGAGCGGATTGTCCGGACCGGCCGGCACCTGCGCGGGCAGCATATCGCCGTCCTTGGCGTGCTCATCGCGCACCGACTTCGGCACCACCCACACCGGATCCTTCTGACGGCTGACGATCTTGGTCGTGCCTTCGGGAGTCTTCCAGCCCACCCGGCCGATGCCGATGGGGTGGGTGAAGACGATCTGCGGTTCGCCCTTCTTGTGCGGCGGGTAGTAATACACCCGCATCGCCGCGACGTTCACCACCAGGCCCTCATGCGGCGCCGCCGGCAGCACGAATTCGGTGGGTACCACCACCTCGCGTCCGACGCCCGGCAGCCAGGGGTCGACTCCCGGATTCGCCAGCAGCATTTCTTCGTAGCCCACGTCGAAGCGCCGCGCAATGTCGGGCAGCGTGTCGTCCTTGCCGACGACGGTTTTCTGAACATGACCCACGATGTCGCTGCCCGGTTCGACTTCGGCGCGGTGGGTGGCCACGGGCTTCGGATATTGCGGCACGGGCGGCGGCGGCGCCGCGACCTTCGGGGGCGGCGCCACGGGTACGGGTCGAAACAGCGAGCAGCCGCCGAATGCCAGCGCGGCGGCGCAAAGGGCTAACCTTGGGAATTTCATCCGCACTATCTACAGCAAAGTCGGGCGGTCAGGCAATTGGTTGCGCGATGGCGACGCCGGATCGGGGTTGGGCGGAAAGTGCCGCGCCAGCAAATTGCCGATGGCGTCGACCCCGGCGATCGATCCTTCTTTGTATCGTCCCGCGCGAAAGTGCTCCTCCATGAGGCGGCATACCGCCTCCCATTCGGCGGCGCTCACGCGGCCCGTGAAGCCACGATCCGCGACAATCTCGACGGCGTGATCCGCCAATTGCACGTAGATCAGGACTCCGTTGTTCTGCTCGGTATCCCAGACTCTCAGGTGGGCAAACACCTCGAGCGCATGCGCGCGCGGCGGCGCGTCGTCCAGAATGTGCTGCGGGTTGAGCGCGGTTTCGATGGCGAAACGAATTTCCCCGGCATGCATGAGCTCCACGCGGGCGATGGCCTGCTCGATCGCGTCGAGCGTCGCGCTCGGAAACAGCATGCGCGTGCGCCAATGAGTCATCGCCGCGTGCCGGATCAGGCGACCGAGCTGCATCACCAGCTCCCCGAGGCGCCGCCGCCCCCACCGCCGCCGCCGCCGCCGCTAAAACCCCCGCCACCGCCCCCGCCGAAGCCACCGCCCCCGAAGCCGCCACCGCCAAAGCCGCCGCCCCAGCCGCGGCCGGCCGACCAGCCGCGGGAACCGGAACCCGCCAGCATGGCAAACAGGAACGCGACGACGCCGGCGCCGAGGCCAATGGGCAGCAAGTGGCTCAAAGCCCAAGCCAGGAATCCGGCCAGGCCGCCCGTGGCCACCGACCCGAACAGTCGCCCGAACACGGCGCGCAGCACGCCGCTGGCGACGAACACCACCCCCAGAAAAATGGGCAAGAAATTCACCAGACCGCCGCGGTGTTCCCACTTTTTGTCGGGTTCGGGCAGAGGCTCCCCGTTGACCACTGAAATCATTTGATCGACGCCGGCTTCGACGCCGCCGTCAAAATCGCCCTGCTTGAAGCGCGGCGTGATGGTTTCATCCACGATGCGGTTCGCGACGGCATCCGACAGTGCACCCTCCAGGCCGTAGCCCACTTCGATGCGCACGCGCCGGTCGTTCTTTGCGACGATCAGGTACGCCCCGTCATCCACGCCCTTGCGGCCCAGCTTCCACGCGTCCTCGACGCGAATGCCGAATTGCTCGATCTCCTCGGGCGCCGTGCTGGGCACGATGAGCACCGCGATCTGGCTGCCCTTCTTGGCCTCGAAGTTCGCGAGCTTGGCCTCGATGCGGTTGATCGTTTCGCCGGAGAGAGTCCCCGTGAGATCGGTGACTCGCGCCGTCAGGGCAGGCACCGCCACGTCCGCGCGCACCAGGGCCGCGGCCAGTAATGCGGTCAGCAGCAGCGCGCGCCGCGCCCCCAAAGGACCGCTGCGCTTAACCCCAGTCACGCGGTCGCATCGCGGCGGGTTGATCGGGCGGCTAATGGGCCGTCGAGGCCGGCGCCGCGGGTGCGGGCGCCGGTGCCGGCGCCGCGAAATCCACGGCCGGCGGCTTGGAAATGGCCGCTTCGTTCTCGACGGTGAAATTCGGTTTGGGTTTATAGCCGAAGATCATGGCCGTCAAATTGCCGGGGAATTGCCGCACCGTCACGTTGTAGTTCTGCACCGCCTGGATGTAGCGGTTGCGCGCCACGGTGATGCGGTTTTCCGTGCCTTCGAGCTGCGCCTGCAGATCGCGGAAATTTTGGTCGGACTTCAATTGCGGGTAATTTTCGGTCACGACCAAGAGGCGCGACAAGGCGCTCGACAGTTCCCCCTGAGCGGCTTGGAACTTGGCGAAGGCCGCCGGATCGTTGACGAGTTCAGGCGTCGCCTGGATGGAGCCCACCTTGGCGCGCGCCTCGGTGACGCCCAGCAGGACCGAACTCTCCTGGGCCGCGTAGCCCTTCACCGTATTGACCAAATTGGGAATCAGGTCGGCCCTGCGCTGATATTGGTTGAGCACCTCGGACCAGGCGGATTTGATCTGCTCGTCCTGGGTCTGCATGGTGTTGTAGCCGCAGCCCGATAGACTCACCGTCGCGAACGCCGCCAACGCCAAAGCCAATCTGCGCATGAATGCCCCTCCTGCCCCTCAAGGTGTGGGGGCTTAGGGAGCGAGTTTAGC
The DNA here is from genome assembly GCA_035314705.1 of Steroidobacteraceae bacterium. Classification (GTDB taxonomy): domain Bacteria; phylum Pseudomonadota; class Gammaproteobacteria; order Steroidobacterales; family Steroidobacteraceae; genus Bog-1198. Next base: position 15,478 of record DATFZF010000066.1, on the reverse strand, counting down.
ACCTTGAAAAAAAAAGCCCCGAGTGATGAGCTCGGGGCCGAGGTGCGGACTTCAATGAAGGGAAGTAAAGCCCGCTAGGGGATCATGGGTGGGCGCCTAGTGCAAATGGTCCCACTGCAAAACTTGAATATCGGTTTCTTCCAGGTCGAAACTGCGCGCCAGCATGCGCGCGATATCGCGGTCGCCCTCGACTCTGCTCGACCGGTCGAGGAGTTCCACGACGCCCCGATATTCGTTGTATTCGACGGCTCCTTCCGATTGCGCGATAAAGTGGGTGTAATATTTAACGCTCATGGGTATGCAGCTTAGGTTTCGCGGCCCAAGCAATCTGTGAACGACCACACAGTCAATTGCAATTGCGGCAGAACCTGGTTCACGTCCTTGAGAACTCCACACTTTGATGCAGCGTGTCAAGATATCGCCCCCCCACTCCGCCCGGCTCCAAGTACATCACTCCCGAAGGAGCCAAGCGGCTCAAGGATGAGCTGGACGGGCTGTGGCACGACGAGCGCCCGCGGGTGACCCAGGCGGTGGCCGAGGCCGCCGCCCAGGGCGATCGCTCCGAAAACGCCGAATACACCTACGGCAAGAAGCGCCTGCATGAAATCGACCGGCGGGTGCGCTTTTTGCGCAAGCGGCTCGAAGGCATGACCATTGTCGACACCCTGGCAGAGTCCGCGCGGCGGGATCCGCAGCGGGTGTATTTCGGCGCCTGGGTGCACATCGAGAGCGAGGACGGCACCCTGCGCTGGCACCGCCTGGTCGGCCCCGATGAATTCGACATGGCCGATGAGTACATCAGCATGGACTCGCCGCTGGGCAGGAGTTTGCTCGGCAAGCGCCAGGGCGAGGAGGTGAGCGTGGCCCTGCCGGGAGGGACGACCTCCTTCACGGTGGCCGCCGTCGCCTACGGAGTCAAACCACCCGGATGTTCTTGAACTGCCACGGATCCGTGGTATCGAGATCCTCGGCAAACAACTCGCTGCGCTGGTGCAGCGGCGTCCAATCGGTGTACTCGCCCACCACCGTGCCCAGGTACGGCATGCAGATCGCGAGCGGGCGCTTGAAGTCCATGTCGTCGGGCTCGACGATGCCGCGGTTCGGGTTCTCCATCGCCCAGATCATCCCGGACAATGCGGCCGAGGTGACCTGCAGGCTGGTGGCGCTGTTGTACGGCGCCAATTTGCGCGCTTCCTGGATGGACAGCTGCGAACCGTACCAATAGGCGTTTTTCTTGTGCCCGGCGAGCAGCACGCCGAGCTCGTCGATGCCGGCGGTGATTTCATTCAGCATGATGCGTTTGCGGTCCTGCAGGTGCCAGTTGTTGCCGGCGAACTCGTGCACCGACAGCACCGCGTTGTCGCTCGGGTGGTAGGCATAGTGGCTGGTCGGCCGGTACACGACGCGCTTGCCATCCATGACGGTGTAGTAATCGGCCAGTGAAATCGCTTCTGAATGCGTGATCAAAAACCCGTGAAAGTGTCCCGCCTTGGGGGTCCAGGTGCGAACCCGGGTGCTCGCGCCGGGACGATTCAAATAGATCGCGCAGCGCGATCCGCGCTTGTGGCGCCCGCCGTCGACGGGGAAATGCCTCTCGTGCGTGCCCCAGCCGAGTTCGGCGGGCTGCGCCCCCTCGCTGACGAAGCCATCCACCGACCAGGTGTTGATGAACTCGTTCGCTTCCTTCGGCACATTGGTGACCTGAGTGTCGCGTTCGGCGACGTGAATGACCTTGATCCCGAGCGTCTGGCTGAGCTTGGCCCAGGACTCGCGGCTGCCCGGCGTTCCTGGGTCCACCCCCGTGTCCTTGGCGATGTTGAGCAGCGCCTGCTTGACCAGGTGCGACACCAGGCCGGGGTTCGCGCCGTGCGTGAGCACGGCCGTGGGCGCGCTCTTGGCCCGCTCGCGCAGGGCCAGCGCCTGCAGGCGCATGGTGTAATTGCTGCGTGAATCCACCGTCGCGTGCGGGTCGGTGTAGCCCCCGGCCCAGGGCTCGATGCAGGTGTCGAGATACAGCGCGCCGCGCTCGCGCGCCAATTGCAGCAGCGCCACGCTCGACACATCGACCGACAGATTCAACAGGAAGTCGCCGGCCGCAAGCAGCGGCTCCAAGACTTGCCGGTAGTTGTCCCTGGTGAGCGCGGTTCTGACGAATTTCACGCCGAACTGGTCGGCCTCGCTGCGCCCGCTGTTCTCCGCGGTGACGATGCTGATGCGGTCCGACGAAGTGCCGATGTGGCGCAAGATCAGCGGCAAGACACCTTGTCCGATGCTGCCGAAACCCACAAATACGATCTTGCCCGCAAATTTCACATGCACTTCGTGCTTGGCCATGATTCTTGATCTCGCTCTTGATGCTTGACGCCGCCAGCCTACCTACTGGTGAGCAAAATTTCAGCTTTCGCGCCAATGCGGGGGGTAGGTGCGCTCGTAGCCGGGAAGGGCTTCGATGCGATGAATCCAGCGCGCCAGCGCCGGATAATTGCGCTCCATGGGCAGAAAGCGCGCGCTTAAAATAGCCGCGGAGCTGCGGTTCATGGCGCGCCGGAGCACCTGGATCCAGGGAAAAATCACCATGTCCGTGGCCGAATAATTCGCGCCGACGATCCACGCCTCCTTGCTCAGGCGGCCCTCGATGGTGCGCGCCTCGCGCGCCACCACGTGCATCGCGTCGGTGAGCGCGTCCACGTCCTCGGCCACCCGGTCGGCGAAAATCGCGCTGGTGATCTTGAGCAGCGACGGCTCCGCGTAGGCCATGAATTCGCAGATGACGCGCATGATGACGCCGGCCTCCTCGGGGGTGGCGCCGAAAATCGGCGCCTGCGGGTACTTGACGTCGAGGTAGTACAGCACCGCGACCGACTCGAAACACACGTAGTCGCCGTCCTTGAGCACCGGCACCCGGCCGCGCGGATTGAGCTTGAGCATTTGCGGCGACTGCTGCTCCTGCTTGTCGAAGTGCAGCAGCTGCGACTCGTAGGGCAGCTGCTTGTGCTCGAGCGCCAGCAGCACGCGCCACGAGAATGGACTGCCGCTGCCCCAGTAAAGAGTGAGTGCCATGGCCTGATTGTAGCGGATGCAGTTCGCACATCATCGCGCTAAGCTGCAAATCATGGAATTCCAGACGCTGATCGGCGCGGACTCGCTCGAGGAACTGCTCGGCGATCCGCGCCTGGCCGTGGTCGACTGCCGTTTCGATCTCACGAACCCCGAGGCCGGCCATCAAGCCTACCTCAAGGCGCATATACCGGGAGCGCGTTACGCGGACCTCAACCGGGATCTGGCGGCGCCCATCGGCCCGCACACCGGACGCCACCCGCTGCCGGCGCCGGAGAAGTTCGCGCAGCGCTTGGGCCGGCTCGGGATCGGCAACGACAGCCAGGTCGTCGCCTACGACGCTGCCAATGGATCGTTTGCGGCCCGGCTGTGGTGGATGCTGCGCTGGCTGGGACATGACGCGGTGGCCGTCCTCGACGGCGGATTCAAGGCGTGGACGGCTCGGGGCGGCGCCCTCGAGGCGGGTGAGGCCGAAGTGCGGCCGCAGCGCGTCGCGCCGCGCTTCACGCCGCGAGTCGCGGCCGGAGCCGTGTTGAGCACGGCCGAGCTCGAGCGGGCGCTCGAGAGCCCCGCCCGCGCGCTGCTGGTCGATGCGCGCGCCCCGGAGCGCTTCGCCGGTGCGGTGGAACCCTTGGATCCCGTCGCCGGACACATCCCCGGCGCGGTCAATCAGCCGTTTTCCGAGAATTTGAGCGCCGACGATCATTTCCTGCCCGCCGCCGAACTGAAGCGCCGGTGGACTCAGCTGCTGGCGGGCCGAGAACCTCAGACTCTGGTCGCGATGTGCGGCTCCGGCGTGACCGCCTGTCACAATCTGCTCAGCCTCGAAGTGGCCGGTCTGTCCGGCGCCAGGCTATATGCCGGATCCTGGAGCGAATGGATACGCGATCCGCGGCGGCCGGTCGCGCGGGGCCCGGCGCCATAGGAGCCTGCCCAGGCACCGCGGGCGCGCGGTCATTTACATGCAGCCCCAATTTGTTATCGTGCGCGCGACATGAACACACCCGCCAAGCTGCTGCCCGCGAATGCGTGGAAAATCGCCGAGTCCCTCGATCTGTATCAGGTGGAAGCCTGGGGCAAAGGGTATTTTTCGATCAACGACGCGGGCCACGTGGTGATCCGGCCGAGCATGGACCCGGCGCGCGAAATCGACTTGTACGACGTGGTGCAGGGCTTGAAGGCGCGCGACCTGCACACGCCGGTGGTCATTCGCTTCTCCGATATTCTCGCGCACCGCCTGCGCCACCTCGCGGAGGCCTTCGGCACCGCCATCGCGGAAAACGACTACAAGAACCGCTACGCCGCCGTGTTCCCGATCAAGGTCAATCAGCAGCGCCTCGTGGTCGAAGAGGTGTACCGCTACGGCAAGGAATTCGGCTTCGGACTCGAGGTCGGCTCCAAACCGGAACTCCTCGCGGTGATGTCCATCACCGAGGATGCGCCCGACCGCATCGTGGTGTGCAACGGGTTCAAGGACGACAGCTACATCGAAGCGGTCATCCTGGCCACCAAGCTCGGCCGCACCATCATTCCGGTGGTCGAGAACTACGAAGAGATCCATTTGATTCTGAAGCACGCGGAACGCTACGCCGTGCGGCCGAAGATCGGCGTGCGCGTGAAGCTCGCGAGCGAGGGCGCCGGCCGCTGGCGCGAATCCGCGGGCGAGAAATCCAAGTTCGGGCTCTTCATCAGCGAGATCCTGGATCTCTATTCGCTGCTCAAGGAGCGCAACATGCTCGACTGCCTGCAGCTCGTGCACTGCCATCCGGGCAGCCAGCTGCAGGATATCCGCCGCGTGAAGGACGCCATCAACGAACTGGCGCACGTGTATGCCGAGCTCAAGATCATGGGAGCCGGCCTGCAGTACATCGACATCGGCGGGGGCCTGGGCGTCGACTACGACGGCAGCGGCACCAACTTCGAATCGTCGATGAACTACACCTTGAATGAATACGCGAGCGACGTGGTGTACCGCATCAAGAGCGTGTGCGACGCGCGCGACGTGCCGCATCCCATGATCGTGAGCGAGTCGGGGCGCGCCATCGCCGCCCACCACAGCCTGCTGGTGTTCGACACGCTGGGCTCCTCCAAGCTGGATCAGTTCAAAGTCACCGGCCGTCCGGAAGAGGACTACCACGGGCGCGAAGAAGTGCCGCAGCCGGTGCGCGATTTGTTCGACAGCTACCGCTCCGTCAACGAACGGCGCCTGGTGGAGTGCTATCACGACGGGCTGCAGGCGCGCGAGCAGGCGCTGCAGATGTTCAACCTGGGGTACTTGAGCCTGGAATTTCGCGCCCTGGCGGAAAAGCTGTACTGGGCGACCTGCGTCAAGATTCGCGATTATTGCCGCAAGCTCGACCGTGTCCCCGAGGAGCTCGAAAACCTCGAAGAGATGCTCAGCGACATTTTGTTCTGCAACTTTTCGGTGTTCCAATCGCTGCCGGACAGCTGGGCGATCGGCCAGCTGTTCCCCATCATGCCCATCCAGCGCCTGGGCGAGAAGCCGACGCGCAACGCCGTGCTCGCCGACATCACCTGCGACTCGGACGGCAAGATCGACCGCTTCGTGCATCCCCGGGTCACCAAGCGCACGCTGGAAGTTCACGAACTTCTCCCGGGCGAGCCCTACTACCTGGCCGCCTTCCTGGTCGGCGCCTATCAGGAGACCCTCGGCGATCTGCACAACCTCTTCGGCGACACCCACGTGGTGCACATCCGGCTGCAGGAGGGCGGCGGCTGGTGGATCGAGGAGATCGTCAAGGGCGACACCGCCAACAAGGTGCTCGAGTACATGGAGTACGACACCGACGAGCTGTATCCCAGGATCGTCCGGGACTGCGAGCGGGCCATCCAGGAAGGCCGGATGAGCTTAAGCGAGGCCCAGGCGGTGAAGCGGTTTTACGAGAACGAACTCAACGGCTACGCGTATCTAGAAGTCGAATAAAGGCCTCGAAAGGCCTCGTTTGCCAACAATAATCCCCTGGCGTAGCATCGGCTCGTAGTCTCGTTCCCTACACGGGCTCTAAGGTGCAGGCCCCGTCGCGGTGACTTGCGGCGGTGTCTGCGTGCAGAAACACTGTTAGTGAGATTAGTTGAATGACGACGATCTATGTTGGCAACCTGCCATTCACTGCGACAGAAGACGAAGTGCGGGCGCTGTTCGAGCGCCACGGTAAAGTCGAATCCGTCAAGCTCATCAATGATCGCGAGACCGGGCGTCCCCGCGGATTCGCGTTCGTGGACATGGCGGCCGGCGAAGCGCAAAACGCGATTCAACAGACCAACGGCTTCCAGATGGGTGGACGGCCGCTGCGCGTCAATGAAGCCCAGGAACGCGCGCCCCGGTCCAAGCCCGCGAGCGGCGGGGGCGGCGGGGGTGGTGGCGGCGGCGGCGGTTCGCGCCGCTGGTAGCTTGATTCCCGCGCCACGGGCGCGGGATTTTGGGATTCGCCGGACGCGACGGGACCTTAAGGCTGGGGTCCCGCAGATTTCATTCACCACATTTCTTTGAGTTGCGCGACCACGTCGACCTTGGCCGACTCATCTTCGCGCAGAGTCTCGACGCCGCGCATGTTGCGCAGTGAAATTTTTTCGCAGCTCTCCAATAGCTTGTCCGTCATGAAGCGGCTCTTGGCGCCGTACACATGCGCATCGCCGTCCTTCGCCTGCTGCGTGACCTGGTACTTGAGCGGCGCACACAGATGCAATTCAGTGCGCGCCCGCGTCATCGCAACATAGAGCAGGCGCCGCTCCTCTTCGATCATTTCCGGCTTGCCGGCGGAGAATTCCGACGGAAAATTGCCGTCGGAGACATTCAGCACGTAGACGATGTCCCACTCCTGACCCTTGGCCGAGTGAATCGTGGACAGAATGACGTAGTCATCGTCCTTCGAGGCGTTGCCGGATTTGTCGCTGGTCACATTCGGCGGATCCAGGGTGAGCTCGGTCAGGAACCGCTCGCGGCTGGCGTGCTGCGTCGAGAGCTGTTCGAGCTGCTCCAGATCGCCCATGCGGGTCCAGGCGGCGTCGTAAATGCGCTCGAGGTGCGGCTTGAACCACTCGCGCACCAGGCCGACTTGTCCGGGCCAGGGCGTGGCGGGATCGGCGAGCTTTTCCAGCAGCACGCAAAAGCGCTTCCAGTCCATCTTCACCGGCTGCGGCGGCGCATCGAAGCCGGCGAGGGCTTTGACGCTGAAATTCTGCGCCTCGAAATAATCGAGCGCCTGCTTCGCGGTGCTCGGGCCGATGCCCGGGAGCAGCTTCAATATTCGAAACCCCGCCACGGAGTTGCGCGGATTGTCGGCCCAGCGCAGCAGCGACATCATGTCCTTGACGTGGGAGGCCTCCAGGAATTTGAGGCCGCCGTACTTCACGAACGGAATATTGCGCTTGGTCAGTTCGACCTCGAGCACGTCGCTGTGATGCGAGCTTCTGAACAGGACGGCATGGCGTTTCAGCGAACCGCCGATTTCGCGCGTCGCCAGCATCTTGCCGCAGATGTAGTCGGCTTGGGCCTGCGCATCGTCCATGGACACGTACAGCGTCTTCTGCGGGGACTGGCGCGTGCCGAGCAGGGTCTTGCGGTGCTGGCGCGGGCCGTCCGCCATGAGCGCGTTGGCCGAATCCAGAATTTGCTGCGTCGAGCGGTAATTCTGCGCCAACACCACCATGTCCGCCTTCGGCTTGTAGCGGTCGGCGAATCCCAAAATATTTTCCACCGCCGCGGCGCGGAAGGAGTAGATGGCCTGGGCATCGTCGCCGACCACGGTCACCCCGTTGCCGTCGGGCTTGAGCGCCTGAACGATTTCGCCCTGCAGGGTGCTGGTGTCCTGGTACTCATCGACCAGCACGTGGTCGAAATTCTTCGACAAATTCTGCGCCAGCGCCGGGTTTTGCATCATCACATGCCAGTAAAGCAGCAAATCATCGAAATCGAGAACGCGATTCTTCTGCTTGCGGCCGACATATTCGCGATACAGGCGCGTGAGATCCGCTTCCCACTCGCGGCACCACGGATATTGCTCCTCCAGGGTTTGCTTCAGCGAAAGGCGCGTGTTGACGCGGTAGGAATAGATCGCAAGACAGGCATCCTTGCGCGGAAAACGCTTCTCCTTGCCGGAGAATCCCAATTCGTGGCGCACCACGTCCATCAAGTCCGCGGCGTCGCCGCGGTCCAGCACGGTGTAGTTCGGATCCAATCCCAGGTGCTTGGCATACAGACGCAATATCCGGTTGCCCACCGAATGAAAGGTCCCGGTCCAGAGCATGCGCGATATCACGCTGCGATCTCCGGCCTTGCCGCGATCCGCCATCACTTCCGCGACGATGGTCTGGGTGCGCCGAATCATTTCCTGAGAGGCGCGGCGCGTGAAAGTCAGCATGAGGATGCGGGCCGGATCGACACCATTCACCACCAGATGAGCCGCGCGATGCGCCAGGGTATTGGTCTTGCCGGTGCCGGCGCCCGCCAGGATGAGCAACGGACCCGCACTCACCCCCTTGTCCGGAACCGCCGTGCCGAACGTGGCCGCGCGGCGCTGCGCCGGGTTGAGCGAATCGAATGCCGTTGCCTTTTGTTTCATCATGGGAAGACTGTGCCGGTACTGTACGTATATCCAGATCGCGTTGCAATGGACTTCAAAGCCCGCAAAGGATGGCCTAGAGCGGGCTCCCCGCGCGAGGAGGCAGATCACATGCGCCAGCTTTTTCGCAGGCGTCGGCCCCAGGTTAGACTTGAGTCCCATGCTCAAAAAACCGACACCCATCGCCAGCCGGCACATTCACAGCGGCAGGATCATCGATGTCTCCACCGAGCGGCTGCTGTATGGCAACGGCCGCGAGTACGACCTGGACTTCGTGCGCCACCCCGGAGCCGCCGCGGTGGTGGCCGTGGACGAGGCGCAGCGCGTTTGCCTGGTGCGCCAGTATCGGCACGGCATCGCGGATTTTCTGTGGGAAATCCCCGCCGGCAAGCTCGATGCCGGCGAACCGCCGCAGATCTGCGCCGTGCGCGAATTGGCCGAAGAAACCGGGGTGACGGCGAAGCGCTGGACGCCCTTGGGGACCTATCTGCCGGCTCCCGGCATATTCACCGAAATCATTCACCTGTATCTGGCGCGCGATCTGACCATCGGATCGGCCGCGCCGGACGCCGACGAAGAATTGGAACTGCAATGGCTGCCTTTATCCGAGGCCGCGGCCATGGTGCTGCGCGGCGAATGGAATGACGGTAAAACGGCCTTGGGCCTGTGGCGGGCCCAATATCAACTGCAATTGTGACGTTGCGCCGGATTTCGACGCTTTCCGGTTGACACCAATCGATGCTCGGCTAAAAAGGTAGCATGACCAGAGATAACCCCAAGCCATCCCCCAAACCCGGCGCCGCCGGGGCCGGAAAGGCAGCCGCGCCCGAATCGAAGGGCGACGCCAAACCCAAGGGCGACGCCAAGAGCACCGGGCGGGTCCAATTCGACGACCGCGGCAACGCCATCTGGGAATGGTCGATCGCCACCGGCGCTTTCGGCCGCGAGGTGTCGACGCAGCGGCTGCAGAAGCTCGAGCACCCCGCCCTGTCGCTCGCGGAGGATGCACCCTCGCCCTTCGACCAGGTTCGCTCCAATCCGCTCGGCACCAAAACCGGCTACAACCCCTACGACAGCGGCAAGCTCGGCAAGCCGCCGACGCCGGCGAAGAAGGACTTGCGCAAACTCGGTGATTGGCTGCGGCTGAAAAAGCAGGCCGGCAGCAACAAGGACGACGAAGAATAACCGCCGGCGTTCACGCCCGCGCGCCGCCGGCGTTCACGCCAGCGCGTGCTGCAATTTCGCCGTGCTTCCCAGACGATAGAATTTGCGCAGCTCGCGCACCAGCGCCTCGATGCGCGCCACGCCCCGGTTCACGAAACGATGTTCCAGCCTGCGGCAATAGCGCGCCGCGCAGCGGTGCGCCGTACGGTAGCGGTGATACTGGTCGGGCTCCAGGCGCGCATCGAAGCTCACCCGGTCGAACAGCCGCGGGTGCACCTGCGCCGGGAAGCCGCCCCCCTGCTGGTTCGCCAGCAGGAACACCGTGACCGCGTATTTGTCGACTTCCGCCTGAGTCTCGAGCTCGAGCAGCGACACCGGCAAGTCGCGGTCGAGGCGCCAGGTCGAATACACGAAATGGCTGACGCCCTCGAGCGCCGTGCAATAGTCGGCCAGGTTGTGCTCGGTCAATGCGCCGACGGGATCCGCGTCCTCCAGTCGCCGCAATAAACTCGGGTCCAAGTACAGCGCGACTCCGGCGCCGTCCGGCGTTTCCGCCAGCAGGAGTTCCTCCTCCGACCTGCGCGCATCGTTGCACGGGTCGAGGCCCCGCAGGGCGCGGCGATCCGTGACCAGGTAATCGTAGACGTCGTAGTTCAGGTCGACATCGTAGAGGCGGCCGAGAAGCGATTGCAGTCCGTGCAGAACCACGCGCCGCTCTCAATGCTCGCGGCGCGCGCCGCCCGCCGCCACCGGCTGCACGCCCAGCTGCTTGAGCAAGCCGTGCGCCCGCGGACTGCCGGTCTTCATCCAGATCTCGTACAGCCGCAGAATGTCCGCATCGGTGTGCTGATAGGACATCTCGCTCACCTCGTTGAGGGCGTCGACGAGGCGCTGGAATTTCTGCGCGAGCTGGGCGTAAATGGCCGCGACGCAGCGGCCGGAGCTGGAGCGCTGCATGGTATCCGCCAGCGAGCTGTAGGCGTTCCCGCCCATCGCGATGTGGTAGTCGATGTCGATCAATTTGCGCGCAAAACTGCGGGCGAAGAACCCGGCGATGAACAGGGAGACGTCGCCGAGCCGCTGCAGGCCGCGCTGCCGCGCGTTGGCGCTCGGCGCCTCGAGCGCATCGGCCAGCATCTGCGCCAGCGGCCGGATGCGCAGGCCCTCGGGGGTGCGCTCGTACAGCGCGTCGGCGCGCGAGAACATGGTGAGCAGGTTGACCACGTACTGCTCGGCGTGCTCGTCGATGTCGAGATGCTGGTGCTCGCTCGCGGCGTGAAACGAGTCGCGAAAGAATTCGCGCAGTGAGCTGACCGCTACAAGAGATCCCGCAGACGCTGCTTGCATGCTTGGCATCCTTTTTTGCCCGATACCATCCTATCGACAATGCAAACGGGATGTGAAGTACAAAAGCGCGAACTGTTGTCTGAAAATGCTTATTTTTACGGGCTTTTCTCAATCAGCAATCGGCATCGTAGGCTGCCAAGCGTGACGTGCATCTCATTGGTGCTAAAAAATTTCCGCGAGCGTCGTTATGGTGCGCGGCGGCCGCTCGAGGCCGCCCGGCCACTCGCGCGCTTCGCGGTTGATCCACACCGCCTGCATTCCGGCCCGGCTCGCGCCGAGCACATCGGTGATCGGGTCATCGCCGACGTGCAGCACCTCGCCGGCGCCGACGCCGGCCATCTTGAGAAGCGCGGCGTAGATCCGCGCATCCGGTTTCGCCGCGCCCACCGCGCGCGCGGTGACGTGGCCGGCGAACAGATCCGCGAGGCCGCAGCGGCGAAGATCCGCATTGCCGTTGCTGACGGCGAACAGGGGGAAGCGCTTGCGCAGGCGCTCGAGCGACGGCAGCACGTCGTCGTACAATTCCACGCGATTGCGCGCGCTCATGAATACCTCGAGCGCCTCGTCGGCGAGCGACTCCGTGCGGCCCGCCGCCGCGAACAAATCCTGGAGCGCGCGGTGGCGCAGGAAGGTCATGTCATGGCCGTGCGCGGGATGCCGCTCGGCCACGGCCGCGCGCAGCGCGCGCAGCGATTCGATGCTGTGGCCGCTCACCGCATCGGGATGGCGCTCGGTGAGCCACGCGAACAGGGTGCTTTCGGCGGCGGCGATCACCGGCCCCACCGGCCACAGGGTGTCGTCCAAATCGAAGCTCAAGACCAGCGGCGGGTTCATGAAAGGTGAGGAATCGTGTAATTTTCCGGCTTGATATCCCGCGTGGAAATCATGTTATCATCGTCTATTGGAGTGATAACATGATACGAACCCAGATCTCCTTTGACAAGGCGCTCTACGAGCGGGCCAAGCGTGCCGCCAAACGGCGCGGCGTCTCATTGGCGGAATTGTGCCGCCGCAGCGTCGCCGAGGTCGTCGGACGCGACGAGACCGCGCATCCCTGGATGAACTTCATCGGAATCATCGACGGCGGTGCGGACGACAGTTCGAGTGTAGACGATGTGGTCTACGGGCGTAACGCCCCGTGAGCGAGGCCGTTTTTCTCGATTCCGGGATCTTCATCGCCGCGCTCAATCGCCGCGATCGCCTGCACGCTCCGACCGTCGAGCTCTTCGGCCGCGCGGGTACCCGCTGGACCACTTCTCTGCTGGTCATATCGGAATCCTATTCGTGGTTCCTCCACCGCCATGGAGAGGAAGCGGCAAGAAACCTGCGGGCCTTTGTCTCGGCATTGGCGGGACTTACGATTCTCGCCGTGACTCTCGATGATCATGAGCGGACACTGCGTGTGCTCGATCGATTTCGGGGCACCAAGCTGACGTATGTGGATGCCGCTTCGCTGGGCTGGATCGAGCAGCGGAAAATCAAGACGATTTGGAGCACAGACCATCACCTCGGCCTAACCGGCGCCGAGATTTTGCCGAGGTCTTAAGGAAAAAAATCATGGCTGCCGATCGCTGTTCAATCACCCTCCTCTTGCTGATGCTGAGTACCGCCGTTTCGGCCACCACGGCAACCGCCGCCACCGCAACGGGCGCCGCGACAACACCCGCCGCGCCAACGGCCGCCGGCTTGGCTGCGGGCGGCTTGCCCGCGGACCGCGCGCAGCCCTTCAGCGTGCAGGACCTGGTGCGCCTCGATCGAATCTCGGAAATCGCCGCCTCTCCCGACGGCAAGCGCGTGGCGTATACCCTGCGCAGCACCGACATGGAGGCCAACAAGGGGCGCACCGGCATCTGGCTGCTGGATACCGGCAAGCGCGGCGCCGAGGCGCAGCGCCTCACCGACATTGCCGCCAACTCCAGCGCCGCCGAGTGGAGCGCGGATGGCCGCCATATCTATTTTCTGTCGAATCGCAGCGGTTCCACCCAGGTGTGGCGGGTGGCGTCCGGCTCCGCCGCGCCGCGCGGCGGGTCGCACATCATCGAAGCGCCCGGAGCCGACGCGCTGCAGGTCACCAATCTGCCGCTCGATGTCGGCAGCTTTCGAGTCTCGCCCAAGGCGGACCGGATACTGGTCAGCGTCGAGGTATTTTTGGACTGCGAGGATTTGGCGTGCACCAAGCAGCGCCTGGACGCCGCGGAGCATTCCAAGGCCACCGGGGTTCTGTATCAGCAGCTGTTTGCGAGGCACTGGGACATCTGGAGCGACGGCCGCCGCTCGCAGCTCTATGCGATTCCGCTCGACGATGTGGCTCGCGGCACTCCGGTGAATCTGACCGGCGGCATCGGCGATGTGCCGAGCAAGCCCTTCGGCGGCCGCGAGGACTACGCCTTCAGCCCCGACGGCACGCAGGTGGCGTTTTCCGTGCGCGCCACCGCGGGCGAACCCTGGTCGACGAACTTCGACATTTACCAGGTTGCCGCCGCAGGCGGACCGCCGCCCGGCGGACCGCCGCCCGGAGCAACGCCGCGCAATTTGACCGCGGACAACCCGGCCTGGGATGCGCAGCCGGCCTTCTCGCCCGACGGCACCCAGCTCGCCTATCTGGCCATGGACCGGCCGGGCTTCGAAGCCGATCGTTTTCATCTGGTGTTGCTGAATCTGAAGTCGGGCGTGAAGCGCCCACTGACCCAGAATTGGGATCGCTCCATCGCGAGCTTCAGCTGGTCGCGCGACGGCAAGAGCTTGTTTGCCACCACCGACCATCTGGGTCAGCGGCCGCTGTGGGCCATTGATGCGGCCACCGGCAGAGCCTCCGCGATCACCGCCGCCGGCGAAGTGGAGGGCTTCAGCGTCGGCACTCGCAAGGTCTTTTACGCGATCAGCAATCTCGCGAGTCCCGCTGATTTGTACGCGGTGGGATTCTCGGGCGGCGAGGCCAAGCAGCTCACGCACGTGAATCAGATCGCGCTCGCACAGCGAAAATTCGGCGACTATGAGCAATTCAGTTTCGCGGGCTGGAACGGCGAGAACGTTTTCGGTTATGTCGTCAAGCCGCCGGATTTCAAACCCGGCCAGAAGTACCCGGTGGCCTTCCTGGTGCACGGCGGCCCGCAGGGCAGCTTCGCGAACTCCTGGAATTGGCGCTGGAACGCCCAGGCTTTCGCGGGCGCCGGCTACGGCGTCGTGATGATCGATTTCCACGGTTCCACCGGCTACGGCCAGGCGTTCACCGATTCCATCAGCGGCGACTGGGGCGGCAAGCCGCTCGACGATCTGAAGCTGGGCCTGGCGGCGGCACTGCAGCAGTTTGCCTGGCTGGACGCCGATCAAGTCTGTGCGCTCGGCGGCTCCTACGGCGGCTACTTGATGAATTGGGTCGCGGGCCAATGGCCTGACCGCTTCAAGTGTCTCGTGAGCCACGACGGTATATTCGACAATCGCACCATGTACTACTCCACCGAGGAATTATGGTTTCCCGAGTGGGAGAACGGCGGGCCCGAATATCGCAATCCGGCCGCCTACGCCAAACAGAATCCCGCCGACTACGTCAGCCAATGGAAAACGCCGACCCTGGTGATTCACGGCCAGAATGACTTCCGCGTGCCCCTCTCGCAAGGGCTTGCGGTGTTCACCGCATTGCAGCGCCAGGGCATCCCCAGCGAATTTCTGTACTTCCCGAACGAGAATCATTGGGTGTTGAAGCCGGCCGACAGCATCGAGTGGTACGACACCGTGCTCGCCTGGCTGAATCGCTGGACGCGGCCCTAGCGGAGGCCGGCCCTCGCGGAGGCCGGCCCTGGCGCAGGCCGGCCCTGGCGGAGGCCGGCGCGGCCGGCGGCCGTCCGCTCTAAGGCTCGACGGCGCGCCACGCCGCCGGATAATTTTTGCCGAGCTGCATGATTCGCTGCAGCAGGTCGTCGTAGCTCATGCCGGCGGTGAGCGCCGACTGGGCGAAGTCCTCCGCCGCCGTGATGTTGGGGTTGGCGTTCGCTTCCAGCACGAACAGCTCGCCGTCCGCGCGCAGGCGAAAGTCCATGCGCGCGTAGCCGGTCAAATGCAATGCGCGAAAAATGCGCTTCGACATCTGCTCGAGCCGCGCCACGGTGCCGTCCGGCAGGTTCTGCGCGGCTGCCGTCGTGATGCCGTAGCGCTGTTGATAGCCGCGGTCCCATTTCACCTTGCGGGTAGCGATCGCGGGCAGATTCTCCGGCAGCGATCCGAACGTCATTTCCCACACGGGCAGCACCTTGAGCCTATCGTTGCCGAGCACGCCCACGTACAGCTCGCGGCCCTCGATGTACTCCTCGACCAGCGCGTCGGAATGGGTC
>DATFZF010000065.1:0-23946 GCA_035314705.1 Steroidobacteraceae bacterium | reverse complement strand
TAATACTGCTGTAGATCGCCATCGCGATCCAGGTGATGCGTCTCTCCGATCAAGCGGACCAGTTTGGTCAGCTTCGCGGACAACGAATCGTGGCGCTGCGCGGACACCTCCGGTGACAGCTTCGACCAGTCGTGCGCCAAGCCGGCCCATTCAACCTTCACCTCGTGCCACAGAGCGCGCTCCGGCGAACCCTCTTTGCCATACTTCTCCTCGGACTTGTCCTGCATGGCGATGCTGGCATCGAGCCGGGCCGCCGCCTCCTCGATTTTCTTGTCGAAATAGGTGGAATTGGCTTCGCCTGCGAGCACCGTGGCGGTGAACGACGCGTGGGCGGCCAAGGCGCGGCCCGCCTCCTTGAGTCCTTCGAAATAGTGCAGCCCGTCGTCGGCCAGCGCATGTTCGTTGATGCGCGACCACAAGCTGGCCGCGTACTCGATGCTGACATAGCCCAAGGGCAGCAGCATGACGATGACGATCATCGCCAGTTTGTGCGCCATCTTCATCCGAGCCGCTAGTTTCATCGTGCCACCTGCTCCCAAGCCCCCTGGACCGATCTGCGACGGCGCGAATGATCTCGAGTGTCGGGGCGCATGCGTCTTGAGAATATCGGCCGGCCGCCGCCAAACCTGATGAGACCGCCGGCGATGCCGCCGCAATTCGAGGGAAATGAGCGGAGCGGCGCCGCCCGCGGCTGCGGCGCCCGGCATGCGTGACGCGCGTCACAAGACCGATGCCGGTTTGGGTAACCGCTCAATCTCGCGCGGGCGGCGCCGATAGCGTTCATGCGTGCGCGCCGCACGCGAACTCGGCCTCCCGGAGCTCAACCATGCGAAGAATCGTGCCTCTCTTGATACTCATGTCCGCTGGAAACCTGGGCGCAACGGCTGTGTTGGCCGACAGCTGCCATGGACCGAGCGCGCCGACCAATTTTCCCGAGCCGTCGACCGCGACGGACAAGGACATTCTCGCGGCGCAACAATCCGTGAAGCAGTATTTGAGCGACATGGAAACGGCGATCAAGTGCATGGATGCCCAGCACAACGACCAAGCACACAACAACGCCGTGGACGACATGCAAAAGACCGCCACGAAGTTCAACAGCGTATTGCGTGCCTATAAGGCCAGGCAAAAAGCCTAAGCCGAATTTGGCAGGACATTCGGCTGCGAATCGCTGCCGCTTCCCGGCCTGGCGGTCTAACGCGATTGCGCCGCGATGACCGCCAATCCTTGCAGCACCAGATCCGGAACGATCTCGCCGTGCGAGCGCATGGTGCCGGTGATCATGCCGGCATCGCCGCCGGTAATGAACAATTTGGGCTTGACGCCGGTGCTTTGTTCGATCACTTCAGCCGCCCGGTCGGCCATGCCCGCCAACGCGAATACGGCGCCGCGGGATACGGCACCAATGGTGTTGTTGGCCAGCACTCCTGCCAGGGAGGGCGTGCTGTGCCGGGCCGCGTCGGCGATATCGCTGGTCTTGTTCATCAAGGCCTCGCGCATCATATGAATGCCGGGCACGATGAGTCCGCCGAGGTGCTGGCCATTGGCATCCACACTGTCGACTTTGACGGCGGTGCCGGCGTCCACCACGCAGAGCGCCGAACGCGCCTTGGTCCAGGCCCCGATCAAGGCCAGCCAGCGGTCGGCCCCCAGCAGTGAAGGATCGAGATAGCCGTTGGTAAGCCCCTGAAACTCCTGCGCGGCCGTCACGAACTCGACATTGACGCGAAACACCTTCTTGGTCAGCCGCGTCAGAGTCTTGGCCATCACCGGCCCGGCGACATTGGAGACCAGCACCCGGCGTGGGCGTTGTCCCGACTCGAAGAGCGCGGTGGTCCAAATGCCGGGCTTGGCGTCGCGATGCACGACAGCCTGTTGGTCGGACAGTCCGGTGCTCGTAAGCCAGGCCCACTTCAGGCGGGTGTTACCCACGTCAATGACCAAAATCATGCGGTGTTTATTACCCTAAATGCGCCGTTGAACGCGCAAGCGCGCAAGGATAGCATCGTCGCGAATGTCCTGGATCAGACCTTTAGGGGCGGCCCGGCCCCCGGAGTCGGCGCTCAGCCCGGTCATCACGGTAAACTGTTGCGCGGCGCCGCGGTGAACCCACGCGGGTTGCGATTTTCTTCAACAGGTGTGGTGACAATGTTCGAATTGAAGCAGGCGATCAAAGATGTAGCTGATTTTCCGCGCCCGGGAATTCTTTTCCGCGATATTTCGCCGCTGTTGCGCGATCACTTCGATGCCACGGTGCGCGCGTTGGATTCGCTGCTGACGGAGCAGGAGTGGGGCGAGATCGACGCGTTGGCGGGAATCGAGTCGCGCGGCTTCATCCTGGGCGCGGCCCTCGCAATACGCCGCGGCAAGGGGTTTGTGTTGGTCCGCAAACAGGGCAAGCTGCCGCCGCCGGTGGTGGACGTGGCCTATGACCTGGAGTATGGATCCGGTGTCTTGGAAATGCAGCCGGGACAGGGACGCGTGATCTTGATCGATGATGTGCTGGCGACCGGCGGCACCATGACCGCAGCCGCCGATCTATGTCAACGCTCGGGCTACCAGCTTCGAGCGCTGGCGGTCTTGATCGATCTTAATCTCGTCAGGAACTATTCTTGGGCCGGGCTGCGCCTGCGCGCCGCCGTCAATTATTAGCCGTGAATCGCGATCCTAAGTTGCCGAGTACGCTCATTGTCGTTGCTCTGCGCACGGAATCCGCAGGGGTATTCGAGGCCGCAGGTGTGCCGGTGCTCTATTGCGGCGTCGGCAAGGTCAATGCGGCCATTGCGCTGACGCGCGAGTTGACGCGGTATGCGCTGCGCAGCCAGGCAATGCCCCGGGTACTGAATTTCGGCTCGGCGGGCAGCCGCCGCCATGCTGCCGGAACCTTGGTGGGCTGCCACGAGTTCGTGCAACGCGACATGGACGTGAGCGGCTTGGGATTCGAGTTGGGCGTGACTCCGTACGACGAGGCGCCGTCCCGTCTGCGCTTCGAACCGGTGTTCCAGCATTTGCCGCAGGCCGTGTGCGGCAGCGGCGACTCCTTCGCAACGGGCGCCGTTCCCATGGACTGCGCGGTCGTCGACATGGAGGCCTATGCGCTGGCAAAAGCCTGCTGGCTTGAAAGAGCTCCGTTCGCCTGCGCCAAATATGTCACCGACGGCGCCGATCATGCGGCCGCGGATGACTGGCAGCGCAATCTGCACAGGGCCGCGGATGAATTTCTAAGCCTGTACCGCAGCGTCGCGGTCTGACGGCCGCGGCCGCCGCAGAGTCTTCCGGCGGCCCCCGGGGGGCCGCCTTCAGTCCGGGTCATGGGCATGCGCCGGCCGCGATCAATGCTCCCAATGACCGCTCACGTGCTGCCAGTGCGAGCCGACCTGATCCCACCGATCGGGAACCCAATGCGCGCCGCGACGCTCGAATATATAGCGGCCCGAGACCCAGGTATACGCATGACCGCTCCAATCCCAGTAGCCCGGCGCCCAGACATAACCGTCGCGCGGTGCGGGGGCCCGCTCTTCGCGCGCCGGCGGCGGCGCCGCATCGGCCTCGGCGCCGGGTCCGGCGGATGCCGCCGTCGACGTGCCTACTGCGCCGGCACTCAAGCACAGCGCGATCAACCAAGCCTTTCTGATAGCCTTCATTCCCGTAACTCCTCTACGCGTGATGGACTTGACTACACCGACCTGTGTAAGTAAAACGTCATCCATGTTTCGTGTCAAGCAAAAAATACACAGATCTGTGCAATCTTGAGCCGGTGGTCGGCCAAGCAGGCCATGCAGGAGCGGATTCTCGAAACCGCCGGCCGGCTGTTCTATGGCCAGGGCATCCGCGCCGTGGGCGTCGATACGGTCGCGGCCGAAATCGGCATCAGCAAACGCACGCTCTACAACTACTATCCATCGAAGGACGACCTGATCCTCGCCTATCTGTCGCGCCATTTCGTCCAAGCCAAAACGTCCGACCGGCCGCTGCTCGAGCAGATTCTTCGCTACTTCGACTGGCTGGAGCGCTGGTTTGCGACCGATACCTTTCGCGGCTGTCCTTTCGTGAACGCCGTCGCCGAGCTCGGCGACGCGTCGCACCCCGGCACCAAAATGGCTGTCGCCTTCAAGGAACAGCGCCGCCTGTGGCTGCGCGATGCGCTGACGCAGATGAAGGTGGCCGATCCCGACGGCTTGGCGACGCAAGTGGCGATTTTGGTGGAGGGCGCCATTATCGCGGCGCTGGTCCGCCACGATCCGAGCGTGGCGCGCGCCGCCAAGGCGGCGGCCCGGGTTCTGTTGACCGCGGCCGGCGTGCCCGACCCCGATGCCGCCGCACAACCCGCGCCGCCGGCGGGGCCAGGGCGGCCGCGCAAATCGGCGAAACGCGCTGCGAAGCGCGAGGCGCCGGCACGACGGTCATGAGGCTTCTTCGGTGTCGAGCCGCGCCTTCTGCGCGAGGGTGTCGCTGCGCCACAGATATAGCGCGAGCAGCGGGCGGGCGCCGGTGCGCATCGCGTGAGGTTCATGGCGGGCGTGATGAATCGGGGTTCCCGGGGGCATCTCCCGCCACACGGCGTCGCCCCGCTGCCAGGCGGCCGTGCCGCTCAGCGGCAAATACATTTCTTCGGCTTCGTGGCGGTGGCTGGGATAGTGGGTGGATGGACCCAAGATGAGAAAGCCGCAGGCGATCCGCCGGCTCGCCAATGGTCCGCTCAGCCCGAATACTTCACTCCATCCGTAATTCTCGAGAAAGGCCGCATCGAGATCTTTCGCGGTATATGTTTGCCGCCACGCCATCGATGCCGCGGCGGCGCAGACGGCGGCCACCAGGTCGCCGGCGAACGCCGGCGTGTCACCGGCTATTTCCGGGAGCCAACGCAATACCGGCAGATGCGCGGCAGCCACCAACCGGCGCTCGGCGCGGCGCGGCCAGTGCGCGAGAAAAGGAGCGAACGCCGGTTCCCGCAGCGATTCGAGCAGCGCCTCGATCCGCGCGGCGATATTCACGGCTGACATGCTGGCTCCTCGGGCAATGGCGATCAATTATACTGGGCGCGCCGGCATTCGCGGGAGTTCGGAGAAATCGTGGCGCCCAAGTTTTCTTTGACTGAAGGATCCATTCCGCGTGCCTTGTTGGTCTTTTCATTGCCCATCCTGTCCGGCAACGTACTGCAATCGGTGAACGGTTCGGTGAACGCCATTTGGGTGGGCAAGTTTCTGGGGGCCGCGTCCCTCGCGGCGGTCGGAAATGCCAACGTCGTGATGTTCCTCTTGTTCGGCGTCATGTTCGGCTTTTCGATGGCATCGACGATCATGATCGCGCAATGCGTGGGCGCCAAGAACATCGCCGAAGCGAAGCGCGTCGTCGGCACCAGCGCGGTCTTTTTCCTGGGGCTGTCGCTGGCGATGAGCTTGACCGGCTTTGCAACGGCGCAGTCGCTGGTGGTTTGGCTGCGCACTCCGCCGGATTCCCTGCCGCTGGCTCTCACGTATATGCGCATCATTTTTCTGGCGCTGCCTTTCATGGGCGGCTTGTTCTTTCTCATGGCGGCGCTGCGCGGCGCCGGCGATTCGCGAACGCCGTTCCTCTATCTTGCCATGTCGGTGGTGCTCGATGTCGCGCTCAATCCGCTGTTGATCTTCGGTTGGGGCCCGATCCCGCGATTGGGGATAGCCGGCTCCGCCACCGCGACGTTGACCGCGCAAGCGCTGAGTTTTTCCGCACTGGTGGCGCATTTGTATCGGACCAAGCATTTCTTGTGCATCCACCGCCAGGAGTTGGCGCTGTTCAAAGTCGATTGGTCGTTGGTGCGCATACTCGTCTCGAAAGGCATTCCCATGGGGCTGCAAATGTTCGTCGTCTCCTCGAGCATGGTCGCATTGATTTCCCTGGTGAATCGATTCGGCTCCGAGGAGACGGCGGCCTTCAACGCGGCGATGCAGCTGTGGAACTACGTGCAAATGCCGGCACTGGCGATCGGCGCCGCGGCCTCTTCCATGGCTGCGCAGAACGTCGGTGCGGGAAAATGGGATCGGGTGGGCAAGGTCGCCACGACCGGCGTGATGTTCAATCTGCTGATCGGCGGCTCTCTGATCGCGCTCGTCTATCTACTCAACCGCCATGCCCTAGGGCTGTTTTTGCCGGCAGACAGCGCGGCGTTGAACATCGCGGCGCACCTCAATGCCATCGTCATATGGTCATTCGCGATGTTCGGCACGTCGATCGTGCTTTACGGGGTGGTGCGCGCGACCGGTGCGGTGATTCCGCCGCTGATCATGCTGGCCATTTCCCTGTGGCTGCTGCGTGTGCCGTTTGCCTACGGGATGCTGGATCGCTGGCAGGCCGACGCGATCTGGTGGAGCTTTCCCCTGTCCTCGATGACTTCCATGCTGCTGTCCATCGCGTATTACCGTTTCGGCGGCTGGCGCAAGGTCCGGTTGGGTGTGGCGAACGCGCGGGCAGCGCCGGTGCCCGGCGTTTGAACCGGCCGTTGGCAGTGCGCTGCGGCGCCTTCGGCGACATGGTGCTGCTGACGGCGTTGATCCGCGTGCTGCATGCGCGCTTTCGCTCCCCCGTGGATATCGTGACGTCGGGGCCCTGGAGTGAGCCGCTGCTGCGCGGACAGCCGGGCGTGGGGGAGATCCTGAGCGTCCGCAGCCGCAAAACTCCGTATTGGCTGAGCGCGGATCAGCGCAGGGTCGTAGGACAATTGCGCGCGCGCGGCGCGGGACCCACCTGGTTCTGCGACGGCAGCGATGCGGCGCGGCCGCTGCTGTCGCGCGCCGGAATTCCGCAGGACTACATTGTCGACGTGAAAGATCATCCCCTGATGCCGGGCGAGCACGCGACCGAGCAATGGCGGCGGGTCGCGCAGATCATGCCGGCGGCGATGACCGCGCAGAGCAGTGCCGCGTCCGCGGACGCCGAGTTGCGCGGCGCCGAGTTGCGCGGCGCCGAGTCGCGCGACGCCGGATTGCGCGACGCCGAGCTCGCCGCGGCGACGCCGGGGTGTCATCTCGACGTCAGCGATCGCCAACGACGCGATGTCGAGGCTTGGCTGCGGGCGCGGGGCCTTGCCGCGACGCCCTTGATCCTGGTCCAGATCGGCAACAAGCGCACCATGCGGCGCGGACTGCGCCGCCTGGCGGTCAACCACAAGTACTGGCCGAATGAGCGCTGGGCCGAGGTCCTGCGCCATGTGCGCATGCAGCGTCCGGATCACGCGATTGTGCTGCTGGGCACGAAGCCCGAATATTCCCTGAACCGGGACGTTGCGGCGTTGGCCAATATTGCGCACCTGTACAACGCTGCGGATGATCTCCCGATCCCACGGCTGGTCGCGCTGCTGGCGCGCGGCGCCGGCCTCATCACGGTCGATTCGGGGCCGGCGCACGCCGCCGCGGCGGTGGGATGTCCCCTGGTCGTGCTGTTCGGCAAGGCGCTGCCGTCGTTGTATCGGCCGTGGGGCACTGCGGGAGCGGATGTGAAGGTGCTTTGCGGCCGAATCGACGGCGAGCCCGATATGCTGGGAATCGAATCGCAGGCCGTGATCGCGGCATGGTCCGCCCTGCATTTGCGCGAACGCGCCGCCTGAGCGAGGCGCCTGAGCGAGGCGCCTGAGCGGGCGCCGCCCGGTCGGCGCGGCTCTTTACTGCGCGCCCTGCGCCTTGTCGCGATCCGCCTGCCGCAGCATGTCCTGCGTCACCAGCACCACGCCGCGTTTGGTCACGAAGAAACGCTTCGCGTCCAGCGCGAGATCCTGGCCGATTTGCGTGCCGTCGGGAATTACGCAGTTCTCATCGAGGATGCAGCGCGTGAGTTTGCAGCGGCGGCCGACCGTCACGCTGGGAAGCAGCACCGACTTGTCGATGATGCTGCTGTCCTCGATGCGCACGTCATTCGACAGCAGCGACTCCCTGACGTAGGCGCCCGAGATGATGCAGCCGCCGGCCACCATGGAGTTGACGGCCATACCGCGCCGGCCTTCCTCGTCCAGCACGAATTTGGCGGGCGGCTGCTGCGGCTGGTACGTCCAGATCGGCCATTGATGATCGTAGATGTTCAGTTCCGGATTGAGCGCAACCAGCTCCATGTTCGCCTCGTACAGTGCATCGACGTTGCCCACGTCGCGCCAGTAGTTTTGCGCTCTGGTTTCGACGTCATGGAACGGATAAGCGAATACCCTCAAGGGCCCGATGGCGGGGGGAATGATGTTCTTGCCGAAGTCGTGATTGCTGGCCTGGTTGGCCGCGTCGTCGATCAACATTTTCTCCAGGCGCTCCATGCCGATCACATAGATACCCATGGACGCCCGCGCCAGATTCTCCTGTCCGATGATCGGATCCGGGTTTTGCGGCTTTTCCGCGAATTTGACGACGCGATTGGTGTCATCGGTGGTCATGATGCCGAATTCGTGGGCGCGCTCCAGCGGCACGTCCACGACGCCGACGGTGATATCGGCTTCGCACTGTTCGTGATAGGCGATCATCGGACCGTAGTCCATTTTGTATATGTGATCGCCCGCCAAGACCAGCACGTGAGTCGGGTTGTGCGACCGGATGAACTCCAGATTCTGGTACACCGAATCGGCGGTGCCGCGATACCAGTGCGCGCCGATTTGCTGCTGCGCCGGAATCAATTCCACGAATTCACCGAGTTCACCGCGCAAATAGCTCCAGCCGCGTTGGATGTGCTGGATCAACGATTGCGCCTTGTACTGGGTCAGCACCGCGACTTGACGGATACCGGAGTTGACGCAGTTCGACAAGACAAAGTCGATGATTCTGAATTTGCCGCCGAACGGCGTCGCGGGTTTGCAGCGGTGCTGGGTGAGCGCTTTGAGGCGTTCGCCGCGTCCTCCCGCCATGACCACCGCCAGCGTGCCGCTGGTCAATCGGCTCACATAGCGTCCGGTGTTGTTACGAGCAGCGTGCCGCATACCTAATCCTGGCCCACTTAAGAGCAATCGCGAATCAGCCCCCCAGCGCGATCCCAGCCTGCCACACTCGGCAATCGCATGCACGTTTTCTCGCGGCGCCGGCGCCGTTTGTTAGACTTCTGATCATGGCCGCATTGAAGCTGTGCATCTTGAGTTCGGAGATATTGCCGTACGCAAAAACCGGAGGACTCGCCGACGTCGCGGGCGCTCTGGTGTCGAGCCTCCGGCTGCTGGGCCACGAAGTGAGCGCCTTCATGCCGCTTTACGCCGCGGTACGAACGGCACACCCGGAACTGCAGCCGGTACTCGGGGTCCAACAACTCCCGCTCATCATCGGCGGCACGGAGTATCGCTTCTCCCTGCAGACCGCGAGCTTCCCCGGCACGGACGCCGCCATGTATTTCATCGACTGTCCCGCGCTCTACGACCGTGCAAGCCTCTATACCGCCGATCCCGACGAGCACAGGCGATTTCTGCTGTTTACGCGGGCCGCGCTCGAGAGCTGCCGGCGCCTCGGAATTGCGCCGGATATTTTTCATTGCAACGATTGGCACACGGCATCGCTGCCGCTGTACTTGAAGACCCTGTATTCGTCCGACCCCTTGCTGGCGCGCGCGCGTTCGGTGATGACGATTCATAACATCGGCTATCAGGGCATCATGCCGAGTGCCGCGGCCGCCGACTTGGGACTTGCTGCTCCAGAGTCGTGGCTGGACGCCGACGACCTGGCGCGTGGGATCATCAACTCCTTGAAAATCGGAATAAAGTTCGCCGATCGGGTGACGACCGTGAGCCCGACTTATGCGCGCGAAATCTGCGATGGGCCGCTCGGAATGGGCATGCAGGCGACGCTGCGGGCGCGCAGGGACCCGGTGGTCGGCATATTGAACGGGGTCGATTACCGGGAATGGGACCCGCGGCACGATCCTTATTTGAAGGCGCACTTCGGGCCGCACGATTTGCAGGGCAAGCGGATGAACAAGGACTTGCTGATCGCCGCCACTCGCCTCGATATTGCGGCCTCGCGGCCCGTGGTCGGGATGGTCACCCGTCTCGCCGAACAGAAGGGCATCGATCTCCTGTTCG
The DNA here is from genome assembly GCA_035314705.1 of Steroidobacteraceae bacterium. Taxonomy (GTDB): domain Bacteria; phylum Pseudomonadota; class Gammaproteobacteria; order Steroidobacterales; family Steroidobacteraceae; genus Bog-1198. The sequence continues at coordinate 13,934 of DATFZF010000065.1, read as the reverse complement.
ACGCACTGCCGGTGATGCTGCAGGAGCGGGATTTCGGTTTGTTGGTATTGGGCAGCGGCGATCCTCAATACGTGGCATTTTTCGAAGGGCTGATGCAGCGCTTCCCGGCGCGCGTCGCGTTCCGCTCGGGATACGATGAATTCCTGGCTCACTTGATCGAGGCCGGCAGCGATATTTTCCTGATGCCTTCACGCTATGAGCCCTGCGGTTTGAATCAGATGTACAGTTTGCGCTACGGCACCATTCCGATCGTGCGCAACACGGGCGGCCTTGCCGATTCCGTACAGCATTTCGATTCCGGCAGCGGTGCCGGCACCGGTTGCGTGTTCAACGACTACGATGCTCCTGCCGTGCGCTGGGCCATCCGGACCGCGCTTGATTGGTACGGCGAGCCGGACCATTGGCGGCAGCTGATGCAAAACGCGATGGCGCAGGACTTTTCCTGGACTCGGCAAATCCTCAAATACGATGCGCTGTACCGCGGGCTGCTCGCGGCTTCGCCGACCGCTTGAGGCTACGGTTGTACTTCGAGCAGGGCGTAGCGGCGGCCATTCGGCAGCGAATAGGTCATCGCCACCCTTAAGTGCGCCGCGCCGGCCCAGGCCGGCTCCGGCTCGGCGTCCGCCGGTTGCCCCGTGCCGCCGCGGCGCAGTCCCAGGCGGCTCGTCAGCCGCTGCACCAGGAGTTTTGCGCGGCCGGGGGGCCGCACCTGGAGCTGAACGACGACGAGACTTTGCGGTGCGGCGGCCGCCGCTGCTCGCAAACGATCGACGGCGGCAGCGTCGATCGGCCCGGGCAGCAGGACGACGCCGGTCCTTGCGTACATGTCGATCATCGCCCGAGTCGTCTCATCCGGCGCAAATAAAATCAACGGCTTGCCCGCCGCATGGTGTTCTATCGCGCTGGCGACCGATTTTAGATCCTGCCAGGTATCGACTTGGGTGTATACCTGCGACGCTGGAGCCACGAGCAAAGCGCAATAGGCCAACAGCAGCGACCACAGTGCATGCGGCACTCGATCGCGGGCCGCCGCCCACGCACGCAACGCGAGCACCGCGGCAACGATCAAGCCGGTTGCCGAGATCATGACGTAGTCCGAGTGCGAAGCCATGGTGTTCCAGGCGTCGTAGCCAATCAGCGCCAATGCGGCCGCGAACACGGCCACGCCCAGGAGCAGCAGAACGGAAGTGGCGCGCAACGCGCGGACATCAAAGCGGTCCGGCTGCGGCAGAATTTCCCGCGCCCACCAGGCGAGCAGCAGCGCGACGCCGGGCAGCGCCGGGGCGTAGTAGATGTTGCGCGCGGTTGCCGCCACCGACAGAATCGCGAGCGGCGGCAGTGAGGCGGCGAGAGCGAAACGCACCGGACGATAATCATCGAGCGCGGTTGCACGCCGGCGCCAGGCGCGGCGCGCGGCGGCGATGACCAACAGGGTCCACGGGGCGAGGTACAGCGGCAGCTCGATGAGATATTTGCCCGGAGAATTGCGGTGAGCGGCCGCGTACTGCAACTCGCTCGGCGCATCTACGCGGGTGAATCGGCCGACCAAATTGTTCCAAAAAAACACTTTCAAGTGAGCGGGCCCGTCCGTGCCCACGTACACGAACCATACCCAGCTGAGAATGATCGCCGCCTGCAGCAACAGTCCCAAGTAAAGTTCCCAACGCAGAAGCTCGCGCCAGCGCTTCTCCCAGATGGCCAGAGTGAGCAGGGCCATCGCCGGGACCATCCAGGCCACCGCGCTCTTGCAAAGAAACCCCGCTCCCAAGGCGGCATGCATCAACAGGTAGCCGCGCAGGCGGCCGCGAGAACTCTCGGCATAAAAGCCCCGGTACGCGCCCAACAGCGCGATCGACACGGCGGCGAGCAGCGGCGCATCCGTCGCAAGCCAGATCGCGACCTGGTACGAGAGGAGCAAGGTGCCGAAGGCGGCCGCGCCCACGATGCCCGCGACGCGGCCCGCGCTGACGTAAGCCAACAAGCCGACGCCAAGCGCCGAGATCAGGGCATACAGCAGATTGGGCAGGCGGGCGGCCCAGGCCTGGGCCCCGAAGAGCCGGATCGGCGCTGCGCTAAGCCAATACGTCAGCGGAGGCTTCTCGCAAAACGCTTCGCCCGCCAACAACGGAACCGCCTTCTCCGCCTGCCAACTCATGCGCCAGGCGATGTCCGCCTCGCGCGGTTCATCGGGAGTCCAGTAACCGCGCCCGAACATGCCGACGCACCAAATCAGCAGCAACGCCGCCGAGACCATTGCAAGCGGTGAAAGGTGCCGTTTCAACAAAGCAGTATACTTCGCCTTCTAACAAGGAGAGCGCATGGCATTCGCTGACTATACTTCACAGGGCGCCGTCGCCGTCATCACCCTGAAAAATCCGCCGGTCAACGCCCTGAGTCTGGGACTTCGGGCCGCCATCGCCGACGGCCTGGAGCGTGCGACTGCCGATGAATCGATTCGCGCCGTGGTGATAGCCGGAACCGGCAGCGCATTTTGTGGCGGCGCCGATGTCGGCGAATTCGGTCTGCCCGCCATGTCCGCGAGCCCGTCCTTGGCGGATTTATTGGCGCAGATCGAAAGCTCACCCAAACCGGTGGTCGCGGGGATCAATGGACTTGCGCTCGGCGGAGGATTGGAACTCGCCATGGCGTGCCATTACCGGGTTGCCGCCGCGTCGGCACAGCTTGGAATGCCCGAGGTCAAGCTCGGCCTGCTGCCGGGCGCGGGCGGCACGCAGCGGTTGCCGCGACTGGTGGGCGTCGAGCGAGCGCTGAACATGGTCGTGAGCGGCAATCCCGTTAGCGCGCGCGAATTGGCGAAAACCGCGTTGTTGGACTCGATCGCCGACGGCGATGTCCTGCCCGCAGCCGTCGCCACCGCCCAGCGCGTGATCGCCGAGAAAATGCCGTTGAAGAAAGCGCGCGACGCGAAGATCAATTTTCCGAACGTGGAGGCATTCTTGGATTTCGCACGCGGCGCCGTGGCGCCGCTCGCCAAGAACTATCCGGCACCGCTCAAGTGCATCGACGCCATCGAGGCGGCCGCGGCCAAGACCTTCGACGAGGGAATGAAAATCGAAGGCTCCCTGTTCATGGAATTGCTGAACAGTCCCGAATCCAAGGCATTGAGGCACGCGTTCTTTGCGATGCGCGCCGCCGCCAAGATTCCCGACGTGCCGAGCGGCACGCCATTGCGCGCCATCAAGTCGGTCGCCGTGATCGGCGCCGGCACCATGGGCGGCGGAATCGCGATGAATTTTGCCAACGCCGGAATTCCGGTCACGGTGCTAGAGACCACCCAGGCCGCGCTCGACAAGGGGCTCGGCACCGTCAGGAAGAATTATGAAAGCACCCTGAAGAAGGGGCGGCTGACGCAAGACGAATTCGACAAACGCATCAAGCACATCACCGGAACGCTGTCGTACGACGACATCAAGGGTGCCGACCTCATCATCGAAGCGGTGTTCGAGGACATGCAAGTCAAGAAACAGGTGTTCGAGCAGCTGGACAAGGTCGCGAAGAGCGGAGCAATCCTCGCATCGAATACCTCGACTCTGGACGTGAACAAGATCGCGCAATTTACGCACCGACCGCAGGATGTGATCGGGCTGCATTTCTTCAGTCCGGCGAATGTCAGTAAATTGCTCGAAATCGTGCGCGGCGCGACCAGCGCCATCGATGTCGTGGCCACCAGCATGGCCGTGTCCAAGCAAATCAAGAAAGTCGGTGTGATCTCCGGGGTGTGCGACGGATTCATCGGCAACCGCATGATGAATGCGTATTTCCGCCAGATGGAACTGCTGCTGGATGTGGGGGCGTTGCCGCAGCAAATCGACAAGGCCATGGAAAAATTCGGCTTTGCGATGGGGCCGTTTCGCGTCAGCGATCTGGCGGGAAACGATATCCTCTGGTACATCCGCAAACGCCTCTATGCCGAGTATCCGGACCGAGTGTTCTCCAAGACCCCGGATCGCATCTGTGAACTCGGACGCTTCGGTCAAAAGACCGGCGCCGGCTGGTACGACTACAAGCCGGCAGACCGCACGCCGAATCCTTCCGACCTGGTCAACAAAATCGTGCTGGAAGAGTCTGCCCGACTGGGGCTGTCGCGGCGCAAGGTGAGCGACGAAGAGATCGTGCAGCGCGCCCTGTATTCCCTGATCAACGAAGGCGCGCGCATCCTGGAGGAAGGCATCGCACTGCGCGCCTCGGATATCGACGTCGTGTACTTGACGGGCTACGGATTCCCCGATTTTCGCGGCGGGCCGCTGTTCTATGCCGACACGGTGGGCCTGCCCAACATTTTGCGCGCGATGCGTGCATTCGCGAACGGCTACCAGCCGGACGCCTGGGAGCCGGCGCCTTTGCTCGAACGGCTCAGCAGAGAGGGAAAAACCTTCGCCAGTTGGGGAAACCAGTCATGACGGATGCCGTAATCGTTTCAACCGCCCGGACCGGGCTCGCGAAATCCTGGCGCGGTGCGCTCAACATGACGCATCCCGTGACCTTTACCGGACACGTCTTGCAGCATGCGATGCAGCGCGCCCGGCTCGATCCCAAGGAGGTCGAGGACGTCATCGTGGGCGGCACTTTCATGGAGGGAGCGGCGGGGATGAACGTGGCGCGGCAGGTGGCGCTGCGCGCGGGCTGTCCCGTCACGACCGCCGGCCTCACCGTGAATCGATTTTGCTCCACCGGGCTGCAAACCATCGCGCTCGCGGCACAGCGAGTCATCGCGGGTGAGGGCGAGATCTACGCGGCCGGCGGACTCGAATCGATTTCCTGCATACAAAATGAAGCCAATCTGCGCATGCTGAAGGAACAATGGCTGGCGGAGCACAAGCCCGAAATTTATTGGAATATGCTGCAGACCGCGGAAAATGTCGCCAAACGCTACAATATCCCGCGGCAGCTGCAGGACGAATACGGCGTGCAAAGTCAGCTGCGCGCCGCCGCGGCGGCCCAAGCCGGCCGGTTCAGCGCTGAAATCGTGCCGATGACCACCGTGATGGCGGTGGCCGACAGGAACTCCGGCACCATCGGGACCCAGGAAGTCACCATCGCAGCCGACGAGGGCATTCGGCCCGATACCACCTACGAAGGCGTGGCGAAGATTCGCCCGGCACTGCCAGGCGGCGTCATCGCGGCGGGCAATTCCAGTCAATTCTCCGACGGCGCGTCGGTGTGCATCGTCATGGACGCAAAACGGGCGGAGAAGAAAGGCCTGAGCGCACTCGGCATCTTCCGCGGCTTTCAAGTCGCAGGCTGCGAACCGGACGAAATGGGGATCGGCCCGGTGTTCGCAGTGCCGAAGCTCCTGGCCAAAGCGGGGCTGCGCGTCGAGGACATCGGGTTGTGGGAATTGAATGAGGCGTTCGCGGTGCAGGTCATTTATTGCCGCGACCGGCTCGGTATTCCCGCCGATCGACTCAATGTCGACGGCGGCGCGATCGCCGTCGGGCACCCCTATGGCGTCTCAGGGTCGCGGCTGGTCGGTCACGCGCTGATCGAAGGCAAGCGGCGCGGCGTCAAATACGTGGTGGCGACGATGTGCATCGGCGGCGGCATGGGAGCGGCCGGCCTGTTCGAGGTGGCCTGAGAGGTCTATGACGACCGCGGGCTCGCCAAAGGAAATTCGCGTCTTGCTGTTCGATGTAGGCGGCGTACTCGTGCAGCTCGGCGGCGTGGAGGTCATGCTCGACTGGCTCGGCCCGAGCGTCGGCGTCGACGAGCTTTGGCGCAGATGGCTGCAATCGACATCGGTGCGGCAGTTCGAAACCGGGAAGATCGATGCCGGCCGGTTTGCGGCCGGCGTGATTGCAGAGTTCGGCCTTCCCGTCGAACCGCAGCGATTCTTGGAGTCGTTCACGGCATGGCCGACCGGGCTTTATCCGGGTACCTTGGAAATGCTCGCGCTCATTCCGCGTTCTTATCAGCGCGCAGTGCTTTCGAACAGCAATGCTCTGCACTGGCCGCGCGTGCAGGATGACATGCAGCTCGGCACGGCGTTCGACACCCAGTTCGTATCGCATTTGACCGGACGGATCAAACCCGACACGGATGCGTTCGAGCATGTGGTGGATTCGCTGGAGTGCCTGCCCCATCAGGTGCTGTTCTTCGACGACAACCCTCTCAACATCGAGGCGGCGCGAAGATTCGGCATGCATGCTATTCGAGTGCGCGGGGCGGCCGAAGCGCACGCCGCGCTCAGGGAACTCAGCATCATCGATGGCAGCCTAGAGCTCAGAGCCTAGTCCTGGGCCCTGGGCCCATAGGGGCCCACCGCTAACGAATGGAGTAACCGCCGTCGACGGCAAGCGTCGCACCGGTTATGAAATCGGCGGCGCGGGAGGCCAGGAAGATGGCCGCACCCGAAACCTCGTCCGGCTGCCCCCATCGGCCAGCCGGCGTGCGCAATATGATTTCCTCATTCATCGGCGAGTTCCGAATCCTTGCCGTCATATCCGTCTCGATCCATCCCGGCGCGATTGCATTGACTTGAATATTATGTGGAGCGAGATCGATTGCCATGGACTTCGTCAATTGAACGATGGCGCCCTTGGCGGCGCTGTAAGCCGGCACGATGCTCGATCCGAAGAACGAGTACATGCTCGCCAGGTTGATGATCTTGCCGCGCCCGCGATTGAGCATCGACTTTGCCGCCAACTGCGACATGAGAAAACTCGCATTCAAGTGGGTTGCGATGGTGGCGTCCCAGCTGGCGGCGGTTTCGTTCAGTAACCCACCTACCGGAATGGCGTTGCCGGCGTTGTTGACGAGAATGTCGATCCCGTGCAGTTCCCGTTCGACTTGATCAATCGCGGCGGCGAGCGCACCACGGTCCGTTACGTCGAGCTGCAGAGCGAGCGCTGGGTTGCCGAGCGCCTCGAGTTCCGCGAGGACGAGGGCGTTGGCCTCCTCGTTGCGCGCCAGCACCGCCACCGACGCACCGGCGCGGGCGAGTCCAAGTGCGATCGCGCGGCCGATGCCGCGATTGCCGCCGGTCACGACGGCGACCCGACCGCTCAGGTCGAACAACGTGAAATCTTCAGTCACTCAAACCTCCTTGCAGGGCTAGCCGCACGGGAATCCGGTCGCGGCGCGGCGTCCCTGGAGACTATCGAGTCCGTGCAATTGCCGCCAGGCAGCAGCCGACTCTGGGTCGGCGGATTTTGCGAGCGGCGGCACTTGCGCTTGACATCATACCGAGTGGTCGGTATGGTCCTCGTTACTCGGTATTTGGACGAAGCATGGCCGTTCAACTTCAGCACGAATCGAAGACCAAGCTCCTGGAAGCGGCCCTGCAGGTCATTCGGGCCAAGGGTTATGCGGGAACAACGGTCGAAGACATCTGCCATCGAGCGGGAGTGACCAAGGGCAGCTTCTTTCATCATTTCAAGGGCAAGGACGAACTCGCGCTCACCGCGGTGGCTCATTGGGAGACGATGACGGAGGGGCTGTTCGCGGCGGCGCCGTACCACAGGGCCAAAGACCCCTTGGATCGGCTGCTCGGCTATGTGGACTTTCGCGAGGCGATCCTCACCGGCGACTTGCCGGACTACACCTGCCTCCTCGGCACACTGGTTCAGGAAACTTACGCCACCCACGCGGACATCCGCGCGGCCTGCGATCGAGGCATGTCCTCGCACATTGCCGAACTCACGCGCGACGTCGAAGCGGCCAAGAAGCTCTACGCGCCCAGGGCTGCGTGGAGCGCCGAAAGCGTGGGCTGTTTCATTCAAACCGTTCTGCAGGGGGCGTTCATTTTTGCAAAGGCAAGGCAAAGCCCGGACACGGTGCGCGAGAGCCTGGCCCACCTGCGGCGCTATTTGAGATGTCTGTTTGGGCCGGCACGGGATCAGATCTCGAAGGCCAAGACATGAGGCGCCGCCACCTTAGGTTCGCTGAATTCTCGAGGAGCGTCCGATGACCGACCGTCAGAAAATCACACCCTGCTTGTGGTTCAATTTCAATGCCGAAGAAGCGGTCAAGCTCTACATGAGCATTTTCCGGCGCTCGCGAATTCTGGAGATCTCGCGCTACGGCGACGCCATGCCGGAGTTCACGGGCAAGGTACTCGTCATTCGCTTCGAGTTGGAAGGACAGGAGTTTCAGGCCCTCAACGGCGGCCCGCAGTATCCGTTTACCGAGGCCATCTCCCTTAGCGTGGATTGCGCCGATCAGGCCGAGGTGGATGAGCTCTGGGCACGCCTGTCCGAAGGGGGCTCTCCCGGCCGGTGCGGCTGGCTGAAGGACAAGTTCGGACTGTCCTGGCAAATCGTGCCGCGGACACTCGTGACCCTGCTCACCGATCGCGACACCCGTAAAGCGGCGCGAGTCATGCAAGCCATGTTGACGATGGACAAGATCGACATCCATCGGCTGCAGCAGGCCTACGGCCATGAGTGACGAGATGCCGGAGGCCATGCGGACCCCGAGCAAAGAACCGAAGCGGCGCGCAATGGGAGAACCGCAATGAAGATCTACTGGATCAAGGCGCAGGCGCCGATGCGGGTGCTGGCACTGGTCAAGCATCTGGGCATCGAGGCGGAATTGGTGGAGCTCGACCTGATGGCGGGCGGACTCAAATCGCCCGACTACGCGCGTCTCAATCCCAACATGAAGGTGCCGACGCTGGTCGACGGCGACAAGGTGCTATGGGAGGCTTCGGCGATCATGGCCTACCTCTGCATCAAGAGCGGCTCCGACATGTGGCCCGCAAACAATCCTGCGGAGCAGGTCGAGGTGCTGCGCTGGCTGTCCTGGAACGATTGCCACTGGTCGACCGTCGTAGGGCCGTTCTACTTCGAGCACGTGGTCAAGGCCACATTCGGGATGGGTCCGCCCGACACCGTATCTTTGAAGTCGCGGGAAGGGGATCTGGCGAAGTACGCCCGAGTTCTGGACGATCACTTGGCAGGTCGGGACTATGTGGCGTGTGGAAGGCTCACCATTGCCGATTTCCAATTGGCTTCTATGGCGACCTATTGGCGGGAATCGGCCATGCCTCTGGAAACGTCGCCCAATATTGCGCGCTGGATCGCCGGGCTGATGCGAATTCCGGCTTGGGCGGATCCCTGGCCGGCAAAGTAAGTTCGTCTCGATCCAGCCGATTGATCTCAAGGAGCAGTGGCGATGAAGCACCCAATCGTTCATGAACCGGATCCCAAGCTCGACCTTGTCTTGGAGCGCGTCGTCGATGTTCCCAAGGAACTCGTCTGGCGGGCATGGACGAATCCAGAACTCCTTAAAAAGTGGTTCACGCCCGTGCCCTGGCAGACGGTGGACTGCGAAATTGACCTGCGTCCCGGGGGTATCTTCCGCACGGTCATGAAGGGGCCGGAGGGGCAGGAGTTTTCCAATGCGGGTTGTTATCTCGAGATCGTCGAGAACCAAAAGCTCGTCTGGACCGGCGCTTTGGGACCGGGTTACCGGCCGCGGCGTTCCGCCGAAAATTCGGCGGATTCATTTTTGATGACAGCGGTCATCTCGCTGGAGTCGGTTGGGGAACGAACCAAGTACACGGCACTCGTAATTCACGGCGACGAAGAGGCCCGCAAGAAGCACGAACAGATGGGATTTTCTCAGGGTTGGGGCAAGGCGCTCGATCAGCTGGTGGCAGTGGCCAAGAAATTGTAGCGGCTCCAGGAGTTCGCGGGCTGGGGGAGAACATGGCAAAGCTTGTATTCGGTTTGCAGCAGTCCTTGGATGGCTACGTCAACCACCTGGAAATGGGGCCACCTGGTCCGGCGCTCTCTCGTCACTTCGTAGAGCGCGTCCGCGACCTAGCCGGCTGTGTGTATGGTCGCCGCACGTACGAGATCATGCGTTTTTGGGACGAAGACCAGCCCGAGTGGGACGCGGAAGATCGCGACTTCGCAGCGGCGTGGCGCAGCCTACCAAAGTGGGTTGTGTCGCGCTCCTTGAACTCGGTCGGCCCCAACGCCACGCTGGTCCAGAGTGACGCCTGCACCGTGCTGCGCGAGCTTAAGGCTCGGCTCGTCGGGGAGATTGACGTCGCCGGACCAGACCTAGCGCGAAGCCTGACCGACCTTGGTCTTGTTGATGAGTATCGACTCTACTTTCGCCCCTTCGTCCTCGGTCACGGCACGCCATTCTTCGCCGGCCCCCGGCCGCCGCTCCGCCTTGTGGCCAGCGATCTCGTTGGCGACGGTGTGATTAGATTGACGTACGTTCCCGCTTAATCGCGCGACTTACCCGACCGGTTTTGGGCCTACACGGAATAGAGACGTGACCGGCGATAAGCGGCCAATGGACCGGTCGGTGGTCTAACGCATTGAACTTCTCCAAAGCGGCCGCCCGGTCGGATGTATGCTGCACAAAAGCGCGTCTTACAACAATGTCATCGGGAGGGCTACTGCATGCGCGTCCTCTGCGCCTTCCTATCTACTCTGCTGTGTCCTCTGGCGTGGGCAGATTCGCTCGTCATCCAACGCGTCACGGTGATCGACGCCACCGGCCAGGCTGCACAACCCGGTATGACCGTCGTGATCGAGCAAGATCAGATCGCCGCGATCGGCCCGTGGAAGAAGGTCAAGGCTCCTGCAGGCTCACAGCTCGTCGACGGCCGAGGGCAGTTTCTGATCCCGGGCCTCTGGGACATGCACGTGCACGCCTTTGCTACCGAGTCTGGAGGCAAGCCGGGCGGCAAGACGTGGATGTATCCGCTGTATCTGGTCAACGGTGTCGTCGGCGTGCGCGTGATGTGGGGACCTGAGGATGCCAACGCGTGGCGTGCGCAGCACGCCAAATACGACAAGCCGTCACCGAGCGCATACCTCGCTAGCCCCATCATCGACGGACCAAAACCCACGTGGCCTGGAAGTGTCGCCGTCGTCGATGCGGCGCAGGCACGCGCGGCCGTCGATCGTTACAAGGCAAACGGAGCGGATTTCATTAAGGTTTATGACGGTGTGCCCCGCGACGCCTACTTCGCGATCGCCGATGAAGCCCACAAGCTCGGAATTTCCTACGCGGGACATGTGCCCGATGCGATCAGAGTGGAGGAGGCGTCTGACGCGGGTCAAAAGAGCATCGAACATCTGACAGGCGTGGCACTTGGTGCTTCCTCCGATGAAGAGACATTGTTCGCCGTGAAGTATGTCCAACCGGGCGATTTTCTCCGGCGGGATCTGCGCGCAGAAGCGGCCTATGACGAGTCCAAGGCCGCATCGCTGTTCGCCCGATTCATCAAGAATGGTACATGGCAGTGCCCGACCCTGGTCGTAAATCGATCTTATGAACATCTTGACGACGGCAATTTCATGCACAAGGAGTGGTTGAAATACGTTCCGAGCGATACGCGCGATTTTTGGAAGGATTTCAGCGAGAAGACCGTGAAGGGAAGGACCGCTGGGATTTGGGCCGACGCTCACCGCGAGTTTCCGGAAGAGCTCAAGCTCGTCGGGCGCATGTACCGGGCTGGTGTTGGCATCCTGGCGGGCAGTGATGTCTACAATCCGTATGTATTTCCAGGCTTCAGCCTTCACGACGAACTTTCGCTGCTGGTGGAGGCGGGCTTGTCGCCCATGGGGGCGCTGCAAGCTGCGACGATCGCCCCCGCACGCTTCATGGGACAGGCACAGCGTCGCGGAACCGTCGAGGTAGGCAAGGTTGCCGACTTAGTGCTTCTCGACCGAGACCCGCTCGCCGATATTCATAACAGCACGTCCATCCGCGCGGTCATCTTGGGCGGCAAGCTCATGTCACGCGCGTCACTCGATGCCATGCTCGCGGAAGCCGAGGCGCTCGCTGCAAAGCCAGCCCCACGCGCTGGCGGTCGCTGACGACGCCACGGGCCCCAGCCGGCCATGACCTGCCTGTGGGGCGCACGAAATGCCTGCCACCGCTGAGGTTTGCGATTGGCGCTGGATGCAGAGGCCGTGGCCGGGGCAGCGACGTGCTGTCCCCGGCCCTGAGCTGTCAAAGTCCTACATCAGACCGAGCGCGGCTGCGCACCGCGGGGCAGCTTGATCCGTGCGCTTGTTGACGTCTTTTGCCACGATATACGTGACCAGAAAGTGCACATCGGTCGAGCCACGATTCACGACATCATGCAGCTTCGTGCCCTCTGTCCAGGAGTCTCCCGCGTTGTAGACCGTCCTTCCGCACTTGGAGTCGTACCAGTCAACGGGACCGGAATCGGCGGCCAAAGTGAGCAGCACGATGCCTGGGTGCGTGTGCCATCCCGTGGTGCCGCCCGGTGAAAATTTGACTTCCTGCTGAATGATGTTTGAGGCGCCCTCCGTCACCAATACTGCACTGAAATCCTCGCTCATTCCGGGGAGCACCAGATGAGCATGGGTATGGATATCTTGTTCCGCCGTGCCCGTCGACAGAATAACGTTGTACCAAGCGCCAATCGTTGGAGTGGCCACCGCGAGGCCGACGGTGATAGAAGCGGCCAGAGCACTGCCCAATAGAGCCTTCGTCTTTCTGTTCATCTCAATTCTCCTATGGCTTGTTTTCTCGCGAAATTTATAGTCAATTAGGCCGGGATCATCCTGTAGGTGCGCCTGCTGTCGGAGCAGTGGTTCATGCGCCAGCGCGCCATTGAACGCGACACTTCACGCAAACTAGCCGCCCGAGCGCGGTTCGACCTGACATTTCTTGCCAAGAATTCTCCAACCAGGAAAAATACCCTTCGCTCTGCCGTTTAAGGTGCAAAAGGCCTCGGATGGACTGGGAACATGGACGCATCGATTCCCTCGGAAATCCTCGACAAGTTGACAACTTTCGGCGAGTTGCTTCGGTACCTGCGACGGCGCGCCGGACTGACGCAAACGCAACTATCAATTGCGGTCGGATACAGCGATGCGCAAATCAGCCGTCTTGAACAGAATTTGCGCTTACCCAACCTCGCGACGGTGCAAGCGCGTTTCCTCCCGGTGCTGCGGCTCAAGAACGAGCCTGCCGCCCGCGAACGGCTACTTCACCTTGCGCAGCAGCAACGAATCGACACCCACACGGGCGCCGAGGTTCGATCAGGTCAACGAATGCCTTCAATTGCCGTCCTGCCTTTTCTCAACTTCAGCACTGACGCGGAGAACGACTATTTTTGTGAAGGGCTGTCGGAAGAACTCATCAATGCATTGACAAAGATCAAGGGTTTCTTCGTTGTCGCCCGCGGTTCCGCATTCTCATTTAGAGGCAAGGAAATCGACGTCCGCGAGATCGGGCGCCTGCTCAACGTCGACACGATCTTGGAGGGCAGCATACAAAAAGTGGGCGATCGACTCCGGGTCACGGCCCAGCTGATTGACGCCGGCAACGGTTTTCATTTCTGGTCCGAGCGATATGACCGTCGAATGACGGACGTTTTCGCCATTCAGGACGAGATCACGCTCGCCATCGTAAAACAGCTGAAAGTGGAGCTGCTTGCCAAGGAAAGGGTGGCGGTTCTGGCAAAGAAGCATGAAAGTCTGGAGTCGTACAATCTATATTTGAAGGGCCGATTCTACTGGGCGCAGCGACCTCAGGGCATTGCGAAAGCCATCGAAAGCTTTGAGCAGGCGATCGTCAAGGAACCAACCTTCGCGCGTGCACGCGCTGGACTTGCCGATTGCTATGTCACCTTGGGGTCCTGGGAGAATGGAACCCTGCGCCCAATCGAGGCCATGGCAAAAGCGAAAGAGGCGGCGACAAAGGCGCTGGAGCTCGACAACCGTCTGGCTGAAGCACACACGACACTTGCTTACCGCACCACCCACCATGACTGGGACTGGGGAACGGCCGAGGCGCAATTCAAGCACGCCTTCGAACTAAATCCAAACTATGCCGTGTGCCACCATTGGTACTCCCATTTTCTGACTGCCGTGGGCCGCACCGAGGAATCTCTGAGCGCAAGCCGACGCTGTCTGGAACTCGATCCACTCGATCTCGTGATCAACATTCACATGGCGTGGCACTATCAATTC